>NZ_VISV01000021.1:0-148108 GCF_007827615.1 Streptomyces sp. CNZ287 | reverse complement strand
CCAGGGCCTCCTGTTGCTCATGGACTTCGACACCCACGAGCTGTGCAGGAGGCCCTGCCTCCATGCCCGGAAACCCGGAAATCACCCGCCCGAGTTGCCACACTCGAACCCACACTCACCTTGATCGGTACGACAACGGCTTCTCACACGGCCGCGGAGAGTGGCCGGAGAGCCGGGAGTGTAGATATGTCAGATGACTTGGTCGCGAACGTCCGGCAAACAACCAGGTGATACGGATCTTCGTCGTACGTACGGACGGCAGCGTGGGTATCGGAGCACCGTGCCGACCGGCCCGGGGCGTTTCTCGCGTACGAGGGAGCAACCGCATGGCAACGACGACGCCCTTCACCGCCGGCACTGGCGGCTACCACACGTACCGGATCCCCGCGCTGGCGGTAACCCCGGCCGGGGTCGTACTCGCCCTGGCGGAAGGCCGCGTGTCCGACGCCGGCGACACCGGGGACATCGACATCGTGGTCCGACGATCGGAGGACGGCGGGAAGAACTGGCTCCCCCAGCAGGTCGTCGTCGCACACGGCGGCGACACCGCCGCGAACCCGGCTGTGGTGGTCGAGCCAGCATCGGGAGACATCCTGCTGCTGTCGTGCCGGCAGCCGCCGAACGTCACCTCGCAGATGATCCGTACCGGGGAGGCGGCGCCGCGGCGGATATACGTCCAGCGTTCGACGAATGACGGGCAGACGTGGACTGAGCCGGCCGACATCTCGGCGCAGGTGCGCCCCGGATGGATGCGCGGGTACGGGACCGGCCCGGGGCACGGCGTCGTACTCGACGGCGGCCGCATGGTGGTGCCCTGCTGGCACACCCGCTCGCCGACCGGAAGCGACACCGGAGCGGAGACCAAGTACTACGGCGCACACGGCATTTACAGCGACAACGGCCAGACCTGGACCGTCGGCTACACCTCATCCGTCCCCAACGGGTCCGTGAACGAGAACGAAACCGCCTGCGCCGTGCTCCCGGACGGCAGGCTCTACATCAACTCCCGCTGCCTTCCCGACGCGATCGTGGGCTACCGCGGCGACGCCTACTCCACCGACCGCGGCGAGTCCCTGGTCCGGGACATCCGCCCCCAGGCCACGCTGCCCGGCCCGGACTGCCAGGGCAGCCTGCTCACCCTCCCCGACGGCCGACTGCTCTACTCCGGCCCCTCCCACCCATCGGAGCGCGCGGCACTCGCGCTCTGGGTAAGCGACGACGACGGCGCCACTTGGCGCCTCACCCGCCACCTCACCGGCCTCCCCGCCGCCTACTCCGACCTGGCACTGCTACCCGACGGCCAGAACATCGGCGTGCTGTACGAGACCGGCGACTGGTCACCGTACCGGAGGATCGAGTTCGTCACGCTACCGCTGGCCGCTATCTGACGTACGCGAACCGGTCGGCCAGGGACTGACACAGAACGAATCCCCTCTCCGCCGACCCATCACCGCCGAGTGCCAGCTCACTTGCAGCCTGTCCGGCCCCGGCAGACTCGCCTACTACCCTGCCTACGTACCCGTTGGGGTCGACATCGCAGTGATGGCCCGGTCGATGAGCCTGGCCTAGCCTTGCGATTTTACGGGATGCGCCGTCCGAAACGTGATCAAAAACACGAGGAGTGCCCCTGACCTGCAACGATAGGACTTGTCGAGGGTCCTGTTGGCTGCGAGAAAGAAGCGCTCCCCAGGTGAAGAAGCGTATCGGACTGTACCCGCGTCGTCTTCGTGTCGAGAGCCACGGCCGCGCGGTAGCTGCCCAGGCCGGGGCGGTGTTGTTTGTCGAGACGGTCCGCAAGACCTGGCTGGACACGGCGATACCGGCGGCGCTCGCGCCGTGACGCAAGCCGCGGGCGGTGCACGACCCCGGCAAGACGACGCTTGAGCTGGCGGTGGCCCTGGGCGGAGACCGTCTGGCCGATGTGGGCACACTGCGGGCCGAGTCGGTGGTTTTCGGGCCGGTGACCTCCGATGCGACCGTCTCCCGCCTGATCGGTGGCCTTGCTGCGGCCGGACCGAGAGCGCTGGCCGTAATCCGGGCCGCGCGCGCCGAGGTGCGCGAGCGGGTGTGGGCAGGTGGTCGCGGACAGTGCTTTCCACGCGAGCGGAGGTGGTCCGATCGCCCTCCCGACCCCGGCCCTCTTCTGTTCTCAGAACTCGGGATCTCGACTGCTTCGACCAAGATCAACGGACGGCGGTGCGCGTCCTCCGCGCAGGACTCAGCAGCCTGGAGCGGCAAGCTCACTCGCCCATCAGAAATGCTGTCTATCCCGCTCAGCAGGGCATTTGAAGCAAGATCAACGAGCGTCAAACGAGCGTCAAGATACCTCGGAGAGCGTCATTTCAGCGTCAAGATATCGCTCATACCGCACACAACGCACATCGTGTGCATAATGAAAACCCCAGGTCAGGAAGCCTTTTCGGCCCTCACAAGCACTGCCACGCACTCCATGTGGTGGGTCATCGGGAAGAGGTCGAAAGCCCGGGTCCACTTCGGGGTGTAGCCCGCGGCGGTGAAGTAGGAGAGGTCCCGGGCCAGGGCTGCCGGGTCGCAGGCGACGTAGGCGATGCGGCGGGGGTGGAGGGCGGTGATCTGGGTGATCACCTGGCGGCCGGCACCGGTGCGGGGTGGGTCCAGGACTACGAGGTCCGCCTCCGTGATGCCCGTGCGGGGGAGGACGCGGTCGACCTTGCCCTGTTCGATGCGGACGCGGTCGAGGTCGGCCAGGTTGTGGCGGGCGTCCGCGGCGGCGCGTTTGCCGGACTCGATGCCGAGGACCGCGCCCTTGGGGCCGACGCGTTCCGCGAGGGCGCCCGCGAAGAGGCCGACGCCGCAGTAGAGGTCGAGGGCCATGTCGCCCTTCTTCGGCATCAGGCCCGTCATCACCGTCTCGACGAGCAGGTCCGCGCCCCGCGGGTGCACCTGCCAGAAGCCGCCCGCGCCGACGCGCCAGGTGCGGCCCGCGGCGCGTTCGCGGACGAAGTCGCGGCCGTGGACGCGGTGGATCGCCGCGGGGGCGCCCGGGGTACGGGGCTCCTCCGCGCGGAGTACGGAGACGGGGCGGTCCAGTTCGACCAGGGGGAGCCGGCCGCCCGGGCGGGGGGTGAGGACGACCTGGCGGTCGCCGGAGCCGGTGGCGGCGATGGCCTCCACCGTGGCCAGTTGCGGCCACTCCCGGCTCTCCACGCCCAGTTCCTCCACCTCGGGGGCGGCGATCAGGCAGCGGTCCACGGGCTGCACCTCGTGCGAGCGGTGCTTGCGCAGGCCGGCGTGATCCTCGGGGTCGATCGCGTACTGCACCCGGGTGCGCCACGCCGGCACCTCGCCCTTCGGCACCTTGTCGCCCGGCACCGGCTCCACCGTTCCGTCCCATCCCGCGTCCTCGGCGGTGAGCCCCGCGAGCCGGGTCAGTTGCTCGGCGAGTACGTCGGCCTTCAGCCGGCGCTGGGCGCCCGGGGCGACGTGCTGGAAGTCGCAGCCGCCGCACTTGCCGGGTCCCGCGTAGGGGCACGGCGCCTCGATGCGGTCCTTCGCCGGCTCCAGCACCCGTACCGCGTCCGCGCGCAGGAAGCGTGCGCCGGCGCGTCCCTCGGTGACCCGCGCGACGACCCGTTCGCCGGGCAGCGTATGGCGTACGAAAAGCACCTGGCCCTCCGGCGTACGGGCCACGCAGTGCCCGCCGTGCGCCACCGCGCCGATCTCGACCTCGTACTCCTCCCCCACCAGTGGCGGGGAGGTGGCGTGGGCCTGCTGTTCTTCGGGCACGGGGCGGACTCCTGGGGCTGGTTCTGCGGCTGCGGGCGGACCGGGCGCGCGCCAGTCTAGGCGGCCCGCCCGACCCGTACCGTACGGGCGTCCCCACGGCCCCACCCGTCTACCGGCACCACCCGGGGTGCTCCCCGGCCCAGAGGGTGTGTAGCTTGAACCGAAAAGCCAGACAGGGCGAAGGGACGCCGCGTGCACATCGTGATCATGGGGTGCGGCCGGGTGGGCTCCACCCTGGCGCGCACGCTGGAGCAGCAGGGGCACACGGTGTCGGTGATCGACCGGGATCCCACCGCCTTCCGCCGCCTCGGCCCCGGCTTCGGCGGGCGCCGCATCACCGGCATCGGCTTCGACCAGGACACCCTGAAGGACGCCGGCATCGAGGAGGCCGGGGCCTTCGCCGCGGTCAGCTCCGGCGACAACTCGAACATCATCGCCGCCCGCGTCGCCCGCGAGATGTTCGGCGTCGAGAACGTCGCCGCCCGGATCTACGACCCCCGCCGCGCCGAGGTCTACCAGCGGCTCGGCATCCCCACCGTCGCCACCGTCCGCTGGACCGCCGACCAGATGCTGCGCCGGCTGCTGCCCTCCGGCGCGGAGCCGCTGTGGCGGGACCCGAGCGGCCGGGTGGAGCTGGCGGAGGTGCACACCTCGGCCTCGTGGATCGGGCGCCGGGTGGCGGAGCTGCAGGAGGAGACGGGTGTACGGGTCGCCTTCCTCACCCGGCAGGGCGAGGCCGTGCTGCCCACCGCGAGGACGGTGCTCCAGGACGGCGACCTGGTGCATGTGATCATGCGTACCGACGAGGTGGAGCAGGTCGAGGCGGCCTGTGCGAAGGGCCCGGAGACGGAGGACCGACGGTGAGCGACGCACTCGCGGCCGCCAGGACGCACGCCGAGGCGCGCGGGGACGTGAACGGAGCAGTGCTGTGAGAGTCGCGATCGCAGGTGCCGGTGCGGTGGGCCGCTCCATCGCGGGCGAGCTGCTGGACAACGGGCACGAGGTGCTGCTCATCGACAAGACCCCCACCGCCATCGCCGTCGAGCGGGTGCCGCGGGCGGAGTGGCTGCTCGCCGACGCCTGCGAGATCGCCTCGCTGGACGAGGCGGCGCTGCAGCGCTGCCACGTGGTCATCGCCGCCACCGGCGACGACAAGGTCAACCTCGTCGTCTCGCTGCTCGCCAAGACCGAGTACGGCGTGCCGCGCGTGGTCGCCCGGGTCAACAATCCGCGCAACGAGTGGCTCTTCACCGAGGCGTGGGGCGTGGACGTCGCCGTCTCCACGCCGCGGCTGATGTCCGCCCTGGTGGAGGAGGCCGTCAGTGTCGGCGACCTGGTCCGGCTGCTGCGCTTCAGCCACGGCGACGCGAACCTCGTCGAGCTGACCCTGCCGGAGGAGTCGGCCCTCACGGGCACCTCCGTCGGCGATGTCGACTGGCCCGCGGACACCACGCTGGTGACGATCATCCGCGGCAGCACGGTCCTCACCCCGAAGCCCGACGACACCCTGGAGGCGGGCGACGAGCTGCTCTTCGTGGCCGCGCAGGCGCGCGAGGAGCAGTTGGAGGAGCTGCTCTCGGTACGCCGCGAGGACTGACCCGGCGGCGCTGACCCGGCGAGGACTGACCCGGCGGCGCGCTAGTCGCGCTCGGCCGCCGGCCGGCCCGCCTTCTCCCGTTCCGCCTGTGCCTTCTCCTCCGCCTCCGCCTCCGCGATCACGTCGATGGGCGGCGGCGCCTGCTTGAGGAAGATGTACGTGAGCGTGACCGCGAGGAGCAGCGGCGGGATCTTCAGCGCCACGATCACCCAGCCGAACTCCTTGGGGTCGGCCCAGAAGTACAGCGGGAAGAGGATCGCGGACTTGGCGAGGAAGATCAGGCCCCAGGCCCAGCTCGCCTTGGCGTACGCCTTCTTGCGGCCGGGGTTGCGGGTGCGCCACGACAGGTTCTCGCGGAAGAGCGGGCCGAGGATCACCCCGATCAGCGGCAGGCCCGCCAGGGTGCTGAGGATGTACGCGAGCGCCAGCCCCAGGCCGTAGAGCAGTCCCGGGAGGTAGAAGTCCTTGGCGTTGCCGGTCATGTTCGCGAAGGCGACGCCGATGACCACGCCGAAGACGCCGCTGAAGGCGTGCTTGAAGGTGCCGCCGGTGATCAGCCGGGTGAGGCCGAGCAGCAGCGAGACGCCGAGTGCGGCGATCGCAGAGGGCTTGATGTCCGAGCCGATGGTGTAGACGAGTACGAAGACGAGCCCGGGGACCGTGGTCTCCACCATGCCGCGGATGCCGCCGAACGCCTCGGCCATGGCCGCCTGGGTGACGGCCTGCGAGTCGCCCTCCGGTACGTCGGAGGCGGTGCGGCCGGCGCCGTCCCCGGACGGGGGCGCCGGCGCGGGTGCGGTCCCGGGCGGGCCGCCGGTCGCGCCGGTGCCTCCGGCGCGCTCGTCGGCCGGCTTCTGGAAATACGTCACCGCTGCTCCTGTCCGAGGGGTCGCAGTTCGTACTTGGGGTTGAAGAGCACCCGCCGCCCGCGGCTCATGGCGATCCGGCCGGAGGCGGTCAGGCTGCGGCCCGGCTCGATGCCGGGGATGGCGCGGCGGCCGAGCCAGACCAGGTCGAGCGAGTCCGTGCCGTCGAAGAGCTCCGCCTGCAGCGCGGGGACGCCGGCGCGCGGCTGGAGCGTGACGGTGCGGAGACTGCCGGTGACGGTGACGACGGCGCGGTCGTGGCACTGCCGGATCGGCGTGACGTCGGCGGTCTCCTCGTCGGGCGGCAGGCTGTCCTCCACCGGCGGCTCCGCGGCGCCGGTGATGCGGCCCAGCAGCCGGCGGAACGGGCCGGCGGGTCGGTCGGCGCTGCGGGCGGGGTCCATGCCCGCAGGGTACCCGCACGGGGCGGTCCGTTTCACTGCTCGAAGCGGTAGCCCATGCCCGGCTCGGTGACGAAGTGACGCGGGTGGGCCGGGTCGGCCTCCAGCTTGCGGCGGAGCTGGGCCATGTAGACCCGCAGGTAGTTGGTCTCCGTGCCGTACGAGGGCCCCCAGACCTCCTTGAGGAGCTGCTTCTGGCTGACCAGCCGGCCGGCGTTGCGTACCAGCACTTCGAGCAGGTGCCACTCGGTGGGGGTGAGCCGGACGTCGGCGCCGTCGCGGTGGACCTTCTTGGCCGCGAGGTCGACGGTGAAGGCGTCCGTGGTGACGACGGCCTGGTCCCCGGCGGGCGCGGAGGGCTCGGTGCGGCGGACGGCGGCGCGCAGCCGGGCCAGCAGTTCGTCCATGCCGAAGGGCTTGGTCACGTAGTCGTCCGCGCCCGCGTCGAGGGCCTCGACCTTCTCGTCCGAGCTGTGCCGGGCGGAGAGCACCAGGATCGGCACCCGGGTCCAGCCGCGGATGCCGCGGATGACGTCGACGCCGTCCATGTCGGGCAGGCCGAGGTCCAGGACGATCACGTCGGGGTGGCGGTCGGCGGTGAGCCTGAGGGCGGTGGCGCCGTCCTGGGCGGCGTCGACCTCGTACTTGCGCGCCTTGAGGTTGATGACGAGCGCGCGCACGATCTGCGGCTCGTCGTCGACCACGAGCACCCGGTGCATGGCGGCTGCCTTTCGTCCATTCGGAGGATACGGATACGGAGACGGGCCGCGCGCCGGCGCCGCCGGGATACCGGCGGCCGGGCAGGGACGGCGGCCGTCACGTCGTCGCCTGGGCCGGCAGCTCGGCGGGCGCGGGGGTGCCGCGGCCCGGTGCCGCCCGCAGCGTGAGCACCATCGTCAGCCCGCCGCCGGGGGTGTCCTCGGCGACGAGGGTGCCGCCCAGCGCCTCGGCGAAGCCGCGGGCCACCGCGAGGCCGAGGCCGACGCCGGCGCCGCGGGGCGCGTCGCCGTAGCGCTGGAAGGGCTCGAAGATCCGGTCCTTGCCGCTGTCGGGGACTCCGGGGCCGCGGTCGACGACGCGCAGCTCGACCCGGTCGCCGAGGGCGCTCGCCTGCACCAGGACGGGGGTGCCCGGCGGGCTGTACTTGACCGCGTTCTCGACCACGTTCGCCACCGAGCGCTCCAGCAGCCCGGCGTCGACGGTGACCATCGGCAGGGTCTCGGGGATGCCCAAGGTGACGCTACCCTCGGGCACGCCGGCGAGCGCCTTGGGCACCACCTCGTCGAGATCGACCTCGCGCAGCAGCGGGGTGACGGTGCCGGTCTGGAGACGGGACATGTCGAGCAGGTTGCCGACGAGGGCGTCGAGCCGGTCGGCGCCCTCCTCGATGGCGGTGAGCAGTTCCGCCTCGTCCTCCTCGGACCAGGCGACGTCGTCGGAGCGGAGCGAGGTGACGGCGGCCTTGATGGCGGCGAGCGGCGTGCGCAGGTCGTGGCTGACGGCGGCGAGCAGCGCGGTGCGGATGCGGTTGCCCTCGGCCAGCTTGCGGGCCTCCACGGCCTCGGCGGCCAGCCGCTGCCGCTCCAGGACGACGGCGGCCTGAGCGGCGAACGCGCCGAGCACCCGGCGGTCGGCGGCGGGCAGCTTGCGGCCGGTGAGCGCCAGCGTCATGTCGTCGCCCACGGGCATGTCGGCGTCGGCGTCGTCCGGGCCCGCGGGCGCGCCTGCGCTGGCGCCGACGCGGCCGACGCAGGTCCAGCCGTCCTCGCCGCGCTGCCGCTCGAAGAGCGACACGGACTCCATGCCGAACGTCTCGCGCACCCGGTCCAGGAGTGATTCGAGCGAGCCCTCGCCGCGCAGCACGCTGCCCGCGAGGAGCGACATCACCTCCGACTCGGCGCGCAGCCGGGCGGCCTGGGAGGTGCGGCGGGCGGCGAGGTCGACGACGGACGCGACCGCGACGGCGACCGCGAAGAAGACGACGAGGGCGACGATGTTGCGCGCGTCGGCGATGGTGAAGGTCTCCACGGGCGGGGTGAAGTAGTAGTTCAGCAGCAGCGAGCCGGCTCCGGCGGAGGCCAGCGCCGGCAGTGTGCCGCCGAGGAGTGCCGCCAGCACGGTGGCGAAGAGGAACAGCAGCACCTCGTTGGCGAGCCCCAGGGTGCTGTCGAGCCTGAGCATCACCGCGGTGAGCAGCACGGGCCCGGCCAGGCCGACGAGCCAGCCGGCGGCGATACGGCCGCGGCCGAGGCGGGCGCCGCGGGCCAGCGGCAGCCCGCGGCCCTTGGCGACCTCGCCGTGGGTGACGATGTGCACGTCGAGGTCGGGCCCGGACTCGCGGGCGACGGTCGCGCCCACGCCGGGGCCGAAGGCATACTGCCACGCCTTGCGGCGGCTGGAGCCCAGCACGATCTGGGTGGCGTTGACGCCGCGCGCGAACTCCAGCAGGGCGTCCGGCACGTCGTCGCCGATGACGTGGTGGAACGTACCGCCCAGGTCCTCGACGAGGGTGCGCTGGACGGCCAGTTCCTCGGGCGGGGCGGTGTTCAGGGGGGTGAGGCCGTCGCTGCGGGAGATGTAGACGGCCATGATCTCGCCGCCCGCACCCTTGGTCGCCAGCCGGGCGCCGCGGCGGATGAGCGTACGGCCCTCGGGGCCGCCGGTGATGCCGACGACGATGCGCTCGCGGGCCTGCCAGGTGTCGCGGATGTCGTGCTCGCTGCGGTACTCGCGCAGGTAGTCGTCGACGCGGTCGGCGACCCAGAGCAGCGCCAGCTCGCGCAGGGCGGTGAGGTTGCCGGGGCGGAAGTAGTTGGAGAGCGCGGCGTCGATCTTGCCGGGGTCGTAGATGTTGCCGTGGGCCATGCGGCGGCGGAGCGCCTCGGGCGACATGTCGACAAGCTCGATCTGGCCGGCCTTGCGGACCACGGCGTCCGGCACGGTCTCCCGCTGTCGTACGCCGGTGATGTTCTCCACGACGTCCCCCAGCGACTCCAGGTGCTGGATGTTGACGGTCGATATGACGTCGATGCCGGCGCTCAGCAGCTCCTTGATGTCCTGCCAGCGCTTCTCGTTCCGGGAGCCGGGGACGTTGGTGTGCGCCATCTCGTCGACGAGCACCACGGTGGGCCGGCGGGCGAGGACGGCGTCCACGTCCATCTCGGTGAACCGCGTGCCGCGGTAGTCCAGCTCGCGGCGCGGTATCTGCTCCAGGCCGTGGAGCAGCACCTCGGTGCGCGGCCGGTCGTGGTGCTCGACGAAGCCCACGACCACGTCGGTGCCGCGCTCCAGCCGGCGGTGCGCCTCGGAGAGCATCGCGTAGGTCTTGCCGACGCCCGGCGCCGCGCCCAGGTAGATCCGCAGCTTGCCCCGTGTCATGACTCGATTGTCCGCCCGCTTTCGTGCGTGTCGCACCGTCGAGCGTACGACCGCGCGGGCGGTCCGGCGCACCCGGCGGGGGCCGGGGACCGGACCTTGACGCATCCCTGACGGGAGCCGGAGGCCCTGCGGGGCCGTGGGGCGTACGGGTGGCGAGCGGCGGGTGCCGCGGTCGTACGGGTCAGAGGGCCGGCGGCTCCCCGGCCGTGCCCGCCTCCGGGTGGTCCGTGATCGTGCCGTCACGCAGCTCCAGGACCCGGTCCGCCAGGTCCAGCAGCGCCGCGTCGTGCGTGGCCACCAGCACCGTGACGCCCTCGCTGCGCACCACCGCCCGCAGCAGCTCCATCACCGCGTGCCCCGTCTCCGCGTCGAGCTGCCCCGTCGGCTCGTCCGCGATGATCAGCGCTGGCCGGTTCGCCAGCGCCCGGGCGATCGCCACCCGCTGCTGCTGCCCGCCGGAGAGCTCGCCCGGCCGCTGCGCGGCGTGGTCCGCGAGCCCGACGAGCGCGAGCAGCAGCTCCACCCGCTCCTCGCGCTCCCGCGGCGGCACCTTGCGCAGCCGCATCGGCACCCCGACGTTCTCGGCCGCGGACAGGATCGGGATCAGCCCGAACGACTGGAAGACGAGCCCGATCCGGTCCCGCCGCAGCTCCAGCAGCTCCGCCTCGCCGAGCCCGGACAGGGCCACGCCGTCCAGCTCGATCCGCCCGGAGTCGGCGACGTCGAGCCCGGCGACGAGGTTCAGCAGCGTCGTCTTGCCGGAGCCCGACCGGCCCTTCAGCGCGACCAGTTCGCCGCGCGGCACCCGCAGCGACACCCCGCGCAGGGCGTGTACGGCGGTGGCGCCGCCGCCGTACGTGCGGTGCAGGTCCTCGACGACGACCATGGCCCCGGCGCCGGCCGCCGCCCGTTCCCGTACCGCCGTGCCTTCTCTGCCGGTCTCCTCGCTCACGCGTCCTCCCCCTCGTCGCGCGGCCCGCCGGGCGGCCCGCCCTGTCCTTCCGGCGCGGCTGGCTCCCCGCCGGCCCGCCACACACCGACGTGGTCCCGCTCCGCGGTCAGCCGGACCCGTCGTCGCAGACCGTACCGCTCGACGTACTCGCGCGGGAGCTGGAGCCGGCCGACCCGGTCGAGCACGGCGTACTCCGCGGCCGTCAGCTCCTCGTCCCGCAGCGTCTCGGCGGCGGTGCGGCCGTCGCGGAGCTGCACCGTGCGGCGGACCTGGCGGGAGACCAGCGGGTCGTGCGTGACGACGAGGACGGTGGTGGCCAGCTCCTCGTTGGCGCGGCGCAGTGCGGCGAAGAGCTGCTCGCCGCTCGCGGTGTCCAGCTCCCCGGTCGGCTCGTCGGCCAGCAGCACCCGCGGCCGGTTGGCGGCGGCCACGGCAACGGCGACGCGCTGCTGCTCACCGCCGGACAGCTCGCCGGGGCGGCGGTGCGCGCAGTCCGCGACGCCGAGGGCGTCGAGCAGGGCGGCGGCCCGGGCGGGGCGCTCGCGGCGGGGGACGCGGGCGTACGCCATGGGCAGCGCGACGTTCTCCTGCGCGGTCAGGTACGGCAGCAGGTTGCGGGCGGTCTGCTGCCAGACGAAGCCGACGGTGCGGCGCCGGTACGCCAGCCGCTCGCGGCGGCCCATGGCCCCGCCGACGAGCCGCAGCGGCCCGGCGCCGCGGCTGCCGAGCAGCGCCTGCTCCGCGGCGCGGTGGCGGGCGAGCTGCCGGGCGGTCAGCACGAGCGCGGCGAGGGCCAGCGAGGCGAGCAGGGCCACCGGCAGGTACGTACCGGCCCGCGCGACGGCGACGGGGACGTCCAACTGCCGTAGCGCGTACGGCAGGTCCGTGGCGGCCTCGGCGTCGGCGAGCCCGCCGCCGCCCCGGCCGAAGACGACCCGCTCGGCGTCCCCCGCGGCCAGCGCGGCGACGCGCTCCCGCAGCGGCCCGACCTGCCCGAGCCGCAGCCGCCGCGCGTCGGGCACGGCGAGCCACACGGCCCTGGCGTCCCGCCGGAGCAGGGGCTGCGCGGCGAAGACGCGCCGGTCGACGAGGCCGACGCTGTCGGGGGTGCCGAAGGTCCCGGTGAGGTCCTGCCAGAGAGGGGCCTGGGGGTCGCGCGGAACGTAGAGCCGGAGACCCGCATGGCCAGCGGCCGCACCGCGTCCTCGCCGCCGGAGCCGGCGCCCTCCGCGGCGGCGTCCTCGTCGCCGCCCAGGGCGAAGCCGTCGCCCGTCGCCAGACCCAGCCGCGCCGCGTACCCCTCGTCGAGGACGACCTCCACCCGGCCCCCGGCCGCCGCCGGGCCCCCGGCCCGCGGCCACTCCCCCTCGGTCAGCCGCGCCTGCCGTCCCGCGTCCTCCGCCCACAGCAGCGAGAGACCCACCGCGCCCCGCCCGCCGACGCCGCTCCCGGCCACGGCCAACTGCTGCTCCCGCGCGGCCGGGGCCCGCACCAGCCGCGTCGTCCGGTGGGCCACCTCGCCGTACGTGCGCGCCAGCGCACCCCGCACGGGGCCGTCCGCGCGCGCCACGGCGTCCGGGTCGTACGCCCCGCTGATCCGCACCGCCGCGTCCGGATCCGCCGCGAGCCGCTCCCTGGCCCCGGTCTCCGCGGCCTGCTCGGCGACCGCGACGAGCGCGGCGAGGACGGTGACGACCAGGAGGAGGGCGAGCGCGGCGGCGGCCAGCACCAGGCGTGGTGCGCGCCCTGCCGCAGCACCGGCGGTAGCCGGCCCCCCGGCCGCGCGACGCTCGCCGACAACGGTCCCCCCATGTCCCGAGATGCCGGGAGAATAAGCGAGCCGCAACGCCCCCGGCAGCCCCAGAACCCGTCGTCACCGCTTCGTTACCCGGGGGTGCCGGCCTCCGGGTCCTGGGGGCCCGGAGGCCGGCACACACCACGGCGGGCCGGGTCGTCCTGACCCGGCCCGCCGCCGTCACATCCGCTTCCGCGCGCTGCGCTCAGCGCACCTCGGTGATCTCCGGGCCCCGTGCCAGCGAGTCGATGCCGCCCGCGAAGCGCGAGCCCTCGCTCGCCTCGTCCTGCTGCACGCCGTCCGGCACCATCTGCGCGTCCGTCGGCAACTGCAGCACGATCGGGTCCCGCGGCGCCATCGGCCCGTCACCGCGTACGACCACGGTCTCGCGGAAGATCTTCTCCAGCACCCCCGCCGCCTGCGGTTGCACCGCGGCGTGGCCGGAGATCACCCCGCGCAGGAACCACCGCGGGCCGTCGCAGCCGACGAACCGCACGACCTGCATGCCGCTCTTGCCGTCCGGCAGCTTCACCGGCACCTGCGCGCGCAGCTCCCAGCCGAGGGTGTCCTTGCGCTCGTCGATGATGCCGCCCTGCTTGGTGATGCCGTTGGCGATCTCGGTGCGCACCTCGCCCCAGATGCCCTCGTTCTTGGGGGCGGCGAAGCCCTGCAACTGAATCGCGCTGTCCCTCAGCACCACGGTCGCGGCGACGATCGAGTCGCCCGCCACCTCGACGCGCAGCTCCATGCCCTCGACCCCGGGGACGAGCAGGCCGCCGAGGTCCACCCGGCCGCGGCTGGCGTCCTCGACCTCACTGATGTCCCACGGGCCGTCGGGGCGCTCCTCGGGGGGCAGCGCGTAGCGGCGCTCCTCCCCGTCCTCCGGCTCGTCCGCCGACTCGGCGTCCTCCGCGGCCACGCCGTCGGCGAGCTTGTCGGCGGGCTCCTCCTGCCCCTTGCGACGACGTCCGAACACGTCACTGTCCTTCCCGGTCGGCAATGACCGAAGCGTATCCATGAACTGACTGACGGTCCCCGAGGGAGGCGTGCCCTCCGGTCGAACCGTGCCCACCCTCGCCCCTGGCGGAACCGGGGAGCTCGGATACCTCGTGGAAGCGGGCCTTCTCCACCTGCTGGATCACGAGCTGGGCGATCCGGTCGAAACGCTCGAACCGCACCGGGTGGCGCGGGTCGAGGTTGACCACGTTCACCTTGATCTCCCCACGGTACCCGGCATCCACCGTCCCCGGGGCGTTGACGAGCGTGACGCCGCAGCGGGCGGCTAGCCCGGAACGCGGGTGGACGAACGCCGCGTAGCCGTCGGGCAGCGCGATGGCGATGCCGGTGGGCAGGATGACGCGCTCGCCGGGGGGCAGCTCCGCGGGCCGGGTGGTGACGAGGTCGACGCCGGCGTCGCCCGGGTGCGCGTACGCCGGGAGCGGTACTCCGGGGTCGACGCGGCGGATCAGCACGTCCACCGGCTCCCGCCCGGCCGTCACGGGTTCACCTCGAACGCGCGGGCCCGCCTGACCTGGTCGGGGTCGGCCATCACGGCCCGGATCTCGCGGTCCCGGCCGTGCTCCACGAAGTGGTCCACGTTCACCTCCACGAAGAGGGCGTCGGCGCGTACGGCCACCGGTCCTTCCGGGGTGTCGAGGCGGCCGGCGGCGGTGGAGTAGATCTTGCGGCCGGCGACGGCGCGTACGTGGGCGGCCAGGTGGAGCGTGGTGCCCACCGGCACCGGCCGCAGGAAGTCGGTCTCCAGCCGGCCGGTCACCGTGATGGTGCGCAGCAGCCAGCTCAGCGCGCCCAGCGTCTCGTCGAGCGCGGAGGTGAGCACCCCGCCGTGGGCGAGCCCGGGGGCGCCCTGGTGGGCGGGCCTGACGGTGAACTCCGCGGTCACGCTCACGCCCTCGCCCGCCCGCGCGGCCAGGTGCAGGCCGTGCTCCTGCCCGGCGCCGCAGCCGAAGCACCGGTCGTAGTGGGAGCCGAGGGGCTGTCCCGGTGCCGGGGCGTCCGGGTGCCGCACGGGTTCCGCGGCGCCGGGCGGCGGGGTCAGCTTGTCACTTGCAGTCACGCGGCCAGAGCCTACCTGCGCACACGACCCGCGGCCGAGCCGCGGTCGGAGGCCGTGGGAGGCTGGACGCCATGGAGACGACGCAGAGCTACGACGAGCGGCTGAGCGCACCGCGGTCCTGGTGGGGTCTGGCGGTGGGCGCGGGAGTGTGCCTGGCGCTGGTGCTGACGCCCTTCGGGACGCTGCCGCTGCTGGCCGGGCTCGCCGGCGGGACGGCGCTGGCGGCGGTCGGCGTCAGCTCGTACGGGTCGGCGCGGATCCGCATCGTCGCCGGGAAGCTCGTCACCGACGACGCCCGGGTCCCGCTGACTGCGCTGGGGGAGGCGCGGGCGCTGGACGCGGAGGAGGCGCGGGCCTGGCGTACGCACAAGGCGGACACGCGCGCGTACATGCTGCTGCGGGGGTACATCCCGACGGCGGTGCGGGTGGAGGTCACGGATCCGGAGGACCCGACACCGTATCTCTACCTGTCGACGCGGCAGCCGGAGCGGCTGGTGGCGGCGCTCAAGTCCGCCGCGGGCTGAGTACCGGACGCGCGAGCGCGCCTCAGCGCCCGCCCGGCGGCAGCGCCCGCGGGTCGCCCTTCGGCAGTCCGGTGCCCGTGCTCCCGGTGCCGGAGCGGCCGCCGGGGTTCCCGGGCGCGGCAAGCTCCCCGCCCGCGGGCGTGAGCGCGTCCCAGGGGACCTGGCGGGCGCGCAGGTCGTCGCGGACGCGCTCGGCGAGCTTGCCCGTGTCCCTGCGGTTCATCAGCGCACCGGCGGCCGCGCCCATGAGGAACGGGGCGAGGGTCGGCAGGTTCCGCACGGTGCGCCTGAGGACCTGCTGCCGCAGCCGGCGGCGCATGGGGCCGCCGAGTACGGCGTCGAAGCTGATACCGCCCTTGAGCACAGCGGCGTCGATGCCGCGCTCGTCGGTCCAGGCGCCGAGGTACGCCATGGCCCGCTGCCGTGCCGGGCCTGCCGCCCGTACCCCGTACACCTCGTGCAGCTCGGCGATGAGCTTCAGCTCTATCGAGGCCACCGCCACGATCTCGGCGGCGAGTTCCGCGGGCATGGCTGGCGGCGCGGGCATCATCGCCGCCGCTCCGATGCCCGCGCCGACCGTGGCGCTCCCCTTCACCGCACCGGCGACCAGCCGGTCGGCGATCTCCTCCGGGCCGAGCCCGGGGAACTGCCGGCGCAGGATCGCCAGGTCGCGGACCGGGACGCGCGGCGCCGTCTGCACGATGGCGTCCGCCACCCGCTCAAGCGCCGCCCGGACGCGCCGGTCGGGGCGCGTCCGCTGCAGGATCCCGGTCTTCGGCCCGGCGGGACCGGAGCCGGCCGTGGGGGCCACGGCCGGCCTCAGGCCGCGCAGTCGCGGCAGATCGGCTGGCCGTTCTTCTCGGCGGCCAACTGGCTGCGGTGGTGCACCAGGAAGCAGCTCATGCAGGTGAACTCGTCCTCCTGGCGGGGCAGGACCCGCACGGACAGCTCCTCGTTGGAGAGATCCGCACCGGGCAGTTCCAGCCCCTCGTTCTGCTCGAATTCGTCGACGTCGACGGCGGCGGCCGACTTGTCGCTGCGCCGCGCCTTCAGCTCTTCGATGCTGTCTTCGTTGACGTCGTCGTCTGTCTTGCGTGGGGTGTCGTAGTCCGTTGCCATTCTCGCTCTCCCCCTCCGGGTGGTCAGTGAGTCTCCAGCGCACGTAACGCATGAGAGGCCGGTCTTGTGCCCGACCCGAAGCGGAGATTTTGCCTCACATCAAGGTCTGTTACGCAATCGACACCCAGCCGCCCCCCGCAGGGGTGATCGCGGCCGGATGGCGAAAGGGACCATACGCGGTCCCGGGCCCTTCTCGTGCACGCCACCCCGTGTACTTCCCGTGACCGCATCCTGCGGAAACGCGGATCTTACGGGCTTTTCCCGGAATACGGAGATGACGCAGCGCACACGCCCGGGATGAGCGGAATGTGACGTATCACACAGTCTGCATGGGCAGGGCGACGCGAATCACCAGGCCCCCGCCCTCGCGCGGCTGTGCGGTCACCGTCCCGCCGTGCGCGCGAATGACGGATCTCACAATGGACAGCCCCAGTCCTACCCCCTTGTCACTGCCCGTACGCTCCGTGCGAAGACGCCGGAACGGCTCGAAAAGGTTGTCCACCTCGTACGCCGGGACGACCGGTCCGGTGTTGGCGACCGTCAGCACGGCGACGCCGGGCTGCGCCTCCGTCGCCACCTCGACCCAGCCCCCCTCGGGGACGTTGTACCGCACGGCGTTCTGCACCAGGTTGAGCCCCACCCGCTCCAGCAGCACCCCGTTCCCGTGGACGTACGCGGGCTTGCGCACCCCGCGCAGCTCGACGCCCTTGCCCTGCGCCTCGCCGCGGGTCTGGTCCAGCGCCTGGGAGGCCACCTCGGCGAGGTCGACGGGCTTTCTGTCGACGATCTCGTTCTCGCTGCGGGCGAGCAGCAGCAGGCCCTCCACCAGCAGCTCGCTGCGCTCGTTGGTGGCCAGCAGGGTCTTGCCGAGCTGCTGCAGCTCCGGCGACGCCTGGGGGTCGGAGAGCTGGACCTCCAGCAGGGTGCGGTTGATCGCCAGCGGCGTGCGCAGCTCGTGCGAGGCGTTGGCGACGAAGCGCTGCTGGGCGTTGAACGCCCGGTCGAGTCTGTCGAGCATGTCGTCGAAGGTGTCCGCCAGCTCCTTCAGCTCGTCGTCGGGCCCGTCCAGCTCGATCCGCTTGTGCAGGTCGGAACCGGCCACGCTGCGCGCGGTGCGGGTGATGCGGCCGAGCGGCGAGAGCACCCGGCCGGCGACGACGTAGCCGAAGGCGAAGGCCAGGACCGTCATCCCCAGCAGCGCGAGCAGCGACTTGCGCAGCAGGGAGTCCAGGGCGAGCTGGCGGCGCCGCTCGATGCACGCCTCCAGGATGCCGTTGAACTGGTCGTACGTCTTGGCGTCCGAGACCTCGGGACAGGGCCCGCTGGCCACCTGCACGGTGCCGCTGCTCTCCAGCAGCTTGAAGGGCGTGGCGAAGCTGTCCAGGGCGGTGGCGGCCAGCAGGTAGATGATCGCCAGCAGGACCATGCCGGCCATGAGGAACATGCCGCCGTAGATCAGCGTGAGACGTATCCGGATGGTCGGGCGCAGCCAGTACGGCGCCGCGCCCTCCCGGGGGTCCCAGGTGGGCTTCGGCGGGGTGCCGGCGGGCAGCTCGTCCGACGCGGAGCGTCTGTTGTCGTCCATGAGGCCATCCGTCGGGTGCGTGGGGGTGCGTCGGGAGCGTCAGATGCGGTAGCCCGAGCCGGGCACCGTGATGATCACGGGGGGCTCGCCGAGCTTGCGGCGCAGCGTCATGACGGTGACGCGTACGACGTTGGTGAACGGGTCGGTGTTCTCGTCCCACGCCTTCTCCAGCAACTGCTCCGCGGAGACCACGCCGCCCTCGGCCCGCAGGAGCACCTCGAGCACCGCGAACTCCTTCGGTGCGAGCTGCACGAGCCGCCCGTCCCGGTAGACCTCCCGGCGGCCCGGGTCGAGCTTGATCCCGGACCGCTCCAGCACCGGGGGCAGCGCCTGGGTGCTGCGGCGGCCGAGGGCGCGCACGCGCGCCGTGAGTTCGCTGAAGGCGAACGGCTTGGGCAGGTAGTCGTCCGCGCCCAGCTCGAGACCTTCGACGCGGTCCCGGACGTCGCCCGCCGCGGTCAGCATCAGCACGCGGGTGGGCAGGCCCAGCTCGACGACCCTGCTGCACACGTCGTCGCCGTGGACCAGGGGCAGGTCGCGGTCGAGCACGACCACGTCGTAGTCGTTCAGCTCGATGCGGTCGATGGCCGCCGCGCCGTCGTAGACGACGTCCACGGCCATCGCCTCCCGGCGCAGGCCGGTGGCCACCGCGTCGGCGAGCAGTTGCTCGTCCTCGACGACGAGTACGCGCACGGCGGGGTCCTCTCTACGTGGTGCGTGGGGGCACGGAACGGTGCTGAAGAACAGCTCCATCCTGCCTGCAATGTGCGTAAACCGGTGGTAAGCAGCCGGGCACCCAAAGATTCTGCGGATCCGATGTTTCCACCCCCGGGAGTCCGGGGAGGACGATTCCACACCCGCCGATCACGTTTCCCAGCCTCCATTCCCGGCATGGCACACAGGCTGTAGCCGGAAGGACGGTCTCCGTGATCTGAACCGTCGGCACACCCCCAAGTGCCTCGACCCGACGACGAGGGGGCGCACACAATGGACGCTTTCACCGCTGGCATTCTGCAGCGCATCAAGAAGGCCGAGAACGAGCTGGACCGCGCCCGCGAGGAAGGCGACGAGTTCGGTGTCGAGGTCGAGCAGGAGGAGCTGGACGATCTGCGCCGGCTCGCCGCCGACCACGGCGTCGAGGTCGGCGCCGGCTCCGGAGTCTGACCCGCCCGACGCCCACACGGCGCCCCGGCACCCCGACGGTGCCGGGGCGCCGCATTGTCCGCGGGTGTCCGGGAGGCGTCGGCGAGGTGGCGTGGAGGTTGCGGGGTACGGGCGGGAAGGCGGCGGCGCTCCGGCGGGGGCATGCGTGCCGGGAGCGGCCGGGGGTACCGGCCGCGGGACCGGTGCGGGGCCCGTACGGCCGCCTGAGGCGGCGGTACGGCGCGGGGCCGGAGGGCTCAGTCGTGCCAGGCGCCCAGCTCGTCCAGCAGCCGCTGGAGCGGCTCGAAGAGCCCCGGCACCGCGGCGACGGTCAGGTCGCCGTCGGGCCGCCCGCCGGGCCGGGAGCCGGTCAGCGCGCCGCCCTCGCGGGCGATGAGGTCGCCGGCGGCCAGGTCCCACGGGTTCAGGCCGCGCTCGTAGTAGCCGTCGAGCCGGCCGCAGGCCACGTCGCACAGGTCGATCGCCGCCGAACCGCCTCGGCGGATGTCGCGCACCCGGGGGATGAGCAGGCGGGCCACCTCGGCCTGGTGCGCGCGCACGTCGAGGACGTAGTTGAAGCCGGTGGAGACCAGCGCCTGGTCCATCGGCGGGGCGGGCCGGCAGTGCGCCGGTGCGCCGTTGACGAAGGCGCCGCCGCCGCGCACGGCGTGGTACGTCTCGCCGCGCATCGGCGCCGCCACGACGCCGACGACGGCCTCGCCCGCGTACTCGGCGGCGATGCTGACCGACCAGTCGGGACGGCCGTAGAGGTAGTTCACGGTGCCGTCGACCGGGTCGACGACCCAGCGCACTCCGCTGCTGCCGGGCCGGCTCGCGCCCTCCTCGCCCAGGATCCCGTCTTCGGGCCTGTGCTCGGTGAGGAAGCCGGTGATCAGCTTCTCGGCGGCGAAGTCCATCTCGGTGACGACGTCGATGGCGCTGGACTTCGTCGCGGCCACGCCGAGGTCGGCGGGCCGGCGGTCGCGCAGCAGCTCGCCCGCGCGGCGCGCGGCCTCCAGCGCCAGGGCCAGCAGCTCGTCCTGGGGCGCGGCGGCCGGCTCGGGGCGGGGCTCGTCGGTCACGGTGCTCCTCGGGTGCGGGGGTGGGTGCCGCAGGCGGCTGCCGGGCGGCCGTCCGCCGGCTGTTCCGGCGGCGCCTTTCCGCGGCGTCAGTCGGCGCCCGCGGTCGCGGGCCGGGGATCGCGGGCCGGGCAGCAGCCCGCCGGGCAGACGTCGTGGCTCGGCCCCAGCCGGCCCAGCGCGGGCCGCTCGACCGGCTCACCGCGCTCGGCCGCGGCCCGCTCCAGGACCAGCTTCCGCAGCGTCTCGACGAACGCCGGCCGCGCCCCGACGGTCGCGGACCGCACGGCGGGCAGGCCCAGCTCCGCCGCCTTCGCCGCCGCCTCGGTGTCGAGGTCGTACATGACCTCCATGTGGTCCGAGACGAAGCCGATCGGCACCATCACGACCGCGGGCGCCCCGGCGGCGTGGAGCTCCTCCAGGTGGTCGCAGACGTCCGGCTCCAGCCACGGGATGTGCGGGGCGCCGCTGCGCGACTGGTAGACGAGCCGCCAGGGCCGCTGCACCCCGGTGAGCACCGCGACGGTGTCCGCGACCAGCTTGGCGGCGTCCATGTGCTGCGCCACGTACGCGCCGCCGTCGCCGTGGTCCGCCGGGGGGCCCGAGGTGTCGGCCGCGGCGGTGGGGATGGAGTGGGTGGTGAAGGCCAGGTGGGCGCCGTCGCGTACGTCCTCGGGCAGCCGCGCCAGCGCGTCCTGCACGCCGGCGACCATGTCGCGGACGAAGCCGGGGGCGTTGAAGTAGTGCCGCAGCTTGTCGACGCGCGGCGGCTCCAGGCCCTCCGCGGTCAGCTCGGCCAGCGACTCGGCCAGGTTCTCGCGGTACTGCCGGCAGCCCGAGTACGAGGCGTACGCGCTGGTGACCAGCGCCAGCACCCGCCGGTGCCCGGCCTCGGTCATCTCCCGCAGGGTGTCGGTGAGGTACGGGGCCCAGTTGCGGTTGCCCCAGTAGACCGGGAGGTCGAGGCCCGCCTCGGCGAAGTCCTTGCGCAGGGCCGCGAGCAGCGTGCGGTTCTGGGCGTTGATGGGGCTCACGCCGTCGAAGAGGTAGTAGTGCTTGCCCACCTCCTCCAGCCGCTCGCGCGGGATACCGCGTCCCCGGGTGACGTTCGCCAGGAACGGAACGACATCGTCCGGGCCCTCGGGGCCGCCGAAGGAGAGCAGCAGAAGGGCGTCGTACGGCT
The DNA here is from genome assembly GCF_007827615.1 of Streptomyces sp. CNZ287. Taxonomy (NCBI): domain Bacteria; kingdom Bacillati; phylum Actinomycetota; class Actinomycetes; order Kitasatosporales; family Streptomycetaceae; genus Streptomyces; species Streptomyces sp. CNZ287. The sequence continues at coordinate 126,644 of NZ_VISV01000021.1, read as the reverse complement.
GGGGGGACGGCACGTCTGGCATGTCCTCGATCCTGCCATGCGCCCGCCGTTCGCCCGAGCCGGGCACCGGCGTCGGGACGGTCCGTACGCGCGAGTATCATCCCTCTCCAACCAGGGGGCGAGAGCCGGGACGAGGGGCCGTACCACCGGCCCGTTCAGCGGATGGACGGCGGATGCATCAGGTGAGGGGCACGAGCGCCGCGGGCGCCTGGCGCAACTGGGCGGGCACCGTCGCCGCCCGCCCCGCGCGCACCGTCAGCCCCGCCACCACCGCCGAGGTCGCCGACGCCGTACGGACCGCCGCCGAGGAGGGGCTGAAGGTCAAGGCCGTCGGTACGGGCCACTCCTTCACCGCCGCCGCGGCCACCGGCGGGCTCATGATCCGCCCGGAGCGGCTGGTCGGCATCCACGAGATCGACCGCGGGGCCGGCACCGTCACCGTCGCCGCGGGCACCCCGCTCCACCAGCTCAACCACGCCCTCGCCGCCGCCGGCCTCTCGCTGACCAACATGGGCGACATCATGGCGCAGACCGTGTCGGGCGCCACCGCCACCGGCACCCACGGCACCGGCCGCTCCTCCGCCTCGCTGGCCGCCCAGATCACCGCCCTGGAGCTGGTGACGGCCGACGGCCGGGCGCGTACGTACACGGCGGCCGACACCGGCGAGGACGCGGCGGTCTTCGCCGCCGCCCGGCTCGGCGTCGGCGCGCTGGGCGTCGTCACCTCGCTGACCTTCGCGGTGGAGCCGGTCTTCCTGCTCACCGCGCGGGAGGAGCCGATGGCGCTCACGGACGTCCTCGCGTCCTTCGAGGAACTGGCCGGGGAGAACGAGCACTTCGAGTTCTACTGGTTCCCGCACACCGGCCGCTGCAACACCAAGCGCAACAACCGCAGCGAGGGCCCCGCCGAGCCGCTCGGCCGGATCGGCGGGTGGATCGACGACGAGCTGCTCTCCAACGGCGTCTTCCGGGCGGCCTGCGCGGTGGGGCGGGCGGTGCCCGCGGCGATCCCGGGCATCGCGGCGGTCTCCAGCCGCGCGCTGTCGGCGCGGACGTACACCGACATCCCGTACAAGGTCTTCACCAGCCCGCGGCGGGTGCGGTTCGTGGAGATGGAGTACGCGCTGCCGCGGGCGGCGGCCGTGACCGCGATCCGGGAGCTGAAGACGATGGTCGACCGGTCGCGGCTGCGGATCAGCTTCCCGGTGGAGGTACGGGTCGCGCCCGCCGACGACATCCCGCTGTCGACGGCGTCGGGGCGGGACACGGCGTACGTCGCGGTGCACCTGTACCGGGGGACGCCGCACCAGGCGTACTTCACGGCGGTGGAGCGGATCATGACGGCGCACGGCGGCCGGCCGCACTGGGGGAAGCTGCACAGCCGGGACGCGGAGTATCTGGCGGGGGTGTACCCGCGGTTCGGGGAGTTCACCGCGGTACGGGACCGGCTGGACCCCGGCCGGGTGTTCGGGAACGACTACCTGCGGCGGGTGTTGGGGGACTGAGCGCGCCCGCGGTGGCGCCCACGCTGACGACGCCGGCGCCGGCGCCGATGATCGTGCCGTACACGCCCATGCTGGAGGCGAGGAACGCGGCCACCATCGTGGCCGACGCACCGCCCGCGACCTGGGCGCCGCTGAGTTCGATCTTCCCCTTGCGCTTCTCCTCGCCGCCGTCGTCCGCCGTCCTGTCCGCCGTCCCCCGCATCTCTATCCCAAGATCGCTCCGATGGGCTCCTGCCCTCATGGACGAGCGCACGGACGGACCCGTTAGTTCCGATTCCGGGGATTCTGTGATGCAACGCACCTCTTGATCGAACCGGGGCGCAACAGGCAGACTCAACTGCCGTGCAACGTTCCGCGTTCGGTGGCGCGCCGGTCCACCCGCATGGCTCGAATGGAGTACTGTGGGCGAGCCAGTGCTCCGGTGTCCGTCCGACGGCGGCGATCACGGCCGCTGCGTTGCAAATGCGTAACCGTGTCATAACGGCGCATCGGGTTCCAAGACCCGACACGCCGGGCAACTCAGCAATGTTGTGGCAGGCTGCACCCGGGCAGGCCACACTCGACTAGCGGGAAGAGCAGCGACGCACCGAACGTCGGCAGGCACCACCGGGAGGTTCCCATGCCCGAACTGCGTGTCGTGGCGGTCAGTAACGACGGCACACGGCTGGTGCTGAAGGCTGCGGACAGTACGGAGTACACCCTTCCGATTGACGAGCGTCTGCGCGCCGCGGTGCGCAACGACCGTGCGCGGCTCGGCCAGATCGAGATCGAGGTCGAGAACCACCTGCGCCCCCGCGACATCCAGGCGCGGATACGAGCCGGAGCGTCCGCCGAGGAGGTCGCCGCGCTCGCCGGGATCCCCGTCGACCGCGTCCGCCGCTTCGAGGGCCCCGTGCTCGCGGAGCGTGCGTTCATGGCCGAGCGCGCCCGCAAGACGCCCCTGCGGCGGCCCGGCGAGAGCGCGGGACCCGCGCTGGGCGAGGCGGTCGCCGAGCGGCTGATGATGCGCGGCGCGGAGAAGGACTCCGCGCGGTGGGACTCCTGGCGCCGGGACGACGGCACGTGGGAGGTCCTGCTCGTCTACCGCGTCGCGGGTGAGCCGCACAGCGCCGGCTGGACGTACGACCCGCCGCGGCGGCTCGTGCAGCCCGTCGACGACGAGGCGCGCGCGCTGATCGGCGAGACCGACGCCTCGCCCGAGCCGAGCCTGCCGTTCGTGCCCAAGATCGCGCGGCTGCCCCGGAGTCCGGAGCGGCCTTCCGACGGGCGCGGGGACCGGGACGGCGCCGGCGAGGACCGCGACTCCCTGACCAGCCTGCTGGAGGCGGTGCCGAGCTTCCGGGGCGACCTGGTGGTGCCGGACCAGTCCGCGCCCGCGGCCGCGTCCGACGGGCCCGCCGCCGCGGCGGGTTCGGCGGGTTCCGCGACCAAGCCGGGGCCGGTCCACGGTCCGGTGCCGGGGCCGCCGCCCGAGGAGGAGCCCGAGCCGGCCGCGGTGGAGGAGGAGCCTCCGGCGCCCGCGGCGAGCGCGGGTTCCGCGTACGCGGACGTGCTGATGCCGCGGAGCGTCTCGGCGCACCGGGAGCGGCTGACCGGGCAGACGGACCGGCAGGCGGAGGCCGACGGCGTGCGGCCCGGCCGCCGGGCCGCGGTGCCGAGCTGGGACGAGATCGTGTTCGGAAGCAGGCGCAAGAAGCCGGAGTAAGCGTGCGCGGGGGCGCGGTGCGCAGGGATTCGTCCCTGCGCACCGCGCCCCCGCGCTCCGCCGCGCCGCCCCAGGGGACGCCGCCCGCCCGCCTCGGTGCCGCTCCGGTACGCGGGCGGCGCCGCCCGCGCCGTCAGCCCGGCTCCGCGCCCGTCGCCACCGGCCGCGCCGGGTCCGCGACCCACTCCGACCACGAACCCGGGTAGAGCGCCGCGGGGATGCCCGCGATCTCCAGGGCCAGCACCTCCTGGGCGGCGGACACCCCCGAGCCGCAGTACACCCCGACCTCCGTACCCGGCGCCGCCCCGAGCGCCCGGAACCGTGCCGCCAGCTCCGCCGCGGGCAGGAAGGTCCGGTCCGCGCCGAGGTTCTCCGCCGTCGGCGCCGAGACGGCGCCGGGGATGTGGCCCGCGACCGGGTCGATGGGCTCCGTCTCGCCGCGGTAGCGCTCCCCCGTGCGGGCGTCGAACAGCACGCCGCGGCGGGCGAGTACGCCGGTCTCCGCCGCGGTGAGCACCGGCAGGGCACCCGGCTCGGGCGTGAAGTCCCCCTCGCCGGCCGCGGGCGTCTCCCGGGAGAGTTCGCCGGGCCAGGCGGCGAGGCCGCCGTCGAGGACGCGGACGTCGGGGTGGCCGGTGTAGCGCAGCAGCCACCAGCAGCGCGCGGCGGACCAGCCCTGTCCGCCGTCGTATACGACCACGGGCCGGTCGCCGGAGACGCCCGCGCGGCGCATGGCCGCACCGAAGACGCCGAGGTCGGGGAGCGGATGGCGGCCCGCGGGTCCGGGCGGGGCGGCCAGCTCGGCGTCCAGGTCGACGTAGACGGCGCCCGGGATGTGGCCCGCCTCGTACTCGGGGCGGCCCGGCGGGCCGCCGAGCGTGTAGCGCACGTCGAGCACGACCGGCGGCCGCGGGCCCGCCAGGTCGCTCGCGAGATCGGTTCCGGAGATGATGGCATCCATGGAGGCCATCCTGGCGCAGTGTCGCGCAGCGCCTCCCGCCACCGCCCCCCACCCTGCCCGAAAGCGAACATCTCCCGGCGAGACGGATAATTCTTCAGATCGATCGGCGCAGAGGGGGCGCACTGAGGCACGGGGGATGGAAATATCTGCAGAGGCGTCACCGGAACGTCACCCACCGCCACCTTCCGATGGTCAGAGAGGGCTGCCATGTCCGAAGGAGCGATCCTCAGCGCGCCGGGCACACCGTGCTGGGTGAGCCTGATGGTGCACGGCCTGGACACGACCGAGGCGTTCTACCGGGGCCTGTTCGGCTGGACCTTCGAGGAGGGCCCGCGCACGCTCGGCGCGTACCGGCTGGCGCGCCTCGACGGCGGCCAGGTCGCGGGGATCGGCGCGATGGCGCCGGAGCGCAGGCTGCCGGTGGCCTGGACTCCGTACCTGGCGACCGACGACGCCGACGCCGCCGCCGAGCTGGTGCGCTGCTGCGGCGGGACGGTGGGCGTGGGGCCGCTGGACGCCGACGCGGCCGGCCGGAAGGCGATCTGCTCGGATCCGGCGGGGGCGGTCTTCGGGGTGTGGCAGCCGCGCCGGCCTCCGGAGGTGGAGCGGCGGGCGCGCCCCGGCACGCCGGTCTGGAACGACCTGCTGGTGCCGGAGCCGATGATGGTCGCGAAGTTCTACGAGCTGGTCTTCGGCTACGACGTGCGCTCGGAGGGCGACACCGCGACGCTCTACGTCCAGGACCGGCCCGTGGCGTCGGTCTGCGCCGCCGGCGAGGAGACGCTGCGCGAGACGGGCCCGCGCTGGACGACGCACTTCGAAGTCGCCGACGTGGACGCCTCCGTGGCGCGCGCGGTGGAGCTGGGCGGACGGCTGGTGCGCGAGCCGCACGAGACGGCCGCGGGGCGGATGGCGGAGGTCGCGGACATCGAGGGCGCGCGGTTCACGCTGGTGCACACGCCGCAGTAGCCGTACGGCGCCGCCGGTCCGCTCCGCCGCCGCGGGGTTCGCGGTCAGGAGCGTACGGTCAGCAGCGGGACCAGCTGCTCCGCCGGGGTCAGCGAGCCGTGCATGCCGGCGAGCGCGGACTCCTTGGGCTCGGTGCGGGTGGCGACGATCGCGATGTCGTCGGCCGCGGCGACGATGACGTCCCCGAGGCGGTCCCGCACCCGGTCGTCGACCTTCGGCCCGAACCATCCCAGCGCGACGGCCTCGTCGCGGCTCACCACCCAGGCGCGCTCGCCCAGCACCTCGCGCCAGACGGTGAGCACGTCGGCGGCGGCGCCCGGGGCGGCGTACAGGTGCCGGGCGCGGCCCTCGCCGCCGAGGAGGCGGACGCCGGCGCGCAGCTCCCAGTCCTCGTCGACGTCGTAGCGGGCGTCGTCGGTGAAGGGGATGTCGACCATGCCGTGGTCGGCGGTGACGTAGAGCGCGGCGCGCGGCGGCAGTTGCTCGGCGAGCCGGCGGGCGAGGCGGTCGGCGTAGCCGAGCTGGCCGCGCCAGGCGTCGGAGTCGACGCCGTGCCGGTGGCCGTTGCCGTCGACCTCGCTGTAGTACGTGTAGACGAGCGTGCGGTCCGCGGCGGCGAGCTGCTCCGCGGCGACGTCCATCCGCTCCTCCCCCGACAGCCGGCCGTGGAAGGTGCCGCCGCTGAGCGCGATCGTCGTCAGCGGGGTGGTCTCGAACGCGGGCGAGGAGACCTGCGCGGTGTGCACGCCCGCGTCGTGGGCCAGTTGGAAGACCGTGGGGTACGGCTGCCACGCGCGCGGCGCCGTCCAGGGCTGCCAGCGCAACTGGTTCATCAGCTCGCCCGTCTCCGGGTCGCGCACCGTGTAGCCCGGCAGGCCGTGGGCGCCCGGCGGCAGGCCGGTGCCGACGGAGGCGAGCGAGGTGGCGGTGGTGGCGGGGAAGCCGGCGGTCAGCGGCTCGCCGGTGGCGAGAGCGTGCAGGAACGGGGCGTCCTCGGGGTGGGCGAGCAACTGCTCCCAGCCCAGGCCGTCGATGAGGAACACGCAGACGCGGTCGGCCGGTTCGACCCCGGCGAGGACCGGGCCGAAGCCGGGGACGCCGAGGCCGGCCGCGACACTGGGCAGCAGGTCGGCCAGGGAGCCGGTGCCGTAGCGGGGGGCGGGCGCGGCGGCGGGGTCGAGCGGCGCGGGCCAGTCGCCGTGGCCCGGTGGCACGCCGTCCCGCGTCCCGCTTCCCGGTGTCCCCCCCGCGGCGGCCATCAGGCTTCGGGGCCGGCGGCGGTGGCCTCGGAGAGCGCCTGGGCGAAGGTCAGGGCCTGCCGTACGGTCTCGGGGCCGTCGCCCGCTTCGCTGACGCGCAGGCTCAGGTCGTCGGCGGTGGCCGAGCCGGTGTAGCCGTGGTCGGCGTCGCAGTTGGGGTCGCCGCAGGTGGCGGGCTCCATGTCGAGCCGGCTGACGGCGCCCCAGCCGACGGTGAGGACGACCTCGCGGGGCAGGGTGCCGGGCGTGTACGCCTCGGGGTTGCCGACGACGCGGCTGAGGACGACGGAGGAGATCCGGGCGAGCTTGACGGACTCGGTGGAGGTCGTGGCGTACGGCGTCGGGGAGGTGGTGTCCGCGGCCTGCTCGTCGGTGTGGCTGACGATGAAGCGGCTGTCCGTGAGCACGAGCACGGTGACGTGCCGCCGGACCTCGTTGGCGTCGAACGTCGTCTCCTGGTGGACCAGGTACGCGGACACGGGCTCCCCGCCGACGGCGGCCTCCACCGCCTCCGCCACGAGGGCGGGGTAGTAGCCGCTGCGCTCGATCGCCGCGCGCAGCCCCTTGGTCGCGGTCCCGGTCTTAGCCATGCGCCCATCCTACGGCCCGGAGGGGCCGCCCCGGTCCGCTGTCGCGAGGCCCGGGGGGCGGACGGGGCACACGGGTTGGCCCGCGCACCGGCCCGGCGCGGGCGCGGGCCGGCATCCGGGCCGGTCGGGGCGCCGGGCGCCGCCCGGGGGCCACCGGGCGCCGCGGCCGGGCGGCCGGGGGTCAGTAGCGGGGCATGCGGCGGGCGCCGAGGTCGATGCGGGGCGGCGGCGGGGCCAGCCGCAGGGCGGCGGAGAGCACACTGACGCCCTGCGGGGCCACCACGACAGGGGACAGCTCGGCGGAGACCACCTCGGGGTGCTCGTCGACGAAGATCGACAGCCGCAGCAGCAGCTCCTCCAGCGCCGCGGTGTCCACCGGCTGTGCGCCGCGCCAGCCGAAGAGCAGCGGGGCGCCGCGGATGGCGCGGATCAGCTCGGCTGCGTCGCGGTCGGTGGCGGGCACGAGCCGGTGCGCGAGGTCGCCGAGCAGCTCGGAGGGGGCGCCGGCCAGGCCGAAGGAGAGCACCGCGCCGACGCCGGGGTCGACGGCGGCCCGTACCACGGTGTCGACGCCGCGCGGGGCCATGGCCTGCACCACGGGCTGCACTTCGGCGGCGGCGCCGAGGGTGGCGGTCAGCTCGGCGTGGGCGAGGCGCAACTGGTCCTCGCCGGCGAGGTCGAGGCGTACGCCCCCGAGGTCGGGGCGGTGCCGCAGGTGGACGGCGGTGGTCTTGAGCGCCACGGGGTAGCCCAGCCGGGCGGCGGCGGCCGCGGCGGCGTCCGGGTCGGGGGCGGGCAGCGCGGGCAGCACGTCGATCCCGTAGCGGCGGAGCACGCGTGCGGCGGCCTGCTCGGGGACGTCGACGGGCACGCCTTCCGGGTACGGGGCGGGTGGCGCGGGGGTGCGCCGGGCCGTACGCGCCGCTGCCGCACCGGCGCCATCCGCGGCCGTACCGGCTCCGGCTCCCGCCGGACCGGCCCCGGCCGCGCCGTCGCCCTCCGCCGCCCGCCACGCGCCGCCCGGCGCCCAGTCCGGGGCGACCCCGCCCTCGTCCCCGGCGGCCCGCCCCCGCTCCCCCAGCAGCGCGGCGATGTCCGCGGCGGCCCCGGCCGGATCCAGGTCGTCGTACTCCGGCACCCGCCCCGGGTCCGCCGCCCGCCGGCGCCACTGGGCGTACCGCACCGCCTGCGCCAGCGCCCGCGCGGCCCGCTCCCCGGCGGGGTACGTCGGGATGCCGTCCGGCGGGGCCGCCAGGGCGCCGGGCAGGCCCTCGATCTCCAGGTGGACGACGGCCACCGGCTTCGTCGCGCCGGCCGCCGCCGCGCGGAGCGCGTCCGCGAGCGCCCCGGCGTCCCCGCGGTCTCCCCAGTCTCCCCGGGACCGAGGGGACGGTCCCGGCACGGCGGCGAGCGCGGGCACGTCGGGGTCGGCGGCCCGTCCCCTGGGCCCCAGGGGCCCGGGGATGCCCCATGGGATGGCCGTCACCAGCACCGCGTCGCAGCCGTCCTCGGCCAGCGCGGCGGCGACCGCGGCCCGGAAGTCCTCGGGCGCCGCGGCGGCGGTCAGGTCGCGCGGGGGCAGCGGGCGCAGTCCGGCGGCGCGGCAGGCGTCGTACGCGAGGAGGCCGAGGGAGTCGGAGTTGCCGACGATCGCGACCCGCGGTCCGGCGGGCAGCGGCTGGGCCGCGAGGAGCAGCCCGGTGTCGACGAGTTCGGTGACGGTGTCGACGGCGACGACGCCGGCCTGGCGCAGCAGCGCGCCGACGGTCTCGGCGGGCACCGAGGTGCCTGGCACGGCGTGTCCCGGCGGCGTACTGGCGCTGTGCCGGGCGCCCTTGACGACCACCACCGGCTTGACGGCGGCGGTGCGGCGGGCGAGGCGGGTGAACTTGCGGGGGTTGCCGAGGGATTCGAGGTACATGAGGACGACGTCGGTGGCGGCGTCGTCGTGCCAGTACTGCAGCAGATCGTTGCCGGAGACGTCGGCGCGGTTGCCCGCGGAGACGAACGTGGACACCCCGGTGAGCACCGCGCCCGGCCGCCGGTGCAGCCCGGACAGGAGCGCGATGCCGATGGCGCCGGACTGGGTGAAGACCCCGACGCGGCCGCTGTCCGCGGGGTCGGGGGCCAGGGTGGCGTTCAGGCGGACGGGCGGGGCGGTGTTGAGGACGCCGAAGGCGTTCGGGCCGATGACCCGCATGCCGTGGCCGCGGGCCTGCCGGACGAGGTCGCGCTGCCGCGCCCGCCCGGCGGCGCCTGCCTCGGCGTAGCCGGAGGAGAGCACGACGAGTCCCTGCACGCCCTGTTCGCCGCAGTCGTCGACGACGTCGGGGACGCGGGCGGCGGGCACGGCGACGACGGCGAGGTCGACGGGCTCGTCGATGTCCCGTACGGAGCGGCGGGCGGGGACGTCCTCGGGCAGGAGCCGGTCCCGGCCTTCCGGATAGGCGTGGTTGACGGCGTAGAGACGGCCGGTGAAGCCGCCGGCGAGGAGGTTGGCGAGGACGGTGCGGCCGACGCCGCCGGGGCGGCGGCCGACGCCGATCACGGCGACGGAGCGCGGGGCGAGCAGCCGCTGGACGGAGCGGGCCTCGGCGCGCTGCTCGCGGGCGTGCATGACGGCGAGCGAGCGCTCGGTGGGCTCCAGCTCGAACTCCAGCCGCACGACGCCGTCCTCGAAGCTGCGCTTCTGGGTGTAGCCGGCGTCCGTGAACACCTTCATCATGCGGCTGTTGGCGGGGAGCACGTCGGCGACGAAGCGGCGTACGCCGCGCTCGCGGGCGCAGGCGGCGATGTGCTCCAGCAGGGCGGAGGCGACGCCGCGGCCCTGCTGGTCGTCCTGGACGAGGAACGCGACCTCGGCCTGCGGCGCGCCGTCCGCCGCGGGCTCGATCCGGTCGTAGCGCACGGTGGCGATGAAGGCGTCGCCGACGACGGCCGCCAGGCCCACCCGGTCGACGTAGTCGTGGTGGGTGAAGCGGTGGACGTCCCGGGCGGACAGCCGGGGGTGCGGGGCGAAGAAGCGCAGGTACTTGGACTCGTCGGAGACCCGGTCGAAGAACGCGACGAGCCGGTCGGCGTCGTCCGGGACGATCGGCCTGATCTGTGCGGTGCCGCCGTCGCGCAGCACGACGTCGGCCTCCCAGTGGGTGGGGTACTCGGGTGCCGACGGGGTGGCCATGGGGCCCAGGTTACGGTCCGCGCACGCTGGCGGGAGCGGGCGCGACGGGGCAGTCTGAGGTGACCGCGGGGCGTGCCGGGCACCGCGGGCGGCCGGGGCGGGCGGCGCGGAGCCGCGCTCCGGGACGTAAGCACAGGCCGGCCGCGGTGTGACCGCGGTCCGGCCTGCTCGGCGCGCGTGCGAGGATGGTCTAGACAACCAGAACGAGGGAAGGGCAACACCATGGTTGAGCGCCGCGTCACCGTCGGCTGGGCCGAGGGGCTGCACGCCCGTCCCGCGTCGATCTTCGTGCGGGCGGCCACCGCCGCCGGCATCCCGGTGACGATCGCGAAGGCCGCCGACGGGAACGCCGTCAACGCCGCCTCCATGCTTGCCGTGCTGGGCCTGGGCGCGAAGGGCGGCGACGAGATCGTCCTCGCCTCGGAGGACGACGCCTCGGACCGCGCGCTCGACCGGCTGGCGAAGCTGGTCCAGGAGGGGCTGGACGAGCTGCCGGAAACCGTCTGACGTCCGTACGCGCGAATCCGCGCACCCGGCGGCAGCGAATTGGCCGGTTACCGCCGCTCGAATTCAGGCGGCCCCGCATATTCGCCCGTCCCGCCGATTTCCGCCAGGGCACGTCATTGTTACGGCTGATCGCTTCCCGTGTTTACGGCATGTTTCCGGGAACTCACCCGCACGGTTCTCCGCAATTCGTACGCGCCCGCCGAGCGCTCCACGTGCGCCGTGGCGAGACTCCGCGCCCGCTCGGCGTCCCCGCGCGCCACGGCGTCGGCGATCGCGCCGTGCTCGTCCCACGCCTCCACCGTCCGGACCGCGGGCGAGGCCCCGTAGAGCCAGGCCACCTTCCGGCGCACCTGCACCAGCAGCGCGGTGAGGTTCCGGCTGCCGGTGGCCTGCGCCAGCGTCTCGTGGAACCACGTGCTCAGCGACGGCAGCTCCGCGACGTGCCCGCGCTGCGCCCGCTCCCTGCCCAGCCGCACCAGCCCGTGCAGCACCTTGAGATGGGCTTCCGTGCGCCGCTGCGCCGCGCGGGCGGCGCCCAGCGGCTCCAGCAGCGCGCGTATCTCCAGCAGGTCCGCGGCGTCCCGCGCGGTGGGCTCGGCGACGCAGGCGCCGGCGTGCCGCTTCGTGGTGACGAAGCCCTCCGACTCCAGCGTCCGCAGCGCCTCGCGGACCGGCACCCGCGAGACGCCGTACCGGCGCGCGAGGTGCTCCTCGGCGAGCCGGGCGCCCTGGGCGAAGAATCCCGAGACGATGTCGTCGCGGATCGCCGAGCACACCGCCTGGGAAATACCGCCGTTCACCGCGCACACCGCATCATCCACGCCCCTTAGCGCCGCCGGATGAACAGTATGGCAGCGGTATGCGAAATGCGGCAGGAACGCGAAAGAGCCCGGCGTCCCCGCCGGGCTCTTTCCGGTCTGCTACGGGCCGTTCACCGCTGGCCGCGGTAAAAGCCGGCAATCAGCCGGACACGACCCTGACCTCACCGATGCCCAGCTCCCGCACCGGCTCGGCGATCTTCTCCGCGTCGCCGACGAGCACGGTGACGAGCCGGTCCGTGGGGAACGCGCTCAGCACCGCCGCCGTGGCCTCCACCGTGCCGGTGTCCGCGAGCCGGGCGTACTGCTTGGCCTGGTAGTCGTCCGGGAGCTGCTGCTCGACCTGGTCGGCCAGCGTGCCGGCGACCGCGGCCGACGTCTCGTACCGCAGCGGGGCCACGCCGACGAGGAAGTCGGCGGCCGCGTCCCGCTCGGCGTCGGTCAGCCCGTCGGCCAGCGAGCGCAGCACCTGCCAGCTGTCCGCGAGCGCGGGGCCGGTCACGTCGGTCTCCACGGAGCCGCCGATGGCCAGCAGCGCGGCGCCGGTGCCGTCGGCCGGCGAACGCAGCGACTGGGCGGAGGCGCGGACGCCGTAGGTGTAGCCCTTCTCCTCGCGCAGCACGACATCCAGGCGGGAGGTGAGGGTCCCGCCCAGGCAGTACGTGCCGAGGAGCTGGGCGGGCCAGACGGCGTCGTGCCGGTCGGCGCCGACCCGGCCGACGAGCATCTGCGTCTGCACCGCGCCCGGCCGGTCGACGATGACGACCCGGCCGGTGTCGTCCGCGGCCACCGGCGGCAGCGGGCGCGCCTCGGCGGGGGTACCGGTCCAGGCGCCGAGACTGCCGGCCAGCGCGGCGCCGACGTCGACGCCGGTCAGGTCGCCGACGACCACGACGGTGGCGGTGGCGGGCCGGACGTGGGCGCTGTAGAAGGCCCGTACGGACGCGGCGTCGATGCGCGCGACGGACTCCTCCGTGCCCCAGCGGGGGCGGGAGAGCCGGTCGCCGGCGTCGAACAGCTCCGCGTACAGCGCCATCGCGGCCCGCCGGCCGGGGTTGGCCAGCTCGTGCGGGATCTCGTCCAGCCGGTTGGCGACCAGCCGCTCGATCTCGTCGTCGGGGAAGGCGGGCGCGCGCAGCGCGTCGGCGAGCAGCCCGAGGCCGCGGCGGAGCCGGGAGACGGGGACCTCGAGCGAGACGCGGACGCCCGGGTGGTCGGCGTGCGCGTCGATGGTGGCGCCGGAGCGCTCCAGCTCGGCGGCGAACTCCTCGGCGGTGTGGGTGTCCGTGCCCTCGGAGAACGCCCGCGCCATGATCATGGCGACGCCGTCGAGACCGGCGGGCTCGGCGTCCAGCGGCGCGGCGAGGCACACCTCGACGGCGACGACCTGCTGGCCGGGGCGGTGACAGGTGAGCACCGTGAGCCCGTTGGCGAGGGTGGTGCGCTCCGGGGCCGGGAAGGCCCAGGGCCGCGCCTCACCGCCCTGCGGGCGGGGGTGGAAGGTCATCGTGCTGGTCGTCTCGGCGGTCACGCCTGAACCTCGTCTTCCTCGGCGCCCGCGGCGCCGGCGTTCTCGTCGGCGGCGGGGGCGGTGGGCTCGTACACGAGGGCCGCGCGGTTCTCCGGGATGAGCCGCGCCTTGGCGACGGCCTGCACCTCCTCGGCGGTCACGCCGAGGATCCGTTCGACCGCGCCGAGCGCGAGCTTCGGGTCGCCGAAGAGCACGGCGTAGCGGCAGAACTCGTCCGCCCGGCCGCCGACGGTCGCGAGCCGGTCCAGCCACTCGCGCTCCAGTTGCGCCTGCGCCCGCTCCATCTCCTCGGGCGTCGGCCCCTGTTCCGCGAAGCGCGCCAGCTCCTCGTCGACGGCGGTCTCGATGGCGGGCACCTCGACGCCGCCGGACGCCTTGACGTCCAGCCAGCCGAGCGACGGCGCGCCGGCGAGCCGCAGCATCCCGAACCCGGCCGCGACGGCGAGCCGGTCACGGCGCACCAGGCGGTTGTAGAGCCGGGAGGACTCGCCGCCGCCGAGCACGGTCAGGGCCAGGTCCGCGGCGTCGGCCTCGCGCGTGCCGTCCTCGGGCAGCCGGTACGAGGCCATCAGCGCCCGCGACGGCACCTCTTCCGCGAGCGGCACGCGCTGCGCGCCGCCGAGGGTGTCGGGCAGCGAGCCGTCGCGCGGGGGCTGCTTGCCGTCGTGCGCGGGGATGGAGCCGAAGTACTGCTCCACCCAGGCCAGCGTCTGCGCCGGGTCGATGTCGCCGACGACGGAGAGCACCGCGTTGCCCGGCGCGTAGTACGTGCGGAAGAACTCCTGGCAGTCCGCGAGCGAGGTCGCGTCCAGGTCGGCCATGGAGCCGATCGGGGTGTGGTGGTAGGGGTGCCCTTCGGGGTACGTCATCGCGGCGAGCTTCTCGAACGCCGTGCCGTAGGGCACGTTGTCGTACCGCTGCCGGCGCTCGTTCTTCACCACGTCGCGCTGGTTGTCCAGGCTCTCCTGGGTGAGCGCGACGAGCAGCGAGCCCATCCGGTCGGCCTCCAGCCACAGCGCCAGTTCGAGCTGGTGGGCCGGCATGGTCTCGAAGTAGTTGGTGCGCTCGAAGCTGGTGGTGCCGTTGAGCGAGCCGCCGGCCCCCTGCACCAGTTCGAAGTGCCCGTTGCCGGAGACCTGTGCCGAGCCCTGGAACATCAGGTGCTCGAAGAGGTGGGCGAGGCCGGTGCGTCCGGCCACCTCGTGGCGCGAGCCCACGTCGTACCAGATGCACACCGAGGCGACGGGCGTGAGATGGTCCTCGGAGAGGATGACCCGCAGCCCGTTGTCCAAGCGGTGTTCTTCCAGTGTCAGTCCGCCTGAGTTGGCCTGCGGGGTGGCCGTCTGACCCATGGGCATGGAGTCCCTTCGATCGCTGCTGTACGCGGGACACCGGACGTCCGGTGTCGCGCCCCCACTGTATGCCGGGGGCTGTGCGCCGGGTCGTGGTCGGCGATGTCGGCGCGTGGGTCCACAATGGGGGCGCACGCCGACCGCCCGTGAACGAGCCGATGAGGAGCAGCAGCCGAGATGGCCCGCCGCAGAAGCAGTGCCCCGCCGCCAGAGGAGTTCGAAGAGCGGATCCTCGACGTCGACGTCGTGGACGAGATGCAGGGCTCCTTCCTCGAGTACGCGTACTCGGTCATCTACTCCCGCGCGCTCCCCGACGCCCGCGACGGCCTGAAGCCCGTACACCGCCGCATCCTGCACCAGATGAACGAGATGGGCCTGCGCCCCGAGCGGTCGTACGTGAAGTGCGCGCGCGTCGTCGGCGAGGTGATGGGCCGGCTGCACCCGCACGGCGACTCCGCCATCTACGACGCGCTGGTGCGCATGGCGCAGCCGTTCTCGATGCGGCTGCCGCTCGTCGACGGCCACGGCAACTTCGGCTCCCTCGGCAACGACGATCCGCCCGCGGCGATGCGCTACACCGAGTGCCGCCCCGCGCCCGCCGCGACGCTCATGGTCGAGTCGATCGACGAGGACACCGTCGACTTCGCCCCCAACTACGACGGCAGCGAGCAGGAGCCCGTCGCCCTGCCGTCGGCGTTCCCGAACCTGCTGGTGAACGGCGCCTCGGGGATCGCGGTCGGGATGGCGACCAACATGCCGCCGCACAACCTGGGCGAGGTCATCGCCGCCGCGCGGCACCTCATCCGGCACCCGGGCGCCGACCTGGAGACCCTGATGCGGTACGTGCCGGGGCCCGATCTGCCCACCGGCGGCCGGGTCGTCGGCCTCGACGGCATCCGGGACGCGTACGAGACGGGCCGCGGCAGCTTCAAGATCCGCGCCACCGCGACGGTCGAGCAGGTCTCCGCGCGCCGCAAGGGCATCGTCGTCACCGAGTTGCCCTTCACCGTCGGCCCGGAGAAGATCCGCGCCAAGGTCAAGGACCTCATCGGGGCGAAGCGGCTGCAGGGCATCGCCGACCTGAAGGACCTCACGGACCGCGAGCACGGGCTGCGGCTGGTCTTCGAGATCAAGAACGGCTTCCACCCCGAGGCCGTGCTGGAGCAGTTGTACAAGCTGACGCCGATGGAGGAGACCTTCGGCATCAACAACGTGGCGCTCGTCGACGGCCAGCCGCTCACCCTGGGCCTGAAGGAGCTGCTGGAGGTCTTCCTCGACCACCGCTTCACGGTGGTGCGGCGGCGCAGCGAGTTCCGGCGCACCAAGCGGCGCGACCGGCTGCACCTGGTGGAGGGCCTGCTCGTCGCGCTGCTCGACATCGACGAGGTCATCCGCATCATCCGGGCCAGCGAGAACGCCGCGCAGGCCAAGGAGCGGCTGATCCGCCACTTCTCGCTCTCCGAGATCCAGACGCAGTACATCCTGGACACCCCGCTGCGCCGGCTGACGAAGTTCGACCGGCTGGAACTGGAGGCCGAGCGGGACCGGCTGACGGCGGAGATCGAGGAGCTGACGCGGATCCTGGAGTCGGACGCGGAGCTGCGCAAGCTGGTGTCCGGGGAGCTGTCCTCGGTGGCGAAGAAGTACGGCAGCGAGCGCCGCACGGTGCTGCTGGAGGCCGGCGGGGAGCCGGCCGCGGCGGTGCCGCTGGAGATGTCCGACGACCCGTGCCGGGTGCTGATGTCGTCGACGGGGCTGCTGGCCCGTACCGCCAACGGCGATCCCTTCGGCGAGCCGGCGCCGGCGAAGCGCGTCAAGCACGACGTGATCGTCTCCGCCGTGCCGACGACGTCGCGGGCGCACATCGGGGCGGTCACTTCGGAGGGGCGGCTGCTGCGGGTGTCGGTGATCGACCTGCCGGTGCTGCCGGAGACCGCGGCCCGGCCCAGCCTGGCCGGCGGAGCGGCGGTCTCGGAGTTCCTCACGCTGGCGGACGGCGAGAAGGTCGTCTGCCTCACCACGCTCGACGAGTCCTCGCCCGGCCTGGCGCTGGGTACGGAGCAGGGCGTGGTGAAGCGGGTGGTGCCGGACTACCCGGCGAACAAGGAGGAGTTGGAAGTCGTCACGCTCAAGGACGGCGACCGGATCGTCGGCGCGGCGGAGCTGCGCACGGGCGAGGAGGACCTCGTGTTCGTCACCAGCGACGCGCAGTTGCTGCGCTATCCCGCGGGGCAGGTGCGGCCGCAGGGCCGGCCGGCGGGCGGCATGGCGGGGGTGAAGCTGGCCGACGGCGCCAAGGTCGTCGCGTTCCACGTGGTCGACCCGGCGGCGGACGCTGCGGTGCTGACGGTCGCGGGCTCCACGGGGGCGCTGGACGGCGCGTGGGTGCAGACGGCGAAGCTGACGCCGTTCGACCAGTTCCCGCGGAAGGGGCGTGCGACCGGCGGCGTGCGCTGCCAGCGGTTCCTGAAGGGCGAGGACTGCCTGACGTTCGCCTGGGCGGGGCCGGTGCCGGCACGCGCGGCGGGGCGTACGGGCGGCCCGGTGGAGCTGCCGGAGCCCGACCCGCGCCGGGACGGCTCGGGGACGCCGCTGGCGAAGCAGGTGACGGCGGTGGCGGGCCCGGTGTAGTCCGCGGGCCGGCGGCGGGCGGCCGCGGGCGCTGTCCTGGGTGGTCCCCTGCGTTCTGCCGCGGTCCTGTCGGGAACCCGTGCTGGACCCGGCGTCCCGCGGCTGCCAGCGTGGGGCCATGAGGACTCCGACCGTCACCGACGCCCTGCTCGCCCGCCGGCTGGTCCGCGACGTGCTGCCGCCCACCCCGCTGTGGTCGTACGCGACGCTGGACCGCGGGCCGGCCGCGGCCCTCTTCGTCAAGCACGAGAACACCCAGCCGACGGGCGCGTTCAAGGTACGCGGCGGCCTCGCCCTGCTCGCCTCGATGACCGCCGAGGAGCGCGCCCGCGGCATCGTCGGCTACTCCACCGGCAACCACGCCCAGTCGCTCGCCTACGCCGCCGCCCGGCACGGCGCGCCGTGCGCGATCGTGATGCCGGAGCGCGCCAACCCCGGCAAGGTACGCGCCGTCACCGCCCTCGGCGCGGAGCTGATCCAGCACGGCGCCACGTTCGACGAGGCCCGCCCGTACGCCGCGCAGGTGGCCGCCGAGCGGGGCGCCCGGCTGGTCAGCGCCGCGGACGAGCCGGAGATCGTCGCCGGCGTGGCCACCGCGTACCTGGAGCTGTTCGAGCAGGCGCCGGACCTGGACACGGTGATCGTCCCGGTCGGCGGCGGCAGCGGCGCCGCCGCCGCGTGCCTGACGGCCGCGGCCGTCGCGCCTGACTGCCGGGTGGTGGCGGTGCAGTCGGCGGCCTCCCCGGCGGCGTACGAGTCCTGGCGCGCCGGCCGCCTGGCCGAACGCCCCAACCGCACCCGGGTCGAGGGGCTGGCCACCGGCACCGGCTTCGCCCTGCCGCAGGCGCTGATGCGCACCGGGCTCGCGGACTTCCTCCTCGTGGACGACGACGCGATCGCCCTCGCCCAGCGCAGCCTGATGCGCGACGCGCACACGCTGGCGGAGGGCGCGGGCGCCGCGGCGCTCGCGGCGCTGCACACGCACCCGGACGCCTTCGCCGGGCAGCGCGTCGCGGTCGTGTGTACAGGAGGAAACGCCCAGGAGGAAGAAATCGCCAGGGCTATCGCCTGAAGGTGTGAAAGGCCGGGAATGCCCCGTCTGTGATCTTCCCGCGTTGCCCATTCTGGGCAGTCGGCAACCCCGCCGAGCGAGGAGAGCACTCCGGTGAACAACCCCCAGGGGCCCGAGGGGGCCCCGCCAGCCCCGCCCCACGATCCGTGGTCCGACCGGCCGGACTGGTCCGACCGGCCGGACGTGCAGCCCTGGCCCGAGGCGCAGCCCTGGCCGGACGCGTCGCCGTGGCCCGTCAGGACCGCGCCGACCGACCGGCGGGAGCAGCTCTACGTGCCCGCGTCCCCGGCTCCCGGCTGGGGCTGGGACGGCTGGGAACCGGAGCCCGCCCCCGTCCCGCCGCCTCCCCGGGCCGCGGTGGGCGCCGGCTCCGGCGCGCGGGGCGGCGACGGCGAAGCGGACGACGCCGTGTACCTCGCCGTCCACGCCACCCCCGAGTTCCAGCGCGTACGCAGCCGTTACCGACGCTTCGTCGTGCCGGCCGCGCTCGCGTTCCTCGTCTGGTATCTGTCGTACGTCGTCGCCGCCACTGCCGTCCCCGAGCTGATGGGCCGCCGGGTCGCGGGACCGCTGAACGTCGCGCTGCTCGCCGGACTCGGCCAGTTCGCGACGACGTTCCTGCTCACCTGGGCGTACGCCCGGCACGCCCGGCTGCGCCGCGACCCCGCGGCGCTCGACCTGCGCTGGGACATCGCCATGCGGACCCGCCGCCCGGAGGGCGGCCCGGGCCCCGCCCCCGCGCATCCGGAGCAGGAGCCGGGCCGGTGACCGGGGAGCACCAGAAGCTCGCGCTGCTGCTGTTCTGCGCGTTCGTGGCGCTGACGCTGGCCCTCGCGCTGTGGGCGGGCCGGCGGCACAGCTCACCGGAGGAGTTCTACGCCGGCGGCCGGCTCTTCACCCCCATGGAGAACGGTTTCGCCATCTCCGGGGACTACATGTCCGCCGCCTCCTTCCTCGGCATCTCCGGCCTCATCGCGCTCTACGGCTACGACGGCGTGCTGTACTCCGTCGGCTTCCTCGTCGCCTGGCTCGTCGTACTGCTGCTCGTCGCGGAACTCGTCCGCAACTGCGGCCGGTTCACCCTCGCCGACGTCGTCGCCTCCCGGCTGCGCCGGCCGCGGGTGCGGTTCGCCGTGGGCATCTCGTCGGTCACGGTCTCGGTGCTCTACCTCGTCGCGCAGATGGTCGGCGCGGGCAGCCTGGTGGCGCTGCTGGCGGGCGACCACACCGGCGCCGGCGCGCGCACCGCGGCGGTGGCAGGCGTCGGCGCGCTGATGGTCACGTACGTCGTGCTCGGCGGGATGCGCGCGACGACCTGGATCCAGATCGTCAAGGCCGTGCTGCTGCTGGCGGGGGCGCTCACCCTCACCGTGCTGGTGCTGCTGCGCTTCCACGGCGACCCCGGTGCGCTGCTGGAGGCCGCGGCCGGGCGCAGCGGCCACGGCTCCGACTTCCTCGCCCCGGGGCTGGCGTACGGCGGCGGGCTCGCCGACCGGCTGGACTTCCTCAGCCTCGGCCTCGCGCTGGTCCTCGGCACCGCGGGGCTGCCGCACATCCTGGCCCGCTTCTCCACCGTGCCGACGGCCACCTCCGCGCGCCGCTCGGTCGTCTGGTCGATCGGGCTGATCGGTGGCTTCTACCTGATGACGATCGTGCTCGGCTTCGGCGCCGCCGCGCTGGTGGGCGGCGACACGGTGCGCGCGGACGACCCGTCGGGCAACACGGCGGTGCCGCTGCTGGCGCTCGACCTCGGCGGCGGCGCGGCGTCCACCGGCGGCACCGTTCTCTTCGCGGTGGTGGCGGCGGTGGCGTTCGCGACGATCCTGGCGGTGGTCGCGGGGATCACGCTGGCGTCGTCGGCGTCGGTGGCGCACGACCTGTACGCGACGGTGCGCCGCTCCCGCGCGCGGCGCCGCGCGGGCCGTACGCCGGAGGGCGCGGACGGCGCGTCCGCCGGCGCCGGCGAGGTGGCCGCGGCACGGGTGGCGGCGGCGGTCGTCGGGGCGCTCGCCATCGGCCTCGGGCTGCTGGCCCGGGACCTCAACGTGGCGTTCCTGGTGGGACTCGCGTTCGCGGTGGCCGCCTCGGCGAACCTGCCGGTGCTGCTCTACGCGCTCTTCTGGCGCCGGTTCACCGCGCGCGGCGCGCTGTGGGCGGTGTACGGCGGGCTCGGCCCGGCGGTGCTGCTCGTGGTCTTCTCGCCGGTGGTCTCGGGCAGTCCTGACACCCTCTTCCCGGGCGTGGACTTCCACGTCTTCCCGCTGCAGAACCCGGGTCTGGTCTCCGTGCCGCTGGGCTTCTTCGCGGGCTGGCTGGGCACGGTCACGTCCGCGGAGCCCGCCGATCCCGTACGGCACGCGAAGACGGAGGTCCGGGCGCTCACCGGGGCGGGGGCCGCGTAGCGGCGGATCCCCGGGCTACGGGACCGGCAGCCGGCTGCCGGGAACGCGCCCGGGCGCCGGCGCCAGCGCCTCGGGGAGCACGACGGTGAACTCCGCGCCCCCGCCCGGCCGCTCGCCGACCTCCGCGTGCCCGCCGTGCCGCTCCGCGAGCCGCCGCACCAGCGCGAGCCCGAGGCCCCGCTTGCCGTGCGCGGGCGGCTCCTTCGTCGTCCAGCCGTCGGCGAAGACCAGCTCGCGCCGCTCCGCCGGTATCCCGGGCCCGGAGTCGGCGACCCGCAGCCGTACCGTCTCGCCGTCCGCCCGCAGGTCGACCTCGACCAGCGGGACCGGTGAACCCACCGCCGCGTCCAGGGCGTTGTCGACCAGGTTGCCGACGATCGTGACCAGACCGCGCGGGTCCACGGCCCGGTCCGGCAGTTCCCCCGTCAGCACCAGCGGCACGCCCCGCTCCGCGGCGACGGTCGCCTTGCCGACGAGCAGCGCGGCCAGCAGCGGGTCGCGGATCCGGCCGGTGACCTGCTCGGCGGTGGCGCGGCGGCCGCCGGCGGCCTCGGCGATGTACTCGGTGGCCTCCTCGGTCATGCCCAGTTCCAGCAGCCCGAGGAGGGTGTGCAGGTGGTTGGCGTGCTCGTGGTCCTGGGCGCGCAGGGCGTCGATGAGGCCGCGAGTGGAGTCGAGTTCGCGGCCGAGTTGCTCCAGTTCCGTGCGGTCGCGCAGGGTGGCGACGGCGCCGCCGTCGGCGGTGGGCATGCGGTTGGCGACGAGCACCCGGCCGTCGCTCACCGTCAGCAGGTCGGAACCGGCGACCCGGCCGGCGAGCACGTCGGCGGTACGGCCCGGGCGCAGCACGTCGTCGAGGGGCCGGCCGGTGTGCTCGGGGTCGATGCCGAGGAGCCGGGCGGCCTCGTCGTTGACCAGCCGCAGCCGGCCGGCGCCGTCGAGCGCGACGACGCCCTCGCGGATGCCGTGGAGCATCGCCTCGCGCTCGTCGAGGAGCGCGGCTATGTCGGAGAACGCGAGGTCGCGGGTGCGGCGCTGGAGCCGGCGGGAGTGCGCGAAGGCGACCAGCGCGCCGACGGCCAGCGCGCCCCCCGCGTACGCCAGCACGCCGGGCACCGCCGCGATCACCCGGTCGCGGACGCCCTCGTACGGGATGCCGACCGAGACCGCCCCGACGATCCGCCCCTCGCGGTCATAGAGCGGCACCTTGCCGCGGGCGGTGCGCCCCATGGTGCCGGTGTCGATGCCCATCCACTCCTCACCGGCGAGCGCGGCGGAGGGGTCGGTGGAGACGCGGTGGCCGACGCGCTCGGGCAGGGTGTGCGACCAGCGCACGCCGCGGGTGTCCAGCACGACGACGTACTCGGCGCCGGTGGCCCTGCGGATCCGCTCGGCGCGGCGCTGCACGGGGCCGTCCGGGTCCGCGGGGGTGGTGAGCAGGGCCTCGGCGAGGCCGGGGTCGACGGCGGTGCTCTGCGCGATGGCCATGGCGCGGCGCATCACCTGCCGGTCCAGCTCGTCGCTGTACGGCGCGAGGAACAGCGCCGCGGCGAGGATCGTCACCCCCGTGGCCAGGGCGAGCTGCATGAGCAGGATCTGCGAGGAGACGCGGCGCGGCCAGCCGAGCCGCCGGCCGGAGCCGCGGGGCTCGCCGCGGCGTGCGGTCGATGGGGCGCCCATGAACGCGAACCGTAACCGACCGGGACGCTACGGGCACTCCCCCGGACACACATCCCCACACATCAACCCCCACGTCGCCTCCCCCCATCCCCCGCACACCCGCCCCAGGGTAGCTCCATCCGACTACACAGAGTAGTCGGATGGGGGGCGGCGGGCTCAGTGGAGTCGCGGCGGCCCCGCGGCCATCCGCGTCTGCGCCACCGGGGCCGCACCGCAGCTCGCCGGGGTGGCCACCGCGGCGGCGCGCGGGGCGATGGGCACGTCCCAGGCCCGCCCGTCGCGGTGCGCCACGGTCACCAGCCAGCCGTCGCCTTCGGCGTCACCGCCGCCTTCGGTACGTACGACGCTCAGGTCGTCCGCCCCGTACGCGCCCGCCAGCCGCCGCACCGCCAGCTCCGCCGCCTGGCCCTGCCGCTCCCACGTCGAGCGCCCGCGGCAGCCCTCGGGCACGACCAGCCCCGAGGCCAGCGACTCGACGACCTCCTTGACGGCGTGCGGGGTCATGCGGCCGTAGGCGTAGCCGTGCGGCAGCAGGAGCAGCGTGGGCGAGAAGCGGTGGCCGCCGATGTGGGTGATCTCCCAGGTCTCGGTGGACCCCGCGGCGTGCAGATCGGCGGCGAGGCGGCGGCCGAGGAGCGCGCAGCAGCGGTCGCGCCTGCCGTTGGTGCAGACGAAGACGAGCGGCAGCGATCCTGGGGTCTGCCCGGGCCTCCCGGGCCTGGGGGACGGATCGCCGCGGTACGCCCCGGCGCCGAGCGCGGCGTCGAACCCGGCGTGCTCGCCGCGGCCGAGTGCGGCGAGGTCGAGGCCGACGAGGTCCGCGGGGTCGCGGACGTCGGTGGCCCGGATCCAGGTGCCGCCGGGGGCGGTGTGGGCGGCGAGGACGCGGCGGCTTGCCGGGCGGCGGACGTCGGCGTGCCTGCCGGGCCGGCGGATGAGCGCGACGCGCACGCCGGTGCCCTCGGCGTGCTCCTCCAGCGCGCGGCCGATCCCGGGGTCGAGATGGCTCTGGGTCAGCGCCTCTTTCCCCCACGGGCCGGTCTGCTCGACCAGGAGCCAGGTCGCGGCGACGGCCGCGGTCCCGGCGAGCGGTTCGGCCAGCTCTCCGGAGGCGGTCGCGCACGTACTCACGAAGGTGAGCCTAACCGTTCTTCAACGCCCCGTCCCGCGGGGCCCGTCCGTCCCGGTGATCCCTCCGCGCCCCGGGTGCTCCGCGGTTCGCGGGGCACCCGCCGAGCCGCAGCCACCGCCGCTTCCGCCCGCACCCTCCGCCGTGCCGCTGACCTGGGTGGAAACGATCCGTCCCGCACCCACCGCAAGCAGCTT
The DNA here is from genome assembly GCF_007827615.1 of Streptomyces sp. CNZ287. NCBI lineage: Bacteria > Bacillati > Actinomycetota > Actinomycetes > Kitasatosporales > Streptomycetaceae > Streptomyces > Streptomyces sp. CNZ287. The sequence continues at coordinate 103,155 of NZ_VISV01000021.1, read as the reverse complement.
GCGTTTCTTGCGCTAATCTTGCGTCCATGACTCGACGACTTGCTGAGGTTGCCAAGAAGGTGGGGGTCTCCGAGGCCACCGTCAGCCGCGTGCTGAACGGAAAGCCCGGGGTGTCGGAGGCGACCCGGCAGGCCGTGCTGTCGGCCCTCGACGTGCTCGGCTACGAACGGCCCACCCAACTGCGCGGCGAGCGCGCCCGGCTGGTCGGCCTGGTCCTGCCCGAGCTGCAGAACCCGATCTTCCCCGCGCTCGGCGAGGTGGTCGGCGGCGCGCTGGCCCAGCTCGGCCTCACCCCGGTGCTCTGCACCCAGACCAAGAACGGCGTCTCCGAGGCCGCGTACGTCGACCTGCTGCTGCAACAGCAGGTCTCCGGCGTGGTGTTCGCCGGCGGCCAGTACGCCCAGTCCGCCGCGCCGCACGAGCACTACCGCAGGCTCGCGGAGCGGCGCATCCCGGTGGTGCTGATCAACGCCGCCATCGAGGACCTGGGCTTCCCCCGCGTCTCCTGCGACGACGCGGTCGCCGTGGAGCAGGCGTGGCGCCACCTGGCGTCGCTCGGGCACCGCCGCATCGGCATGCTGCTGGGCCCCGGGGACCACGTGCCCTCGGCCCGCAAGCTCGCGGCCGCGGAGGAACTGGCGCGGCAGACCGGCCTGGAGCTGCCGGAGTCGCGGGTGGCGCGGGCGCAGTACTCGCTGGAGAGCGGGCAGGCGGCCGCGACGCGGATGCTGGAGGACGGCGTCACGGGCTTCGTCTGCGCCAGCGACCCGCTCGCGCTCGGGGTGATCAGGGCGGTGCGGCGGCGCGGCCTGGACGTGCCGGGGGACGTGTCGGTGGTGGGGTACGACGACTCGGCGTTCATGAACTGCACGTCGCCGCCGCTGACGACGGTGCGGCAGCCGATCGAGTCGATGGGCCGGGCGGCGGTCGAGCTGCTGTCGGCGCAGATCGGCGGCGCCCCGGTGGCGGCCGACGAGCTGCTCTTCGAGCCGGAGTTGGTGGTGCGCGGCTCCACCGGCCCTGCCCGGTGAAGGATCTTCAACCTCCAGTCTCATTCTTGCAATTTTCGCGTGACATATTGCGAAGACCTGTCGGCGGTGGTTGAGTGTGCGCGCCACGGCAGCGTGCAGCCGTGGCTTCCCGCTCCTGTCCAGAGGGGTCACCGAGATGAGACACACCGGGTTCCGCCGTACCAGCGCCGCCCTCGCCGTCAGCGCCGCCCTGGCGCTCGTCGCCGCCTGCGGCACCTCCAGCTCCGACGAGGGCGGGGACGACACGGCCGATCCGGCCGACGCCGCCGCCCCGCTGGACCCGGAGACCGAGGTCACCCTGACGATCGACTGCATGCCCCCGGCGGCCGAGAAGGCCGAGCTGAAGGAGTGGAAAGAGGACGTAGCGGCGTTCAAGAAGGAGTACCCGAACGTCACGATCGAGGGGAAGCAGACCGACCCCTGTCTGGAGCCCCCGCGGTTCACGGCCATGCTCAAGGCCAAGTCCCAGCCGGACGCCTTCTACACGTACTTCACCGACCTGCAGCAGGTGCTGGACAACGACGGCGCCGCGGACATCACCGCGTACGTCAACGAGAAGACCGTCCCGGCGCTCGCGGACATCGACCCGCAGGTCCTCGACGTGCTCAAGCAGGACGGCAAGCTCTACGGGCTGCCCACCAGCAACTACACCATGGGCCTGCTCATCAACCGCAAGCTCTTCGAGGAGGCCGGCCTCGACCCCGACGACCCGCCGACGTCCTGGGACGAGGTCCGTACCGCCGCCAAGGCGATATCCGGCCTGGGCGACGGCATCAGCGGCTTCGGCGAGTACAGCGCCGGCAACAACGGCGGCTGGCACTTCACCGCCTCGATGTACGGCCTCGGCGGCGACATCGTCTCGGCGGACGGCACCAGGGCCGCGTTCAACGACGACACCGGCCGCGAGTACGTCGAGAACCTCCACGCGATGCGCTGGGAGGACGACAGCATGGGCAAGACGCAGTTGCTCAAGTGGGGCGACCTGCAGAAGCAGATGGCGTCCGGGAAGCTCGGCATGTTCCTCGCCGCGCCCGACGACATCACGTACATGGTCCAGCAACTGGGCGGTGACTACGTCGACTTCGGCATGGGCCCGATACCCGGCGGCGAGGCGACCCTCTTCGGCGGCAACGACTACCTCATCAAGAAGGGCAGCTCGCCCGACCAGATCAAGGCCGCCATCGCCTGGCTGAACTTCAAGTTCCTCACCCCGGGCAAAGGCCAGTTCGACTGGGCGCGTACGAAGGCGGACGGGCTGCCCGTCGGGCTGCCCCAGCCGGACTTCTGGAAGGGCGAGAGCAAGCAGCAGGACGACGGGCTGCGCGCCCAGCACTCCACCATGCCGGTCGAGAACTTCCAGCCGTTCCGCGACGACCCGGTCCCCGGCCGCGCCGAGCCGCCCAAGGCCCAGGAGATCTACAAGGTCCTCGACACGGTGATGTCCGGCGTGCTCACCAACGAGGACGCCGACCCCGCCGGGCTGCTCGACACCGCCGAGGACCAGGTCAACCAGGTCCTCGCGAACCAGTAGCCATGGCGGCGCCCACCCTCTCCCGGCGGGCCGCCCCCGCCGGGGGGCGGCCCGCCGGCCGGCGGCGCACGGGCCGCGAGGACTTCGGCCGCGCGCTGCGCCGCAACCTGACCGCACACGGCTTCCTCATCGGCGCCGTGCTCTGCTTCACGCTCTTCTCCTGGTATCCGATGGTCAGGGAGTTCATCCTGGCCTTCCAGAAGAACGAGGACGGCGAGACCGTCTGGGCGGGCTGGTCGAACCTCAGCTACATCGTCAACGACCCGGCCTTCTGGCAGGCGTGGCGCAACACCTTCGCCTTCACCGGCCTCGCGCTGCTCCTCGGGTTCGCCGTGCCGTTCGCGGTCGCGATCGTGCTGAACGAGTTCCGGCACGGCCGCGCCTACCTCCGGATCCTGGTCTACCTGCCGGTGATGCTGCCGCCGGTCGCCTCCGTGCTGCTCTTCAAGTACTTCTACGACCCGGGCCACGGGCTCTTCAACCGCATCCTGGAGACCTTCGGCCTGCCCGCGCAGGACTGGCTGCAGTCGGGCGACACCGCGATGGTCTCCGTCGTCATCGCCGCCACCTGGATGAACATGGGCGCCGCCACGCTGATCTACCTGGCCGCGCTGCAGGGCATCCCGGGCGAGCTGTACGAGGCCGCGGAGCTGGACGGCGCCGGCCTCTTCCGCAAGATCTGGCACGTCACCATCCCGCAGACCCGGCTCATCCTGTCGCTGATGCTGCTGATGCAGATCATCGCCACGATGCAGGTCTTCGTGGAGCCGTTCCTGCTCACCGGCGGCGCCGGCCCGGAGAACTCGACACTCACCGTCGTCCAGCTCATCTACCAGTACGCCTTCACCTTCAACAACTACGGCAGCGCCGCGGCCCTCGGGGTCGTCCTGATGCTGGTGCTCGCCGTCTTCTCCGCCGCGTTCGTCCGCCTCGACCGCGGCAGTGAAGACTGAATCCGGGAGACCCCAGATGGCCGAAGGACAAAGGACGCTGATCTCGCCGGCGGTGCTGGCCAGGCCGCGCGGAAAGGCCCTGTACTGGACCGCCTTCGCCCTGGTCATGGCGGTCTTCACGCTGGTGTTCATCGGGCCGCTCTACTGGATGGTGACCAGCGGGCTGAAGTCCTCCCAGGAGTTCGCGCAGACCCCGCCGACGCTGGTGCCGGGCGAGGTGCAGCCGGAGAACTACTCCGAGGCGTGGAGCGTGCTGGACCTGGCCCAGTTGCTCCTCAACACCTGCGTGTACGCCTTCGGCGCGCTGGCCTTCATGCTCGTCTTCGACGTGGCCGCGGCGTACTCGCTCTCCAAGCTCCGCCCCGTGCTGGGCAAGGTCATCCTCGGCGCGATGCTCGCGACGCTGATGATCCCGGCCACGGTGCTCGTCGTACCGCAGTACCTCACGGTGCTCGACGTGCCGCTGGTGGAGCGCAACCTCATCAACTCGCCGTGGGTGATCTGGCTGCCGGCGGTCACCAACGCCTTCAACATCTTCCTGCTCAAACGCTTCTTCGACTCCATCCCCCGGGAGCTGATGGACGCAGCCGCCATGGACGGCGCGTCACCGCTGCGCACCCTGCGCTCCATCGTCCTGCCGATGTCCCGGCCGATCCTCGGCGTCGTGTCGATCTTCGCGGTCGTCGCCGTGTGGAAGGACTTCCTCTGGCCGATGCTCACCCTGCCCGACCCGTCGAAGCAGACCCTCAACGTCGGTATCTACTCGCTGGGCGCGAGCGTGCCGGAGAACCAGCTCATCGCGGCCCTCGCGATCGCCTCGGTGCCCACGTCGGTGATCTTCCTCGTCTTCCAGCGCAACATCATGCACGGCCTGACCGCCGGCAGCCTCAAGGGCTGACGGTAAGGGCCCTCCTCCTGAACCAGTAGGGATTTCCTGTGAGGGATTCAGTGTCGGATACGAGCTGGTGGCGCGGTGCCGCCATCTACCAGGTCTACGTACGCAGCTTCGCCGACGGCGACGGCGACGGCACCGGCGACCTCGCCGGCGTCCGCGCCCGGCTGCCGTACCTCGCCGAGCTGGGCGTGGACGCCATCTGGTTCACCCCGTGGTACGTCTCGCCGATGGCCGACGGCGGCTACGACGTCGCCGACTACCGGGCGATCGATCCGGCGTTCGGCACCCTGGACGAGGCCGAGAAGCTGATCGCCGAAGCCCGCGCCCTCGGCATCCGCACGATCGTCGACGTCGTGCCCAACCACGTCTCCGACGCGCACCCCTGGTTCCGCGCCGCGCTGGCCGCCGGGCCCGGCAGCCCGGAGCGCGAGCTGTTCCACTTCCGCCGGGGCCGCGGCCCCGGCGGCGAGCTGCCGCCGAACAACTGGCCCTCCCAGTTCAACGGCGAGTGCTGGACCCGGCACGCCGACGGCGACTGGTACCTGCACCTGTTCTCCGAGCGGCAGCCGGACCTCAACTGGGCCCACCCCGCGGTGCGCCGGGAGCACGAGGACGTGCTGCGCTTCTGGTTCGAGCGGGGCGCCGCGGGCGTACGCATCGACTCCGCCGCCCTCCTCGCCAAGGACCCCGAGCTGCCCGACTGGGACGAGGACGACCCGCGCGGCGAGCCCAGCCCGTACGTCGACCGCGACGAGCTGCACGACATCTACCGCTCCTGGCGGGCCATCGCCGACGAGTACGACGGCGTGCTCATCGGCGAGCTGTGGGTGCCCGAGCCGGAGCGCTTCTCCCGCTACCTGCGCCCGGACGAGCTGCACACCGCGTTCAACTTCGACTTCCTCGCCCGCCCCTGGGACGCCGCCGAGCTGCGCGCGTCCATCGACACCACGCTCGAATACCACGCGCCGGTCGGCGCGCCCGCGACCTGGGTGCTGTGCAACCACGACGTGACCCGCACCGTCACCCGCTACGGCCGCGACGACGCCGACCCGGGCACCGGCTTCGACTTCGCCGCCAAGCGCTTCGGCACCCCGACCGACCCGGTGCGCGGCACCCGCAGGGCGCGCGCCGCGGCGCTGCTCTCGCTCGCCCTGCCCGGCTCCGTCTACCTCTACCAGGGCGAGGAACTGGGCCTGCCGGAGGCGGAGATACCCCGGGACCGCATCGTCGACCCGATGCACTTCCGCTCCGGGGGCCGCGACCCGGGGCGGGACGGCTGCCGGGTGCCGCTCCCGTGGCGTCCCGGCGGACCGTCGTACGGGTTCAGCGACCCGGCGGACGCGGGCGACGACGGTACGTCCCGGGAGGGCGACGGCGCCGCGCCGGCCGGGCCGTGGCTGCCGCAGCCGGCGGGCTGGGGCACGTACGCCGTCGAGCGCCAGCAGGACGACCCGCGCTCGATGCTGCGCCTCTACCACGACGCGCTGCGGCTGCGCCGCGGGGAGCCGGGGCTCGGCGACGGGCCGATGCGCTGGCTCGACGCCCCCGCGGGTGTGCTCTCCTTCGCCCGCTCCGACGCGTTCGTCTGCGTCGTCAACCTCGCCGCGGAGCCCGTGCCGCTCCCGGCCCACCGAGACGTCCTGATCGGCAGCGCCCCCCTGGACGGCGGACGGCTGCCGCGGGACACGGCGGTCTGGCTGCGCACTTAGGACCGCTGCGCCGCGCGGCCGGACCGCCGGCCCGTCACCCCCCACCCCCCACGGGAAGGTTCGCCATGCGCAAGGCTCGTACAGGAAGGATCACGCTGTCCGCGTCCGTGGCCGCCGCCGCGGTGCTCGTCGCCGTGCCCGGCGGCGCCCACGGCGCGCCGGAGGCGGGCGCCGACCTGCCGTTCGTCTACAACTGCCCGTACCCGGAGGGCAGCGGCACGTTCACACTGACCGACGGAGGCGGCAACTCCGGCTGGGACAGCACGTGGGAGGACTGCTCCGCCTGGCCCGGCCAGGACTGACCCCGCTCCCCTACGGCACGGCGCTCCCGCACGGCGCACCACGGCACATCTCACCACGGCACAGCGGTCCACTCGTCCGGGCTCCCGGTTCACCCCCACGGGCCGGGAGCCCGCCCCCCATGAGAGGAGCACCACCGTGACCACCCGAAGAGCCTTCCTCGCCGGCGCCGCGGGCGCCGGCCTCGCCGCCGCAGGCGGCCTGCCGTCCGCCGCCGCGGCCCCCGGCGCGGGGACCCGCGCGGCAGGCGCCGCCGAGCCGTCCCCGTACGTGCACGCCTTCTACTACTCCTGGTACGGAAACCCCGACCACCACGGCTCGTGGGTGCACTGGCAGCAGGGCGGGCACACCCCGCCCGACGACATCGGCGCCGACTTCTACCCCGCCCTCGGCGCGTACGACTCCGGCGACTACGACGGCGCCGTCGCGCAGCACATGGCGTGGGCGCGGCAGGCCGGCATCGGCGTGCTGGCGTACAGCTGGTGGGGCCGCGGCGGCTACGAGGACCGGCTCGCGGCCGGGGTGCTGGACGCGGCGGCGGCCGAGGGGCTGCAGATCGCCTGGCACATCGAGCCCTACGCGGGACGGACCGCGGCGTCCGTCGTCGACGACGTGGCGTACCTGGAGGAGAACTACGGCTCCCACCCCGCCTACCACCGGGCGGCGGACCGGGGCGGGCGCTGCGCGTACTACGTCTTCAACAGCCTGAACGCCACCGACTGGGCGCCGATCGCGGCGATCCGCGACAGCGCGCTGGTGATGGCGCAGACCACGGACGTCTCCCGTGTCACGCACTTCGGCGGCATCTACACGTACGACGCCATCGCGGGCGCGAACGACCCGGACTGGGGCGGCGTCGCCGCCTGGTGCCGGCGGAACGGGTACGTGTGGGCGCCGTCCATCGGCCCCGGCTACCTCGACGACCGCGCCGTGCCGGGCAACACCTCGCCGACCGTGGACCGCGCGGACGGTGCGGTGTACGACCGCAGTTGGGGCTATGTGCTGGACCCGGCGAAGGGCGGTCCCGCGGACTGGGTGACGCTCACGTCCTTCAACGAGTGGCACGAGGGCAGCCAGCTGGAGCCGGCCGCGGCGGCGCCGCCCCGGCCGGTCTACGGCACGTATGACGGCGCCTACGGGCGGACGGGCGCGGCGGCGGAGACCGCGTACCTGGACCGGACCCGGCACTGGGTCACCGAGTTCGAGGCGGCGTCCGGCCGGGGCTGAGGCGGCCCTGCGGGGGCCTGGGCCCCGGCCGGCTCCCGCCGGTCCGGGGCTCAGGTGTCGATCCGCGAACGGTCCAGGGTGGCCGCCGAGTTGGTGATGAACTCCTTGCGGGGGGCGACCTCGTTCCCCATCAGCAGGTTGAACACCTGCTCGGCGGCGTCCAGGTCGCTGATGTTGATCCGCCGGAGCGTGCGGTACCGCGGGTCCATCGTGGTCTCCGCGAGCTGGTCGGCGTCCATCTCGCCGAGGCCCTTGTAACGCTGGATGGAGTCCTTGAAGCGCGTGCCCTTGCGCTGGAGGTCGAGCAGGGTCTCGCGCAGCTCGGAGTCCGAGTACGTGTAGATGTACTTGTCCTGGCCCCTCTTGGGCTGGACCAGCTCGATGCGGTGCAGCGGCGGCACCGCGGAGAAGACCCGGCCCTCCTCGACCATCGGGCGCATGTAGCGCTGGAAGAGGGTGAGCAGCAGGGTGCGGATGTGCGCGCCGTCGACGTCGGCGTCGGCGAGGAAGATCACCTTGCCGTAGCGCGCCTGGTCGATGTCGAACGTCCGCCCCGAGCCGGCTCCTATCACCTGGATGATCGCGCTGCACTCGGCGTTCTTCAGCATGTCCGCGACGGACGCCTTCTGGACGTTGAGGATCTTGCCGCGGATCGGCAGCAGGGCCTGGAACTCCGAGTTGCGCGCGAGCTTGGCCGTGCCCAGCGCGGAGTCGCCCTCGACGATGAACAGCTCGGAGCGCTCCACGTCGTCGCTGCGGCAGTCCGCGAGCTTGGCGGGCAGGGAGGAGGACTCCAGCGCCGTCTTGCGGCGCTGCGCCTCCTTGTGCTGCCGGGCGGCGATACGGGTACGGGCCGCGGCCACGGCCTTCTCCAGCACGGCGCGCGCCTGCTGCTTGGCGTCCCGCTTGGTGGAGGTGAGGAACGCCTTCAGCTCCTTGGTGACGACCTGGGCGACGATCCGGGAGGCCGCCGAGGTGCCCAGCACCTCCTTGGTCTGGCCCTCGAACTGCGGCTCGGCGAGCCGGACGGTGACCACGGCGGTGAGGCCCTCCAGCGCGTCGTCCTTGACGATGTCGTCCTCGGCGACGCGCAGCAGCTTCAGGCTCCGCAGCGCGTCGTTGACCGTACGGGTCAGGGAGCGCTCGAAGCCGGTGACGTGGGTGCCGCCCTTGGGGGTGGCGATGATGTTGACGAACGACCGGATCGTGGTGTCGTACCCGGTGCCCCAGCGCAGTGCGATGTCGACGCCGAGGTCGCGGGCGACCTCGGTGGGCGTCATGTGCCCGCGGTCGTCGAGCACCGGGACGGTCTCCTTGAAGGTCCCCTGCCCGGAGAGGCGCAGCACGTCGCAGACGGGACGGTCGGGGGCGAGGAACTCGCAGAACTCGCTGATCCCGCCGTCGTAGCGGAAGGTCTCCGCGGTGTGGTCCGCCTTGTCGGCGGAGCGCTCGTCGCGCACGGTGAGCGTGAGGCCGGGCACGAGGAAGGCGGTCTGCCGGGCGCGCGCGTGCAGGTCGTCGAGCGAGAGCGCGGCGTCCTTGAGGAAGATCTGCCGGTCCGGCCAGAAGCGGATGCGGGTGCCGGTCCGCGTCTTGGGGATCTTCTTGCCCTTGGTCATGCCGCTGGCGGGCTCGAAGGCGGCGTCGGCGCCCTTGCCGGAGAACCGGCCGGGGACGCCGCGGCGGAAGCTCATCGAGTGCGTCCTGCTCGACAGGTCGACCTCGACGTCGAGCCGGGCGGACAGCGCGTTGACCACGGAGGCGCCGACGCCGTGCAGGCCGCCGGAGGCCGCGTACGCGCCGCCGCCGAACTTGCCGCCGGCGTGCAGCTTGGTCATGACCACCTCGACGCCGGAGAGCCCGGTCTTCGGCTCGACGTCGACGGGGATGCCGCGGCCGTCGTCGTCGACCTGCACGGAGCCGTCGGCGGCGAGCAGCACGTCGATGTTCCGGCAGTACCCCCCCAGGGCCTCGTCGACGGAGTTGTCGATGATCTCCCACAGGCAGTGCATGAGGCCGCGGCTGTCGGTGGAGCCGATGTACATGCCGGGCCGCTTGCGGACTGCCTCCAGACCCTCCAGAACGAGCAGGTGCCGCGCGGTGTAGTTGGAGCCGTCGCGCTCGGCGGCGGCCAGCACGGACGGCACGGACGTGTCGGCGGTCACTCAGTTCGCTCCTCGCTGAATTCGGGCCCGGGTGGCGGTGGCGGGCCTCATCTGCCGGTCAGAGGGTACCGAGGCTCTATAGAGCCGGTACGCAGCCACCCGCATGTGACTCGATACTAGTCCCGCTTCGAGTACATGTTCGATCCCTCGGAGGGGTGATTCGTTTATCACGTTCCCTTACGCGCATGAACCATTTAGGCTCCGGGCACGTCCTCATGAACAACCGGCGACCCAGCCGGGGAGGTCAAAAAGGCCCAAAGACGCTCATTACGGCACAGGCACGACAAGCACTACGGCTCATCCGCCGCCACCTGGCGACATCGGGCCTGGTCAGGAACGCTTTCCCGATCGCGACCCACGAGCGGGAACGTTTTCGGCCTGGTTGGATGTTGACCCTGGTACGACAGCTCGTCGAGCTAGAGAAGAGGCGACGTGACTACTGTTCTGACTCCCGCAAGCCCGCTGACGGCCGCCGACCGGTGCGACCGCTGTGGCGCCCAGGCTTACCTGCGTGTTGTCCTGACGAGCGGCGGCGACCTGCTCTTCTGTGCGCACCATGGCCGTAAGTTCGAGCCGGAGCTCAAGAAGATCGCTGCCGAGATACAGGACGAGACGGAGCGGCTCCAGACCACTCCCGCGTCGGCATCCGCCGACGAACGCTGACGCGCCGACGTCAGCCCGACGAGCCTCGTGCGGCCCTGGGCCGGACCTGGGCGGTCATTCCCACTGGGGGTGGCCGCCTCGTCGGTTTCCGGGGCGGTAGGGGCCCGTACGGCGGCGGACGGCGCGATGCGCAGGCGAAGCGGGGGCGACCACCGCGCAGAAGAGCCCTGAGGGGCGTCTGCGGTCCTCAGGGGGTCTGGACGGGCCTGTGCGCCGCGACGGTCTTCACGGCCGCGGAGATGCGCGTATAGACGCCGGGACGGCCCTTCTCACCGCAGCCCTCGCCCCACGAGACCAGGCCCACCAGCCGGCCCTTCACGACCAGCGGGCCGCCGCTGTCGCCCTGGCAGGCGTCCGGGCCGCCGCGCATCAGCCCCGCGCAGACCATCGACTCGGCCACGTAGCGGCCGTCGGAACTGCCCGGGTACGCCCGCTCGCAGACCGTGTCCGGCAGCACCTCGACGTCCGCGGCGTGCAGGGTCGTCGGGTAGCTGGCGTTCCCCTCGGTGTCCCCCCAGCCGTAGACCCGCGCGGGCGAGCCCGGCTCGTACGCGGGGTCGTCCGGCTTCTCCGCCATCTTCAGGAAGGTGGTGGCCCCGGCCGGGCTCTTGAGCCGCAGCACGGCGAGGTCGCCGGCGTTCGTCCAGGCGTCGTAGTCGGGGTTCACCCAGACCTTGTCGAGGGCGAGCTCCTTGCCCCCGGTGCCCGCGAGGTCACCCCGGCCGGCGACGACGGCCAGGTCGCCGACCTTGCTCCAGTGCTCGCCCAGCGTCTCCTCGGCGAGGCAGTGCGCGGCCGTCAGCACCACCTCCGGGGACACCAGCACACCCGCGCAGAACTGCCCCGACCGCTCGTCGCCGAAGAGCTTCCGGCTCGTCAGCGCGACCGTCCAGGGGCTGTCGTCGATACGCACCGGGTGCCCGCCCACCACCACGCCGTCCGCCGCCGCCGACGCGTGCCCGAGCACGGCTGGGGGCAGCAGCACGGCGACGGCGACGGCGATCGGGCGAAGACGCGGGTGCATGGGGTCTCCCTGACAGCGTGAGGCTTGGCGGTCGTGCACTACAGCCTCATTCAGCAGGGCGCGGGCCGCACCTCAGTCGCGCCGCCCGCGGAACCCCGGGATTCCCGCGCGACCTGCGGCGACGACGGTCCGGCGGGGCATGGCATCCGAACGACCCGGCCCCCGGACGGTGCCCGGGACCGCGGTCACGGCGCCGCCGGTGCCGCCGCCGGGGACGACGTCACCGCGGATGCCGCCGTCGCTGCCGGGACCGGCAGGTGGCGCAGCCGTTCGGAGGCGAGACAGGCGCGCGTCAGGATGGTGCGTACCTCGTCGGCGGCGCTGCCGCTGCACCGGGCGAGGTAGAAGATCACGATGTTGATGGCGGCCACCGACCCGGCGTAGATGTAGACGTCCTTCGCCGTACCGACGTAGATCGACAGCCCGATGCCCCAGCAGGCCACGCTGTAGAAGCCGGCCGTGAGCGTCCAGCTGTAGAGCGCGTCGAGACCGGCGATCCGGCCCTGCGGCACGGTGCCCAGTTGCCTGCCGCGGGCTTCGGCGACGGCGGCGCGGGCGAACACCAGGCAGGCGGCGTTGCACAGCGCGGTGGAGAGGATGCCGATGGCGGTGCAGATGGGCCACCAGTCGCGGTGGAACAGCGTGGTGGACAGCACCAGCACGGCGGGGATGAGGGTGAAGAGCCGCATCGCGACCTCGGCCAGGACCGCCCGCCGGCTCAGCCGCCCCTGCTCCCGGCCCGCGACCAGCGGGGTGAGACCGGCGAAGAGGTTCTGGTAGTACCGGGCGCCGGCCAGCAGGAAGCTCATGCCGACCAGCCGCACCGGCACGTTGGCGGAGTGGTCGGGGATGGTATAGCCGTCCAGCCGCAGCGCGTCGAGCAGCGGGAGTTCCTCCTCACCCGCGCTGTTGGTGCGCTGCAGCAGGGTGATGTAGTTGTTGCCCCAGCTCCAGTTGAGGTCGCGCAGCCAGTACGTGATGACGATGCTCGCCGCGACGTACCAGGCCGCGGCCGACAGCCAGGAGAAGAAGAGCAGCCAGCGCACGTGCATGCCGCGGTGCGGGTCGTGGTAGAGCGACTGGGTGCGCCGGATCCGCCACATCTGGAGCTGCTGCCCCGGCGCCCCGGCGAGCGGCGTGTACAGCCGGACGAACCGGGTGCCGGCGCTCTGCGCCCGGGTCGCCTCGACGGCCGCCAGTTCCTCCTCGTAGAAGTGGAGCAACTGCGGATAGAGACGCTCGCCCGGCACGGGCCGGAACAGCAGGAGCCGGTTCTCCGGGACCGGGTCGGTGAGGTCCTCGATGAACCGCGCCAGCAGCGGCGTCTCGGCGTAGAAGGCGTCGGGTACGGTCACGGCGCGCGCGCCGGATCCGGCCGTCTCCCGGTGCTCGCTGCCGATGGCGATGAGGAGCTGCCCGACGGAGTACAGGTCCGCCTGCCGGGGGTCGACGACCATCGTCTCGCTGCGCACCTCGGGCGCCACGAACGCCGCGTCCGGTCCCCCGGAGCCCGGGACGGTGTGGGAGTAGAGGTAGTTGACGCCGAGGTCGATGAGGACGAAGCGGCGGCCCCCCGCGCCCGTACCGCCGCCCTGTCCCGAACCCGAGCCGCTGAGGATGATGTTGGAAGGGGAGAGGTCGCCGTGGCGCAGGCCGCACCGGTCGAGCTCGTCCAGCACCCCCAGCAGCCGGGGCCCGAGATCGCGCAGGAGATCGAGCCGGATGCGCGTGCTGTCCGGCTGCCGGCCCAGATACTCCGCCAGCGTCTCGCCGGGCACGAAGTCCATGAGGATCCAGCGCCCGCTGCTCGCCCACGCGCGGGCCAGCGGCAGCGCCTCGGTCGCCGCCTCCTCCCCCGCGCGGACGTCACCGTAGGCGGAGCGGTACTCGCGGGTGGCCCGGACGATGGTCGGCACCCTCAGATACGGGTAGACGATGCACTTGAGGGCGAACGGGATGCGCCTGCCGTGCGCCTGGCGCAGCGGGAGGCCGGTCAGGATGAACGACGTCGTGCCGTGGCGGTGGAACCGCAGCGTCCCGATGTCGACTTCGCGCCACGCGTCGAGCGTCGCGGCGTCCTCGTCGGCGCTGCCCTCCACGTCCGGAATCGCGACGTCGGGCGCGTACAGCGTCCGTATCGCGTCCCGCACGGCCGGGTCCTCGACCGCCGGCCCGCACAGGGCCGCGCAGTCGTGCGGCGTCCGCTCGCCCTGGTCGTAGCGGCGCTGGTAGGAGTGCGCCAGCGACACCAGGGTGAGGAGGAGCAGGCCGAGATATCCGCCGACCGCCCGGAACTCGGTGCGAAACGACTCCGGGCGGGTGGCGAATTCCGTACGCCAGCGTGTCACCTGTTCGATGACCGATTCCCACGACTGCTCGAACTCGCCGCTAAAGCTGTGCGCCTCGAACGGCAGGCCGAAAAGGACCCGGCTCCAGTCCTCCCGGTCCCACTCGCATAACTCGTTCTCCGCCCGGGTCGCGGCACCTGCCCCGCCCGGTGCGGGCGACGTGGTGGATAAGGCGCGGATGATCGCGCGGAGATTACGCGCGCTGCCGGTTGTTGGCATCGTCCTTCGTCACGATGGTCAGTTGGGGTACGGCACGAATACGGCCGTTCTTTATCAGCGCCGGGTCTTTGCCCTCGACGGCGCAGTACATCACCTCGTACCCGCCGCGGGCACCGCCGATGATCCGTCCCGGATCCAGCTCGTGCCGCTTGACCTGCGGCATCCACGACAGGGGCGCGAGGTCGAGCACGTACGGCGCGTCACCCGGCTCCGTCATCCGCCGCTGCAGCATGACGCGCTCGTCCCGGTAGCGCTCGATGGCCTCGCCGTAGCCCCGGCCGAGGCCGTCGCGGATGCGGTCGAGATGGCGGATGGCCCAGCGCTGCGAGACGGACAGCTTCTGCGCGGGGGGCTGGATGGGACGGGTGCTCAGGGACAGCACGTGCGTGCAGCCGTCCGCCAGCGCCAGCTTGTACGGGTGCGGGGTGAGGACGCCGCCGTCGACGGCCCGGGAGCCGCGGAAGTCGGCGGTGCCGCGCAGCGCGACCGGGAGCCAGGCGCTGGCGATGAGGGCGGCCCGCAGGTCGGCGCGCGAGGTGAAGTCGGTGACGGCCTCGGTGCGGATGTCGTCGACGAGGGTGACGGCGACGTGCAGCCGCGTCGGGGAGGCGATGACCTCCTCGTACCCGAGGGGCTTGACGTTGTCCACGACCTCGAACGCGTAGTCCAGGTCCATGATGCGGCCGCGCAGCACGCGCCGGAAGTCGACGAACGTCCGGGTGGCGAGGTCGTCGTAGTAGATCGAAAGCGGATACCAGGTCTCGCCGTTGAGGAAGTAGGCGCTGTTGATGGCACCGGAAGAAGCGGAATAAATGGTGTCGAACGCCTGATTGAGCCCGCAATCCTCAAGGGCGCAGAGCATGGCAGCCGAGACGACGCCGCGGATGCCGCCCCCCTCGACGGCAAGCCCGATCTTGAGGTCGTCCACGGGCTTGTCGCGCGTATGGCCCTTTTCCCGGCGACGGCGTAAGGCAGTCAGCACAGGATGGTCCGCGTGCCACGGCATGGCACTACTCATGAGTCATGTCCTCCCTGAGCATCCGAGATTGTCACGCCCGGCAAGTGGCGTCAATTCCCGGAGAGTTCACGAATTCGTACCGTCTTCCGGATGTATCGCGACAGCGGCGGCAGGCGCCGCACCACCGGCGAAGGAAAACGCCCCCGACCCGCGGCAGGGCAGGTCAGGGGCGCCGGAAGCCGCTCGGCTCAGTCGAGATAGTCGCGCAGCACCTGGGAACGCGACGGGTGCCGCAGCTTCGACATGGTCTTGGACTCGATCTGGCGGATGCGCTCGCGCGTGACGCCGTACACCTTGCCGATCTCGTCCAGGGTCTTGGGCTGGCCGTCGGTGAGGCCGAAGCGCATGGAGACCACGCCCGCCTCGCGCTCGGAGAGCGTGTCGAGGACGGAGTGGAGCTGCTCCTGCAGCAGGGTGAAGCTGACCGCGTCGGCCGGCACGACCGCCTCGGAGTCCTCGATCAGGTCGCCGAACTCGCTGTCGCCGTCCTCGCCCAGCGGGGTGTGCAGGGAGATGGGCTCGCGGCCGTACTTCTGGACCTCGATGACCTTCTCCGGGGTCATGTCCAGCTCCTTGGCCAGCTCCTCCGGGGTGGGCTCGCGGCCCAGGTCCTGGAGCATCTGGCGCTGCACGCGGGCCAGCTTGTTGATGACCTCGACCATGTGCACGGGGATGCGGATCGTACGGGCCTGGTCGGCCATCGCGCGGGTGATCGCCTGCCGGATCCACCAGGTGGCGTACGTGGAGAACTTGTAGCCCTTGGTGTAGTCGAACTTCTCGACGGCGCGGATCAGACCGAGGTTGCCTTCCTGGATAAGGTCCAGGAAGAGCATGCCGCGGCCCGTGTAGCGCTTGGCGAGGGAGACCACGAGGCGGAGGTTGGCCTCCAGCAGGTGGTTCTTCGCGCGGCGGCCGTCCTCGGCGATGATCTCCAGCTCGCGGCGGAGCTTGGGCGCCAGCTTGTCGGCGGCGGCGAGCTTGTCCTCGGCGAAGAGGCCGGCCTCGATCCGCTTGGCGAGCTCCACCTCCTGCTCGGCGTTGAGGAGGGGGACCTTGCCGATCTGCTTCAGGTAGTCCTTGACCGGGTCGGCGGTGGCGCCGGCCGCGGCGACCTGCTGCGCGGGGGCGTCGTCCTCGTCCTCATCGGAGAGCACGAAGCCCTCCGCCTCGGCCTCGGCGGGCGGCTCCTCCTTCTCCAGGGAGCCGTCGTCCGGGCCCTCGGCACCGGACTCGCCGTCCTTGGCCGCGCCCTTCTTGCCGGCCGCCTTCTTGGCCGGGGCCTTCTTCGCCGCGGTCTTCTTGGCGGCCGCCTTCTTGGCGGTGGTCTTCTTGGCGGCGGCCTTCTTCTCCGGCTCGTCCGCCGGGTCGCCCAGGCCCGCGGGCACCGGATCGTCCATGGGGGCCTCCTGGACCGCGTGCGCCGTGGCCGTGGCCGTCGGCTTCTTCGTCGCGGTCTTGGCGGGGACGGCTTGCTTGGCGACCGCCTTGGTGGCGGTCCGTTTCGCCGGGGTCTTCGCCGGCACGCTCTTGCGGGTGCGCTTGGGCGCCTCTGCGGCACTGACCATCAGTGTCACACCCTCCTCTTCGAGGATCTGATTGAGGCTGCGCAGGACGCTCTTCCACTGGGTGGGCGGAATCTGGTCAACCTCGAAGGCACGACGCACGTCATCACCGGCGATCTGCCCTTCGGCCTTCCCCCGCTCGATGAGTGCCATCACGGACTCAGCTTCGGCGATCTCCGGCGGGAGCGTACGGGATGTGCTGGCCGACACGAACAACCTCTCGAAACGATGGGAACGACCGGTGGCGGGGATGGACCACCGGCGTAGAGGCGGAACCGCGATACGTGCGCCACCACCTCTTAGGTCATCGCGCCTTCCCGCACAGCGTTACGCCCAATCCACGTGGCCCAGGTCACAATCTACCGCCACCGGCGCGGCAGCACGAAAGCCGCCCGGCAGGCGCCCCGCCCCTCCGGACGCCCGGAGGGCGTGCGGACGCCCGGGCGGAGCGCGGCGTGCGCCCGCCGTCCGGCGGTTGTGCGCCGGGGGGCGCGGGGCGCGCGGGGCTGGTCGGGCCGGGTACGGCCGGGTGGGTGCACGGGCGGGTGGTCCGGCGGCGTTCCGGGGTCTCCGGGGAGTGGGTGCTGCGGGTGTCCGGGGGTACCCGGGTCGTGGCCGGGCGGCCTCCGGGGGTCTTCGGAGGGCTCGTACGGGCCGGGGTGCGGCCGTCAGGGTACGTGCCCGGGTGGCTGCCCGGACGTGTCGTCCGGAGGGTGTCCGGGGGTCTGCCGGGCTGCCCCGCGGTGCGGGGCGTCCCGGGGCACGCGCCTGCGGTCGGGCGGCGCGGCCCGGGCCCGGCTCGGGTGCCACGGGCCGCGAGGCGGTGGGCCGGTCCTGCCGGAGCGCGGCGCCGCCGTCCCCGGCGGGGGCCGGCGGCGGTGCCGGTGCGCGTACCGCCGGGGGCGCGGGGCCGGGGCCTCGCGCCCGTACCCCGCCCTCAGTGCTCGCGCGGCGCCGGCACGACGCGGTCGCCCGCGCCGATCTCGGTGTGCACACCCAGCAACTGCCGCATCGCCGACTCGGCCGCGGCGCCGTCGCCGCTGCCCAGCGCCTCCACGATGTGCACGTGGTGGGTGACGGACTGCTCGCTCGGGCGGTCGCAGCCGCCGGCGGGGCCGCCGGAGACCTGGAGCGCCGCGGTGACCACGCCGGCCAGGTGCTCCAGCATCCGGTTCCCCGCGACCTGCAGGACCAGCCCGTGGAACTCGGCGTCGGCGCGGGCGAACGTGACCGTGTCGCCCTGCACCAGCGCGTGGCTCATGATCTCGGCCATGTCCGTGAGCCGCTGCTGGACGGCGCCGCGGCCGTGGCCCGCCGCGAGCCTGGCGGCCAGCGGCTCGATCGTCCAGCGCATCTCGCACAGCTCCCGGCGCTGGTCCTCGCGCTGCGGGCCGAAGGCCCGCCACTCGATGATGTCCGGGTCGAGCAGGTTCCAGTCGCTGACCGGGCGGACCCGGGTGCCGACATTGGGGCGGGCGCTGACGAGGCCCTTGGCCTCCAGCACGCGCAGGGACTCGCGCACCACGGTGCGGGAGACCTCGAAGCGCTGCCCGATCTCCTCGGGCACGAGCGGGCGGTCGGCGCCCAGATCGCCCGAGACGATCATCTGGCCGAGCTGCTGGACGAGTTGGCCGTGGAGGCCGCGGCCCCGGCTGGACGCCGCGCGGCGGCCGACGCGGCCGATCTCCGGCTCCCCGGCGTCCCACGCGGGTGGCGCGGGCGGGGCGGCGGGCGGCGCGGCGGGGCCGGGGGCGGCGGCGGGGGGGACGGGCGCGGCGGGGGTGGCCGCGGGGCCGTCGGGGTACGGGTAGCGGTCCAGATCCCCGTGGCCGGCGAAGCCGGACTCGGAGGAACGGGCCGTCATCATGGTCTGCGCAAGGGTACTCACGAAACCTTTGTCGGCGGGCATCCCGGCCGCCTTGAGGGCTTTGGTGAAAAGCACACGAAAGGGTGATCGCCCAGCGCCTCTCCATTGACGCCGCGGCGACCTCAAACCGGCGGGAAACCGGCTATTCACCAGGCGAGTTGAAAACCCTCCGTACGAAACTCGGACACCCGCTCCGCTCCAGCGCGCGCCCCAGGGACCGGGCCCGGCCCGCGGTGAGGACGTACGCCCCGAGGAGGGCGCCGAGCGACAACACCAGCGCGTGCCCGAAGGGTTGGGCGGGCACGCCGAACACGCCGCCGAGGTTCGGTCCGCCGCCGGGCCGCGGGATGTGCAGTACGCGCATGAGCTGCACCGGAAGTTCTCCGAGGCGGCGTACGGCGCCCGTGCCGGCGAGCGCGTGGATGCCGGGGGCGACGGCGACGGGCACGGTGAGCACGGCGGCCAGCCCCAGCGACGCCGACGTGAACAGCCCCGCGGCGAGCACCCCGGTCCAGGCGCAGCCCACGGTCACGCCCGCCCAGCTCAGCAGTTGCAGACCGCCGTCCGCGGGCATGTCCACGACGTCGCCGAAGAGCACGAGCAGCGCCGTAGCGTCCGCGAGCAGCACCGCGACGAAGAGCAGCAGCGCCACGGCCGTGCTCACGGCGAGCTTGGCGAAGAGCAGGCCGAGGCGGCGCGGCACGGCGCCGACGGCCGGGGTGAGCGAGGGGAAGCTGAACTCCTGGCCGAAGGCGTGCGCGCCGAGCAGCCCGGCGCCGATCGCGGCGGGCGGCAGCGGGAGGAACGGCGCCCAGCCGGTGAGCATGCGCACGGCGGGGGCGTCGGAGACGGCGGAGCCACCCGCGGAGTGGGCGAGGAGGGCGGCGCCCGCGATGGAGGCGGCGAGGGTGCCTGCGGCGGCGACGCGGGGCAGCCGGGAGCCCGAGGTGGCGCGGCGCAGCTCGTAGCGGAGGGGGTAGGCCGGGCCGGGGAGCCAGCGGCGGCGCAGCGGTCCCGCGAGGGGGGCGTCGTCGGGGCCGGCGACGGGGGCGGGGATGAAGGTGCCGGCGGGCGGGGTGTCGCCGTCGGCCCGCGGCGGCCCGGCGTGGGTCTCGGTGTCGGTGCCGGGTTCTAGGGTGGCGGTGGCGGTGCGGGTGGCTGCGGGCGCGGTGGCTTCGGGGGTCACGGCTTCGGGCGCGCCGGGTTCCGGGACGGCGGTGGGGACGGACTCGTGGGAGGAGTCGGTGAGCTGATGGAGCAGGATGCCGTTGCGGTAGGCGAGTTCGCCGACGGCCGCGCTGTCGGTGCCGTAGACGGCCAGGGCACCGCCGTCGCGGCGTACCACCTCGATGCGCCGTTCCGGCGTGCTCGCCTGCCGCGTCAGATAACTGGCGAACCGCTCGGACTGCGGCGTCCTGATGAGGACGCAGGGACGCAGCCGCAGCCGGGCGAAGTCGTCGGCCTCCTCGTCGGCGACGAGCCGGCCGGCCCGCAGCGTCAGCACCCGGTCGGCGAAGCGGGCGGCGACGCGCGGCTGGTCGGTGGCGAGGACGACGCAGACGCCGGCGGCGGCCAGCTCGCGCAGCAGGGCGTAGTAGAACGCCGCCTCGCGGCGCGGCAGATCGCGTACGGGGTCGTCGAGCAGCAGGGAGTGCGGCTGGCCGAGGAGCGCGGTGGCGAGGCCGAGGCGGCGGTCCATGCTGAGGGAGAGGGCGTCGAGCCGGTCGTCGGCGAGCGCGTCGAGGCCGACGTGGGTGAGCAGGGCGTCGGCGCGGGCCGCGGGGACGCCGACGGCGGCGGCGAGCATGCGCAGGTGGCTGAGCACGGTGCGGGCGGGGTGTCCCGCGACGTCGCCGAGCACGGCGCCGACCTCGCGGGCGGGGGCGGGGAGCCGGCTCAGCGGGCGGCCGTCGTACAGCGCGATGCCGCGGCCGCTGTCCAACTGGAGCATGAGGCGGAGCGCGGCGGTCTTGCCTGCGCCGGGCTCGCCGAGCAGCGCGGTGACGGTGCCTTCCTCGGCCTCGAACGTGAGGTCGCGCACGGCAGGCGGGCGGCCGCCGCGGGGCCTGCTCGTGAGTCCGATGGCCTGGATCACCACGCCTCCCTAAATCGGTTGATATCCGACATATAAGGATGATCGCGCAGGAGGTGCGCCGGGACCGGGATTTCACCCCGGGGCGCGGTGCGGCGTCGCGGATGTGTGCTCGTACGACTCGTATGCCCGGAGGGGTGTAGTCCGGAGGCCCGTCGGCTCGGGGCAGGTCGCCCGGGGCCGTCCGGGGCGTGCCGCCGGGGCCTTGGCCGGAGCGGGCTGCGCGGGCGCGCGGTGAGGGAGGGACCGTCCCGCCCGGTGGTCCTCAGACCTCGGGGCGCAGCATCGGGGGGTTGAGGATCGTGGCGCCGCCGGCCTGGAAGAGCTGCGCGGGACGGCCGCCCTGGCGGGTGGTCGTGCCGCCGGTGGGGAGCAGGAAGCCGGGGGTGCCGGTGACCTTGCGGTGGAAGTTGCGCGGGTCGAGCGCGACGCCCCACACCGCCTCGTACACCCGGCGCAGCTCCCCGACCGTGAACTCCGGCGGACAGAAGGCCGTGGCCAGCGACGAGTACTCGATCTTCGACCGGGCCCGCTCCACCCCGTCGGCCAGGATCCGGCGGTGGTCGAAGGCCAGCGGCGGCTGCTCCCCGTCCTCGTCGGCCGGGCCGACGAGGGTCGCGACCGGCGCCCACCGGGCGCCGCCGACGTCGCCGCCGGGGCGTGGTGCGGGCAGGTCCGGCGCCAGCACGAGGTGGGCGACGCTCACCACGCGCATCCGCGGGTCGCGCTTCGGATCTCCGTAGGTGGCGAGCTGTTCGAGATGCGCGGCGTGCGCGGGGGTGTCCTCCTCCACCGGGCCGTGCGCGTGCAGGCCGGTCTCCTCCGCGAGTTCACGCGCCGCCGCCTCCGTCAGGTCCTCCTCCTCGCGCACGAAACCGCCGGGCAGCGCCCACCGGCCCTGAAAGGGAGCCTCACCACGGCGGACGATCAGGGCGCTCAGCGCGTGCCGACGCACGGTGAGCACGACCAGGTCGACGGTCACGGCGAACGGCGGGTAGGCGGTCGGCTCGTAGGGGGGCATGGCGGGGATCTTAGTCGTCTGCCTGACGATAATCAGGACTTCCCGGGAGACGGGCCGGACGGCCGGGGCGGCGGTTCAGGAGCCGGGTTGGAGGCCGGGGGCGGCCTCTTCGACGACGGCGAGGCCGACGCGGCTGACCCGTACGGCGAAGGGCTCGCCGGCCAGCCGCCAGCCCGTGAGCTGCACCGCGCCCAATGGGGCCGTGGCCGGCGGACGGGCGGCGACGGTACCGGCGGGGACGTCGGGGGCGACGCCGGCGAGCGCGGTGAGGACGTGCACCGCGGCGGCGGCCGCGACGGCGGACGGGCGGCAGGCGGCAGGGTGCGGGAGCGGGGCGCCGCCCGCGGTGCGCTGGTCGCCCGCGTACATCTCGGGGAGGTGGTGGCCGAAGTGGCCCGCGGCGCCGAGGAGTCCGCGGAGGAGGGCGCCGGCCTCCTTGTCGTATCCGGCGGTGAAGAGGCCGGCGATGGCGACGGCCGTCTCGTGGAC
Source organism: Streptomyces sp. CNZ287 (assembly GCF_007827615.1). Lineage (NCBI taxonomy): Bacteria > Bacillati > Actinomycetota > Actinomycetes > Kitasatosporales > Streptomycetaceae > Streptomyces > Streptomyces sp. CNZ287. The sequence goes on along the minus strand of NZ_VISV01000021.1, from coordinate 81,041 downwards.
GTGCACCGCGCCGGCGCGGTGGCCGAAGGGATTGAAGCCGGGCTCGGCGGCGCCGAGGCTGCGCAGGCCCCAGCCGGAGTCGAGGGCGGGGCAGCCGAGGAGACGGGCGAGCTGACCGGTCTGCGCCTTGTCGAGAAGGCCGGGTGCGCTGTCGGCGCCAGGGAGGCTGCCGCCGTCGGCTGAGGCGGGCTCGGCGGGGCCGGGGGTGGCGTTGCCGTTGGCGTGTGCGCGGACGAGGACGTCGGCCACGGTCGGCAGGAGGTGGGCGGCGGGACTGCCGAGGTGGGTGAGCGGACGGCCGCCGGGGGCGAGGGCCGCCGCGGGCCTGCCGCCGGCGACGTCCTCGGTCCAGAAGCCGGCACGGAAGCGCTCGCGCAGGTCCGCAGCCCGCTCGCGCCACTCGGCGGCGCCGGGACGGCCGCAGACGTCGAGGAGTTCGGCGCCGAGGAGGGCGGCGCGGTAGGCGTGGGCCTGGGTCTCGCAGCGGTACGGGCCGCCGGGAGAGGGGTCGGGGACGAAGCCGCGGTCGTCCGCGGCGGCGCGCAGCCACGCGAGGCAGCGCTCGGCGGCGGGCAGGAGCCCGTCGAGATCGCGCTCCGGCAGTCCCCAGCGGCGGGCCTCGGCGAGCACGGCGGGAAAGAGGAGGGTGGCCTCGACGCCGGTGGCGGCCGGGGGCAGGTGCGGCCCCGAGTCCCGGAGGGTGCCGGGCAGCCGCGCCGGCTCCGGAGCCCCGGCGGCGAGGGCTGCGGGCCAGGTGCGGGCGACGGCGCGCAGGGTCCCGGCGGCCAGGCGCGTGCCCAGCGGCAGGAGCATGCGGGCGGCCCAGAGCGCGTCCGCGGGAGCCAGCGCACAGCGCCACGGCACCCCGGCGACGAGGTGCACGTCGGCCGGCTCGGCGGGATCGCGGAGCAGCAGGGTCCGCAGGTCGTCGAGCGCGGTGTCCAGCAACGGGGCGACCCCCGGATCGTCGCCCGCCGCGGCGGCGGCCGGGTCCCACGGCACCGGCGGCAGCTCCCGCGGACCCGCCTGATCGGTACCGATCCGCAGCTCCAGCGTCCGGGACCCGCCCGGCGCCAACTCCAGTTGCCACCGCAGCAACCCGGCCGCGGCGATCACGTCGTCGGGCGGCGGCTCCGCGGTCACCAGGGCCCCCACCCCGGGGGCCCCACCCCCACCCCCACCCCCTCCGCCGCTTCCCTCCGCGCCCCGCGCCCCGCCGCCGGGCGCCGCCGCGGCCCCTCGCCCGCCGCTGCCGTGAGCCGCACCGCCGCGCGCTCCGTCTCCACGCGCCGCGCCGCCGCGCACACCGCCGCCGCCGGGCGTCTCGGCGCCGCTCTGTCCACCCGCGGCGGGCGCGCCACCGCCGGGCACGGTGCCGGTCCCCGCCGGTTCGGTGGCGCGTGCCCCGGCTCCCCCGGCCGCGGGTGGGGCGTCCGGCCCTCGGCCGGGGGCCGCGAGGGCCGGGAGCGGGCGCCAGCGCAGGCCCGACTCGTGGACGCTGGCCGGCACTTCGCGGCGGTCGTGCCCGGCCGCGACCGCGCTCAGCTCGGCGAGGTCCGTGCCCAGCTCGGCCTCCAGCGTCAGGCGCAGCACGCGGGTGGCGCTGCTGTGCAGCGTGATCCGCTCGACGCCGGCGGCGTGCCGCACCCGCTCCACGACCACGGCGGGATCCGGTCCCGACTCGGCGCCGGTGCGCACCGTGCCCACGAAGCGCACCCGGTCCGCGCCTGCCCGGCGCCCCTGCACCGGCATGGGCTCGACGCCGCCCACCCGCAGCCGCAGCCGTCCGACCAGCCGGCGCCCCGCCCGGTAGAACCCTTCGAGTCCGTGGCCGTCGAGCTGGCCGTGGCGGGCGGAGACGGCGAACGCCGGCATGGCGACGCAGACGAGCGCGTCGTGCGCGGGGCCTGGCACGGGCGGCCGCTGGCGCGGGGGGTGAAGGCTGGGAGACACGCGGCAGTCCTCTCGGGAAGCCGTGGACGGACGAGGCGGCGACCGGCCGCCGCCGTGAGAACGCCCGCGGGCCCCTCCAGGTCACGCCGACGGCACTCCGGCCGCCCCGCACCGCTCTCTCATGCCGTCATCGCTGCTCCTTGCTCCGCACGTCGCGGCGCCGGGCAGTGCGGCGCGCCGTCCGGCGGCCGGGCGGGCGGCGGGAGCCGCGGCTCGACGGCTGGGCCGGAGGCAGGCACAGCGGTCGCGACCGCGACCGGGACGCCGCCGCGGGCGGCTGGGAGCGCGGTTCCGCGGGCGCCGGCGAGGCGGCCTCCTGGGCGCGGCGCTGGCGGCGCAGGGAGCGCCGCAACGGCTCCGGGTCCAGGCCCTCGTTGATCGCCTGGTGGAGCAGCCGGGCGAACAGGTATTCCGGGTCGGATGCCAGGGCGCAGCCGAGGGCGACGCGGGCCGCCGCCTCGTCGCCGCTCGACCACGCCACCCAGCCGGCGAGCGTCAACGGCGCCGCGGCGTGCTCCACATACGCTCCGACGCAGCGGCGGGACAGCGCCCGCCACAGCCGCAGCGCGCCCGCCGCCTCCTCGCCCTCCATCCGCTCGGCGGCGCGGTCGCGGGTGAGCCGGTCCTGGAGACCGACGATGAGGGCCGCGCACTCGTCGTCGGTGAGCAGCCTGTCGTCCCGCTCGTCGGTGTCCGCCGCCGCCTCCCCCGCGGGCGGCGGAGCACCGGTGAGCCGGGCGATCAGCCGGTCCGTCAGCGCGAGGGTCTCGGCGCGCACGGTCTCGCGGCCGGCGTGCTCCAGGATCCGCGGCACGAGCGAGCCGCCGGCCGCGTCGAGCGCGCGCGTCTGCCGGTCGGCGTCCGGGTGGCGGGGCGCGATCCTGTCCTCCAGCGCGCGCAGCGATCCGGGGCGCCGCAGGCCCGCGTAGGCCGCGGCGGCGGCCATGGCGGAACTACCGGGCGGGACGAGCTCCGTGCCCTCCGGCGGGCAGCAGCGCTCGTCCGGGCAGAGGTAGGACCAGAAGCGCCCGGCGGAGATGCACAACGCCTCGACGACCGGCACCTCCAGCCGTCCGCAGGCCACGCGGAGCCGCTGGGCGAGCGAGCGGAGCCGCTCCATGACCTCGCGCGGCTGCTCGCCCGCGCCGGGGTCCTGGCAGAGGAAGACGACGATGCCGTCCGGCTTGTCGCCCCGCTTCGCACTGCCCTCGATGAGGCACTCCGCGAGCTGCGCGGCCACGTCCGGCCAGCCGTCCCGGTCCGGCGGAATGCCGAGCCGCAGCCGGCCGCCGAACCGTCCGTGCTCGCCGTGCAGCGCGGCGAGGACGACGCTGTCGTCCGGGTGGAAGCCCATCAGGTACGGCAGGGCGTCCGCCAGCTCGGCGGGGCTGCGGAGCACGACCTGCGTTTCGTTGTGCGTTGTCATGGCTTGAGGGTTTCGTGTCTCCGCGGGATCCGCGACCCCTGTGGATAACCCCTGGCAGGGCCATGCCATCACCCTCCCGGACCTGGGGAATCCGGCCAACCCGGGGGTTGGCCGGTTCGGTTCGGGCTCCTGGCTCCGGCTGGCATCTACGGTGACGCGAGGAAGGCGACGTACGCCGACACGAAGGGGCAACGCGCCATGGCAACCGACGCGCACGACAGCGGCCTCGCTCCCCCGTCGCCCGAGGAGGTCGGTTCCGCGTACGACCGGTTCGGCCCGCTGTACGACCTGACGCAGGGCACCACCGCCATCCACGTCGGCCGGTGGTCTGCGGACGGCGCGGGCCCGCCCGCGACTTCGCTCGGGAAGCTGGCCGACCAGGCGATGAACCGGCAGACCGACTACTACATCGACGCCCTGGCGCCCGGTGAGACCGACCACGTGCTCGACATCGGCAGCGGCACGGGCGGCCCCGCCGTGCGGCTCGCGGAGCGCACCGGGGCGCGGGTCACGGGGATCACCGTCAGCGAGACGCAGGTCGCCCGCTCCCGGGAGCGGGCCGCAGCCGCGTCGCTCACGGACCGCGTGACGTTCGCCCTCAACGACGCGCTGGAGCTCCCTTACGAGGACGCCTCGTTCGACGCCGCCTGGGCCATCGACTCCTTCGCCCACATCGCCGACCGGCTGCGCGGACTGCGCCAGGCGTGGCGTGTGCTGCCGCGCGGCGGGCGGTTCCTGATGACGGAGTTCACCCGCCGCGGCGAACCGTCGCGCGCACAGTTGGACACCCTCCGGCAGGTCTGGACGTCGCCGCCGCCGCTGCCGCTGGCGGAGGGGGTGCGGCTGGCGTACGAGGCGGGCTTCGAGCTCGAGCGGCTGGAGAACCAGACCCACGACGTCATCATGAACGCCGAGGTCATGACCGTTCTCTACCGGGACCACCACGACGAGATCCGGGAGCGCTACGGGCTGGAGACGACCGCGGCGATGGATGCGTCGATCCCGTTGTTCCGCACCTTCGTCCGCGACCACCTCGGCTACTTCGTCTACCTTCTGCGCAAGCCGTAGCCCGCCGCACGGCCGGCGCGGTGCGGCAGCCGCCTCGCACCTCCGGCCCGCGCCTCCTCCAGGCCCTGCTTCGGCTCAGCCGTTCGCCGCGAGGACGAGCGGCAGCACCGCCCCGGCGCCCGCCCGCCGCAGCAGCCGGGACGCGACGGCGAGGGTCCAGCCGGAGTCGGTGTAGTCGTCGACGAGCAGCACCGGGCCCGGGTTGCCGGCCAGGGCGGCGGCGAGGTCGCCGGAGACGGTGAAGGTGCCGGTGAGGGTGGCGAGCCGCTGCGCCGAGTTGCTGCGGCGCACGGCGTGGCCGCCGTCCGGGTCCGCGTACGCCAGCGTGCCGAGGTACGGCAGCCGCCCGACGGTGGCGATGCCCCGGGCGAGCGAGTCGACCAGCAGCGGCCGGGACGTGGACGGCACGGCGACGACGCCCACCGGCCGCGCCGGGGCGTCCGGCCCGCCCGCCGCCCAGCCGCCCGGGGAACGCGCCCAGTCGGCGAGCACGCCGACCGCGGCGCGCAGCACGTCGTCCGGCACGGGTGCGTCGGGGGTGTGCGGCGCGAGCAGCGGCCGCAGCCTGTTGCCCCAGCCGATGTCGGAGAGGCGGCCCAGCGCCCGCCCGGTGGCGCCCTGCTCGCCCGCCGGGATACGCCCCTTGAGGTCGATGCCCAGGGCGGCCATGCCGGTCGGCCACATCCGGCGCGGCTCGATCTCGGTCCCGGGCCGGTCCAGCTCCTTCTCGGCGCCCGTCAGCGCCTCCGCCGAGACGCCCGCGCCGATCCACGGGCCCGCGCAGTTGTCGCAGCGCCCGCACGGCTCCGCCCCCTCGTCGTCCAACTGCGCGCGCAGGAACTCCATCCGGCAGCCCGGCGTGCTCACGTAGTCCCGCATGGCCTGCTGTTCGGCGGCGCGCTGCCGCGCCACCCACGCGTACCGCTCGGTGTCGTACTCCCATGCGCGGCCGGTGGCCGTCCAGCCGCCCTTCACCCGCCGGACCGCCCCGTCGACGTCGAGCACCTTCAGCATCGTCTCCAGCCGCGTACGCCTGAGGTCGACGGCCGCCTCCAGGGCCGGGACGGACAGCGGGCGGCCGGCGTCCGCGAGCGCGGCGAGGGTCTGGCGGACCTGCGCTTCGGGCGGGAAGGCGGTGTCGGCGAAGTAACGCCAGATCGCCTCGTCCTCCCGGCCCGGCAGCAGCAGTACGTCGGCGTGGTCGACGCCCCGGCCGGCGCGGCCCACCTGCTGGTAGTACGCGATCGGCGAGGACGGCGAGCCGAGGTGGACGACGAAGCCGAGGTCCGGCTTGTCGAACCCCATGCCCAGCGCGGACGTCGCGACCAGCGCCTTGACCCGGTTCGCCAGCAGGTCCTCCTCGGCCTGCAGCCGGTCGGCGTTCTCCGTGCGCCCCGTGTACGAGGCCACGGGGAAACCGCGCTGCCGGAGGAAGGCCGCGGCCTCCTCGGCGGCGGCGACCGTCAGCGCGTAGACGATCCCGGATCCCGGCAGCTCGCCCAGGTGCTCGGCGAGCCAGGCGAGGCGGTGCGCCGCGTCGGGCAGCCGGACCACGCCGAGCCGCAGGCTCTCCCGGTCCAGCGGGCCGCGCAGCACCAGGGCCTCGCCGCCGCCGGTGCCGAGCTGCTCGGCGACGTCGGCGGTCACGCGCGCGTTCGCCGTCGCGGTGGTCGCCAGCACGGGCACGCCCTCAGGCAGGTCGGCGAGCATGGCGCGCAGCCGTCGGTAGTCGGGGCGGAAGTCGTGGCCCCAGTCGGAGATGCAGTGCGCCTCGTCGACGACGAGGAGGCCGGTCGTGGCGGCCAGTTCGGGCAGCAGCCGGTCGCGGAAGTCCACGGAGTTCAGCCGCTCGGGGCTGACGAGGAGCACGTCGGTCTCCCCGCGCTCGACCTCCTCATGGATGGCGCCCCACTCCTCGGGGTTGGCCGAGTTGATCGTACGGGCCCGGATGCCGGCCCGCGCCGCGGCCTCGACCTGGTTGCGCATGAGCGCCAGCAGCGGCGAAACGATCACGGTGGGGCCCGCACCGCGGCGGCGCAGCAGCGCGGTGGCGACGAAGTACACCGCCGACTTGCCCCAGCCCGTGCGCTGCACCACCAGCGCCCGGCGCCGCTCGCGCACGAGGGCGTCCACGGCCTGCCACTGGTCCTCCCGCAGCCGGGCCGGGCCGCCGGCGTCGCCGACGAGCCCGGCGAGAACGGCGTCGGCTTCGGCGCGCAGCTCCTGATCGTCCATGCCCCCATGCAACCCGATGGCACCGACAGTCAGCCACCTCACGCACGGTGATTGCTGCTGATATGCAGTTGGTCAGCGGTTGGACAGCGGTCGGGCACCGGCCCGCCGACGGCCGGAAAGGGCCCAGGCAACGGCCGCCGTGGGGCCCGGAAGCGGCCCGTGCCGCAGCAGGCCGGCGGCCGGAGAAGAGAGACCTGTCGACAATGCCGCATTGCCGCAGGCCACTTCGGCGGGGAGAATTGAGGTTCGCTCCCAGCGCCGGCCCGGTCCCCCGGGCTGCTCGACGCTGCGCGCCCACGCCCGATCGCCCCCGCCGTGCGTTCCCTACGCCCGCAGCCCCAGGGAGGGCCCTTGGTCTTCGGCCCCGCCACCGGCGACACCGGCCCGTCCGGCCGCATCCTCGAACCTGCCGAGTGGGCCGCGGCCGGCATCCCGCTTCTGCGCAACCCCCGCGAGATCGTCACCGGCCTGCACGCCCGCCACCGGCCCACGCCGCAGACGGCGGTGATCGCCGTGCTCGACCCCGACGAGCGGCTGCGCGCGAGCGCGTCGCTCGCGCGCAGCGAGGCAGGCCGGCCGGAGGTCGCACCGGACGGCTGGGACCTGCGCAACGCACTGCTGGCCCGGCTCCGCCGGATCATCCCGCACGACCTGCGCCGCCGCTTCCCGGTCCGTACGGCGGTGCTGCTGTACTGCCGCACCGGGGACGCCGGCTGGACGGAGGAGGACGGCGCGTGGATGTGGGGGCTGCGGGACGCCTGCACGCTGCACGGGCTGCGCTGCGGCGCGTACATCACGCTCACCGGCGGCGGCTGGCAGGTGCTGGGCGAGGGCCGCGGCGGCCGCCGCCCGTACGCGGACGGACCGCCGGCGGACGGGGAGTTCGCCGAGGACGCCCCCGCGCGCGAGGTCGGTGCGGCCCCGGGCCCGCGTGCGCTCCAGCCGCCGGAGGCGGAGGCGGAACAGACCATCTCGTGGGCGGTCTGAGCCGCCCCCGCTCCGGCCTCGGGCGGAGCGGGGCGATCAGGCCGAGACGCCCAGGATGCCGTTGATGTAGTCCGCGTCGCCGCAGAGGATCAGCAGCGCCGCCGCGCGCGTCATGGCCGCCGGCAGCGCCGCGGCCGTCGCCTCGTCACCGCCGCCGTTGACGGCGACGACGACCACCGGCCGCCGGGCCAACCGCTCCGCGGCAGCGGCGGCGGCGTAGAAGACGTCGTCCCCCGCGGCCTCCTGCGCCCAGTAGCCGTCCTCGCCGAACGACAGCTCGTGCGCCGCCCACGGGTGCGGATCGCCGGTGGTGAGGACGAGGATCTCGGCCGGCGCGCGGCCGGACTCCAGCAGCAGGTCGACGGCTTCGTCGGCGGCGTCGACGGCACCGTCGGGCGTCGCGGGGATGAGCTGGAGCTGCGGCCCGGCGGCGGGCCTGCCCTGGCCGCCGGCGGGTGCGGGACGGGCGCCGGGCGCGGTGGCACCGGGGGCGCGGCCGCCGGGGCCGGAACGGGAGCCGCCACGCGGCCGTACGGGTCGGGGGCCTGGGATGGGACGAGGGGGCGCGCTGCGGCCCGGGACGCTCTCGTGGGTGGGAGAGTCCTCGGCAGGGAGAGGCATGGGCGCATGTCTATCAAATGGCTGTGACAAGCACATCAGCGGGTGGGCAACTGAAGCGGGCGCCCGCGGCCCCCGCGGCCCCGGTCGCGGGGCCGCGTGTGTCAGATGTCCAGCCCCAACTGCCCGGCCGCCTCCAGCTCCGCGGCCTCGGGCGCGATCCGCGGGCGCTTCAGGTGCTGCCACTTGTCCAGCCCGTCCATGTACGCCCAGGAGAGCCGGTGCAGATCGGTGGGCCCGTGGTCCTGGAGGGCGGTCCGGTGCACGGGCGAGGGATAGCCGGCGTTGTCCTCGAACGCGTACGGCTCGTACTCGGCCCGCGCGGCGGCCAGTTCGGTCATGCGGGCGTCGCGGTGGACCTTGGCGAGGACGGACGCGGCGGCGACGGCGACGCACGACTGGTCGCCCTTGATCACCGTACGGACCCGCCAGGGCGCCCCGAGATAGTCGTGCTTGCCGTCGAGGATCACCGCGTCCGGCCGCACGGGCAGCGCCTCCAGCGCCCGGCCCGCGGCGAGGCGCAAACATGCCGTCATGCCCAGCTCGTCGATCTCCCGCGACGAGGCGTGGCCCAGCGCGTGCGCGGTGACCCACCCCGTCAGCTCGGCCGCCAGCTCCTCGCGCCGCTTGACCGTCAACAGCTTGGAGTCGGTGAGCCCTTCGGGCGCGCGGCGCAGCCCGGTGACGGCCGCACACACGGTGACGGGGCCGGCCCACGCACCCCTGCCGACCTCGTCGACGCCTGCGACGACCTTCGCGCCCGTGGTGGCGCGCAGGGAGCGCTCGACGCGGTGGGTGGGCGGCTCGTAGGGGCTCATAAGTTCAGCCTACGACCCCGCCCCCGCCCCGGCTCACGCGCACCCGCGCGCGGCACCTGAAACGGGGCCCTCCGCGCTCACTGCCCTTGCAGCAGCGGGACCATCACCTGGTCGACCAACTCGTCCATGTCCTTGTCGCTGAGGTCCCGGCCGGTGGTCTTGTGCCGGTACATCATCATCGCCGGCAGTACGTCGAGCACCAGGTCCCCGTTCACCTCGGGCCGCACGTCCCCCCGCTCGACGCCGCGGCGCAGCAACTCCGCGATCAGCTCCTTGCCGGGGTCGATGATCTGGCCGATGATCACCTCGTGGAACTGCTCGGCCTGCTCGCGGTCGCACTCGTCGAGCACGGCGCGCAGCGCCTGACCGCCGCTGGAGTACATCCGGTCGCGCAGCGCACGGCAGAACTCGGTGAGGTCGGCCCGCAGGCTGCCCCGGTCGGGCTGGGTCTCCAGGGGCGGCACCCCGGCCCGCAGCGCGTCCTGGACGAGCTCCGACTTCGACGCCCAGCGCCGGTAGACGGCCGCCTTACCGGTCTGCGCGCGGGCGGCGACGCCCTCGATGGTCAGCCCCTTCCAGCCGGCGACGCCTAGCTGTTCGAGCGCGGCGTCCAGGATGGCGCGCTCGAGTACGTCACCCCGGCGGCGCACGCCCTGGCTCCGGCCGGTTTCGGTGCACGCTCCGGGAGCGGTCCGGCCCGAACTACCCATATCGGTCTCTCCGTAAGCGGCCTTAGTGAACGCTTGCGTTCCTTCACGAGGGCTCTTACGCTCAACTCACTCAGTGAACGCCACCGTTCACTCTCTCACACGTATGGGGAACACGGTGACTGCCTCCCAATTAGCGAACGAGCGGGGAAAGGGCAAGGCTCCGCGTGCCGACCAGCGCAACATGGCGCTGCTCATCATCGCGGCCTGCCAGCTCATGGTCGTTCTCGATGTGTCGGTCGTGAACATCGCGCTCCCGCACATCCAGAACTCCCTTGACTTCTCCACCACCGGCCTGACCTGGGTCGTCAGCGCATACACGCTCACCTTCGGCGGCCTGCTCCTCCTCGGCGGCCGGGCCGGGGACATCCTCGGCCGCCGCCGCGTGCTCGTCTTCGGCGTCGCCCTCTTCATCGCGGCCTCGCTGCTCGGCGGCTTCGCGCAGGAGCCGTGGCACCTGCTCGTCGCGCGCGCCGTGCAGGGCGCCGGCGCCGCCATCGCCTCACCCACCTCGCTGGCCCTCGTCACCACCACGTTCCCCGAAGGCCCCGAGCGGAACCGGGCGTTCGGTGTGTTCGCGGCGGTCTCCGCGGCCGGCGGCGCCATCGGCCTGCTGGCCGGCGGCATGCTCACCGAGTGGCTCAACTGGCGCTGGGTGCTCTTCGTCAACGTGCCCATCGGCCTTCTGATCATCCTCACCGTCCCGCTGTACATCAACGAATCCGAGCGGCGCCCGGGACGCTTCGACATCTCCGGCGCGCTGACGTCCACCGCCGGCATGGCGGCACTCGTCTACGGGTTCATCCGCGCCGCCGAGGAGGGCTGGCGGGACAGCCTGTCGATCGGCTCGTTCGCGGCGGCGGCGATCCTGCTCGTGACGTTCGTCCTCGTCGAGCGCGGCGCGAAGGACCCCATCACGCCGCTGAAGATGTTCGCCGACCGCAACCGCTCCGGTTCGTACGTGATCATGCTGAGCCTGGCGGCCGCCCTCTTCGGCATCTTCTTCTACCTGGTGCTGTTCGTGCAGAACGTCCTGGAGTACAGCCCGATCAAGGCGGGCGTGGCGTTCCTGCCGATCTCGGTGGCCATCGTCGCCAGCGCCGGCCTCGTGCAGAAGTTCCTGCCGGTGCTCGGGCCCAAGCCGTTCGTGATCGGCGGCTCGTCCATCACCGCGGTCGCGCTGGCCTGGATGGTGCTGCTGGACACCGACAGCTCGTTCCTGGGCGGGGTGTTCGGACCCGAGGTCGTCTTCGGCTTCGGCATGGGCATGAACTTCGTGACCCTCACCATCACCTCCGTCTCCGGCGTCGCGCAGGACCAGGCGGGGGCCGCCTCCGGCCTGCTCAACGCCACGCAGCAGGTGGGCGGTTCGCTCGGCCTCTCCATCCTCACCACGGTGTACGGCACGGCCAGCAGGGACGAGGCGGAGAAGCAGATACCGGCGTTCATGGACAAGGGGTCGCCGGAGCAGATAGCGGGCTTCGAGAAGTCCGGCGAACTGCCGCCGCCGTGGAGCAAGGAAGTGCTCACGGTGGGCATGTCCCAGGCGTTCGTCGCCGCCACGGCCATGGTCGTGTTCGCCGTGCTCATCGCCGCGGTGGCCATCAAGGTGCGCAAGGCGGACATCGAGGCGCTGTCCGGCATGACGGGACCGGGCGCGGGCTGACGCGGGCGCAACCGGACTCCGGTGGCCGCGTCAGTGGCGGGGCGGGGTCACCGGGTGCGGCTCCCTTCGGTCACGTACGGCGCGTGGCATCGGTGCGTACGCCGCGGCGTCGGTCCGTAGGGAGCGGGGCGGGTGCGGAGCAGGGCTTCGGTGCGTACGGCCGCGTACCCGGCGTCTGCGTGCTGCCGTCCGCCAGGGACCGTCCGCGGCCCGGGTCTGTCAGGAGTCCGTGGCCGCGGGAACCCACTCCGGCAGCGGCTCCACGTGCCGTACCCACTCCGCCGGCGGCGCCCCCGCCGCCGCGCCCGCGAGCACTCCGCCGACGATCGCGCACGTGGTGTCCACGTCCCCGCCGGCCTGAACCGTGGCCCAGAAGGCACCCGCGAAGTCGCCGAGGTGCCGGGCGGCCGACCACAGGGCGAACGGCACGGTGTCGTGCGCGGTGCTGCGACGCCCGTTGCCCAGCACGGCCGCGACGGTGGCGACGTCGTCGTAGTCGAGCATGTCCCGTGCCCGGCGCAGCCCTTGGGCGACGGCGCTGCGCGGCACGAGCGCGATCACCTGGTCGAGCAGGGCGGCACCATCGGGCCCGGAGGTGTCCCCCGGGCGCGCCGCGGCGTCGCCGGGCGGATCGGCGGCCAGCGCCGCCGCCGCGGCCACCGCCATGCAGCCGGTGACGGCCTCGCGGTGCTGGTGGGTGACGTACGAGGAGATCTCCGCCTGCCGTACCGCCTCCTGGACGTCCCCCGCGTACCAGGCGCCCAGCGGCGCCACCCGCATCGCCGCGCCGTTGCCCCAGGAGCCCTGGCCGTCGAAGAGGGCGGCGGCGAGCCGGCGCCAGTCCCCGCCGTCGCGCACCTGCCGCAGAATCCGGTTCACCGTGCGCCCGTAGCCGCGGGGGCCGCCGGCGTTCTGCCGCCCGGCGAACGAGGCCGCCAGCGCGTCCTGTTCGACGCGGCCGTGCGCGGCGAGCACCGCCACCACCGACGCCGCCATCTCCGTGTCGTCCGTCCACCGCCACGGCGCGGGCGGCAGCTCACGGCGGGCCAGGAGGGGAAAGCTGCCGGGCTCGGAGTACCGGGCGCCCAGCGCGTCGCCGACGGCCAGCCCGCGCAGGCTCGCGAGGGCGCGTACGAGGGGTGCGTCGGGCATCCGCGCGCCCGCGCCTTCGGGTACGCGAGCGCCCCGGCCGTGGCCGGCCGCTACGGCCGTGTCCGGGGCCGGTTCCTGGGCGGTGCCCGGAGCCTGGGACGGGTCCGGCGGCGGGGCGGAAGCGGGATCCGGTGTCATGTCGCGCACAGCGTAGCGGCCGGGCATCCGGTCAGACGGTCCAGGACTCCACGAGATCCACCACGTCCCCCGCCAGCGCCGCCACGTCCGCCGCGGTCTGCGCGCGCAGCGCCAGCCGCTCCACCCGCTCCTCGCGGTACTTGCCGTGTTCCGCCTTCGCCCACCACAGCGACAGCACCAGGAACTCGCCCTCCCCCGACTGCCCCAGCACCCCCCGCAGCATCCCCGGCGACCCCGCCATCGCCGGGTTCCACACCTTCTCCTGCATGAGCGTGAAGTGCTCCACGCGGTCCTCGTGCACCCGGCAGTGCGCGAGCCGCATCACGTCCGCGCCCTCGAACCGGGGCTCGAAGCCCATCTTTACGTCCATCCGGTACTCGAAGAGCCGCACCCGCATGTCCCGGAACGTGCCGAGCTGGGCAGCGGCGAGCCGGTCGTGCGAGCGGGCCATGAAGGAGTCGTACAGCGCCCGGCTCTCCCAGAAGGCAATGAGGTGCACCACGCCCTCGCGCGCCCGGCTCCAGCCCCCGCCCTGTCCGAGAAAGCCCGGTTCGCCGGGCAGCCCCGCCCACTTCCGCTGCCCCCGCTCGAAACCCCGGCGGTCCACCACGGTACAGCGAATCCACTTGACCAGCACCGCGCTATCGTACGGCCTGGTTCAGCGGCGATCACCGGCGTGCGAGGGGCAGTTCACGCCCCCTGGCCGCCGGTCACCGCCGCGACGATCTCCACTTCCAGCAGCGCGCCGTCCCGGAAGAGCCGGGAGACCTCGACCGTGGTGCTGGACGGCGGCGGGCCGGGGAAGTACCCGCGCCGCACCTCCGCGTACGCGGAGAGCAGGCCCATATCGGTGACGAACGAGCGGATGTTCACGACGTCCGCGAGGGTGCCGCCGTGGGCGGCGAGGATCGCCGCCAGGCTCTCCATCACGTGCCGGGCCTGCACGCGCATGTCCCCGGGGCCGACGACCCGCCCGTCGGCGTCCAGCGCGACCTGCCCGGAGACGAACAGCAGGGCGTCGCCGCCGCCGAGGCCGAGGCGTACGACGTGGGAGAAGTTGCCCGCGGGCGGCGGGACGGCGGCGGGGTCGTCGAAGGTCTTCTGCAGCGTCATGTGCCGAAACGCTAGGCGGGCGCCCACCCATCTGACCAACGAATGTCTCGCATGCATACGATGCGGAGACCGCATGCCTCGTCGGACCCCGGGAGCCGCTGTATGGACACCGCCTGGCTGGAGGTCTTCCGGGCCGTCGCCCGCCACGGCTCCTTCACCGCCGCGGGCGCCGAACTGGGCTTCACGCAGTCCGCGGTGTCCCGGCAGATCGCCGCGCTGGAAGCGGAGTTCGGCGCGCCGCTCTTCGACCGGCTGCCCCGCGGCGTACGCCTCACCGAGCAGGGCCGCCACGCCCTCGGCCACGCCGGGGCGGCCCTCGACCGCCTCGCCGACGCCCGCCGCGACCTCGCCGCCCTGGACCGGCTGGCGGCCGGGCGGCTGCGGCTCGGCTCCTTCGCCACCGCGGACGCCTCCCTCGTACCCCGCGCGCTGGCGGCCTTCGCCGCCGACCACCCGGGCATGTGCGTGACGCACGTCGAGGGTTACAGCCGCGACCACGTCGCCGCGCTGGCGGCCGGCGGGCTGGACCTGGCACTGGTGTCGGGCTACCCGGAGCAGGTGGCCGCGTACGAGGGGGTGGAACTGGCGCACCTGCTCGACGACCCGGTGCTCGTCGCGCTGCCCGCCGGTCACCGGCTGGCGGGGAGCACCCGCCCGCTGCGGCTTGCGGACCTGGCCGGCGAGAGCTGGGTCGCGGGCAGCCAGACGCCGGAGGAGACGCTGATCAGCGCCTGCCTGCGGCAGGGCTTCCGGCCCCGTATCGACTACGTCGCCCGCGAGTGGACGGCGAAGTTCGGCTTCGTCGCGGCCGGCCTGGGCCTCACGCTCGTCCCCGCCCTCGCCGCGGGAGCCCTCCCCGCAGGCGTCACCCTCGCTCCCCTCCACCCTGAGGACGCCCCCACCCGCACGGTGCACACGGCCACCCCCCACACCGCGCACCCGCCGTCGGTCCGGGGCTTCCTCCCGTACCTGCACCGGGCGGCGAGCGCGACGAAGGACTGACACCCGGGAACAGCCGTCGGCACGCCGCCCAGGACTTCACCCGGACGTGTCCGGCATGCTCCGAAAGGCGCCGGAGGGGACCGGCCGGTGGCCGGTCCCCTCCGGGACGTGCGGTCAGCTACGTGGGCGGGTCACCGGACCCGGCCCGTCAGCTGCAGCCGCTGGTCGAGCCGCAGCCCTCGCAGATGTAGCAGCTACCCGCCCGCTGCATCTTCGTGCCGCAGGAGAAGCACAGCGGCGCGTCCGCCTGGATGCCGAGCTGCATCTCCACCAGCTCCGCCGACGTGTGCGCCTCCTTCGGGGCCGGCTTGGCCTGTTCCATCGTCACCGGCGAGGTCGGCAGCGGTGCCGGCTCGCGGGGGGCCGACTGGGCCAGGCCCTCGACGTCCAGCTCGTCGTCCGTCGGCTCGTACGAACCCGTCTCCAGGTGCCGCTCGCGCTCCTCCGCCGAGTGGATGCCCAGCGCGGAGCGGGTCTCGAACGGCAGGAAGTCCAGCGCCAGGCGGCGGAAGATGTAGTCGACGATCGACTGCGCCATCCGCACGTCCGGGTCGTCCGTCATGCCCGCGGGCTCGAAGCGCATGTTCGTGAACTTCGAGACGTAGGTCTCCAGCGGCACCCCGTACTGCAGGCCCACCGAGACCGCGATCGAGAAGGCGTCCATCATGCCCGCGAGGGTCGAGCCCTGCTTCGACATCTTCAGGAACACCTCGCCCAGCCCGTCGTCCGGGTAGGAGTTGGCGGTCATGTAGCCCTCGGCGCCGCCGACCGTGAAGGAGGTGGTGATACCCGGGCGGCCCTTGGGGAGGCGGCGGCGTACCGGACGGTACTCGACGACCTTCTCCACAGCCTCGCGGATCGTCTCCTCCGCCTTGTCGGCGGCCTTGTCGGCCTTCTTCTTCGCCGACAGCGGCTGGCCGACCTTCGAGCCCTCCACGTACACGGCGAGGGCCTTGACGCCCAGCTTCCAGCCCTGGAGGTAGATCTCCTCGACGTCCGCGACGCTGCTCGTCGCGGGCATGTTGACCGTCTTGGAGATCGCGCCGCTCAGGAACGGCTGCGTCGCCGCCATCATGCGCACGTGCCCCATCGGCGAGATGGAGCGCTCGCCCATGGCGCAGTCGAAGATCTCGTAGTGCTCGGGCCTGAGGCTCGGGGCGTTCACGACGCTCCCGTGCTCGGCGATGTGCGCCACGATCGCCTCGATCTGCTCCTCCTGGTACCCCAGGCGCTTCAGCGCCATGGGCACCGTCTGGTTGACGATCTGCATCGAGCCGCCGCCGACCAGCTTCTTGAACTTCACCAGCGCCAGGTCCGGCTCGATGCCCGTCGTGTCGCACGACATCGCCAGGCCGATGGTCCCCGTCGGTGCCAGCACCGACGCCTGGGCGTTGCGGTAGCCGTGCTTGTCGCCGAGGCGGACCACGTCCTGCCAGGCTTCGGTGGCGGCCGCCCAGACGGGGGTGTCCAGGTCGTCCATGCGCCTGGCCGTGCCGTTGGCGTCTGCGTGCTGCCGCATGACGCGCTTGTGGGCGGTGGCGTTGCGGGCGTAGCCGTCGTACGCGCCGACGGCGGCGGCCAGTTGCGCGGAGCGCTTGTACGCGGTGCCGGTCATCAGGGAGGTGATGGCGCCGGCGAGGGCGCGGCCGCCGTCCGAGTCGTAGGCGTGGCCGGTGGCCATGAGCAGCGCGCCGAGGTTGGCGTAGCCGATGCCGAGCTGGCGGAAGGCGCGGGTGTTCTCGGCGATCTTCCGGGTGGGGAAGTCGGCGAAGGAGATGGAGATGTCCATCGCCGTGATGACGAGCTCGACGACCTTGGCGAAGCGCTCGACCTCGAAGCTCTGCCGGCCGTCGGCGTCCTGCTTGAGGAACTTCATCAGGTTCAGCGAGGCGAGGTTGCACGAGGTGTTGTCCAGGTGCATGTACTCGCTGCACGGGTTGGACGCGGTGATACGGCCCGACTCCGGCGCGGTGTGCCAGTGGTTGATGGTGTCGTCGTACTGGATACCGGGATCGGCGCAGGCCCAGGCGGCCTCCGCCATCTGCCGGAACAGCTTCTTCGCGCCGACCTCCTCGATGACTTCGCCGGTCATCCGCGCGCGCAGGCCGAACTGCTCGTCGTTCTCGACGGCCTTCATGAACTCGTCGGTGACCCGCACGGAGTTGTTGGCGTTCTGGTACTGCACGGAGGTGATGTCGTCGCCGCCGAGGTCCATGTCGAAGCCCGCGTCGCGCAGGGCGCGGATCTTCTCCTCTTCCTTCACCTTGGTCTCGATGAACGCCTCGATGTCAGGGTGGTCGACGTCGAGCACGACCATCTTCGCGGCGCGCCGGGTGGCGCCGCCGGACTTGATGGTGCCGGCGGAGGCGTCCGCGCCGCGCATGAACGAGACCGGCCCCGAGGCGTTGCCGCCGGAGGAGAGCAGTTCCTTGCTGGAGCGGATACGGGAGAGGTTGAGGCCGGCGCCGGAGCCGCCCTTGAAGATCATCCCCTCTTCCTTGTACCAGTCGAGGATGGACTCCATGGAGTCGTCGACGGAGAGGATGAAGCAGGCGCTCACCTGCTGGGGCTGCGGGGTGCCGACGTTGAACCACACCGGCGAGTTGAAGCTGAAGATCTGGTGCAGCAGGGCGTAGGTCAGCTCGTGCTCGAAGATCTCGGCGTCCGCGGGCGAGGCGAAGTACTTGTGGTCCTCGCCGGCCTTCCGGTACGTCTTCACGATCCGGTCGACGACCTGCTTGAGGCTGGTCTCCCGCTTGGGGGTGCCCACCGCACCGCGGAAGTACTTGCTCGTGACGATGTTGACCGCGTTGGCCTCCCAGAACTCGGGAAACTCCACGCCGCGCTGCTCGAAGTTGACCGAACCGTCGCGCCAGTTGGTCATGACGACGTCACGGCGAGCCCACTCCACCTCGTCGTACGGGTGCCTACCGGGGGTGGTGTGGATCCGCTCGATGCGCAGGCCCTTGTTCCCCTTGGCGCCGCCCTTGCGGGAACTACGCGCCGGGCCGCTCGTCGTCTCTGTCATGCCGCCTCCCTATACGGGCGTGAACGCCCTGATGTGCCCGCGTCTTCCCGGGCACGGTTCCTGTTCTTGATCTGCTTGTTCCGCAGGCGGACGGCGCGCTGCGCCGCGCACCGGCCGGGTGTGGATGACGGGTGGCCCGCGGTGGGCGTCAGCCGGCCGCTCTGCCGGGTGACGGGACTCCGGGGGCCTCGCCGCGGCCCGGACTGCGGCCGGGGCCGGGCGCGCCGGGGTCGCCCGGCGCGGGAGGTGGGGCCTGGTCGTCCTGTCCGTCGGGGCCGCCGCTGTCGGCGGGGGGCCTGTCCGCGGTCCGCAACTGCGTGATCGCGTCGTCGAAGTCCTCGAGGGAGTCGAAGGCGCGGTAGACCGAGGCGAAGCGCAGGTAGGCGACGAGATCGAGATCCTGCAGCGGGCCCAGTATGGCGAGCCCGACGTCGTGGCTGGAGACCTCGGCGCTGCCGGTGGCCCGGATCGCCTCCTCGACCCGCTGGCCGAGCTGGGCCAGCGCGTCTTCGGTGACGGGGCGGCCCTGGCAGGCCTTGCGGACGCCCGTGATCACCTTGGCGCGGCTGAAGGGCTCGGTGACCCCGCTGCGCTTGATGACCATCAGGGACGCGGTCTCCACCGTGGTGAAGCGGCGCGAGCAGTCGGGGCACTGCCGGCGGCGGCGGATCGCTGCGCCGTCGTCGGTCGTGCGGCTGTCGACGACCCGGCTGTCGGGGTGCCTGCAGAAGGGGCAGTGCATCGTTCTCCACCCTCCCCTTCTCGCGCACGGCACGTCGGTCCGGCGGCCCCCCGCGGCCCGCCGGAGCAGACCTCAATCATATGGGATGCCCTTCCGCTGAGAGGAAGGGGGACCACAACTTGTGGGCTGCTGACACCCATCTAACCACTAGATCTGGGGTTTGGCTGCCATTGAGATGCGGAGAGCGTGTTGCCGCGCCACGAGATCGGGCGGGGCGCGGGACAGGGCACCGCGCGCGACATCGGCAGCCTACGTGAGCGCGCGGACCGCGACGCGGGTGGGGCGGGGGTGACAAGCTGGACGGCACCCCCGCGCCGACGGGACGGCACCCCCGCGCCGACGGGACGGCACCCCCGCGCCGACGGGACGGCACCCCCGCGCCGACGGGACGGCACCCCCGCGCCGACGGGGCGGCACCCGGCACACCCGCGCGGCGGCAGGCCGGCGCGGGGCGGGCGGCAGGCGGCGCTCAGCCATCAGGCCAGCGCTTTACACCCAGTTGATGGATCACGGAAGTGAAACCGAAGTTTTTCACTCGAACGTGTGTTTGGCGCAACCTTTCGAAAGCAACTACCGTTGGTCCTACGAGAGAGAGACCCGTCTCGAGAGGGGCCCGCCGACGTGACCACTACCGCAGACACCACAGCCATCGCCGCCCACGAACGGCCCCAGCAGGCAGCAGAGCCGCAGCTCACGCCGCCTTCCGGGGACGGCCGTGAGGGCGAGGCGCAGCCACCCAAGCGCTCCATGCCCGGGCGTCCGCCGGGTATCAGGGCCGACAGCTCGGGCCTGACCGAGCGGCAGCGCCGGGTCATCGAGGTCATTCGCGACTCGGTGCAGCGCCGCGGCTACCCGCCGTCGATGCGCGAGATCGGCCAGGCGGTCGGCCTCTCGTCCACCTCGTCCGTCGCGCACCAGCTCATGGCCCTGGAGCGGAAGGGCTTCCTGCGCCGGGACCCGCACCGGCCGCGGGCGTACGAGGTGCGCGGCGCCGACACGCCCACCACCCAGGCGGCCACCGACACCACGGGCAAGCCCGCCGCATCGTACGTGCCGCTGGTCGGCCGGATCGCCGCCGGTGGCCCGATCCTCGCCGAGGAGTCGGTCGAGGACGTGTTCCCACTGCCCCGGCAGCTCGTCGGCGACGGTGAGCTCTTCGTGCTGAAGGTCGTCGGCGACTCAATGATCGACGCGGCGATCTGCGACGGGGACTGGGTCGCGGTGCGCCGCCAGCCGGTCGCCGAGAACGGCGACATCGTCGCCGCGATGCTGGACGGCGAGGCCACGGTCAAGCGCTTCAAGCGCGAGGACGGCCACGTGTGGCTGCTCCCGCACAACGCGGCGTACCAGCCGATTCCGGGCGACGAGGCGACGATCCTCGGCAAGGTCGTCGCGGTCCTCCGCCGGGTCTGACACCCGGCACGGCATATCCGGCCCGGGACCTGGCCCCCGGGCCGCCGCCTCGCGCGGCGCGGAGTGTCGCGAACCGGCCGCGGCGGCGGCCGGACACGCGCGCACGGCGGAGGCACGGCCTCGCGTACGGCACAGGTACGCGCGGCGGGTACGGGCGGCGAGGACACCGCCCCCGGCCCGCACCGGGGTCCGTACGACTCCGGCCCGCTCAGGTCTGCCGGGCCAGGCACTGACGGCAGCACAGAGCCCCCCTCCTGCCCGGCTCTCCTCCTGTGGCGTCCGGTGCTCGTACGCAGGGGCAGCTCGCCCGCCGAGGGCCGTCTCCGACGCTGAGCCCGGCAACGCGGCCCGCGCGAGGGCCGTCTTGGACGCCGCGCCGGGGCACCCCGGCGCCATCGGCCCCGTGCAGCTCAGTCCGCCAGCAGGTCCTCCGCCTCCTCGCCCTCCGCCTCCAGCGCCTCACGGACGACGCGGATCGCCAGCCCTTCCCCGTAGCCCCGGCGGGCCAGCATGCCCGCGAGGCGGCGGATGCGCTTGTCGCGATCGAGGCCGCGGGTGGCGCGGAGCTTGCGGGCGACCAGCTCGCGGGCCGTCTCCTCCTCGGTGTGCACGTCGAGCCGGCCCACCGCCTCGTCGACCACCGGGGCCGCCACGCCCCGGGTGCGCAGTTCGCGCGCGAGCGCGCGGCGGGCGAGACCGCGGCCGTGGTGCCGGGACTCCACCCAGGCGCCGGCGAACGCCGCGTCGTCGATCAGCCCGGCCGCTTCGAGGCGGTCGAGTACGGCCTCCGCCACCTCGGCGTCGACGTCACGCTTGGCCAGTGCGTCCGCGAGCTGCTTGCGGGTGCGCGGCGACCCGGTGAGCAGCCGCAGGCAGATCGCCCGCGCCCGTTCCTCCGGGCTGAGCGACATCTCCCGCGCCCGGTCCTCGGACGGCTCCCCGCGGCCCCGCGAGCGCCCCCGTCGGGAGGCCCCGCCGCGCCCGGACCGGCGCGGGTGCCCCGGTCCGCCGGAACCGTCAGGATCTCCCGCCGGCCCATACCCCCCGTCCTCCGGGCCGCCCCCGAACGGGGGGCGGCCGTCGTCCGGGGGCGGGAGCGGCCAGTCGGTGCGCCGGACCACGGATCAGCTCTTGGCCGCGGCCTTGGCCGCCTTCGCGGTCTTGGCCGGCGCCGGCACCGTCTTCTTGCCCGCGGGGGCGGCACCCTCCGCGGGCGCGGCGGGGCCGGCGGCCGCGTCCGCACCCGGCTCGCCCTCCGGGCTCTCCTGCTTCGGGCCGATGCCGAGCTTCTCCTTGATCCGCCTCTCGATCTCGTCGGCCAGGTCGGGGTTGTCCTTCAGGAACGTCCGCGCGTTCTCCTTGCCCTGGCCGAGCTGGTCGCCCTCGTGCGTGTACCAGGCGCCGGACTTGCGGATGAAGCCGTGCTCCACGCCCATGTCGATCAGGCCGCCCTCGCGGCTGATGCCCTGCCCGTAGAGGATGTCGAACTCGGCCTGCTTGAAGGGCGGCGCGACCTTGTTCTTCACGACCTTCACGCGCGTGCGGTTGCCGACGGGCTCCGTGCCGTCCTTGAGCGTCTCGATGCGCCGGATGTCCAGCCGCACCGAGGCGTAGAACTTCAGCGCCTTGCCGCCGGTGGTGGTCTCGGGCGAGCCGAACATCACGCCGATCTTCTCGCGCAACTGGTTGATGAAGATCGCGGTGGTCTTCGACTGGTTCAGCGCGCTGGTGATCTTCCGCAGGGCCTGGCTCATCAGCCGGGCCTGCAGGCCGACGTGGGAGTCGCCCATCTCACCCTCGATCTCCGCGCGCGGCACGAGGGCCGCGACCGAGTCGATGACGATCAGGTCGAGTGCGCCGGAGCGGACGAGCATGTCCGCGATCTCCAGCGCCTGTTCGCCGTTGTCGGGCTGGGAGAGGATGAGGGAGTCGATGTCGACACCGAGCTTCTTCGCGTACTCCGGGTCGAGGGCGTGCTCCGCGTCGACGAACGCGACCGTGCCGCCGGCCCGCTGCGCGTTGGCCACCGCGTGCAGCGTCAGGGTCGTCTTTCCGGAGGACTCCGGCCCGTACACCTCCACCACGCGGCCGCGCGGCAGGCCGCCCACACCGAGCGCCACGTCGAGCGCGGTCGACCCGGTGGGGATGACTTCCACGGGCTCGTTCGGCCGCTCGCCGAGGCGCATCACGGCACCCTTGCCGAATTGCCGTTCAATCTGGGCGAGTGCGGCGTCGAGCGCCTTCTCGCGGTCAGTCGCTGCCATGGGCTCCACCCGGGATGTCTGAGTCGATCGCTTCACGTCCACGACGCTAGCGCCTGCCACTGACAACGCGCCTCGCGTCGGGCCGGCCTGGGGAAACCCGGCCGATCCTTCATGGGAACCCATGTTCGATTTAGCTGTCAACCCGCACCGCGGGACCCATCCGCCCCGTGCGTCCCCCCGTGCCCGTGCGCTCTCGCCGCCCCAAACCCGGTGGCTGCGCCGCCCCCGCGCCGCCTAGTTTCGGCCGCATGGCCGACGACTGCTTCGCTCATCCGCAGCTCGCCGCGATCTACGATCCGCTCCACCCCGACCGCCGCGATCTCGACGCGTACCTGCGGCTCACGGACGAGTTCGGCGCCCGCCGGGTGCTGGACATCGGCTGCGGCACGGGGGTGTTCGCGCACCTCCTGGCCGACCGCGGGATCGAGGTCGTCGGCGTCGATCCCGCCCAGGCGTCCATCGACGTCGCCCGCGCCAAACCGGGCGGTGAGCGGGTGCGCTGGATCTGCGGCGACGCGACCGCGCTCCCACCGCTGCGGGCCGGCCTCGCGACGATGACGGCGAACGTCGCCCAGGCGATCACCGATCCGCAGACGTGGAACGAGACCCTGCGCGGGGCCCGCGCCGCGCTGCGGCCCGGCGGGCACCTGGTCTTCGAGACCCGGGACCCGGCCCGGCGCGCCTGGGAGGAGTGGACCCGAGAGCGCTCCTCGCGCGTGACGGAGATCCCGGGTGTCGGCTCGGTCGCGAGTTGGGTCGAGCTGATCGAGGTGGACCTGCCGCTGGTGACCTTCCGCTGGACCTACGAGTTCGCCGCCGACGGCCAGGTGCTGACCTCGGATTCGACCCTGCGGTTCCGCGGGCGGGAGGAGGTCGAGCAGGACCTCGCCGCCCACGGCTACGCGGTGGAGGACGTCCGCGACGCGCCCGACCGCCCGGGGAAGGAGTTCGTGTTCCTGGCCCGCCGTCATTGAGCGACTGCCGCCCGCCCACCCCGGACGTCATCCGCCCGGGGCGGCTTCCGGCCCTACGGCTTCTCCTGCCGGTAGTAGCGGGCCGCCCCCTCGTGCAGCTCCAGCGGGTCGGTGAAGACCGCCGTGCGCAGGTCGACCCGCTGGGCGGCGTGCACCACGCGGCCGATCCGGTCACGGTCCCGTATCACCGTGCTGGTCACGCTCTCCGTCAGCCGGGGGTCCTCCCGGTCGGTGGTGACCAGCAGGTTCGCCACCGCGAGCGTCGGCACGGCGGTGTCGCGCTGGACCGTCGGGTAGGCGTCGGGCGGCATGACCGCGGCGCGGTAGTAGCGGGCCAGTTCGCCCTGGGCGTGGAGAGGGCCGAGGAGGTCGCCGAGCGGTACGAGTTCGATCTCGGTCTGCTGTGCCAGGCGTTCGACGGCTTCCGTGGGCAGGCCGCCGGACCAGAAGAAGGCGTCGATCTCCCGGTCGCGCAGGAGTCCCGGCATCGTGTCGAGGCCCTCGCGTACCGCCGTCACGTCCTCGTCGAAGTCGAGCCCGGCCGCCGACAGCAGCCGCCGCGTGATCAGTTGGACACCGGAGCCGTCCTCACCGACGCCGACCTTGAGGCCGCGCAGGTCGGCGGCGTGCCGCACGGGCGAGTCGCGCAGGACGACGAGCTGCATGTAGTCGTCGTAGAGCCGGGCCACCGCGCGCAGCCCCTGCCAGCCGGGCAGCCGGTCGCGGCGGTACGTGGCCACGGAGTCGGCGGTGGCGACGGCGAAGTCGGCGCGGCCCGCGGTGACCTTGCGCAAGTTGTCGATGGAGCCCTGGCTGGTGTGCAGCCGTACGTCGAGGTCCGGCTCGTCCCGGGCGAGCCCTTCGCGCAGCAGCCGTCCGTACTCCGCGTACACGCCCGAGCGCACCCCGGTGGCGAAGACCACCTTGCCCGCCGGGCTGCCGCTGCCGCCCAGCGGCAGGAGCCACCACAGGAGCAGCCCGAGCACGGCCGCCGTCGCCACGGCGGCCTGCAGCGCTCGGCGCCTGCCGAGGCGGCGCGGGACGGTGTGGACCACGCGGCGATCCTGCCAAACCGGGGCCCGGCACGGCCAGCGCGCCGGACTCCCGGCGGGAGCCCGGCGCGCCGGCGGGCTTGCGTACGGCCCGGCGCGGCAGCGCGGGGCCGTACGGTACGGGCGGGCTAGCCGCCGCTCACCTCGTCGAAGACCGCCTCGGCCTCCTTGTCCAGCCTCGGCCCGGCGAGCCAGGTGGCCTGCAGCGGGCCGATCGACGTGACGGACACGAGCTGCTCCTCGCCGCCGTTCGACGCGGTCCAGCCGCCGCCGGAGGCGCCGGCGGTCATGGTGCAGCCGATGCGGTACATCGTGGGCTGCGACGCCTGGATCGACAGCCGGCCCGCCGCGTCGGTGCAGGAGTAGAGGCGCCCGCCGTCGTACGGCGCGGCCGCCGGATAGCCGGTGGCGGTCAGATCACCGACGTCGTTCACGGCCGGGGCGTCGAACCAGACGGGCACCGAGGCGCCGACGGTCTCCTCCAGGGACTGTCCGCCGCCGTCCTTCGGCTGGACCTTCATCACGGCGAAGTCGTACGGGGCGCCCACGCCGCCCTGCGACTTGCCCTCGGAGATCCACTCGTCGGTCGTACGGGCCTCCTCGGCCCAGAACGTGCCCTTGGGCGCGATGTCGGCCTCGGTCGCCTGCTCGGCCTCCAGCTCGGCGACGGTCTTGCCCTCGGGGTTGAAGGAGGGCACGAAGATGACGTTGCGCCACCAGCCGCCGTCGGAGCCCTTGTGCACGCAGTGGCCGGCGGTGGCCACCAGGTTGGACTTGCCCGGGTTGGCCGGGTCTGCGACCACGGTGCCGGAGCAGACCATGGGGCCCTCGGGGGTGTCGAAGAAGATCTTCCCGGCGGCGGGCTGCGACTCGTCGTAAGGCGTGGCCGCCTCGACCGCCTCGACGGGCGCCGGCTCCGGGTCGGTGACGCCCTGGTCCTCGGACACGTCGTCCTCGTCTACCCGGCTGGGCGGCTGCTCGGCGTCCCACATCCGGTCAGGGTCCCAGAGGTCCTCGATGATCGGGTTGACGAACTCGCGCGCGTCGCGCAGCCAGTCCTCCTTGGCCCAGTCCTCCCAGCCGCCGTCCCTCCACTTGTCGAGGTCGAGGTTCTTCAGCGCGTCCGGGATCCCCTCGGGGAGCGCCAGTTCCTTCTCGGGCGCCTGCGACTCCTGCTCTTGCTGCTTGTCGTCGGCGCCGCTGTCACCGCCGCCGTCCTCGCAGGCACCGGCGGTCAGCGCCAGGGTGGCCGCGAGGGCCGCCGCGGCCAGCGCCTTTCTCCGTATACGACGTTTCCCGTTGGCGGGCATGGATCGAATCCCCCAGTTCTCTGCACAGGTGCCCCGGCGGGACACGAGCCCCCACTATGCCGGTGCCGTTGGGGACGGCCGCACCGGGCCCCGTGGTTCCACCGGGCCCAAGGATCTTGGCGGCGGGCCGTGTTCCTGCGGCGGGTGCGTCGTTGGTAGGGGCGGGGAATGGACCCGTATCCGGTGCGAGGGGGTGGGGCTGTGCCCGCGGTTCGCGCAGCGGACGTGCACGCGCGCGTCTGCCGTAGGCGCCACGCCCCGGCCGCGCCCCCTGCGCCGGGTCCTTCGTCCCTCCTCCCCGGCCCCTCCGTGCGGCCCGGGGACGCTCGATCCCGTACGCGACCCATCCCGAGGTGCACGTCTGTGAACGCGAAGCCCGCCGGCGACGAACTCCCCGCCGGCAGCGGCCGGCCCCCGGTGCGCCGGCGGCTGGCCCGGCTCATCGAGCCCGCGGTGCCCCGTCAGTACCGGCGCGGCGCCGAGGGCGGCGGCGGGCAGCCCGAGCCCGACCCGCTGGAGCACCCGGACCCCAAGGCAGCCGCCGACGCCGCCGGGACCGAGAACCTGCTGCGCTGCTGGGTGCGCGAACAGGGCGTGGCGGAGCCGGAGAACGGCACGCTGCGGCTGCTGCTGCCCGCCAGCGGTGCGTGCCTGCGCGTCCCGGTGCGGTACTGGTCGGCGGCCGGCTGGCACCGCTTCGGGCGCCCCGTGCTGCACGGCGCCCCCAAGGACGCGCAGCCGGTGGACGCCGTGACCCTGGCGTCGCTGCTGAGCCGGGAGGCCGCGTACGCCTCCGCACAGGCCGCCGGCGCCGACGGCAGCGGCGCGCGTACGGTGCCCGGGCCGGCCGGCGGCGCCGCCGACCTCGTCGGCCGCGTCGCGGACTCCGTACGGCACACCGCGGTGTTCCTCACCGCCCGCCGCGCCGGCTCCCCGCCCGCGACCGCGGACCCGTTCCTCACCGGCGAGCAGTCCCTGCTCCTCGGCCACCCCCTGCACCCGACGCCCAAGAGCCGCGAGGGGCTCTCCGAGGCGGAGGCCCGGCGCTACTCCCCCGAGCTGCGCGGCAGGTTCCCGCTGCACTGGCTCGCCGTCCACGACAGCGTCCTCGCCTGCGACTCGGCGTGGACCGAGCGCGGCAAGGGCGTGCCCGCGCGCGAGCTGGCCGCCCGGCTGGCGGGCCCCGGGCTGCGGGTGCCGCCGGGCTGTACGCCGCTGCCCGTGCACCCGTGGCAGGCCCGCGAGGTCCGCGAGCGCCCCGGCGTCGCCGCGCTCCTCGACGCCGGCCTGCTGCGCGACCTGGGTCCGCACGGCGACCCCTGGCACCCGACCGCGTCGGTGAGGACGCTCTACCGCCCCGGCGCGCCCGCGATGCTGAAGCTCTCCCTCGGCGTGCGGATCACCAACTCCCGCCGCGAGAACCTCCGCAAGGAGCTGCACCGCGGCACGGAGGTGCACCGGCTGCTGCGCGCCGGCCTCGGCAAGGAGTGGCAGGCGTCGTTCCCCGGCGGCTTCCCCGGCGCGCCGGGCTTCGACGTCGTACGGGATCCGGCGTGGCTGGCCGTCGACACCCCGGCGGGCGAGCCGGTCGCGGGGCTGGACGCGGTCGTACGGCACCAGCCGTTCGCGGCGCAGGACGACGCGCTGTGCGTCGCGGCGCTGACGTCCCCGGTGCCGCGGTCGCCGAAGGGGACGATGCGCTCGCGTCTCCAGGAGGTCGTCGGGCAGTTGGCCGACCGCACGGGGCAGAGGGCGGCGGCGGTGGCCGCGGAGTGGTTCCTGCGCTACCTGGAGGTGGTCGTACGGCCCGTGCTGTGGCTGGACTCCGAGGCGGGCGTGGCGCTCGAGGCACACCAGCAGAACACCGTGCTGCTCCTCAACGCGGACGGCTGGCCGGCCGGCGGCCGGTACCGGGACAACCAGGGGTACTACTTCCGCGAGTCCCGCCGCGCCGAGCTGGAGCGCCGGCTGCCGGGCCTGGGCGCGGCCAGCGACACGTTCGTCCCGGACGACGTGACGGACGAGCGCTTCACCTACTACGTGGGCGTCAACAACGTCCTCGGCCTCGTCGGCGCCTTCGGCGCCGCGGAACTGGTCGACGAGCGCGTGCTGCTCGCCGCCTTCCGCCGCTTCCTGGAGCAGTCCGCCACGGCCGGGGGCCGCTGCGCGCTGGCCGAGCGGCTGCTGAGCGGCGGGACGCTGCGCTGCAAGGCCAATCTGCTGACCCGCGTGCACGGCCTGGACGAGCTGGTCGGCCCGGTGGACACGCAGTCCGTCTACGTCACCGTCCCCAACCCGCTGCTCTCCTGACCGCCCCTCGACTCCCTTCCGTACGACGAGAAGAGGCACCGTGTCACCCGATCCCCCGACCCCCACCAGGCCCCCGGAGCTGCTTCCCGACGACACCATCGACTTCGGCGTCGGCCTCGCCCGGCTCCTCAGAGGCGCCGCCCGGTCCCCCGCCCCGTACGACATCAATTGCTGGTCGCCCGCAGGAACCCCCGCCGGCCCGTTCCGTCTGGTGCCCGTCGACCCGGCCGAACCGGAGCGCGACCTGACGCTGCTGCACAACTGGATGAACGACCCGTCGGTGGCCGCCTTCTGGAAGCTCGCGGGTCCGGTCGAGGTCACCGCGCGGCATGTGCGGGCGCAGTGGGAGGCGGGCCACAGCGTGCCCTGTATCGGTGTCCTGGACGGGGTGCGGATGAGCTACTGGGAGGTCTACCGCGCGGACCGCGACCCGCTCGCCGGGTACTACCGCGCGCGCCCGTACGACACGGGGGTCCATCTGCTCCTCGGCGGCGGTGCCGACCGCGGCCGAGGGCTCGGTTCCCTGCTGATCCGCGCGGTCAGCGACCTGGTGTTCGCCCACGAACCGCGGTGCGGGCGGGTGCTCGCCGAGCCGGACGTGCACAACGTGCCGTCGGTCGCCGCCTTTCTGAACGCCGGTTTCCACTTCCAGGAGGAGCTGGCAGTGCCCGACAAGCATGCGGCGCTGATGGTGCGGGAGCGCGCGCTGCGCGACATTGACAGCGACGGCCACGACGACGGCGGGACCCGCGCCGGTCCCGCGCCGCCGCCGGGCCCGTCCCCGAGCCCGCCCGGGCCGCCCCGGCCCGGCCTGCCGTAGGACGGAGAGGAGCCAACGCCCTTGTCCGACGCCGCGAATACCACCCGCAGAACCGACTGGGATCTGGCCGCCCGCCGGCTGCTAGCCAAGATGCTGGGCGAGTTCGCCTACGAGGGCATAGTCACCCCCGAGCCCGACCCGGGACCCGGGCCCCGCCCCGGCCCCGCCGGCCACGGCCGGTACTCCTACCGCCTCCCGGTCACCGACGAGGTGACCTACCGCTTCACCGCCCGCCGCGGACCGTACGGCCACTGGCGCGTCGATCCCGGGTCCCTGACCCCCGACGGCGACCCGCTGCGCTTCCTCGCGCAGGCGCACGACGGCCTCCTGCGGCTGGCCGGCGACACCACCGGCCACCTGATCCGCGAGCTGACCGCGACCCTCGCCGCCGACGT
The DNA here is from genome assembly GCF_007827615.1 of Streptomyces sp. CNZ287. NCBI lineage: Bacteria > Bacillati > Actinomycetota > Actinomycetes > Kitasatosporales > Streptomycetaceae > Streptomyces > Streptomyces sp. CNZ287. The sequence goes on along the minus strand of NZ_VISV01000021.1, from coordinate 51,850 downwards.
CCGCCTCGCCTGCGGGGCCCCCTCCGCCGCCCGCCTCGCCGACCTCGGCTACGCCGAGCTGGAGGGCCACCAGACCGGCCACCCGTGGCTCGTGGCCAACAAGGGGCGCATCGGCTTCTCCGCCGCCGACGCCGCCGCGTACGCCCCGGAGGCCCGCCTCCCGCGGCGGCTGCCGTGGCTGGCGGTGCACCGCTCGCTCGCCGAGTACCGCGGCGTGCCCGCCCTCGCCCGCCCCGGGGACCTGTACGCGGAGGAGCTGGACGACGCCACGCGCGCGGGGTTCGCCGCCGCGGTCGCCGCGGCCGGCCGGGACCCGGACGCGTACCTGTGGCTGCCCGTCCATCCGTGGCAGTGGGACGAGACCGTCGCCACGCTCTACGCACCGCAGGTCGCCGCCAGGCTCGTGATCCCGCTGCCGCCGGACGCCGGCCCCGCCGACATGTGGCTGCCGCAGCAGTCGGTGCGTACGTTCCTCAACCTCAGCCGTCCGCAGGCACGTTCCGTCAAGCTGCCGCTGTCCGTGCTCAACACGCTGGTCTGGCGCGGCCTGCCCACCGAGCGCACCCTCGCGGCCCCCATGGTCACCCGCTGGGTGCACGGCATGCGGGACGCGGACCCCTTCCTCGCCGAGGAGACGCGTGTCCTGCTGCTCGGCGAAACCGCGAGCGTGACGGTGCGCCATCCGCTCTACGACTCCCTGCCGGGCGTCCCGTACCAGTACCGCGAGCTGCTGGGCTGCATCTGGCGCGAGCCCGTCGGCCCGCTGCTGGACCCCGGGGAGCGGGCCAGGACGCTGGCGGCCCTGCTGTGGACGGACGCCGGCGGGCGTTCGCTCACGGCCGAGCTGGTACGCCGCTCGGGGCTCGCGCCCCGCGCGTGGCTGGCGCGGCTCTTCGGCGCCCTGCTGCCGCCGCTGCTGCACTTCCTGTACCGCTACGGCACCGTCTTCTCACCGCACGGCGAGAACGCCGTGGTGGTCTTCGACGGCGCGGACGTACCGGTGCGGCTGGCGGTGAAGGACTTCGTCGATGACGTCAACGTCAGCTCCAAGCCGCTGCCGGAGCACGCCGGGATGCCGGGCGACGTACGCCGCACTCTGCTGACGGAGCCGCCGGAGTTCCTGCCGCAGTTCATCCACTCGGGGCTCTTCGTCGGCGTCTTCCGCTTTCTGGCGCCGCTGTGCGCAGACGAACTGGGCGTGCCGGAGGCGGAGTTCTTCGGCCTCGTACGGGCGGAGATCCTGCGCTACCAGCGGCGGTTCCCCGAGCTGAAGGAGCGCTTCGCGCTCTTCGACCTGCTGGCACCGCGCATCGACCGGCTCTGCCTGAACCGGAACCGGCTCTACCTCGACGGCTACCGCGACCGGGCCCGGCGCCCGCACGCCGCCGTCGACGGCACCGTACCCAACCCTCTTCACTCGACGTGACGGCCGTCACTGTCAGTGCGGCCCCTTAGGGTTGCGTGCCATGGCAGACCAGAACGTCCTCGCGCCCGTCGAAGGCGCCGGCACCCCCACGCACGACGGCTCCGACGACCGCAGCGAGCTGCGCGAACTGCTCCATGCGGCCGTGGCCGCCGTCGGCGGCGTCGAGCGGGAGGGCCAGGTGGCGATGGCCGAGGCGGTCGCGGAGGCGATCGCGGACGGCTCGCACCTGCTGGCGCAGGCGGGGACGGGGACGGGCAAGTCGCTGGGCTACCTGGTGCCGGCGCTGGCGCACGGCGAGCGGGTCGTGATCGCGACGGCGACGCTGGCGCTGCAGCGGCAGCTCGTCGAGCGCGATCTGCCGCGCACGGTGGAGGCGCTACACCCGCGGCTGCGCCGCCGTCCGGAGTTCGCCACGCTGAAGGGGCGGTCGAACTACCTCTGTCTGCACCGGGTGCACGAGGGCGTGCCGCAGGACGACCCGGACCTGGGCGCCGGGCTCTTCGACCCGTTCGAGAGCGCGTCGTCGCAGCCGTCGAGCAAGCTCGGCCAGGATCTGCTGCGGCTGCGCGACTGGGCGGACGAGACGGAGAGCGGCGACCGTGACTCGCTGACGCCGGGCGTCTCGGACCGCGCCTGGTCGCAGGTGTCGGTGTCGGCCCGGGAGTGCCTGGGCGCGGCGCGCTGCGCGTACGGCCCGGAGTGCTTCGCGGAGGCGGCGCGGGAGCGGGCGAAGCTGGCGGAGGTGGTGGTCACGAACCACGCGCTGCTGGCCATCGACGCCCTGGAGGGCGCCCCGGTGCTCCCGCCGCACGAGGTGCTCATCGTCGACGAGGCGCACGAGCTGGTCTCCCGGGTGACCGGCGTGGCCACCGGCGAGCTGACTCCCGGGCGGGTCAACCGCGCGGTGCGGCTGTCGGCGAAGCTGGTCAACGAGAAGGCGGCGGACGCCCTGCAGACGGCCGCGGAGAGCTTCGAGCGGCTGATGGAGCTGGCGCTGCCGGGCCGCCTGGAGCCGGTCCCCGAGGATCTGGGGTACGCGCTGCTGGCGCTGCGGGACGCCTCCCGTACGGTCATCTCCGCGCTGGGCACGACCCGGGACTCCTCCGTGCAGGACGAGGACGTGGTGCGCCGGCTCGCGCTCGCCTCGGTGGAGAACGTGCAGGAGGTCGCCGAGCGGATCACGCAGGGCTCGGAGTTCGACGTGGTGTGGTTCGAGCGGCACGACAGGTTCGGGGCGTCGCTGCGGGTGGCTCCGCTGTCGGTGTCGGGGCTGGTGCGCGAGAAGGTGTTCAGCGACCGCTCGGTGACGCTCACGTCGGCGACGCTCAAGCTGGGCGGCGACTTCGCGGGCATCGGCGCCTCGCTGGGACTGCCGCCGGAGGGCAGCAGCGAGGAGGGTGCCCCGGTCTGGAAGGGGCTCGACGTCGGCTCCCCCTTCGAGTACCGCAAGCAGGGCATCCTGTACGTCGCCAGGCATCTGGAGCGGCCGGGCCGGGACGGCACGCGCAAGGACATGCTCGACGAGTTGGCGGAGCTGGTGGAGGCGGCCGGCGGGCGCACGCTGGGCCTCTTCTCCTCCAAGCGGGCCGCCGAGGCGGCGGCCACGGAGCTGCGCGGCCGGCTCGACGTCCCGGTGCTGCTGCAGGGCGAGGAGACGCTCGGCGAGCTGATCAAGCGCTTCGCGGCGGACGAGGCGACGTGCCTGTTCGGCAGTCTGTCGCTGTGGCAGGGCGTCGACGTCCCGGGCGCCGGCTGCCAGTTGGTGGTGATGGACCGCATCCCCTTCCCCCGCCCCGACGACCCGCTGGCCACCGCACGGCAGGAGGCCGTGGAGAAGGCCGGGGGCAACGGCTTCATGGCGGTCGCGGCGACGCACGCGGCGCTGCTCATGGCGCAGGGCGCGGGCCGGCTCGTACGGGCCACGGGCGACCGCGGCGTCGTCGCGGTGCTCGACCCGCGGCTGGCGACGGCCCGTTACGGAAGCTATCTCCGCGCCTCCATGCCGGACTTCTGGTATACGACCGACCGCAACCAGGTACGTCGTTCGCTGGCGGCAATCGACGCCTCCGCAAGGGCCGATCGCTCGAATGGGTGATCTGGACCACGCTGGGCGAGAGCCGTGCGGCACTGCGTGATGGGCTCGGTAGCATCAAGTACCGGCACGGGAGCCGGTGAGCTGCCGGAGGTGCCGATTGAGCGCAGAGGTCCGCAGTCCGGGCAATCCGGCGGGCGGTCCCCGCCGACGCGGCATGGCCCGCCTCGATCTCCGCCGGCTGGGCCGGGTGGCCCTGCTGGGCGGCGCGTCGTCGCGGGATGGTCTGCCGCACGCCCTGGAGCATGTGGCCAAGGCGCACCGCGGGTTCTATCCCGACGCCGACATCCGTACGCTGCGTACGGCGTATCTGCTCGCCGAGGACGCGCACCGGGGCCAGATGCGCAAGAGCGGCGACCCGTACATCACGCACCCGCTGGCCGTCACCCTGATCCTGGCCGAACTCGGCGCCGAGACCACGACGTTGACGGCCTCGCTGCTCCACGACACGGTCGAGGACACCGAGGTGACGCTCGATCAGGTGCGGTCGGGCTTCGGCGAGGAGGTGGCGTACCTCGTCGACGGCGTCACCAAGCTGGAGAAGGTGGACTACGGGGCCGCAGCCGAGCCCGAGACGTTCCGCAAGATGCTGGTGGCGACCGGCAGCGACGTGCGGGTGATGTCGATCAAGCTCGCGGACCGGCTGCACAACATGCGCACGCTGGGCGTGATGCGCCGGGAGAAACAGGTGCGCATCGCGCGCGTGACGCATGATGTGCTGATCCCGCTGGCCGAGCGGCTGGGCGTGCAGGCGATCAAGACCGAGCTCGAGGACCTGGCCTTCGCCGTCCTGCACCCCGAGGACTACGCGCGCAGCCGTGAGTTGCTGCTCGCGAACGCCGGGAGGCCGGACCCGCTGGAGGAGACGGCGGCCGAGATGCGCGAGGTCCTGCACGCCGCCGGCATCACCGCGGAGGTCGCCATCCGGCCCCGGCACATCGTCTCGGTGCACCGGGTGCTGCAGAAGCGCGGGGAGCTGCGCGGGACGGACTTCGGCCGGCTGCTGGTGCTGGTGCCGGAGGCGGCCGACTGCTACGCGGTGCTGGGTGAGTTGCACACGTGTTTCAAGCCCGTGCCCGCGGAGTTCAAGGACTTCATCGCGGTACCGAAGTTCAACCTCTATCAGTCGCTGCACACCGCTGTCGCCGACCAGCGCGGGTACGTCGTCGAGACGCTGGTACGCAGCCGGCAGATGCACCGGGTCGCGGAGGCCGGGGTGGTGGCGCTGACCAGCCCGCTGGCACGGCCCGCGGCCGGCCAGGTGGGCGACTGGCTGAAGCGGCTGCTGGAGTGGCAGCGCGCCACGCCCGACCCCGACGCCTTCTGGTCCGCCTTACGCGAAGACCTCGCCCCCGACCAGGAGATCACGGTCTTCTGCGACCCGGGCGGGCCGTTGGTGCTGCCCGCGGGCGCCAGTTGTGTGGACGCGGCGTACGCGCGCCACGGGGAGACGGCACACACGCTGGTGGGCGCGCGCGTCAACGGGCGCCTCGCGGGCCTCGGGACCCGGCTGCGGGACGGCGACGCGCTGACGCTGCTGCTGGCGCCGGAGGCGTCGGGGCCCGCGCCGGAGTGGCTGGACCACGCGCAGACGCCCGCGGCGCGCATCGCGATCACCCGCTGGCTGGGTGACCACCCGGCGGCGCAGCCCGCCGACGCGGCGATCCCCCTCCCGGCCGACTACGTCCCGGCCGCCCCCGCCGCGCCCGGCTCCCGCGCCCACGACGAGGCCGCCGCCCCCGTCGGCGTACCGGCGGCCGACGCACCGGCAGACGACGTAGCGGCAGACGACGTAGCGGCAGACGACGTACCCGCAGGCGACGCACCGGCCGACGGCATCCCGCGCGCCGCCGAGCCCGCCGTGGCCGAGCTGCCAGGTGCCACGCCCCGCCTCGCCCGCTGCTGTACGCCCGTGCCCCCCGACGCCGTCACCGGGTTCGTCATCCGCGGCGGCGCCGTCGTGGCCGTGCACCGGGCGCAGTGCGCCACCGTGGCCCGGATGGCCGCAGCCGGCCGCCGCGAGCTGCGGGTCCACTGGCGTACGGGCGAGGGCGCACCGCCCGCCGACCTGCGGGTGACGCTCAAGGCGGAGGCGTTCGTACGGGCCCATCTGCTCGCCGACCTCACCGAGGCCATCGCCGCCGAGGGCGTCGCCATCGTCGCCGCCGACGTCGAGCCGCCGCACGAGCAGCGCGTCCGGCACACGTACACGCTGCAGCTCCCCGACCCGGCGGGGCTGCCGGGGCTGATGCGCGCGATGCGCAAGGTGCCCGGGGTGTACGACGTCTCCCGCGCCCAGCACCCCGCGGGCGCGGACGGGCAGGCGCCCGGGCTGCGCGCCCGCACTCGTTAGAGTGCACCGCTGCCGCGTCGGCGGCACGCGGGGGTCACCCGCTGATAGCGGTAGCGCATGCTCCGCTCCGTCCACCCGCGCCGTCCGCTGCGCCACGCCCTGCTCGCCGCCGCCGTCCTCGCCACCCTGGCCGCCGCACCGGCCGCACCGGCCGTCTCCACCGCGCCGGCCGCGCCCGGCCGTACCGGCGCACAGGACGGTCCACCCCGCCCCGCCGGCATCGGCGACCCGCTCTTCCCGCACCTCGGCAACCCCGGCTACGACGTCCTCGGCTACGACATCGCCCTCGCCTACCCCGGCCGCAACGACGCCCCGCTGACCGCCCGCACCGAGATCACGGCCCGCGTCACCGGCCGGCTGCCCCGCATCAACCTCGACTTCACCCACGGCACCGTCCGCGACGTCACCGTCAACGGCCGCCCCGCCGCCCACGCGCGCGCGGGCGAGGACCTCGTCGTCACCCCCGGGCGCACGCTGCACCCGGGCGAGCCGCTGCGCATCGCCGTACGGCACACCAGCGACCCCCGCGGCAACGGCGGCGGCTGGATCCGTACGAAGGACGGGCTGGCGATGGCCAACCAGGCCGACGCCGCGCACCGCGTCTTCCCCGGCAACGACCACCCCGCGGACAAGGCCCGCTTCACCTTCCGCGTCACCGCGCCCCAGGACCTCACGGTCGTCGCCAACGGCCTGCGCCTGTCCCGCGAGCGCGCCGGCGCGCGCACCACGTGGACGTACCGCACCGCGCACCCCATGGCCACGGAGCTGGCGCAGGTCTCCATCGGCCGCTCCGCCGTGCTGCGGGGCACCGGCCCGCACGGGCTGCCGCTGCGCCACGTCGTCCCCGAGCGCGACCGGCGCACCGCCCGCGCCGTCGTCGACCGCACGTCCGCGCAGATCGCCTGGATGGAGCGGTACGTGGGCCGCTATCCGCTGGAGTCGTACGGCGTGCTGTCCGTGGACGCGCCGCTGAACTTCGCGCTGGAGACGCAGACGCTGTCGGTCTTCGGCCGCGACTTCCTGCGGGCCGTCGCCCAGCACCCGAAGCGCGCCGAGGGCGTCCTCGTGCACGAGCTGGCGCACCAGTGGTTCGGTAACAGCGTGACGCCGCGCAGGTGGTCGGATCTGTGGCTGAACGAGGGCCATGCCACCTGGTACGAGGCGCTGTTCACCGACGAGCGGCACGACCGCGGCAGCCTGGTGCGCCGGATGCGCGCGGCGTACGGGCAGTCCGACGACTGGCGGCGGGCAGACGGCCCGCCGGCCGCGCCGCGGCGGCCAGCGGACGGCGGCCAACTGGAGCTGTTCCGCCCGGTCGTCTACGACGGCAGCGCGCTGGTGCTGTACGCGCTGCGCCAGGAGATCGGGGCACCGGACTTCGAGAAGCTGGAGCGGGCGTGGGTGACGCGCCACCGGGACGGCACCGCCGGCACCGCGGACTTCGTCGCGCTCGCCTCCGAGGTCGCCGGCCGCGACCTGGAGGACTTCCTGCACTCCTGGCTGTACGGCGAGCGCACCCCGCCGATGCCGGGCCACCCCGGCTGGAAGGCGGCCAAGCCCGCGACGCCCGGGAAGGCCGCCGCGCCCGCCCGGCCCGCGAAGGGCGCCGAGCCCCCGGAGGCCGGGAAGCCGGTGCGCTGAGCCGCCGTGCCCGCGGGCCCGCCGGGGCCGCCCGCGGGCCCCCGCGGGCGGTAAAGCGGGTGACGCCCGTGCGGCAGCGTGCGACCATCGTGGATGCCACGACGCCCGCCGTGCGGGGAATCCTCCGGGTCTGCGGGGCGTTGTCGCAGAAGCAGAGAACCGCTCTCACAGACAAGGATCCGATGACTTCTCCCACCCACCTTCCCCAAGACGATCAGCGTCTCCCGGAAGGCCTGCGTGCCGAGGCCCTCATGGAAGCCGAAGCCGCGTGGAGTGCCGGATCCGACGCCGATCGCGACGGCGATCAGTTCGACCGCGAGGACCGCGCGGCGCTGCGCCGCGTCGTCGGTCTGTCGACCGAGCTGGAGGACGTCACCGAGGTCGAGTACCGGCAGCTCCGGCTGGAGCGGGTCGTGCTCGTCGGCGTGTGGACCTCCGGTACGGCCCAGGAGGCCGAGAACTCGCTGTCGGAGCTGGCGGCGCTCGCCGAGACGGCCGGTGCGCTCGTGCTCGACGGCGTGGTGCAGCGCCGCGAGAAGCCCGACCCCGCGACGTACATCGGCTCCGGCAAGGCGCTGGAGCTGCGCGACATCGTGGTCGAGACCGCGGCCGACACGGTCGTCTGCGACGGTGAGCTGAGCCCCGGCCAGCTCATCCACCTCGAAGACGTCGTCAAGGTCAAGGTCGTGGACCGCACCGCGCTGATCCTCGACATCTTCGCCCAGCACGCCAAGTCCCGCGAGGGCAAGGCGCAGGTCGCGCTCGCGCAGATGCAGTACATGCTGCCGCGGCTGCGCGGCTGGGGGCAGTCGCTGTCCCGGCAGATGGGCGGCGGCGGCTCGGGCTCGGCGGGCGGCGGCATGGCCACCCGCGGCCCCGGTGAGACGAAGATCGAAACGGACCGGCGGCGCATCCGCGAGAAGATGGCGAAGCTCCGCCGGGAGATCGCGGACATGAAGACCGGCCGGGACGTCAAGCGGCAGGAGCGCAAGCGGCACAACGTGCCGTCGGCGGCCATCGCCGGCTACACGAACGCGGGCAAGTCCTCGCTGCTCAACCGGCTCACGGGCGCGGGCGTGCTGGTGGAGAACGCGCTGTTCGCCACCCTCGACCCGACCGTGCGCAGGGCGGAGACACCCAGCGGCCGGCTCTACACGCTGGCGGACACGGTCGGCTTCGTACGGCACCTGCCGCACCACCTCGTCGAGGCGTTCCGCTCCACCATGGAGGAGGTCGGCGACGCCGACCTGATCCTGCACGTGGTCGACGGGTCCCACCCGGCGCCCGAGGAGCAGCTCGTCAGCGTGCGCGAGGTGATCCGCGACGTGGGCGCGACGTCCGTGCCCGAGATCGTGGTGATCAACAAGGCGGACATCGCGGACCCGGACGTGCTCCGCCGGCTGCTGCGCATCGAGCCGCGGGCGATCGCGGTCTCGGCGTCGACCGGCGAGGGCATCGAGGAGCTGAAGGCGCTCATCGACGTGGAGCTGCCGCGCCCGCAGGTCGAGATCGAGGCTGTCGTGCCGTACACGAAGGGCGGGCTCGTCTCGCGCGTGCACGACGAGGGCGAGGTGCTCGTGGAGGAGCACATCGCCGCGGGCACGCTGCTCAAGGCCCTGGTCCACGAGGAACTGGCCGCCGAGCTGAGGCGGTACGCCCCCGCGGGACAGGCCGACTGAGGCGGTCGCCGAAGCCGTAGACTGACGGACGGGCCGCCCCGGCGGCCCGTCCGTGAACCCCCGTCGCCGTTTGGATGATCGCTGGCATGCCCGAGGAAGTCGCACAGCCGCGCACGTACGAGGTCAGGACGTTCGGTTGCCAGATGAACGTCCACGACAGCGAACGGATGTCGGGGCTGCTTGAGGAGGCGGGCTACGTCCGCGCGGAGCCGGACGCCGGCACCGCGGACGTGGTCGTGTTCAACACCTGCGCGGTACGGGAGAACGCCGACAACCGGCTGTACGGCAACCTCGGCCAGCTCGCGCCGAAGAAGGCCGCGAAGCCCGGCATGCAGATCGCGGTCGGCGGCTGCCTCGCGCAGAAGGACCGCGACACGATCGTGAGCCGCGCCCCGTACGTCGACGTGGTCTTCGGCACGCACAACGTCGGCAAGCTGCCGGTGCTGCTGGAGCGCGCGCGGGTGGCCCGCGAGGCGCAGGTCGAGATCGCCGAGTCCCTGGAGGCGTTCCCCTCCACGCTGCCGACGCGGCGGGAGAGCCCGTACGCCGCGTGGGTCTCGGTCTCCGTCGGGTGCAACAACACCTGCACCTTCTGCATCGTCCCGGCGCTGCGCGGCAAGGAGAAGGACCGCCGCAGCGGCGACATCCTCGCCGAGGTCGAGGCGCTGGTGTCCGAAGGCGTCAGCGAGATCACGCTGCTGGGGCAGAACGTCAACGCGTACGGGTCCGACATCGGCGACCGGCAGGCGTTCGGGAAGCTGCTGCGGGCCTGCGGGCGGATCGAGGGCCTGGAGCGGGTGCGCTTCACCTCACCGCACCCGCGGGACTTCACCGACGACGTGATCGAGGCCATGGCCGAGACGCCGAACGTGATGCCGCAGTTGCACATGCCGCTGCAGTCCGGCTCGGACACGGTGCTGCGCGCGATGCGGCGCTCGTACCGGCAGGAGCGGTACCTGGGGATCATCGAGAAGGTACGGGCCGCGATCCCGGACGCGGCGATCACCACGGACATCATCGTGGGCTTCCCCGGCGAGACCGAGGCGGACTTCGAGCAGACGCTGCACGTGGTGCGCGAGGCGCGCTTCGCGCAGGCGTTCACCTTCCAGTACTCCAAGCGGCCGGGGACGCCGGCGGCGGAGATGGCGGGGCAGGTGCCCAAAGCGGTCGTGCAGGAGCGGTACGAGCGGCTGGTCGCCCTCCAGGAGGACATCTCCTGGGGCGAGAACAGGAAACAGGTCGGCCGGGTGCTGGAGGTCATGGTCGCCGAGGGCGAGGGCCGCAAGGACGGCGCCACGCGGCGGCTGTCGGGACGGGCGCCCGACAACCGGCTGGTGCACTTCGCGCGGCCGGAGGATCCTGTGCGGCCGGGCGACATGGCGACGGTCGAGATCACGTATGCGGCGCCGCACCACCTGCTGGCGGAGGCCCCGCCGCGGGCGGTACGCCGCACGCGCTCCGGCGACGCCTGGGCGGCGCGGCAGGCGGCTCCCGACGCGGGCGGCACGGGCGTGCTGCTGGGCCTGCCGAAGGTGGGCGTCCCGGATCCGCTGCCGGCGGCGCAGGGCTGCGCGGCGCACTGACCGGCTCCGACGGGTGCGCCCGGAAGCCCTGATTCCCGTACGCCCGGTCCGCTGCCGCCGCGTGCGACGTACGCGCGCGCAGGGCAGCTCCCGGGGACGTCCCTGCCGTGATCGCCGGACGCGCCGGACGCCGGAGCCGGGGCGGCTAGGCTGCGGCTCATGCTCGTCGCCGCCGCCTGCTGCCCGTGTCCGCCCCTGCTGGTGCCCGAGGTGGCCGCTGGTGCCGCCCACGAGCTGGAGGCGCTCAGAGCGGCGTGTATGGACGCCGTGGGGGTGCTGGCGGCGGCGCGGCCGGACCTGCTGGTCGTCGTCGGGCCCGCGGCGGAGTCCGGGCGGGGCCCGTATCCGCAGGGGGCCGAGGGGTCGTTCCGGGGCTACGGGGTGGATCTCGCGGTACGGCTCGGGCCGGCCGGCGACGCGGAGCGGGATCCCGGCGGACGGGAGCTGCCGCCGTCGCTCGCGGTGGGCGCCTGGCTGCTGGAGCGGGCGGAGTGGAACGGCGCCCCCGTGGAAGGGCTGGGCGTCGGCGAGCCGCTGGCGGGCGAGCGCTGCGCGGCGGCGGGCCGGGAGATCGCCGCGAAGGCCGGGCGGGTGGCGCTGCTGGTGCTGGGCGACGGCAGTGCGCGCCGTACGCAGAAGGCCCCCGGCTACTACGACGAGCGCGCGGCCGGCTTCGACGCCGCGGCGGCCCGCGCGCTCGGCGCCGCGGACGCCGCCGCCCTGGCGGCGCTGGACGCGGAGCTGGCCGCGGAGCTGCAGGCCGCGGGCCGCGCCGGCTGGCAGGTCGCCGCGGGCGCGGCGGAGAGCGCCGCCCTGCGCGGAGCAATTCTGTACAACGAGGCGCCGTACGGCGTGGGTTACTTCGTCGCCACCTGGTCCTGACGGCCGCCGCCGCGGCGGCCCGGAGGCCGCGGGCCCCGTACGGGGCCGCGCGCCCCCAGGGTCCTACTTGCGGGCCTCGTCGCCCGCGTCACTGTCCGCAGCCCCCTCGGCCGACTGCTGCTTCGGGATCCCCGCGGGGGCCGCGGCCTCCGCGTTCGCCGGCTCCCCAGGGGCCTCCGGCTGCGCCGCGGTCGCCGCGGCCTCCCCGGCCGGCGGTTCCGCGGCGGGCGCCGGCTCCTTGGCGGCCTGCCCCTCCCCGCTCGATCCGCCGCGACGAAGAAGCTTGGCAAAAACGCCCATCTCTACTCCATAACTGACTCGTGTGGGCGAAATTCCGCGCCGTCCGGAGCGGCTCATTGCGCCGCCCGGGGGCCCGGTCCGTAAACCGGCGTTCGGAACCTCGGAACGGGAAACGACCCCGAGGACACCGCGTTACGTCCCTCGTTCGAGGGGTGTCCCGTTGTTTGCGAGACTTGCCGCGTGACAGAGACCACCCCCCGTCCCCAGGTCGTCGCGGTCGTCGGGGCCACGGCCACCGGCAAGTCCGAGCTCGGGATCGCGCTCGCCCGGCGGCTCGGCGGCGAGATCGTCAACGCCGACTCGATGCAGCTCTACCGGGGGATGAACATCGGCACGGCCAAACTGACGCCCGCGGAGAGGCAGGGCGTGCCGCACCACCTGCTCGACGTGTGGGACGTCACGGAGACCGCCAGCGTCGCCGCGTACCAGCGCCTGGCCCGCGCCGAGATCGACCGGCTCGGCGCCCTCGGCCGCACCGCGGTGCTCGTCGGCGGCTCCGGGCTGTACGTGCGCGGGGCCGTCGACGCGATGGACTTCCCCGGCACCGACCCCGCCGTCCGCGCCCGCCTGGAGGCGGAGCTGGCGGCCGCGGGGCCGGCGCCGCTGCACGCGCGCCTGGCCGCCGCCGACCCGGACGCCGCCGCCGCGATCCTGCCGGGCAACGGCCGCCGGATCGTCCGGGCCCTGGAGGTGATCGAGCTGACCGGCCGCCCCTTCACGGCCAACCTCCCGGCGCACGAGTCGGTCTACGACACCGTCCAGATCGGCATCGCCGTGCCGCGGCCGGAACTGGCGGACCGGATCGAGCGGCGTGTGCACCGGATGTGGCGGGCCGGTCTGGTGGACGAGGTGCGGCGGCTGGAAGCGGAAGGGCTGCGTGAGGGCCGTACCGCCGCCAGGGCCCTGGGGTACCAGCAGGTGCTGGCGTTCCTCGCCGGCGAGTGCACGGAAGCGGAGGCCCGGGACGAGACCGTGGGAGCCACCCGGAGGTTCGCGCGGCGGCAGGAGACGTGGTTCCGGCGCGACGCGCGCGTGCACTGGATCAGCGGCTCGGAGGCCGACCGTGACCGTCTTCCGGACACCGCGTGTGACCTACTCGAACGGTCGGTCACAGGCTGATCACGTCATGGCATCGGGACGCCTCGGTGGCACTGCGGGTGTTCCCCGCCGTGCCATCATCGAGACGAGCTGGGAAGCCTGAAAGTCGCCGGAGGTTGGGAGGGCACGTGGCTATGGAGGCCAGCCCTCGTGACAGTCGACGGGAGCCGCGGGACGACCGGATCGCCGGGCCCGTGGCAGAGCCCGCGGACGACCTCGCGGGGGATCTCACCGACGCGCCGGAGCCTGTGGGCCAGGAGTCCTTCCGCGAGCTGCGCCCGCCGCGGCTGCTCCGCTTCTGGCAGCTCGCCCCCATCGTCGCGCTGGCCGCGCTGGGCTCGCTGATGTTCGCGTTCCCGCTGGCCTTCGAGTTCGGCGGCGGCGGTCCCGTCGTCGCGATGCTCGGCCTGCTCATCAGTTGCTGTGCCGCCGGCTGGGCCATGATGGCCGCGCGCCGGGTGGGTCTCGCGCTGCCGGGGCTGCCGCGGCGCGGCTCGGGGCGGCGGGCGGACTGGCGGATCGCGCTGCTGTACGCGGTGGCGGTGGCGGCGGTCGTCGCGCTGGCCGTCTGGCGGGTGGCCCGGCTGGGCTGACCGGCGCCCGGAGCCCGGTCCCACCCCGTCGCCGGGGCGTTGTCGGCGCGGACGGTTACGATCACAGAGTGAGCACCGCGCGACTGCACTTCCTCAAGGGACACGGCACCGAGAACGACTTCGTGATCGTCCCGGACCCGGCCGGTCTCATCGACCTGTCCCCGGCCGCCGTGGCCCGGCTCTGCGACCGCCGGGCGGGCATCGGCGGTGACGGCCTGCTGCGGGTCGTGCGGTCCGACGCGCACCCGGAGGGACGGCGGATGGCCGCCGACGCCGAGTGGTTCATGGACTACCGCAACGCGGACGGCAGCGTCGCCGAGATGTGCGGGAACGGGGTGCGGGTCTTCGCCCGCTATCTCCAGCACGCCGGTCTCGTGGAGAGCGGCGACCTGGCGGTCGGCACGCGCGCGGGGGTGCGGCGGGTCCACCTGGCCAAGGACGGCGACATCACGGTCGGCATGGGCCGGGCGGCGCTCGCCGCCGGGCCGGACGCCGAGGTGACGGTCACGGTGGGCGAGCGGAGCTGGCCCGCGCGCAACGTGGGCATGGGCAATCCGCACGCGGTGGCGTTCGTCGCCGACCTCGCGGACGCGGGGCGGCTGTACGAGGCGCCGGGTGTCGCGCCGGCGTCGGCGTATCCCCAGGGTGTGAACGTGGAGTTCGTCGTGGACCGCGGCCCGCGGCACGTGGCGATGCGGGTCCACGAGCGCGGCTCGGGCGAGACCCGCTCGTGCGGTACGGGCGCGTGCGCGGTGGCCGTCGCCGCCGCCCGCCGCGACGGGGTGGACCCGGCGGCGACGGGCCGCCCGGAGACATACACCGTGGACGTGCCCGGTGGCCGCCTCGTGGTGACCGAACAGCCCGACGGCGAGGTGGAGATGACGGGCCCGGCCCTCATCGTCGCCGAAGGCGACACGGCGGCCGGCTGGATCTAGCCGGCGGCGGCCGCTGCCCTGGCCCGTCGCTCCCCGGTCCCCACTCCTCGGCCCCCGCTCCTCCGCGCGGCTACTCCTCCGCGTCGTCAGGCCGGCCCAGCATCCGGTTCGCGCACAGCCGCATCGACTCCTCGCGCACCCCCGCAAGCGCGGCCATCAGATGGCCGTCCGGGCGGATGTAGAGGACCGTGTGCGGCGCCGCGCCCGGGTAGGTCTCCGCGACCAGCAGCCGGGCGCGGACGGGGAGTTCGCCCACGAGCCGCACCAGCTTCGGCATCAGCCCCGCCTGCATCCAGCGGCTGCGGTCCCAGACCCGGGTGCCGGGGGCGACCAGCACCACCAGGGGGTCGCCCCCCAGCCGTTCGGAGAGCCGGCCCGTCCAACCGTCCGGGGCGATCACGTGGACGTCGTCGACCCGGGCGCCGGGTGCTGTGCCCACCTCCACCGCCCCGTCCAGACCCGTCGGCGCCGTGGCGTACACCGGCGGGCCGCCTATCCGGCCGCGGCCCAGGTGGCCGTCCGTCAGCAGCTCCGCCGCCGACTTGCCGCGCACCGCCGCCCGGAGGCCGCCGGCACGGCGCAGCAGCGGGCGGACCTGGTCGGCGGCGCGCAGCCGGGCGGTGATGGCGCCGCGGCGCTCGGTGACATAGGTGTCGACGAGGTCGTCGCCGGAGTCGTCGCGTCCTGCCTGGTGCCAGACACGGCCGAGCTTCCAGGCGAGGTTCTCGGCGTCGGCGAGGCCCTCGTCGAGCTGCTGGGTGCCCAGCGAGCCGACGAGGTGCGCGGCGTCCCCGGCGAGCAGCGTGCGGCCGCGGCGCCAGCGGCGGGCGAGCCGGTGGTGGACGGTGTGCACGCCGGTGTCGAGGAGTTCGTACGAGGGGTGGCGGGTGCCCGTCCAGACGCGCAGGGTGGCCTCCAGCCGCGCGACGAGGGCCTCCGGCGTGACGACGCCGCCGCCCGGCGGCAGCAGCCAGTCCAGCCGCCACCGGTCGTCGCCGAGCGGCCTGGCGACGCACTCGGCGCCGGGTCCGCTGCGCGGGGCGCCGCGGTACAGCACGCCCTCGCCGGTCCAGGGCAGGTCGGCCCGTACCGCGGCGACGGCGTGCCGCTCGACGGCCGTGCGGCCGGCGTACGGCACCTCCAGCAGCTTGCGCACGGTCGAACGGGCGCCGTCGCAGCCGACGAGCCAGCTCCCGCGCCACCAGGTCCCGGCCCGGGTGCGGACGTTGACGCCGTACGGCTCCTGCGTCAGCTCCGTCAGCCGGCTGCCGCGGAAGACCTCCACGTGGTGGGAGTTGTCGGCGAGCGCCGCCAGCGTGGTGGTCAGAGCGGACTGGGCGACGTGCAGCGGGGCGGGGCCCGCGGCCTCGCCGAACTCCACCCGCACCTGTGTCCGGCCGCCGCGCAGCACGCGCCAGCCGGCGAGCGGAGCGCCGTGCTCGCGGATCTCCGCGGCGCCGAGGCGGTCGAGGAACGCGGTGGTGTGCGGGCGCAGCACGGCGGTACGGGCCGGGCGCGGTCCCGCGGGCCTGCCGTCCTCCTCGGCGTCGCCGGCGGGCCGGTCGTCGAGGAGGACGGTGGGGACCGCGTGCCGTGCCAGAGCCAACGACAGGGCGAGCCCGACCGGGCCCGCCCCGACGATGATCACCGGGTCCACGGTGATGCGCCTCCGGCGCCATGGTGCCTACGTACTAAGGGGTGGGGAGCCCGGTGCGCGATCACAGGGGGTATGCAACCCACTGCCGCACACCGCAGTCAAGCCGAGGGCTTCCGGCCGCCCCCTCGGGCTATGTCAGGCGGCCTTCACCGCCGTCTCCCCCGTCTCCCCCGCCACCGGGATCACCGTCGCCCGGAGGGCCCGCAGAGCCGGTCGCACCGGCTGCCATGCCGGAGGCGCCGCCCGCCGCGCCGGCGCTCAGATCCTCGATGGCCGTAGCCCCGACCACGGCGCCGGTGGTCCGCTTGCCGCGCCGGACGACCTGCTCCAGCCAGCTCGCCAGCGACGTCAGGATGAAGTTCACGACGACGTAGATCGCCGCGACGACGATGAAGCTGGCGAAGACGTTGGAGTAGTTGGACGCCAGCGTGCGCCGTTCGACGAGCAGTTCGCTGAAGCCGATCATCGCGCCGCCGAGCGCGGTGTCCTTCACGATGACGACGAGCTGGCTGACGATCGCCGGCAGCATCGCCGTGACGGCCTGCGGCAGCAGCACGGAGCCCATCATCTGGCCCTTGCGCAGGCCGATGGCCTTGGCGGCCTCGGTCTGCCCGCGGGGCAGGGAGAGGATGCCCGCCCGGACGATCTCGGCGAGCACGGAGGAGTTGTAGAGCACGAGCCCGGTGACGACGGCGTACAGGGGACGCTGATCGCTGCTGATGTCGGTGTACTCGGAGTAGAACTGGTTCGCGAACAGCATCAGGAGCAGCACCGGGATGGCCCGGAAGAACTCCACGACCGCGCCCGCCGGCACCCGTACCCACGCGTGGTCGGAGAGCCGCGCTATGCCGAAGAGCGCGCCCAGCGGCAGTGCGATGAGGAGCGAGAGCCCGGCCGCCTTCAGCGTCTCGCCGAGGCCCGGCAGCAGGTAGGTGGTCCATGCCTGGGAATCCGTGAAGAACGGCTTCCACAGCACCCATTCGAGCTGGTTCTTCTCGTTCAGCTTGTCGATGACCCACCACACGCCGAGCGCCAGCACGACGAGGAAGACCACGGTGTAGACGACGTTGCGCCGCTTGGCCTTCGGGCCGGGGGCGTCGTAGAGAACGGAACTCATCGCTTGACCGCCACCTTCTTGCCGACCCAGCCGAGGAAGAGCCCGGTCGGCAGGGTCAGCACCAGGAAGCCGAGCGCGAAGATGGCCGAGATGAGGAGGAGCTGGGCCTCGTTCTCGATCATCTCCTTCATGAGCAGCGCCGCCTCGGCGACGCCGATCGCCGCCGCCACCGTGGTGTTCTTGGTGAGCGCGATGAGGACGTTCGTGAGCGGGCCGACGACCGACCGGAACGCCTGGGGCAGCACGATGAGCCCGAGGACCTGGGTGAAGCTCAGCCCGATGGCACGGGCGGCCTCCGCCTGTCCCACGGGCACGGTGTTGATGCCCGAGCGCAGCGCCTCACAGACGAACGCCGCGGTGTACGCGGACAGTCCGAGCACCGCCAGCCGGAAGAACTTGGAGTCGAAGTCGATGCCGGCACCCAGGGTGACGCCGAACACGTCGGAGAGGCCGAGGGCGCAGAAGACGATGATGACCGTGAGGGGGATGTTCCGGATGACGTTCACGTAGACGGTCCCGAAGCCCCGCATGAGCGGGACGGGGCTGACCCGCATGGCCGCCAGGATCGTTCCCCAGATGAGGGAGAACAGACCGGACAGCAGGGTGAGCTTCACGGTGACCCAGAACGCGTCCAGAATCTGTGTGTCGTAATCGGAGATGATGTCCAACGTCAGTCCAGCGCTCTCGCCTTAAGTGGACGCGGTGGTGTCCCACCCGGGCCGGGCGGCACACCACCGCTCTGACAGTGCGGTCGCACCGCCGCCGGGGCGGCGGTGCGGCGGGGTCACTGCTTGATGTCGCCGATCTTCGGCGCGGGCTCGAAGTCGTAGTTCGCGGGGCCGAGGTTGGCGTCCATGAACTTCTCCCACGAACCGTCGGAGACCATCTTCTCCAGGGCGGCGTCGATGTCGGTCTTCATCTTCTCGTCGCCCTTTTTGATGCCGACGCCGTAGTTCTCGTTGCTCAGGTTCAGCCCGGCGAGCTTGAACTTGCCCTTGTTGGCTTCCTGGGCGGCGTAGCCGGCGAGGATGGAGTCGTCGGTGGTCAGGGCGTCGATCTGGCCGTTGGCGACGGCGTCGAGGCACTCGGAGTAGCCGGGGCGCTCGGCGAGCTGGGCCTTGGGCGCGATGGTGTCCTTGACGTTCTGCGCCGAGGTGGACCCGGTGACCGAGCAGAGGGTCTTGCCGTTGAGGTCCTCGCCCTTGGTGATGTCGTCGTCGGCGCGGATCAGCAGGTCCTGGTGGGCCAGCAGGTACGGGCCGGCGAAGTCGACCTTCTGCTTGCGCTCGTCCGTGATCGAGTAGGTGGCGGCGATCATGTCGACGTCGCCGCGCTCCAGCATGGTCTCGCGGTCGGCACTGATCGCCTCCTTCCACTCGATCTGGTCCTCGGAGTAGCCGAGTTCCTTGGCCACGTACGTGGCTACGTCGACGTCGAAGCCCGAGTACGAGCCGTCGGGCTCCTTCAGCCCGAGGCCGGGCTGGTCGAACTTGATGCCGATGGTGATGGAGTCCTTGCCACCGCCGCCACCGTCACCGTTGTCGCCGCTGTCGTCGTCGGAGCCGCACGCGGCCGCGGTGACGGTGAGGGCGAGTGCGCAGGCAGCGGCCGCGCTGACCTTGCGAAGATTCATGGTGAGCATCCTTCTGTCTGGTGTGTTGCCGGCAGCTCAGTGGTGCAGGATCTTCGACAGGAAGTCCTTCGCCCGGTCGCTGCGAGGGTTGGTGAAGAACTGGTCGGGGGTCGTCTCCTCCACGATCTGGCCGTCGGACATGAAGACCACCCGGTTCGCCGCCGAGCGGGCGAAGCCCATCTCGTGCGTGACGACGACCATAGTCATACCGTCCCGGGCGAGTTGCTGCATTACCTCCAGCACCTCGTTGATCATCTCGGGGTCGAGGGCCGAGGTGGGCTCGTCGAAGAGCATCACCTTGGGCTCCATCGCCAGCGCGCGGGCGATCGCCACCCGCTGCTGCTGGCCGCCGGAGAGCTGCGCGGGGTACTTGTCCGCCTGGT
This sequence comes from Streptomyces sp. CNZ287, assembly GCF_007827615.1. Classification (NCBI taxonomy): domain Bacteria; kingdom Bacillati; phylum Actinomycetota; class Actinomycetes; order Kitasatosporales; family Streptomycetaceae; genus Streptomyces; species Streptomyces sp. CNZ287. The sequence goes on along the minus strand of NZ_VISV01000021.1, from coordinate 32,478 downwards.
TGCCGACGCCCACCCGGTCGAGCAGGGCCCTGGCGGAGGTCTCCGCGGCCGCCTTGTCCTTCTTGCGGACCTTGATCTGCCCGAGCATCACGTTCTGCAGCACGGTCTTGTGGGCGAAGAGGTTGAAGGACTGGAAGACCATGCCCACGTCGGCGCGGAGCCTCGCCAGCTCACGGCCTTCGGCGGGCAGGGGCTTGCCGTCCAGGGTGATGCGGCCGGAGTCGATCGGCTCCAGCCGGTTGATCGCGCGGCACAGCGTGGACTTCCCGGACCCGGACGGCCCGATGACGACGACGACCTCGCCGCGCGCGATCGTCAGGTCGATGTCCTGGAGCACGTGCAGCGCACCGAAATGCTTGTTGACGTTGTCCAGCACGACCAGCGGTTCGCCCGCCGCCGGGACGGCGTCCTTGGCCGTCGAAACCTCGGTCATCCGCGTCTTGCTCCGTCCTTTTCGGTTGCCTGGACCTTAGTGAGCAGCCGCGACCAGCGTCATCACATCTGAGGGGAAATTGAGCATAACGATCCGGCTGCAATCGGACACAATGGGCGGAATCGGGGCGCCGCTCTCCGTACCTGTCACACAACGGAAACCGCTGGGTGACCTGGCCGGACTTGACGCGGCAGGGCCGCATCCGCCTGTATTCGTGTGCGGGCTGAGACGATACGCGAGAGAGGGAACGGGAGGGTCGATGAGGCTGCTGCTCGTCGAGGACGACGACCACGTGGCCACCGCGCTCTCCGCGGTGCTGGCCCGGCACGGCTTCGAGGTGGGCATGGCCCACAGCGGCCAGGAGGCGCTGCAGGAGCTGCTGCACAGCGAGCTGGCCCCGTTCGACGTGGTCCTGCTGGACCTGGGGCTGCCCGACCAGGACGGCTTCGAGGTGTGCGGACGTATCCGCAAACTGACCGGCACTCCCGTGATCATGGTGACCGCGCGCTCCGACGTCCGGTCCCGGATCCACGGGCTCAACCTGGGTGCCGACGACTATGTCGTCAAGCCGTACGACACGGGCGAGCTCCTCGCGCGCGTGCACGCCGTCGCCCGGCGCACGGCGGCGGCGGAGCAGGAGCCCGCCGCGGGGCCCGGCGGCGCGGGTCCTGCCGCGGCCGGCGAGCGGACCGACGAGACCGCGGCGCCGCTGGTCGTGGGCCCCGTGACGCTGGAGCCCCACTCCCGCAGGGTCAGCGTCGGCGGCGCGGAGGTGCAGCTCACCCGCAAGGAGTTCGACCTGCTCGCGCTGCTCGCGGCGCGCCCCGGGGTGGTGTTCCGGCGGGAGCAGATCATCAGCGAGGTGTGGCGCAGCAGTTGGGAGGGTACGGGCCGGACCCTGGAGGTCCACATCGCCTCCCTGCGCAGCAAGCTCGGCCTGCCCGCGCTCATCGAGACCGTGCGCGGCGTCGGCTATCGCCTCGTGCCCCCGCCGGGCGGCTGAGGCCCTCTCCCCATGCGTACCCGTCTGCTCCCCCTGCTCATCGTGCTCATGGCCGGCATGCTGCTCGCGCTCGGCTTCCCGCTGGCCGACCGTATCGCCGGGCAGGAGCAGCAGCGCGTGATCGTGGACCGGATCGACGACACCGCCCGCTTCGCATCCCTCGCGCAGTACGTCGCCTCCCGCAACGAGGCCCGTCCCCCGAGCGAAGACGAGCGGCTGCGCGCGCTCCAGGAGGAGCTGCACCGGTACCACGACCTCTACGGCATCCGCGCCGGCGTCTACTACCGCGACCGCTCCGCGATGGCCGCCGCCCCCGCCGGCTGGCGGGCCATGGCCCGCGCCGAGGGGGACCGGGCCTTCTCGGAGTCCCTGGCGGGCCGCCGCAGCCACGACCCCCCGCAGGTCTGGCCCTGGCAGGACGACCGGCTGACCGTCGCCTCCCCGGTCGTACGGGACGGGGACGTGGTCGCCGTCGTGGTCACCGACTCGCCCACCGGGGCCATGCGCTCGCGCACGCTCACCGGCTGGCTCTGGCTCGGGGCCGGCATCGCCGCCGCGATGACGGTCGCGGTGGCGGCGGCGTACCGGCTGACCGGCTGGGTGCTCAGGCCCGTGCGGGTGCTCGACAAGGCCACCCACGACATCGCCACCGGCCGGCTGAAGTCCCGCGTCGCCGCCGCGGGCGGGCCGCCGGAGCTGCGCCGGCTCGCGGGGTCCTTCAACGAGATGGCGGACAACGTCGAGAGCGTCCTGGAGCAGCAGCGCACCTTCGTCGCGGACGCCTCCCACCAACTGCGCAACCCGCTGTCCGCGCTGCTGCTCCGCATCGAGCTGCTGCGCCTGGAGGCGCCGCAGGCCGCGGCCGAGATCGATTCGGTGCAGGCGGAGGGCACCCGGCTGGCCCGGGTGCTGGACGACCTGCTGGACCTGGCGCTGGCCGAGCACTCCCCCGCCGACCTGCGGGTGACCGACGTGGCCCGGCTGGCGGCGGAGCGGGTCGCGAGCTGGCGCCCGCTGGCCGAGGGACAGGACGTACGGCTGTTCCTGTCCGGCGCCCCGGCCGTGACCGGCTGGGCGGACGAGGTGGCGCTGTCCAGCGCGCTGGACGCGGTGGTCGACAACGCCGTGAAGTTCTCGCCGCGGTGCGGCGAGGTGGAGGTGCGGGTGGACACGGCAGGCGACGAGGTGACGGTCGCCGTCGCCGACCGCGGGCCGGGGCTCACCGACGAGGAGCTGGGCCGCATCGGCGACCGCTTCTGGCGCAGCGGACGGCATCAGAACGTCTCCGGCTCGGGTCTCGGCCTGTCCATCGCCCGGGCGCTGCTGGCGGCGGGCGGGGGACGTATCTCGTATGAACGCAACGAGCCGGAGGGGCTCCGGGTGACGATCGCGGTGCCGCGCACGGGGCCGGAGGGCGGCGTGCGGGAGGGCGGTTAGGGCGCGCGGGGTGCGTCGCCGGCGTCCGCGGGCTCCCGGCCGGGGTTCGCGCCGGGTGGTGCGCCGGGGTGGCGCAGCAGTGCGCGGATCCGGGTCAGCCGGGCGGGGCCGCGGCGGCGCAGGGGGCGCTGCTCCTGGACGCGGGCGTCGACCTCGTAGCGGCGTACGTACGCGGAGAGGAACGCCTGGAGCGTCGCCGTCGCCGGGATCGCGATCAGCGCGCCCACCGCGCCCAGCAGCGCGGCGCCCGCGATGACCGAGCCGAAGGCCACGGCGGGGTGTATGTTCACCGTCTTCGCGGTGATCCGCGGCTGCAGCAGGTAGTTCTCGAGCTGCTGGTAAAGGATCACGAACCCGATCAGCCACACCGCCGTCCACGGCCCGACGGTGAACGCCAGCAGGATGGGCAGCGCTCCGGCGATGTACGTGCCCACGGTCGGCACGAACTGCGAGACCACCCCCACCCATACCGCGAGCGCGGGCGCGTACGGCACGTCCAGCAGCAGCATCGCGATGTAGTGGGCGATGCCCGAGACGATGGCCATCAGGCCGCGCGAGTAGAGGTAGCCGCCGGTCTTGGCGACCGCGATCTCCCAGGCGCGCAGCACCTCGGCCTGCCGCGCAGGCGGCAGTACGGAGCAGATCGCGCGGCGCAGCCGCGGCCCCTCGGCGGTGAAGTAGAAGGCGAACAGCACCACGGTCAGCGCGGTGAAGAGGCCGCCGAGGACGGTGGTGGAGATGCCCCAGACGTTGTCGGCGCTGCGCTGCAGGTAGTCGCGTACGACCTCGGACTTCAGGAAGTCCTGCTGGAGGTCGTCCACGCGCAGCTCGGTGCCGAACTGCTCGTTGATCCACTCGACGAGGGACTCGACGTAGGCGGGGAAGTTCTCGACGATCAGCCGGACCTGGTCGGCGACCAGCGACCCGAGGGCGGCGACGAACGCCGCGGCGGCCGCCAGCACCCCGAGGAAGACCAGCGCGGTGGCGGCGCCGCGGCGCATGCCGCGGGCGGCGAGCCGGTCGACGGCGGGCTCGCAGGCCAGCCCGATGAAGAAGGCCACCAGGATGTTGAGCAGCAGCCCGTACAGCTCGTGGAAGGCCCACTCGGCGACGTGGAAGCAGGCGAAGAGGCCCAGCGCGAGGACGATCGCGCGGGGCAGCCAGGGGGGCATGCGCTCGCGGGGGCTCGCGGGCGGGGTGCCGTCGCCCGGGGGCGTGCCGGGCGTGGACGGGGCGTCCGGGGCGGTGCGGGCGTCCGGGACCGGTGAGGTCTCTCGTGCGCGGGCGGTGCCGTCGGAAGCAGCCGATGATGCAGCCATGGACGAACAGTCTGGCCGACGTCCGCCGCGGCGGCGTCAGCGCATCTCCGCCGGGATGTCCATTGCCGCGCACACCCCGCGCCAGACGTCGCGCGCGTCCCACCCCGCGTCCAGCGCCTCGCGGACCGTACGCCCGCCCAGCTCGGACATCACGTGGTCGCGGGCGAAGGAGTCGACGTAGGGCTCGCCGAAGTAGTCGCGCATCCGCTGCCAGAAGACCGTCAACCGCATGCGTCCATTATCCCGCGCGTACGTGCACGTGAGAGTGCTCCCGGCCCGTTGGCCTCCCGGTCGGCCCCGCCGTGCTCGTAACGTCGCCCCATGGCTGACTCCCCGCAGGTCCGCGCCGCAGAGTTCATCTGGCTGACCGCCCGTGTACTGGAGCAGCGCCGGTTCGCGCACCACTTCGTGCCCGGCGCCGCCGACGCCGACGGGGTGGAGAAGGCGCTGGAAGCGTACCGGAACGCCGACGGCGGCTACGGGCACGCTCTCGACCCCGACCTGCGCGGTCCCGGCAGCCAGCCGCTGCACACGGCGCACGCGCTGCGGATCCTCGACTCCCTCGGCCGCTGCACCGGCCGCCGCGCGGAGGACGTCTGCCGCTATCTGACCGCCGTCTCCAACCACGACGGCGCCCTGCCCGCCGTGCACCCGTCGCTGCGCGGCTACCCGGCCGCGCCGTGGCTGCCGGTGCCCGCGGACCCGCCGAGCGCGCTGCTGACCACCGCGCCGGTCGTGGGACTGCTGCACCGCAACGACATCTGGCACGCCTGGCTCTTCCGCGCCACCGACTTCTGCTGGCACGCCGTGGAGACGCTGCGCGGCAGCCGTCCGTACGAGGCGGAGGCCGCGGTCGCCTTCCTCGACCACGTGCCCGACCGGCGGCGCGCCGAGGCCGCCGCGGACCGCCTGGGCCGGCTGGTGCGCGCCGAGCGGCTGGTGCTGCTGGACCCGGCCCGGGCGGACGCGGAGCCGGCCGCGGAGGGCCGCGCGCCGGGCGAGCACCACCACCCGCACGACTTCGCCAGGCGGCCGGCGTCGCTGGCGCGGCGGTGGTTCAGCGACGCGGAGATGGAGCGGTCGCTGGACTTCCTGGCGGCGAACCAGCGGGCGGACGGCGGCTGGCCGGTGGCGTGGCGGCGCTGGTCGCCGGGGGCGGAGCTGGAGGCGCGGCCGCTGGCGACGCTGGAGGCCCTGCTGACGCTGCGGGCGTACGGGCGGATCTGACGGCGTACGGGCGGCGCGCGGGTGGTGGGGGCGCAACGGGCGGGCAGGGGCGTGCGGCGGAGGCCGGGGCGTGCGGCGGAGGCCGGGGCGTGCGCGGGCACCGGCCCTTGCCGGCCCGCGCACGCCCCGGGGCCGGTCAGCCGGCCACGGCGCGTACCGCCGCGGTCACGACCACCGCGGCGGCCACCACGACCAGGAACGGCGCCCGCAGCAGCAGCGCGGCGCCGGCCGCCGCCAGTCCCGCGGCGCGGGCGTCGAGGACCAGCGCGGTGCCGTCGGCGAACGTCTGCTGCGCGGTGAGCGCCGCCAGCAGCGCGACGGGCAGCAGGGCGGCCAGGCGCCGGACGAGCGGGCGCTCCAGGGCGCCCGAGGGGACGGAGAGGCCGAGCAGCTTGACCGCGTAGCAGCCGGCGAAGGTCAGCCCGATCGCAAGCCAGGTGGTCATGCGGCACCCTCCGCCTCGCGCGCGTCCGCGCCGTCCGTGCGGTCCGTACCGTCCGGAGGGTCACCCGGCGCGCGCCCGCGCGTGCGCCTCCCGTGCAGCGCCAGCACCAGCGGCCCCGCCAGCGCGGCGACCAGCACCGGCGTCCCGGGGGGCAGCTCCGGCAGCGTGCCGAGGACGAGCGCGACCGCGACGAGGGCGGTGGCCCGCTCCACGGTCCCGGTCAGCATCGGCCCCACCAGCGCCAGGAACACCGCGGGCCCGGCGGCGTCCAGGCCCCAGGCGGCGGTGTCGCCGATGGCTTCGGCGCCGAGCACGCCGACGAGGGTGGTGACGTTCCAGCAGACGTAGAGGGTGAGCCCGGTGACGGCGAAGCCGATGCGCTGGGCGCGGCGGGTGGGCTGGGCGATGGTGACGACGGCCGTCTCGTCGATGACCCACTGGGCGGCGAGCGGCCGCAGCGCCCGGGGCAGCCGGAGCATGGGCGCCAGGCGCAGCCCGTAGAACGCGTTCCGTACGCCGAGGAAGAAGGCCCCGGCCGCGGCGGCGAACGGGCCGCCGCCCGCGGCTACCGCACCGGCGAGGGCGAACTGCGAGGCACCGGTGAAGATCAGCAGGCTCATGGCGCACGCCTGCGCGGCGCTGAGCCCGGCGCCGGCCGCGGTGACGCCGAACGCGAACCCGGAGAGCCCGACGGCGACCCCGACCCCGAGGCCGTCGCGCAGGGCGGCGCGGTCCTCGGGCGCGGGATCTGCGGTGGGCGGAGGCTGTGCTTCTGTGGCCATGCGCCGGACGTTATGCGGCTGGGGTCCGACCGGTCTTGTACGTTCTTGCGCGACCCCGCCCGCCCGGACCCGCCCACGCGACCGCGTGACGCACAGTCCCGCGCCACCCGTCCCGCTCAGCCCGCCCGCTCCCGCTGGTACGCCCCCGGGGGCACGCCCACGATGCGGGTGAAGTGCCGGTTCAGATGCGGCTGGTCGGTGAACCCCACGGTCACCGCCGCCTCCGACGGCCGCAGCCCCTCGTCCAGCAGCCGCCGCGCGCGCCGTACCCGGGCGTCGGTCAGCCAGCGGTGCGGCGGCGTGCCGTACGCCTCCTTGAAGGCGCGCAGCAGCGCGAACGGTGACGTGCCCAGCTCCGCCGCCAGCGCCTCCAGCGTCGGCGGCGCCGCCATCCGCTCGTACAGCACCGCCCGCGCCCGCGCAGCGGTCCGCGCGCCCGCGGACGCCACCACGCGCCCCGGGAGCCGCGCGCCGTGACGGCGCAGCAGGCGGGCCAGCACGACGCGCAGCACGCTGTCGGCGGCCAGCGGGTTGTCCTCCTCCGCGGCCCGGTGCACCTCGGTGATGAGGCGGGCGCCGCCGGGGTCGTCGACCATGGTCTCGCCGAAGCCCGCGGTGCCCCCGATGGCGGTGACCTCGGCCGCCACCTCGGCGACCAGGCCCGAGGTCGGGTAGAGCGTCGCGTACGACCAGCCCTCCGCGGCGCCCGCGCGGGCCGTGTGCGGCACCTCGGGGTTGATCATGACGACGGTGCCGGGGCCGGCGAGGAGCGTGCCGTCCGGCATGCCGACGGCCTCCACCCCGGCGGTGACGGCGCCGAAGACGTAGCCGTCGTGGGAGTGGGTGGGGAAGGTGTGCCCGACGTAGCGGGCGCGCAGCAGGTCGAGGCCGGGCAGGCTGGTGCAGCGCCAGTGCCGGGCCCACTCGCGATCGGCGTCGCCCGACGCCCGCGCCGTACGCGACCCCATGGGGACAAGTGTGCTGGGTGTCAGTGGTCGGGTGCACGATGGTTCACATGGCGAGATCGGTGCTGGAGACGTTCGACCCGGCGACGCGGGCGTGGTTCGAGGGCGCCTTCGCCGCGCCCACGGCGGCCCAGGAGGGTGCCTGGCGGGCGCTGGGCGAGGGCTCCGACGTGCTGGTCGTGGCGCCCACGGGGTCGGGCAAGACCCTGGCGGCGTTCCTCTCCGCGCTCGACGGGCTGACGTCCGCCCCGCCGCCCGCGGAGGCGCGCAAGCGCTGCCGCGTGCTGTACGTGTCGCCGCTGAAGGCGCTGGCCGTGGACGTCGAGCGGAATCTGCGCAGCCCGCTCACGGGCATCCGCCAGGAGGCGGTCCGCCTCGGCCGGCCGGAGCCGGAGGTGCGGGTCGCGATCCGCTCCGGCGACACGCCCGCGGCCGAGCGCCGCTCGATCGCCAACCGTCCGCCGGACATCCTCATCACCACGCCCGAGTCGCTGTTCCTGATGCTCACGTCCGCCTCACGGGACGCGCTGGCCGGCGTGGAGACCGTGATCCTGGACGAGGTGCACGCCGTGGCGGGCACCAAGCGCGGCGCCCACCTGGCCCTCTCCCTGGAGCGGCTGGACGAGCTGCTGCCGCGGCCCGCGCGCCGCATCGGCCTGTCGGCGACGGTCCGGCCGGTGGAGGAGGTGGCGCGGTTCCTGTCCCCCGGGCGGCGGGTGGAGGTCGTACAGCCGCCTTCGGAGAAGCGGTTCGACCTGTCGGTGGTCGTGCCCGTCGAGGACATGGGCGAGCTGGGCGGCTCGCCAGCGCAGGACGACGGCGCGGGGGGCGACCGGCCATCCATCTGGCCGCATGTGGAGGAGCGGATCGTCGACCTGGTGGAGAAGCACCGTTCGACGATCGTCTTCGCCAACTCGCGCCGGCTCGCGGAGCGGCTGTGCAACAGGCTGAACGAGATCGCCTACGAGCGCGCGGCCGGCGAGCCGGTGGCGGAGGACGCGCCGCCGCCCGCCGGGATCATGGCCCAGTCCGGCGCGGCGCAGGGCGCGCCCGCGGTGATCGCCCGCGCGCACCACGGCTCGGTCTCCAAGGAGCAGCGGGCGCAGGTGGAGGAGGATCTGAAGGCCGGGCGGCTGCCCGCGGTGGTCGCCACCTCCAGCCTGGAGCTGGGCATCGACATGGGCGCGGTGGACCTGGTGGTGCAGGTCGAGTCGCCGCCGTCGGTGGCCTCCGGGCTGCAGCGGGTGGGCCGCGCGGGGCACCAGGTGGGCGCGGTCTCGCGCGGTGTGGTCTTCCCCAAGTACCGCGGTGACCTGGTGCAGTCCGCGGTGGTCACGGAGCGGATGCGCGAGGGCGCCATCGAGGCGCTGCGGATCCCGGCCAACCCGCTGGACGTGCTGGCGCAGCAGATCGTCGCGATGACGTCCATGGACGTGTGGGACGTGGAGGAGCTGCTGGCGCTCGTGCGGCGGGCGGCGCCGTTCGCGGCGCTGCCGGAGTCGGCCTTCACGGCCGTGCTCGACATGCTCGCCGGGCGCTATCCCTCCGACGCCTTCGCCGAACTGCGCCCGCGCCTGGTGTGGGACCGGGTGGCGCAGACGGTCAAGGGCCGCCCGGGCGCGCAGCGGCTCGCCGTCACCTCCGGGGGCACGATCCCGGACCGCGGCCTCTTCGGCGTCTTCCTCGCCGGGGCCGACCCGAAGAAGGGCGGCGGCCGGGTCGGCGAGCTGGACGAGGAGATGGTCTACGAGTCGCGGATCGGGGACGTCTTCACGCTGGGCACCACGTCGTGGCGCATCGAGGACATCACGCGGGACCGGGTGCTGGTCTCCCCCGCGCCCGGGGTGCCGGGCCGGCTGCCGTTCTGGAAGGGCGACCAGCTCGGCCGGCCGCTGGAGCTGGGGCGGGCGCTGGGCGCGTTCCTGCGCGAGCTGAGCGGGATGGACCGGCAAGCGGCCCAGGAGCGGCTGCGGGCGGCAGGGCTGGACGCGTGGGCCGCGGGGAACGTGATCGCCTATCTGGAGGAGCAGCGCGCCGCCTGCGGGCACGTGCCGGACGACCGGACGATCGTCGTGGAGCGCTTCCGGGACGAGCTGGGCGACTGGCGGGTGGTGGTGCACTCGCCGTTCGGCGCGCAGGTGCACGCGCCGTGGGCGCTGGCGCTCGGCGCCCGGCTCACCGAGCGGTACGGGATGGACGCCCAGGTGATGCACGCCGACGACGGCATCGTGCTGCGGCTGCCCGACACCGACCTGATGGGCCTCGACCTGCTGGACGTCGACCTGCTGGACGTCGACCCGGCGGGCGGGCGCACGGCCGCCGACGCGGCCGGGGACGACGGGCGGTCGCCGGTCGGCGCGGCCGACGTCCTCTTCGACAAGGGCGAGGTCGACCAGGTCGTCACCGACCAGGTGGGCGGCTCGGCGCTGTTCGCCGCCCGGTTCCGCGAGTGCGCGGCGCGCGCGCTGCTGCTGCCCCGCCGCGACCCGCGCAAGCGCACGCCCCTGTGGCAGCAGCGGCAGCGCGCCTCCCAACTGCTCCAGGTGGCGAGCGAGTTCGGCTCGTTCCCGATCGTGCTGGAGGCGGTGCGCGAGTGCCTTCAGGACGTCTTCGACGTCCCGGGGCTCACCGAGCTGATGGGCGACGTCGAGAACCGCCGTGTGCGGCTGGTGGAGGTGACGACGCAGGAGCCGTCGCCGTTCGCCCGCTCGCTGCTCTTCGGCTACGTGGCGCAGTTCCTGTACGAGGGCGATTCGCCGCTGGCCGAGCGCCGGGCGGCGGCGCTGTCGCTGGACTCCCGGCTGCTCGCCGAGCTGCTGGGGCAGGCGGAGCTGCGCGAGCTGCTGGACGCCGAGGTGCTGGCGGAGCTGGAGCGCGAGCTGCAGTGGCGTACGGACGACCGGCGGCTCAAGGACGCCGAGGGTGTCGCGGACGCGCTGCGCGTGCTCGGGCCGCTGACGGACGAGGAGCTGGCGGAGCGCGGCGCGGAGCCGGCCTGGGTGCGGGAGCTGGAGGGCGCGCGCCGGGCGATCCGGGTGCGGCTGGCGGGGACGGCGCACTGGGCGGCCGTCGAGGATGCCGGCCGACTGCGGGACGCGCTGGGCACGGCGCTGCCGGTGGGCGTGCCGGAGGCGTTCACCGAGCCGGTGGCGGACCCGCTGGGCGACCTGCTGGCGCGCTTCGCGCGCACGCACGGCCCGTTCACCTCCGGGCAGGCCGCGGCGCGCTTCGGCCTGGGTGCGGCGGTCACCGACGGCGCGCTGCACCGGCTGGCGGCGGCGGGCAGGACCGTACAGGGCGAGTTCCATCCGGCGGGCATCGGCCAGGAGTGGTGCGACGCCGGGGTGCTGCGGCGGCTGCGGCGCCGGTCGCTGGCCGCGCTGCGGGAGGAGCTGGAGCCCGTCGCCCCGGCCGCGCTCGCCGCGTTCCTGCCGCAGTGGCAGCACCTGGGCACGCACAGCCTCCGCGGTCTGGACGGCCTCGTCCGGGCGGTGGAGCAACTGCAGGGCGCGCCGGTGCCGGCGTCGGCGCTGGAGAAGCTGGTGCTGCCGTCGCGGGTCGCGGGGTACGTACCGACGATGCTCGACGAGCTGACGAACTCCGGGGAGGTGGTCTGGGCCGGCGCAGGCGCGCTGCCCGGCAAGGACGGCTGGATCTCCCTGTACCCCGCGGACTCCGCCCCGCTGCTGCTGCACGAGCCGCATCCGCTGGAGGTCACGCCGCTGCACCAGGCGGTGCTGGCCGCGCTGACCGGCGGGTACGGGCTGTTCTTCCGGCAGATCGCCGAGCAGGTGCGCGCGACGCACCCGGACGCCACCGACGCGCAACTCGCCGACGCCGTCTGGGACCTGGCCTGGTCCGGGCGGCTGACGAACGACACCCTGGGACCGCTGCGCGCCCTCCTCGGCTCGGGCCGCACCGCGGGCGCCACCGCGCACCGCGCGAAACGGCCCACGCCGCGCGGGCGTTACGGCAGCCTGGCGGTCGCGGGTGACGCGCGCACGGCGTCGCGGAACGGGCCGCCGACGGTCTCCGGCCGCTGGTCGCTGCTGCCCGAGCGCGAACCGGACACCACGCACCGCGCGCACGCGCTGGCCCGCACGCTGCTCGACCGGCACGGGGTCGTCACGCGCGGCGCGGTGGCGGCGGAGGGAGTGGAGGGCGGCTTCTCCGCGGCGTACCGGGTGCTGTCGGCGTTCGAGGAGACGGGTCAGGCCCGCCGCGGGTACGTGGTGGAGGGGCTGGGCGCCGCGCAGTTCGCGATGGACGGCGCGGTGGACCGGCTGCGGGCGGTGGCCACGTCGCGGGAGCGCGGGGCCGTGGAAGCCGCGGCGGCGGGGCAGGCAGGGCAGGCGGGGGACGACGGTTTCGTGGACGAGGAGGGGCCGGCCGGTCCGTACGGCGGGCACACGCTGGGCGGCGGCCGCCCGCGCGGCGGCGGCCCCCGGCCGTACGGCGCCGGTGGGGCCGGGCGCGGCGGGCAGCGGGCGCTGGTGCTGGCCGCGGCGGACCCGGCGAACGCGTACGGGGCGGCCCTGCCCTGGCCCGAGCCCCCGCCCGGCACGACGCACAAGCCCGGCCGGAAGGCCGGTGCGCTGGTGGTGCTGGTGGACGGCGACCTCGCGCTGTACGTGGAGCGCGGCGGCCGCACGCTGCTGGCCTGGCCCCCGGCGGACGACCCCCGCCTCGCCGCCGCGGCCGATGCGCTCGCGGCGGCGGCCCGCGGCGGCGCCCTGGGCCGTACGGCAACGGTGGAGCGCATCAACGCGACCGCGGCCCTGGACTCCCCCCTGGGCACGCTCCTGGAGCAGTCCGGCTTCCTGGCCACCCCCCGGGGCCTGCGCATCCGCTCCTGACGGCGAGAGCGGGGTGCGGCGGCCGGACCCGACCGGACCCGGAGCCGGCCACCGGCCCCCGCCGTACCCGGGCGCTCCGGGCCTACTCCACCTGCCCGTTCAGATACGCCAGCACCGCCCGCACCCTGCGGTTGTCGTCATCCGACGGGGGCAGGTCCAGCTTCGCGAAGATGCTCGTCGTGTACTTGCTCACCGCGCCCTCGGAGAGGAAGAGCTGACGCGCGATCGCCGTGTTCGAGCGGCCCTCCGCCATCCCCGCCAGCACCTCACGCTCCCGCGGCGTCAGCCGCCCCAGCGGCTCGTCCCGCGCGTTGCTCGCCAGCAGCTTCGCGATGACCTCCGGGTCCATCGCCGTTCCGCCCTCGGCCACCCGCCGCACCGAGTCCACGAACTGCCGCGCCGCGAACACCCGGTCCTTCAGCAGGTACCCCACCGCCCCGCGGCCGTCCGCCAGCAACTCCCGCGCGTACAACTGCTCCACGTGCTGCGACAGGATCAGCACCGGCAGGTCGGGACGCTCCCGGCGGGCCGCCAGCGCCGCCTGCAGCCCCTCGTCCGTGAACGTCGGCGGCAGCCGGATGTCGACCACCGCCACGTCCGGCCGCTCGGCGCGCAGCGCCGCCAGCAGCTCGTCCCCGGACTCGACCGCCGCGCAGATCTCCATGCCGTGCGCCTGGAGCAGCCGCGTCAGCCCGTCCCGCAGCAGGTACTGGTCCTCCGCCAGGACGACTCGCACTGTCCCGCTCCTCTCCGCCCCGTCACCCGGGACGGCCGCGCGTCCCCCCGTCAACACCGCTGCGCCGAGCCGGTCTTCCGCCACCGCCGCAGCAGCGGCGGCACCCCGCTCAGACCCAGCGCCACCATCGCCAGCACCGTCGGCCAGCGCAGCGGCTCCGGCATGTACAGCGCCAGGAACCACGACCTGTTGTCCGTGCCGAAGATCAGCAGCAGCCCCGCGACCAGCCCCTGCGGGAACAGCGCGACGGAACACAGTACCGGTGCCAGCGCCGTCAGCCACAGCTCCCCGCGCCCGGCCGCCGCTCCCCGCGCCGCACCCGGAGCGGCGTCGTCCGGCTCGCAGCACTCCTCCCCCAGCGGGCACGGGATCTCCACCACGACCGTCGTCGGCCCGCCCTCGGGGCTGCTGATCGCCAGCACCCCGTCGAACGGCTTGATCCGCCGCTCCACGCCCCGCAGCCCGCCACCCGTCACCGGCAGCGCGCCCCCGCGCCCGTCGTCGGTGACCGTTGCGCGCAGCACGCCGTCGCGGTGCCACAGGTCGATGTCCACCCGGTCCGCGCCCGCGTGCTTGCCCGCGTTGGCGAGGAGCTCCGCCACCGCGAAGTACGCCGCCGACTGCACCGGATCCGGCAGGCGCCCGCGCAGGTCGACCTCGACCCGTACCTCCAGCGCGCTGTCCAGCGCCAGCGCCCGTACGGCGTCGCCCAGCCCCCGCTCCGCGAGCACCGGCGGGTGGATGCCCCGTACGAGACCGCGCAGCTCCTGCAGCACCATGGACGACGACTCCTGTGCCTGCCGGAGCAGCGCCTTCGCCGCCGCCGGGTCGTCGTCGACCAGCTCCTCCGCCGCCGAGACCGTCATGCCGAGGGCGACGAGCCGGGCCTGCGGCCCGTCGTGCAGATCCCGCTCGATGCGCCGCACCTCCGCCGCCTGCCAGTCGGTGGCCGCCGTGCGCTTCCGGTCCAGCTCGGCGACCTGCAGCGCCAGCTCGGACGCCCGCGTCGGCGCCAGCAGCATCCGCGTCCAGCGCGCGTGGAGCGCCATCGACCGCGGCCCGGCCCACAGCCCGAGCGCGAAGAGCGCCGCGCCCACGGGCACGAGCGCCAGGGCGGTGCCCTCCGAGGCGACCTCGACGCCCGCATAGTGCCCGAGGGTGTCCCCCGGGTAGGACGGGTCCCACAGCAGCGGCAGCGCCATGCCGGCCAGCCCGTAGCCGACGGCGAACAGCGGCAGCGCCGCCATCGCGAACCCGACGACCGGGTCGGCGACCAGCCACAGCGTGTCCCGCCAGGTCGCGCGGTCGGAGAGCAGCCGGTGCACGCGCTCGAAGAACTCCGGCAGGGCGGGGCTGCGGTAGCTGATGCCCAGATGCCGGTAGCGCCCGTCCGGACCGGGCCGCGGATGCGGCGGCGCGGGCAGGTACGCCGTGGGGATCGGGCGTCCCGTCCAGCGGCCGTGCACGGCCCGCGCCAGGTTGGCGACGCCGCGGGTGAGGCCGACGGCCCAGGGGAAGACGAACATCAGCCCCAGGCCGAAGGCGAGCACCAGCGAGGCGAGCATGACGGCCTGCACCAGGGTCACCAGCGGGGCGAGCGCCACCAGCACGAGGGCGCGCCCCAGCGCGGTCGCGTACCGCCGTGGCCTGCCCATCCCGCCTCCTGCTTCCGTCCTCATCATGCCGCCCATCGTGTCCCGGGCGGCACCCCGGGCACCGCCCCCGCAGACCCCGGACCAGGGTGGGCCTATCCCCACCCGGTACGCCGGGGCCGTACCCCCCGCGCCTGGCACGATGGGGTACGTGCCCGAAGGAGACACCGTCTGGCGCACCGCCCGCCTGCTGCACGAGGCGCTGGCGGGCCGCCGGCTGACCCGCTGCGACCTGCGCGTGCCCAAGCTCGCCACGGCCGACCTCACCGGCCGCGAGGTCACCGAGGTCGTCCCGCGCGGCAAGCACCTGCTGACGCGCGTCGAGGGCGGCCTCACGCTCCACTCGCACCTGCGGATGGAGGGTGCCTGGATCACGTACGCGGACGGGGAGCGGTGGCGCGGCGGGCCGGGCCACCAGATCCGCGCCGTCCTCGGCAACGCCGACCGCACCGCGGTCGGCTACCGCCTGCCCGTGCTGGAGCTGCTGCGCACCGCCGCCGAGGACCGGATCGTCGGCCACCTCGGCCCCGACCTGCTCGGCCCCGACTGGGACCCGGCCGAGGCGGAGCGCCGGCTGCTCGCCGACCCCGCCCGCCCGCTCGGCGATGCCCTGCTCGACCAGCGCAATCTCGCCGGGATCGGCAACGTCTACAAGTCGGAGCTGTGCTTCCTCGCCGGCGTCAGCCCGTACGCACCGGTCGCCGCGCTCCCCGAGCCCGCCCGGCTCGTGGCCGCCGCACGGCGGCTGCTGGAGGCGAACCGGGACCGCGTGGCCCGTACGACGACGCCCTCCCGGCGCCCCGACCGGCGGCTGTGGGTCTACGGCCGCGGCGGGCGGCCGTGCCTGCGCTGCGGGACGGCGGTGCGCAAACGGGCGCAGGGGGAGACGGCGGACGAGCGCGTGACGTACTGGTGCCCGCGCTGCCAGCCGGGCGGGTGACCGCGGCCACGGCCCGTACGCCCGCGCACGCAAGCCGAGAGCCCGGCTCCGCCGACGGCGGACCGGGCTCTCGTGCCAGGCTCTCTACGCTCAGGCCGCGACGGGGTCGGGCTCTTTCGGCGCCTTGATGGTGACTCGCTCGTCGGGCATTCCCGTCACCGAGGTCACGGTGAACGACCGCACAGGGGCGGGAATCGGCTCGGTGGCCGCCGCGGACTGGGCCAGCTCCGCGAGGGCGAGCTCGCCGCTCACCTCGCGCATCAGCTCGGACATCCGGACGTCCAAGGCTTCACAGATGGAGTTCAGCAGCTCGGAGGAGGCTTCCTTCTGACCGCGCTCGACCTCCGACAGATAGCCGAGGGAAACACGTGCTGACGAGGAAACCTCGCGCAGCGTCCGGCCCTGGCGCTGTCGCTGCCGGCGCAGCACGTCACCCAGCAGGCGACGGAGCAAAATCATGCGTGGCTCCCTCCTAGGACCTCGGATCCGGATCCTCTCTGCTCCACCGTACCGCCTCGGACCGTGACAGTGCGGCGACGGAAGTCATCTTCACCGTTCGCCAAGCGAGGAATACGGGGCCTCCTGATCAGGATTTTCCGGGTATTTCCGCCCGTCTTGCCCCTTCGGTGCCGCGTCCAGATGCCGCCGGAGGAGCGTCAGCGCCTCCCCCACGGCCGCCGTGCGGATCTCCGTGCGAGAGCCCGTCAGGTTCAGCGACCGCGTCTCGGTCCGCCCCTCGGGACCGGCCACGGCCACGAAGACGGTACCCGGCTGCTGGCCGTCCTGCGGATCGGGTCCCGCGACGCCCGTCGTCGCCACCGCCCAGTCGGCGCCGAGCCGCCAGCGCACCCCGGCGGCCATCTGCCTGGCGACCTCGCCGTCGACGGCGCCGCGCTGGGCGAGCAGCGAGCTGTCGACGCCGAGCACGTCGCGCTTGAGGTCGGTCGCGTACGCGATGACGGCGCCCCGGAACGCCTGGGAGGCGCCGGGCACCGCGGTGATCTCGGCGGCGAGGAGGCCGCCGGTGAGGGATTCGGCGACGGCGAGGGTGACGCCGCGCTCCTCGCACAGGGCGAGCAGGCCGGCCGCGGCCCCGTCGGTGTTCTGTGTGGTCACTGGACTCTCTGCTCCCGTTCGGCGGCCAGCCCCCTGCGGCGGAGCACGATCGCCTGCTTGACGTAGTCCAGGCCGGTCGCCACGGTCAGGACCACGGCCGCGGCCATGATCCAGAAGCGCAGCGTGGCGAGCGGTCCGGTGAGGGTGAGGATGTACATGCCCACGGCCACGCCCTGGGCCAGGGTCTTGAGCTTCCCGCCCCGGCTGGCCGGGATCACACCGTGCCTGATCACCCAGAACCTCATGAGGGTGATGCCGATCTCCCGCGCCAGGATCACGATCGTCACCCACCAGGGCAGGTCGCCCAGCGCCGACAGGCAGATGAGCGCGGCACCCATGATCGCCTTGTCGGCGATGGGGTCGGCGATCTTGCCGAAGTCGGTGACGAGGTCGTAGCGGCGGGCCAGCTCCCCGTCGAAGAGGTCGGTGATCATGGCGACCGTGAAGGCGGCCCATGCGAACGAGCGCCAGGCCGGGTCATGGCCGCCGTGGGCGGCCATGAGCAGCACGAACGCCGGTACGAGCAGCAGCCGCACCATGGTGAGGACGTTGGCGATGTTCCACAGACCGGCCTGGCCGACGGCCGGGGCGGGGCTCATCTCGCGGCCTCCTCGGCCGGCTCCCCGGGCCGCCGCCGATCGGGCTCACCTATCGGCTCCGCCACCAGGTCCACGCCTTCGCTCGCCACCACCTTGGCGGTGACCAGCGCCCCCGGCGCCGCCTGCCGCGCGGTCCCGCCGGCCAGCAGCGTCACGCCGTCCGTCTCCGGCGCCTGGTGCGCCGCGCGGCCGGCGACCTCCCCGGCGTCCGCGACCGGGTCCGCACCGGGCTCCTCCACCGCGTCCACCAGGACCCGTACCGTCTCCCCCACCCGCTCCTCGGCCCGCTGCGCCGTCAGTTCCTCCGCCAGCCGCGTCATGTGCGCCAGCCGCTCCGCGACCGCCTCCGGCGCGACCTTCGACCCGTACGTCGCGGCCTCCGTGCCCTCCTCGTCGGAGTAGCCGAAGATCCCCACGGCATCGAGCCGCGCGGCGGTGAGGAAGCGCTCCAGCTCTTCCACGTCCCGCTCGGTCTCGCCCGGGAAGCCGACGATGAAGTTCGACCGCGCGCCCGCCTCCGGCGCCCGGGAGCGGATCTCCGCCAGCAGTTGCAGGAAGCGCTCGGTGTCCCCGAAGCGGCGCATCGCGCGCAGCACTTCGGGGGCGGCGTGCTGGAAGGAGAGGTCGAAGTACGGCGCCACCTTCTCCGTCGACGTCAGCACGTCGATGAGCCCGGGGCGCATCTCGGCGGGCTGCAGATAGCTGACCCGGATCCGCTCGATGCCGTCCACGGCGGCAAGTTCGGGCAGCAGCGTCTCCAGCAGCCGCACGTCGCCGAGGTCTTTGCCGTACGAGGTGTTGTTCTCGGAGACGAGCATGATCTCCCGTACGCCCTGCCCGGCCAGCCAGCGGGTCTCGCCGAGGACGTCGGAGGGGCGGCGGGAGACGAAGGAGCCGCGGAACGAGGGGATGGCGCAGAACGTACATCGGCGGTCGCAGCCGGAGGCCAGCTTGACCGAGGCGACGGGGCCCGAGCCGAGCCGGCGGCGCAGCGGCGGCCGCGGTCCTGAGGCGGGGGCGACCCCGGCGGGCAGGTCGGCGGGGGCGGCGGTAGCAGCGTCTGCCGGGTCTGCGGCGCCCGGGTCGCCGTGGCCCGGCAGCGCCGCCGCGCCACGGGCGGCGGCGTCCTGCCGCTCCGCGGGGCTGATCGGCAGCAGCTTGCGGCGGTCCCGCGGGGTGTGCGCGGCATGGCCGCCGCCGGAGAGGATGGTCTGCAGCCGCGCCGAGATGTCGGCGTAGTCGTCGAAGCCGAGGACGCCGTCCGCCTCCGGGAGCGCGTCGGCCAGCTCCTTCCCGTACCGCTCGGCCATGCAGCCGACGGCGACGACGGCCTGCGTACGGCCGGTGTCCTTGAGGTCGTTGGCCTCCAGCAGGGCGTCGACGGAGTCCTTCTTGGCGGCTTCGACGAACCCGCAGGTGTTCACGACGGCGACGTCCGCGGCGGCGGCGTCCGTGACGAGGTCCCAGCCGTCCGCCGCCAGGCGGCCCGCAAGCTCCTCGGAGTCCACCTCGTTCCGGGCGCAGCCAAGCGTGACGAGGGCGACGGTGCGGCGTTCTGGCATGGGCTCAGCCTACTTCGTCCTGCGCCCGCAAACCGCCGCCGACCAGCCGCCTTCCGCACGCCTGCGCGAAGCACGGAAGAACGAGGGCACGGACGTACGAGTCTTGCCGCAGGCCGGGCCCGCGCCGCCGCCCGGCGGGGCAGGTCTCAGCCCGCCTCGGGATCGCCCTTGGTGTACGTCAGCCGCTCGACCTCGCCGGGCTGGAAGTCCTCCGCGATCTGCTTGCCGTTGACGAACAGGTCGACGCCGCCGGCATTGCCGAGGACGAGGTAGATCTTCTCGCTGTCGGTGACGGTGACGGAGTCGCCCTGGGCGAGCACGCCCTCCTCCAGCTCGCGCCCGTCGGCGCCCTGCGCGGAGATCCAGCTCTGCCCGTCCGCCGCGACGATCCGCAGCGTCACCTTGTCCGGCGGGGCACCCGCCACCGCGCTGTCCGAGGGCTGCGGGCTCTGCTTGTCCTCGGCGCCGTCCTTGCCGGAGTCGCGGTCCTTCGGCTTCTCCGATCCCTGCGTCTCCCCGGCCACCGAGGAGCCGTCCGGCTCGTCCTCGTCGCCGCCGCTGAAGACGGTGAACCCCACGAAGCCGACGACCGCGACGATCGCGGCGACCATGGCGGCGGTCCAGTTGGGGCGGCGCGGCTCGGGGCGGATGCGCTCGGCCTCGAACATCGGGGCGGCGGGCGTCGGCTCGGGCCGGCCGCCGTGCTCCGCGTCGTACTGCGCGACGAGGCCCTCGGCCTCCAGACCGACCGCCCGCGCAAGGGTTCGCACATGGCCGCGGGCGTAGACGTCGCCGCCGCAGCGAGAGAAATCGTCCTGTTCGATGGCATGGATGATCGGAATGCGCACACGCGTGGTCAAGCTGACCTGTTCGACGGACAGCTTGGCATCAAGGCGGGCCTGCTGAAGTGCGCGACCGACGGAAGGGCGGTCGCCTGTGGGGGAGTTGCCGAGGGACACGTGGGCGCCTTTCGGGGTGAGCCACCTGCCGGGTGTTCAGTCTAGGGGGGTTGTAAAAGGATCGGCCAACCGGTCGAGCACACTTAATGGGCCATCGGGATAGACGTACTGCCCGACCGCGGGATCACCCGCCCGGCCCATTGATGTGACGCATCAGGCGCCGAACCGGTTGCCCCGGTCACCGTTACGGATGATCCTGCCCCCGCAACTGGGCGAGCACTCCGTCCATTTCATCCGGTTTGATGAGTACGTCCCGGGCCTTCGAACCCTCACTCGGACCGACGATCCCGCGCGACTCCATCAGGTCCATCAGCCGCCCCGCCTTGGCGAACCCGACCCGCAGCTTGCGCTGGAGCATCGACGTGGAGCCGAACTGCGTGGAGACCACCAGCTCGGCCGCCTGGCAGAGCAGATCGAGGTCGTCGCCGATCTCCTCGTCGATCTCCTTCTTCTTCGCCCCGCCGACCACGACGTCCTCGCGGAAGACCGGCGCCATCTGGTCCTTGCAGTGCTGCACGACCGTGGCGATCTCGGTCTCTTCGATGTACGCGCCCTGCAGCCGGACCGGCTTGTTCGCGCCCATCGGCAGGAACAGCCCGTCGCCCTTGCCGATCAGCTTCTCGGCGCCGGCCTGGTCGAGGATGACGCGGCTGTCGGCGAGGGAGGAGGTCGCGAAGGCCAGCCGGGACGGCACGTTCGCCTTGATGAGCCCGGTGACGACGTCGACGCTGGGGCGCTGGGTGGCGAGCACCAGGTGGATGCCGGCGGCGCGGGCGAGCTGCGTGATCCGTACGATCGCGTCCTCGACGTCCCGCGGCGCGACCATCATCAGGTCCGCCAGCTCGTCGACGATCACCAGCAGATACGGGTACGGGGCCAGCTCCCGCTCGCTGCCGGGCGGGGCGGTGGCCTTGCCGGAGCGGACGGCGGCGTTGAAGTCGTCGATGTGGCGGTAGCCGTACGCGGCGAGGTCGTCGTAGCGCAGGTCCATCTCGCGGACCACCCACTGCAGGGCCTCGGCGGCCCGCTTGGGGTTGGTGATGATCGGCGTGATCAGGTGCGGGATGCCCTCGTACGCGGTCAGCTCCACCCGCTTCGGGTCGACCAGCACCATCCGCACGTCCTCCGGCGTGGCCCGCGCCATGACGGACGTGATCAGGCAGTTGATGCAGGAGGACTTGCCGGAGCCGGTGGCGCCGGCGATGAGGATGTGCGGCATCTTGGCGAGGTTCGCCGAGACGTAGCCGCCCTCGACGTCCTTGCCGAGGCCGACGAGCATCGGGTGGTCCTCGCCGGCCGCGTCCGCGGACCGCAGCACGTCGCCGAGCTTGACCATCTCGCGGTCGCTGTTGGGGATTTCGATGCCGACCGCGGACTTGCCGGGGATGGGGCTGATGATGCGCACGTCGGGGCTGGCGACGGCGTAGGCGATGTTCTTCGTCAGCGCCGTGATCCGCTCGACCTTCACGGCCGGGCCCAGCTCCACCTCGTACCGCGTGACGGTCGGGCCGCGGGTGAAGCCGGTGACGGCGGCGTCGACCTTGAACTCGGTGAAGACCTGGGTGAGGGAGGCGACGACGGCGTCGTTGGCGGCGCTGCGCGTCCGGCCAGGGCCGCCGCGCTCCAGGCTGTCGAGGGACGGCAGCGCGTAGGTGATGTCGCCGGAGAGCTGGAGCTGTTCGGCGCGGGGCGGCAGGGCGGCGGGGCCGGGCTCGGCGGCCTGCTTGGTGAGGTCGGGGACAGAGTGCTCCTTGCGGCTTCCGGAGCGCACGGCCTCCTCGGCGCCCGACTCCTCGCGCGCCGCCGGCACGCCCCCGGTGCGCTCGGCGACGCCGTGGGTGAGGTTGGCAAGGAGCGGGGAGGGCTGGACCCCGTGGAGCACGGCGCCGTCGAGGTCGGTGGCCGCGGCGGCGGCCGCGTCGATCGGGTCCATGCCGCCGTAGTCGCGGCCGGCCGCCGCGCGCCGCGGGGGCGCGGGTGCGGCCGGCGCGGCGGGGGCCTTGCGGGTGCGGCGGCGGCGCGGGGGCGGCGAGGGCTCGTCGTCGGGGTCGTCCTCGTCCGTACGCACCAGGCCGTCGCGCCAGTCGTCGTCGAACTCCTCCGCCTTGGCCGCGGCCGCCGGATCGGGCCGCGGCTGTACGAGCCCGAGCCGCACCCCGGCGGAGTGGATCCGGTCCGGGATCGCCGCGACGGGCGTGGCGGTGACGACGAGCAGCCCGAAGACGGTCAGCAGCACAAGCAGCGGCAGCGCGAGCACGTCGCCGAGGGTGGTGACCAGCGGCCGGGACACCGCCCAGCCGACGAACCCGCCGGAGTCCCTGATGGTCTGCGTGCCCTCGCCGCGCCCGGGGGTGCCGCAGGCCAGGTGCACGAGCCCGAGCACGCCGATCACCAGTGCGGACAGCCCGATGACGATGCGGCCGTTGGCCTCGGTCTGCTCGGGGTGGCGGATGAGGCGTACGGCGATGGTGGCCAGCAGGATCGGCACGAGCAGGTCGAGGCGGCCGAAGGCGCCCGTGATCAGGATCTCGACCAGCTCGCCCACGGGGCCCTTGAGGTTCGACCAGGTCCCGGCCGCGACGATCAGGGCGATGCCGAGCAGCAGCAGCGCGAGGCCGTCCTTGCGGTGGGCGGGGTCGAGCCCCCTGGCGCCGCGCCCTATCCCGCGGAAGAGCGCGCCGACGGTACGGGCGAGGCCGAGCCAGATCGCGCGCAGCAGCCGCAGCACACCGCCGGTCGGCGAGGGTGCGGGCTTCTTGGCCGGCGCCTTGGCCGCGCCCCCGGACTTCTTCTGCGGCGGCTTCTTGGCGGGTGCCTTCCTCGCGGGCGCCTTCTTCGCCGCGGGCTTTTTGGCCGTGCTACCTCCGGACCGCTGCCGGGAGTTGCCGCTGCCAGAGGTACGTGAGGCCATACGTGCGAGGTTACCGGCAGCGCCCGCACGGGACAGGTAGGACGTGCAGGTACGCGTCCTCCGCGCACCCGCGCCCCGCCGGGCGGGCCCGGCTACTCCGCGTCGGGGCGGGAGCCGGGCTCCAGGGCGTCGATCGCCTTGCGCAGCCCGGTGAGTTTCCGCTCCAGGTGCGCGGCGGTGGCGACGACGGCGGACTCCGCGTTCGCCCCGCTGAGCTGCTTCGACAGCGCTTCGGCCTGCTCCTCCGCGGCGGCGAGCCGGGCGGACAGCTCGGCGAGCAGCCCGGTCTGCGCGGCCCCGTCGCCGTTGCCCTTCTGGGCGCCTTCGAGCTGCAGCCGCAGCAGGCCCGCCTGCTCGCGCAACTGCAGGTTCTTCATGTACAGCTCGACGAAGACCGAGACCTTCGCCCGCAGCACCCAGGGGTCGAACGGCTTGGAGATGTAGTCGACGGCTCCGGCGGCATAGCCCCGGAACGTGTGGTGCGGGCCGTGGTTGATGGCCGTGAGGAAGATGATCGGGATGTCGCGGGTGCGCTCGCGGCGCTTGATGTGCGCCGCGGTCTCGAACCCGTCCATGCCCGGCATCTGCACGTCGAGCAGGATCACCGCGAAGTCCTCGGTCAGCAGCGCTTTGAGCGCTTCCTCCCCGGACGACGCCCGGACCAGGTGCTGATCCAGCGCGGAAAGGATGGCCTCCAGCGCCAGCAGATTCTCCGGCCGGTCATCGACCAGGAGAATCTTGGCCTTCTGCACCATGGCCTGCCCTCCTCGCCCCGGCGGTGTGCCGGTCCTCGTCGCCAAAGACGCGCCCACCATGCCGCCCGCCCTCGTGCCGGTCATCGTATCCACACCCCGAGACTCACCACACCCTGTCACCGCGTTGTCACTGCATACACAGCGACAACGCGCCTGCGATCAGTTTGGTTCCCGGAATCCCGCGTTCTCACACGCAATTGGCCACACTGAGTCATCAAAGAGCAGGAATTCACGGCGATTTGATTACTCTCCGCTCATCCAACCGGCCATTACGGCCAGCAATCGGTCGGTATCCACCGGCTTGGCCACATAGTCCGATGCGCCCGCTTCGATGCTCTTTTCCTTGTCGCCCTTCATCGCCTTGGCCGTCAGGGCGATGATCGGCAGCCCGGCGAACTGCGGCATCCGGCGGATCGCCTCGGTCGTGGCGTAGCCGTCCATCTCCGGCATCATGATGTCCATCAGCACCACGGCCACGTCCTCGTGCTGCTCCAGCACCTCGATGCCCTCGCGGCCGTTCTCCGCGTACAGCACCGCGAGCCCGTGCTGCTCCAGCACGCTCGTCAGCGCGAAGACGTTGCGGATGTCGTCGTCGACGATGAGCACCTTCTCGCCGCGGAACGTACCCTTGAAGCGCGGCGACGCCGACCGCTGCGGCGCCGCCTGCTCAGCGCCCCCGTTCACCGAGAGGGCGCCGGGAAGGGCCCCAGACGCCCCCGAGGCGTCCCGCGCGCCCGTCTCGCCCGTCGTGGGTCCCGCCGGCAGCTCCGCGGCGCCTGAGCGCCCGTCAGGGGACTTCCCCGTACGCCCGGATGGCAGCGCCTCGACGTCGGCCGCGGCGGCGGCCTTCGCCGCCTCCGCCTGCTCCAGGCCCGCCGCGAGCGCGCCCGTGACGGCGCCGCCCGTGCCCGCCTGCCCGGGGGCCGGCAGCTCGGTCGGGTGCAGCGGCAGGTACAGCGTGAACGTCGAGCCGCGGCCCGGCTCGCTGTCGACGTGGATCTCGCCGCCCAGCAGCCGGGCGATCTCCCGGCTGATCGACAGCCCGAGGCCCGTGCCGCCGTACTTCCGGCTCGTCGTGCCGTCGGCCTGCTTGAACGCCTCGAAGATCACGCCCATCTTGTTCGACGGGATGCCGATGCCGGTGTCCGTGACCGAGAACGCGATCAGCTCGGCGCCCGGGTCGCGCAGCGCGCCCTGCTCCAGCAGTTGCTCCTTGATGGCCCGCGGCACGTCGTCCTTCGCGGTGCGGATCAGCAGCTCCACCGCACCGCTGTCGGTGAACTTCACCGCGTTCGACAGCAGGTTGCGCAGCACCTGGAGCAGCCGCTGCTGGTCGGTGCTGAGCGTCGCCGGCGGGTCCGGCGAGACCCGTACCGAGAAGTCCAGGCCCTTCTCCGCCGTCAGCGGCCGGAACGTCGCCTCCACGTAGTCGACGAGCTGCACGAGCGCGATCCGGGTGGGGCTCACGTCCATCTTGCCCGCCTCGACCTTCGACAGGTCGAGGATGTCGTTGATCAACTGCAGCAGGTCCGAGCCCGCGCCGTGGATCGTCTCGGCGAACTCCACCTGCTTCGGCGTCAGGTTCCCGTCGCCGTTGTCCGCGAGCAGCTTCGCCAGGATCAGCAGCGAGTTCAGCGGCGTGCGCAGCTCGTGCGACATGTTCGCCAGGAACTCGGACTTGTACCGCATCGAGACCGCGAGCTGCTCCGCCCGCTCCTCCAGGCCCTGCTTGGCCTCCTCGATCTCCACGTTCTTGATCTCGATGTCGCGGTTCTGCCGGGCCAGCAGCTCGGCCTTCTCCTCCAGCTCCGCGTTCGACTCCTGGAGCGCCTTCTGCCGCACCTCCAGCTCGCCCTGCCGGTCGCGCAACTGCGCGGCCAGCTCCTGGGACTGGCTGAGCAGCACCTCCGTCTTGGAGTTGACGCTGATCGTGTTGACGCTGGTGGCGATGACCTCGGCGATCTGGCCGAGGAAGTCCTTCTGGATCTGGGTGAACGGCTGGAACGACGCCAGCTCCACCACGCCCAGCACCCGGCCCTCGAAGATCAGCGGGAGCACGATGACGTGCGCCGGCGGAGCCTGGCCGAGCCCCGAGGCGATCTTCAGATAACCCTTGGGGACGTTCTCGACGACGATCGGGCGCCGCTCCTGCGCGGCAGTGCCCACCAGCGTCTCGCCGGGCCGCAGGATGTGCGGCAGCTCGTTCCCGGAGTGCCCGTACGAGCCGATCATGCGCAGCTCGTACGCATCGTCCCCGCTGGCCGCGCCGATCTCGACGACCGCCTCGGCGCCGGTGCGCTGCACGAGGAAGAACGCGCCGTGCTGGGCGGCGACCACCGGGGTCAGCTCGCTCATGATCAGCCGCGCCACGTCGGCGAGGTCGCGGCGGCCCTGCAGCAGGCCGGAGATGCGGGCGAGGTTGCCCTTGAGCCAGTCCTGCTCCTTATTGGCGATGGTCGTCTCGCGGAGCTTCACGATCATCGTGTTGATGTGGTCCTGCAGCTCCATCATCTCGCCGTAGGCGTCCACGTCGATCTTGAGGTTCAGATCGCCGCGGGTCACCGCCGTGGCCACCTGGGCGATCTGCCGCACCTGACTGGTGAGGTTGTTCGCCATCAGGTTGACCGACTCCGTGAGGTCCTTCCAGATCCCGGAGACCCCGGGCACCCGCGCCTGCCCGCCGAGGCGGCCCTCGGTGCCCACCTCGCGCGAGACCCGGGTCACCTCGTCACCGAAGGACGAGAGCTGGTCGACCATCGTGTTGATCGTGGTCTTCAGCTCCAGGATCTCGCCCTGCGCGGCCACGTCGATCTTCTTCGACAGGTCGCCGCTGGCCACGGCGGTGGTCACCATGGCGATGTTGCGCACCTGGTTGGTGAGGTTGGACGCCATCGAGTTCACGGACTCGGTGAGGTCCTTCCACGTACCCGAGACGCCCGGCACGCGGGCCTGGCCGCCGAGCCGGCCGTCCGTGCCGACCTCGCGGGCGACGCGGGTGACCTCGGCGGCGAACGACGACAGCGTCTTGACCATCGTGTTGACGGTGGCCGCGAGCTGCTGGACCTCGCCGCGGGCCTCAACCGTGACCGTACGGGTCAGGTCGCCGTTGGCGACGGCGGTGGCGACCTGCGAGATGTTGCGCACCTGGCTGGTCAGGTTCACCGCCATCTGGTTCACGTTGTCGGTGAGGTCCTTCCAGATGCCCGAGACCCCGCGCACCCGCGCCTGGCCGCCGAGCTGGCCCTCCGTGCCCACCTCGCGCGCCACCCGCGTGACCTGCTCGGCGAACGACGACAGTTGGTCGACCATCGTGTTCACCGTCGTCACGAGTTCGAGGATCTCGCCCCGCGCGTCGACGGTGATCTTCTTGGACAGGTCGCCGCGGGCCACCGCGGTGGTGACCTCGGCGATGCTGCGCACCTGGTTGGTGAGGTTGTTCGCCATCGAGTTGACGGACTGGGTGAGGTCCTTCCACGTACCGGAGACGCCCTGCACCTCCGCCTGGCCGCCGAGCTTGCCCTCGGTGCCGACCTCGCTGGCGACCCGGGTCACCTGGTCCGCGAAGGACGAGAGCTGGTCCACCATCGTGTTGATGGTGTTCTTCAGCTCCAGGATCTCCCCGCGCGCGTCCACGTCGATCTTCTGCGAGAGGTCGCCGCGCGCGACCGCCGTCGCGACCTGGGCGATGTTGCGGACCTGGCCGGTCAGGTTGCCGGCCATGAAGTTGACCGAATCGGTGAGGTCCCGCCAGACGCCGGCGACGCCCTGCACCCGGGCCTGCCCGCCGAGGCGGCCCTCCGTGCCCACCTCGCGCGCCACCCGCGTGACCTGCTCGGCGAAGGACGACAGTTGGTCGACCATCGTGTTGACGGTGTTCTTCAGCTCCAGGATCTCCCCGCGCGCGTCGACCTCGATCTTCTGCGAGAGGTCGCCGCGCGCCACGGCCGTCGTCACCTGCGCGATGTTGCGGACCTGACCTGTCAGGTTGCTCGCCATCGAGTTGACGGAGTCGGTGAGGTCCTTCCACGTACCCGAGACGCCCTCGACGCGCGCCTGGCCGCCGAGGCGGCCTTCCGTGCCCACGTCCCGCGCCATCCGCGTCACCTGGTCGGCGAAGGAGGACAACTGGTCCACCATCGTGTTCACGGTGTTCTTGAGCTGGAGCATCTCGCCGGAGACGTCCACCGTGACCTTCTGCGACAGATCGCCGTTCGCGACCGCCGTCGTCACCTGCGCGATGTTGCGGACCTGACCTGTCAGGTTGCGGAACGCGGTGTTGACCGAGTCGACCAGGTCCTTCCACGTGCCCGCGGCCCCGGCCACCTGCGCCTGCCCGCCCAGTTCGCCTTCCACGCCGACCTCGCGGGCGACCCGCGTGACCTCGGCGCCGAAGGACGACAACTGGTCGACCATGGTGTTGACCGTGTTCTTCAGCTCCAGCATCTCGCCG
Organism: Streptomyces sp. CNZ287; assembly: GCF_007827615.1. Lineage (NCBI taxonomy): Bacteria > Bacillati > Actinomycetota > Actinomycetes > Kitasatosporales > Streptomycetaceae > Streptomyces > Streptomyces sp. CNZ287. The sequence goes on along the minus strand of NZ_VISV01000021.1, from coordinate 4,331 downwards.
GAGACGTCCACCGTGACCTTCTGCGACAGATCGCCGTTGGCCACCGCCGTCGTCACCTGCGCGAACTCGCGCACCTGCCGGGTGAGGTTGGAGAAGGCGGTGTTCACCGAGTCGGTGAGGTCCTTCCAGATCCCCGCCGCACCGGGCACCTGCGCCTGCCCGCCCAGCCGGCCCTCCGCGCCGACCTCGCTGGCCACGCGCGTCACCTCGCCGGCGAAGGTGCGCAGCGTCTCGGTCATCGTGTTGATCGTGTCCGCGAGCTGGGCGACCTCGCCGCGCGCGCTGACGGTCACCTTCTGCGACAGGTCGCCGTTGGCGACCGCGGTGGTGACCTGCGCGATGCCGCGCACCTGGGCGGTCAGGTTGCCCGCCATGAGGTTCACGCTGTCCGTGAGGTCCTTCCACACCCCGCCGACGCCCTCGACCTGCGCCTGCCCGCCCAGCTCGCCCTCGGTGCCCACCTCACGGGCCACCCGGGTCACCTCGGAGGAGAACGCGGAGAGCTGGTCCACCATCGTGTTGACGGTGTTCTTCAGTTCCAGCATCTCGCCGTCGACGTGCACGGTGACCTTGCGGGACAGGTCGCCCTTGGCGACCGCCGTGGTCACCAGGGCGATGTCGCGGACCTGGGCCGTCAGCCGGTACGCCATGGTGTTCACGGAGTCCGTGAGGTCCTTCCAGGACCCGGACATCCCGCGCACCTTCGCCTGGCCGCCGAGCTTCCCCTCGGTGCCGACCTCGCTGGCGACCCGGGTCACCTCATCCGTGAACACGGAGAGCTGGTCCACCAGCCCGTTGACCGTGCGGCCCATCTTCAGCACCTCGCCGCGCAGCGGGTGCGGTGCCCCGTCCTGGCCCTGCGGCCGCAGGTCCATGCGCTGCTGCAGATCGCCTTCCGCCACCGCGGTCAGTACCCTGCCGACGTCCGCCAGGGGGCGTACGAGGTCGTCGACGAGCGCGTTCGACGCGTCGACCGCCGCCGCCCACGACCCCTCGCAGGGTCCCGCGGAGAGCCGCTCCGCGAGCTTGCCCTCGCGGCCGACCATGCGCCGCACCCGCGACAGCTCGCCGGTGACGTGCAGATTACGCTCCGCGACCTCGTTGAAGACCTCGGCGATCTCCGACATCACGCCGTCGCCGCCGACGCGCAGACGCTTGCGGAAGTTGCCGTCGCGCATCGATTCCAGGGCGCCGAGCAGGCGATACAGCGAGGCCGTATCGACCTGTGTGGTCCCGGAGGGCGTCCGGGAGCGCCCGCCCTTCGTGCGCGGACTCACGCCCGGCGCGCTCGCGTCAGACTCCACTGTGTCCCTCCCGCAGGGTCGACGTTCGCCTCGGGCTCCCTCCGAAGCCTTCCCAGTGTTTCACCCCGGCCCTGGCAGGCCATAACAGTTCGGCGGCTAAGGCGCACTTTCCGAGTGTTAAGAGAAGGATCCGGCATCTGTCCGCAGGGTGAAGGTAAGTACCCTGGCATCCGCCGTCCATCCCTTCAGCCGGGAGAGTGGCACATCGAGAGGAGAGCTGGTGACCACCGCGCGGGCTGCGGCCACCTTCGAGCCGGTCGGGCGCTCCGTCGCCGCGGCCAGGACCTTCGTCCGCGACACCCTCCAGGGCTGGGGCTATCCCGAGGCTACAGACGACGCCGTCGTACTGACCAGCGAGCTTGTGACGAACGCCATAATTCATGCGGGTACGGCCGTAGACGTCCTTTGTATCCGAATGGCGGACGCGGTACGGGTCGAGGTCGCCGACCGGCACGCCGAGCGCGAGTTGCCGCTGCACAGCCCGCAGCTCCAGGCCACGCCCCTCGACCGCGAAGGCGGCCGCGGCCTGATGCTCTGCGCCGCCCTCGCCAGCCGCTGGGGCGTCGACTACACCGCGGAGCACAAGCGCGTCTGGTTCCAGCTCTCCGTCGCGGAACCACCCGCGGGCACCCGGGCCGCCGGCCCGGAGCTGCCCGTCGACGAGCTGCCGCTGGCCGAAGAGCGCATCCGCGTCGCCGTCGTCCGCATCGACCGCGGCGGCCTCGTCAGCGAGTGGAACGACGACGCCCACGACCTCTTCGGCTACGAACCGGAGAAGGTCATCGGCAAGCCCCTCGGCGACCTCGCCGCCTGGCCGCACACCCCCGGCACCGGCACGGGACTGGTCGAGGCGCTCCAGCTCTCCCGCTGGGAGGGCTCGTACGGCATCCGCTGCAACGACGGGCGCGTCACCCCCGTCTACGCCTCGCACATGCGCCTGCGCGACTCGGCCGGCGACCCGTCCACGATCTGCCTCATGGTCCGCGACCGCGAGCGCGCCATCCTGCAGACCCCGCTGCGCGCCCCCGCGGGCGACAGCGCCGGCAGCGAGGGCCACGCCGGGGGCTTCCCCGGCGGCAACTCCTTCGAGGCGTTCATCGGCACCCCCTCGCCCGACGACCTCGACGGCCTGCTCCAGCGCACCGTGGAGCGCGCCCGCGACATGCTGGCCGGCGACGCCGCGTACCTGCTGCTCGCCACCGACGACGAGACCGAGCTGGAGGTACGGGCCTCCACCGGGCTGCCCTCCGCCCGCCAGCGGTTCGCCCGCGTCCCCGTCGAGACCGGCACCGGCCGCTACGGCTCCGCCCGCCTCCCGTCCGTCCACGAAGACCTCATGGCCGACCCCGACGCCGTACCGCTGCTGGCGGCCACCGGCATGCGCTCCGTCGTCTCCGTACCGCTGAAGGTCGAAGGCCGCCTCACCGGCTCCCTCGGCGTCGCCGCCGAGATGCCCGGCCGCTACACCAACGAGGAAGCGCTCCGCCTCCAGTTCGCCGCCGACCGCATCGCGCTCGCCGTCGAGTCCGCCCGCCTCGGCGAGCTGGAACGGCTGCGGCGCGGTTCCCTGTCCTTCCTCGTCGAAGCCTCCGACCTGCTCGCCGGCACCCTGGACCGGGACCAGACGCTGGCCCTCATGGCCCAGATGATCGTCCCCACGCTTGCCACGTGGTGCGCCGTCTACACCCTCCCGGAACAGGCCGAGCCCGAACTCAGCTACGTCCTGCACGAGGACGAGGACCGCATCGACGACCTGCGCGCCCTCCTCTCCCGCATCGACCCGCCCGACGCCGTCCTCGTCCCCGGCGCCCGCCTGTGGCGCGGCCCGGGCGACGCCGCGCACACGCTGGCGATGCGCAGCTCGTTCCTCAGCCTCAGCATCGCGGGCAACACGACCCTCGCCGAGGACGCGGAGACCTCCCTCGCCACGGCGGCGACCGTCGGTGGCGAAACCGTTGTGCTGCCGCTCGTCGCCCGCAACCGCGTCATCGGCATGCTCGTCCTCGGCAAGCCGACCGACGAACACTTCCGCCAGGAGATCCTCGAACTCGCCGAGGACCTCTCCCGCCGGGCGGCCCTCGCCCTCGACAACGCGCGCCTCTACTCCGAGCGCACCACCATCAGCCAGTCCCTGCAGCGCAGCCTCCTGCCGCCGGGCCTGCCGGACATCCCCGGCGTCGAGGTCGAGGTCATCTACCGCCCCGCGGGTGAAGGCAACGAGGTCGGCGGCGACTTCTACGACCTCTTCGAAATCCGGGACGGCACCTACGGCTTCGCCATCGGAGACGTCTGCGGCACGGGCCCGGAGGCCGCCGCCGTCACGGGCCTGGCCCGTACGGCACTGCGCCTGCTGGCCCGCGAGGGCTTCGGCGGCCCGGCGGTACTGGAGCGCCTCAACGCCGCCATCCTCGACGAGGGCGCCCGCGGCCGCTTCCTGACGCTCCTCTACGGCGAACTCTGGCCCCAGCCGGACGGCAGCGCCGTCCTCAAGACCGTCTGCGCCGGCCACCCGCCCCCGCTCCGCCTGCGCCCCGACGGCACGGTGGAACAGGCCACGGAATCCCAGCCGTTGCTGGGCGTCCTGGACGACCTGGAGCTCCACAGCGAAGAACTGGTCCTCGACCCCGGCGACGTCCTCCTGTGCGTCACGGACGGCGTGACCGAACGCCGCGAGGGCACCCGCATGCTCGGCGACGAGGGCCTGGTCGACGTCCTCACGACATGTACGGGCCTCACGGCGGGCGCGGTCGCGGCGCGGGTGCTGCGCACGGTGGAACGCTTCGCGGCGGAGCCGGCATCGGATGACATGGCGATCCTCGCGATGCGGGTGCCGGGCCAGATGAACGGGAACGGCGAGTAGGAGGCAGGGCCCTGGGAAAGGGGCCCGAAATGACTCAACCCCCGGACGGTGTCCGGGGGTTGAGTACTAAAGATTGTTCGGCGGTGACCTACTCTCCCACACGGTCCCCCATGCAGTACCATCGGCGCGGTCGGGCTTAGCTTCCGGGTTCGGAATGAGACCGGGCG
>NZ_VISV01000020.1:0-169976 GCF_007827615.1 Streptomyces sp. CNZ287 | reverse complement strand
GTGCCCATCGCCCGCATGTTCGACGTCGAAGACCTCGTCGGCCTGCCGAACGAGACAGACCGCGCCGCAGGCCACGACCTCCCGAAGCAGCGCCAGCCCGGGCCGGACCGCGCCCGGTCGTGATGCACGTGCCTGTGCCTGGTGAACCGCGTCGACGGATGGCCGATCCGCGTGGCCATACCGGCAGAGCCTCCCGGCTGACTGACGTGCCCGGTCAGCCGGTGGCCGGTGGGGAGTAGAGGGCGTCGATGGCGGTGAGGACGAGGTCGCGGGCCCGGTCGGCGTCGTAGGCGTCGATGAGGACGTAGTAGGCCAGGCCCTCGGTTGTCGCGGTGAGGGTGACGGCCTCGCGGTCGGGGTCGAGTCCGGGGCGAAGGTGTCCGGTGTCCTGGTCGCGGCGCAGTGCGGCGGCGAGGTCGCCGTGGAGGCCGGTGTAGAGCTGCCGCATCCGCTCGGCGATGGCGGCGTCCGCGAGCGCCAGGGCGTTGAAGGACTGGCGTACGCGCAGGTGGGCCCAGGTGGTGGGGTCGTAGGGGATCAGCTCGGTGAGCACGGCGGTCAGCACGGTGCGGGGCTCGGCGGTCTCCAGGTCCTCCCCCGCCCGGGTGTGGATGCGCTGCGAGCTGAGGGCGTTGCCGCGGTCGAAGGCCGCGTCGATCAGGTCGTGCTTGGCGGGGAAGTAGTGCTGGACCCGGCCGGGGGACACGCCTGCGCGGGCGGCGGTCGCGTTCAGCGAGACGGCTGCCAGGCCCTGGTCGGCGACGATCGCGAGCACGGCGTCGGCGATCTCGCGGCGGCGTTCGTCGTGCCGGGCGCCGGGGCCGCGGGTGCGCGGGCTCACGGCCGACCCCCTTTTCCAATGTGGATGCATCGGATTGACCTGTCGAGTCTAGCTGGTTACGTTCGAAGCAAAGCAATGCGCTCACATTGATTTGTCTGCGGAGAGTGGAGATGGTGCTGGCCCTGTGCTGCCTGGCCCAGCTGATGGTTGTCCTCGACGTCTCGGTCGTGAACGTCGCACTCCCCTCCATCGGCGCGGACCTCGGCTTCGACACCGCCGGCCTGCCGTGGGTCGTCAACGCCTACGCGCTGGTCTTCGCCGGCTTCCTGCTCCTCGGCGGCAGACTCGCCGACCTCTACGGCCACCGCCGCGTATTCCTCCTCGGACTCGGAATCTTCACCGCCGCCAGCCTCGCCGGGGGCCTGGCCACCGGCCCCGGGATGCTCGTCGCCGCCCGCGCGGTGCAAGGGCTGGGCGCTGCGGTGCTCGCCCCGGTGACACTCACGGTGCTGACCGCCGCCTTCCCCGAGGGCACGGGGCGCACCCGGGCGGTGGCCATCTGGACCGCGGCCGGATCAGCCGGCGGCACCGCGGGCAACCTCGTCGGCGGCCTGCTCACCGAGGCGCTGTCCTGGCGGTGGATCCTGCTGCTCAACGTGCCGATCGGTGCCCCCGCCCTCGTGGCCACCGCACGGCTGCTGTCCGAGAACACGACGCGCGAGCGGCGGCGGCAGCGGCTCGACCTGCCCGGCGCGGTGCTCGCCACCGCCGGCTTGCTGGCGCTCGCGTACGGCATCGCCCGCTCCGAGACGTACGGCTGGAGCAGCCCGCCTACCGCTCTGCCCCTGGCCCTGGGGCTCAGCGCGCTGGTCGGCTTCGTCGCCCTGCAGGCCCGGCCGGCCGCCGCCCGCACCCCGCTGCTGCCGCTGCGGCTGTTCCGCGCCCGCGCCATCTGGCTCGGCAACGTCCTGATGCTGCTCGCCGGCGCGTCCCTGGCGCCGATGTGGTACTTCCTGTCCCTCTACATGCAAAACGTCCTCGGCTACGGACCACTCGAAACCGGTCTCGGCTTCCTCCCCCACACCGTGCTCGGCGTGCTCCTCGGCGTACGACTGACGCCGTGGGCGATGCGCCACGTCGGCGCCCGACCCCTCATCGCCGCCGGCACCCTCACCGCGGCGGCCGGCTTCCTGTGGCAGAGCCGCGCCACCGACGCCAGCACCTACTGGTCAGGCGTATTCGGCCCCGCCGTCGTGATGACCCTCGGCAGCGCCCTGTTCATCACCCCACTCACCGCCACCGCCCTCTCCGGCATCCCCCGCTCCGACAGCGGCGCCGCCTCAGGCGTCATGAACACCGTCAAACAGGTCGGCAGCGGACTCGGCCTCTCCACCCTCGTCGTCATCGCAGCCCCCCGCGCCGAGGACCCGGCCGCGCTCGCCGCGGCGTACTCACGCGCCTTCATGGCCATGGCCGCCCTGCTCGCGGCAGTCGCCACCCTCGCCACCGCCCTGCCCGGCAAGGCACGCGACGAGCCGGACCGCGCCCGGGCCGCAGAAGGCAGCGGGATCGAGACGAGCCACGAGCGGTGAATGCCCGTTGTCACCGGCACTGGCGCCTCCGGCCCTACCCTGGCGGATTCCGCAGGCTCGGCCATGACGGGTCGGCGGGTGTCGTGCTGGTGCTGGCCTTCGCCGTCTCCTTGCTGGTCATCAGAGTCGGCCGGCTGTTCGTGATCGCGGTGGCGGCAGTCGGCATCCCGGTGGCCGTACTCACGCCCCAGCTGGCGGGACACATCGTGCTGGACAACCGCGGCGTGCAGCTCTCCGCGGAAGTGGCCGCGGTGGCACCTGCGTCGGACCGGCCCGGGCCGACGAGGCAGTATTGCTCGGTTCCCGAAGTCCCGGGCTCCTACGCTCCGGTATGGCCTTCTACACCCTCGCCAGGTTTACTACGCACCTGACGGACACGGACGCCGACACCGCGCTTGCGGCCGTTCGCCAAAGCCTCTTCGACCACGTACGCGGGCCCCTCCAGGATGACGCCGCCATGCTGCTCCTGCGCTACCGCAGGGACGCCCCCTCCTAAGGGCACACCGCGGCCGGCCCCTCACACACGTGCGGGTCACAAGACGACGTGTCCTGCGAGTCGGTGGGCTTCCACATCAGCGCCCTACGGGAGTGGTGTGGTCTGGGACATCGCACGAGCAACCTCGACGGCTGCCCGGCCGTCGCCCCGCAACCGCCCCGACGGGCCTGCTCAGGCCGAGTCCTCCACGGTGGCGGCGAGGAACTTGATGATCTCCTCGGCGCCGGTGCGGGTGGTCTTCCTGTCGTTCTCTTCGGGGTCGTCGCCGCGGGAACGCATGTAGATGATCTTGATGAAGAGATTGCTGTCCCGGAACGCGGCGCTGGTGGAGTTGAAGCTGTGGAAGACGTCGCCGCCGACGGTCTTGTCGACGCTCTCCTTGTCCACGCGGATGACGGCCTCGTCCCCGATCTCGCCGGGCATTCCCAGGCTGACGTACGCTTCCCCGCCCAGGGACTCCCTTCCCTTCTCCTCTTCCATGTGCGCCCGCGCCTTGCCGGTGGCGCCGAATCGGTATGCGTAGACGATCACGTGGCCGTCGACCGGTACCGACGCGAGTTCGTCCGTGTCCCACTCGCACGTGCGGTAGTCGGCCTTGTCGCTGAACTCGCCGGGGCGCGGCTGCTCCACCAGCGCGCCCAGCAGCGCGTCCTTCGACAGTGCGCCGCAGACGTCCGGGATGTTCTTGAAGCCGACGGGCGGCGGGGTGGATTCCTGTGATGCGCTCCGGTCGTCGTCGCCGTTTCTGTCGGCGTCGTCGGTGAGGAGGATTGCCGCGCCGGCGGTCACGGCGGCGGTCAGGACGAGTGCCGGAATGGCGACTCGTGCCTTCCGGAAGGCGGGGCGGGGCGTCGCCGGTGGCGCGTCGGGGGCGGCGACCGCGCTCGCCTCCCGGGTGGGGTCCACGGGAGGGAGCGGAGTCGTGGTGCCCGGCCTCGTGCGGGGCCGGGTCCGGTCGTCCCCCCGGCCGGCGGGGTCCGCCGCACCGTCGAGCCGGCGCAGTGCCTCGGCCACGTCGGCAGCGTCGCCGTGGCGCTGGTCGGGCTCCTTGCGCAGCAGCGTCAGCACCAGGTCGTCCCAGCCGGCCGGGACCGCGGGGGCGAGCGTGCTGGGGGCGGGTGGTTCGAGGGTGAGGTGGGCGGAGAGGTAGCCGACGGCGTCGGGGGACTCGAAGGGGAGCCGGCCGGTGATCAGCTCGAAGAGCAGGCAGCCGAGCGTGTACAGATCACTTCGTGGCTCGGCGTGGCCACGGGCCTGTTCGGGGGCCATGTACGAGGGCGTGCCCACGATGTAGCCGGTCCGGGTGAGCCTGTCGGAGGTGGCGTACGGATCGGCGGCACGGGCGACACCGAAGTCGAGGACCTTCGCACTGCCGGACGGGGTGATGAGGACGTTGGAGGGTTTGATGTCGCGGTGCATGACGCCCATGCCGTGGGCTTCGGCGAGCGCGTCGCATATCTGCGCGCCCCAGCGGGCGGCGTCCGGCAGACCCACGGGTCCGCGGCGCAGCGTCACGTCCAGGCCCTCGCCCCGGACCAGCTCCATCACCAGGAACGGGATTCTGGAGTCGCCGTCGCCGGACTCGCCGAGGTCGTGGATGGTGACGATGTTGGGGTGTTGCAGGCGGGCGGTGATGCGTGCCTCGCGCAGGAACCTGGCGCGTGCCTCGTCGCCGCGGCTTCCGCCGCCGCTGAGCAGGGAGACGACCTTGACGGCGACGGGCCGGTCCAGCGTCTCGTCCCTCGCCTCCCACACCTGCCCCATGCCGCCTTCACCGAGCTGCCGCACCAGCCGGTAGCGCCCGTCGAAGAGTTGGTCCCGCACTGTCGCCTCTCCCCCCGTCGCGAACCCCGCACCCCGCCCGCCGTCCGGCGTCGGCCCCCGATACCGGAACGGCGTGACGACGATCATGGCGCAAAGGCGCTCCCGCCAGACCCCATAGCCGGAAACCCACGCGAGCCCCCGGGATGCGCGCGTGATCCCCACGTTCCAACCGGTCAGTCTGGTGGTCTCGTTGGCCGCCTATCAAGTCCGGCCGAGGCGATCGAGGGGCCGGTTCGGTTCCCGTCGTGGCGGAGCGCCGGTTTCACAGCACCCTGCGGAAGCCGGGCAGCCGTCGTATGCGGTCGGCCAGCGGGAAGCTGATCAGGAGGGCGAGCGCGGCCACCAGGCCGAAGGACAGGGGTGCTTGGAGGCCAGCCGCGGGCGCACGGAACAGACGACCGGCCGAATTACACGAAGCCGCCTCGACGTGTTCTTGACGTACTGGCTCACCATGCGCACGCAGCTTGAGTTCACCGCCTCCGCCCTGTTCAAGGAGTTCGAGCGCTGGCTCCTTTCGTCCGCCATCCCCACGGAGGAGGTGTTTGCCGAGTTGACGCGATACGCCGAGATCTACGACCTCATCGACGACCACCCGCTGCACGGTACGGAGGGCCGGTTCCTGTATCGCATGAAGGTTCTTCAGACCTCCACGCCGATGCCCCTACTCCTCTTCCTCTACGGTCTGGACGAGTCCGTGCTGTCACTGGAGCGCCGTCGACGCGCGATCCGCGCAGTCGACAGCTATCTCGTTCGCCGGGCGGTGCTCAATCTCAGCACTCGCGACTACAACAACGTCTTCCGTGATCTGGTCGCGGCCGCGGTCCGGCAACCAGACCGTGCGGACGAAGCCGTCATCCGGTCCCTCTCCGCTATGCAGGGCCACCACCGTCATTGGCCAAGCGACCAGGAGTTCCGTGCCTCGTTGGAACAGGACCCCATCTACTCCCGGCTCGTCCGCCGCAGCGTGCGCGTCATGCTGGAAGCGTTGGAGGACGAGTTGCGCACTGACCACACCGAACAGCTGACCGTTCCGGTCGGCGAGCACGCGGGTGCGAAGTTGACCATCGAGCACGTCATGCCGCAGAGCTGGCGCGACAACTGGCCGCCCCTTGAGAACGATCCGTCCGAAGGAGCCGACCGGGTGTGTACCCGGTCCCCGGTGACCCGTCCGTGCGGTAGATGTTCTCCCCCGAGGCGTCATCGGCGAAGGGAACGGGTGTGGAGAGCATCACGAAGAACAGGCAGTCCCCCGACGCTCTGCGCGCCATGGTCGAGCGGGCGTACGGGGCCGACCGGGTGCCCGTGGGGGACGGGTGGGCCGTCGAGTTGGGGCACGGGTGGTTCAACGTCGCCTATCGCATCCGGTTGCGTGACGGGGCCGAGGTCGTGGTGAAGATCGCGCCGTCGCCGCAGGTGGAGGTCATGACGTACGAGCGCGGCGCCATGGCCGCCGAGCTGCGCATGCTGGATCTCCTCCGTACGCACACCACCGTGCCCGTCCCCGCCGTCGACTTCGCCGACCTCAGCCGCGAGCTGTGCGACGCGGACTACTTCTTCATGCCGTACATCGACGGCGACAACCTCGGCGTCATCGCGAAGGAACTCCCCGCCGCCGCGCGGGACTCGCTCATGGAGCAGGTCGGCGCGGCCAACCGGGAGATCAACTCGCTGCGCGGAGACGCCTTCGGGCCGCTCGCCGGGCCCGGGGAGCCGAGCTGGCGGCGGGTGTTCACCGGCATGGTCGAGGACGTCCTCGCCGACGGCGAGCGCCGCGGTGTCGACCTCGGCTGGGGCTACGACACCGTGCGTGCCGTCGTGGACGCCCATGCCGGCAGCCTCGACGAGGTGACCGAGCCGCGTCTCGTGGAGTGGGACCTGTGGGCAGGCAACGTCATGGTGCGCGACGGCAAGATCGCCGGGATCATCGACCACGAGCGGGCCTTCTACGGCGACCCGTTGATCGAGTCCGGCTTCGCCGGCACCCAGATGGCGGCCTTCGGCCACCCGGTGCCGTTCATGCGCGGCTACGGCCATCCGGAGCTCACCGCGACGCAGCAGGTGCGCCGCCGCCTGTACTGCCTCCATCTGATGCTGATCATGGTCATCGAGACGGTCTACCGCGGCCACTCCGACAGCAAGCAGTACGACTGGGCCCGCATCCGCCTCGACGAGGCCATGACCCTCTTCGGCCATACCCGCCGCTGACGGTCGCGCCCCGCACCCGCGGGGCCGCGGGCCTCTCTCCTCCTCGGCTGTACGTGCGGGCGGCACGGCCCGCTGACTCCGCCCCCCTCAGCAGGCCGGTCGTCTGCTGCCGATGCCGCACCGCACCGTCTAGGGTGGCGGGTTCACACCCGGGTGGCGGCACGTGGGGGGCTGGATGGCGGAGGCGCGGGAGGGCTGGGTACGGGTTCCGGTGGGGGAAGGGGCTCGGCGGTGGGCTTCCCGGGGGCGGTGCCGGCGGGTGCTGTTCGTCGTGCACAACGTCACGTCGGCCACCCGGCTGCTGGACGTGATGCCCCTCTTCGACGACGACCTGCGGGTGCAGATGCTGGCGACGTGCACGGGGTCTTCGCCGTTCCAGGGCGGCGTGGGCGAGTTGCTGGCGGCGGTGGGGGTGCCGGTGCTGCCGTGGGAGCAGGCGGTCCGTACGCCCGTCGACCTGGCCGTCTCCGCAAGTCTGGGTGGTCAAATAGCCGCATTGCACGGCAAATTGGCAGTTCTGTCGCATGGCGTTGGATATACTAAGAGGCTCAGGTCGCCGGTCGCCGGTCGCCGGTCGCCGGACGCCGGACGCCGGGCTCCCGTCTTCGGGCTGGCGCCGGAGTGGCTGCTTGAGGACGGGCGGCCCGTGGCCGACGCGTTCGTGCTCTCGCACCCCGAGCAGGCGGAGCGCCTGCGGCAGTCGTGCCCCGAGGCGGCCGGGGCCGCGGTGCTGGCCGGGGATCCGTGCTTCGACCGGATGCTCGCCGCCCGCGGGCACCGGGACCGGTTCCGGCGGGCGCTGGGCGTACGCGACGGGCAGCGGCTCGTCGTGGTGTCCGCCACGTGGAACCCCGAGGGCCTGTTCGGCGACGGCGGCGCGGGCGACGTGCTCCCGGCTCTGCTGCCGCGGCTGACGGGCGAGCTGGCCGCCGACGAGTACCGGGTGGCGGCCGTCCTGCACCCCAACATCTGGCAGGGGCACGGCCCCGGGCAGGTGCGGTCCTGGCTCGACGGGGCCAGGCGCGGCGGGCTCGCGCTCGTCGATCCGCTGGGCGGCTGGCGGCAGGCGCTGCTCGCCGCGGACGCGGTGATCGGCGACCACGGAGCCGTGACGTACTACGCCGCGGCCCTCGGCGTGCCCGTAGCGCTGGCGGCGGCTCCGCTGGACCACGTCGACCCGCGGGCGCCGCTGGCCGGCTTCCTCGCCGACTCGCCCCGACTGGACCCGTTCGCGCCGCTGCCGGCGCAGCTCGACGCGCTGATCGCCGGCCACCGACCGCAGCCCGGTCCTGCGCGGTTCACCTCGTCGGTGCCGGGGGAGTCGGCGGGCCGGCTGCGGGAGTTGTTCTACGGGCTCATGGAGCTGCCCGAGCCCGAGCGGCCGGCGCTGCTGGAACCGCTGCCGCTGCCCGCGTACGAAGCGGTCCACCGCAGCGCCCCGATGCGGGTGCTGACCCGGCTGCCGACCGGAGCGGGCGCGGTCGTGCTGCGCCGGTGGGCCGATCCCGCGTACGAGCCCGGTGGCGACGGCGCCGTGCACACCGCCGTGCCCGAGGACACCCGCGACCCCGGCCGCCTCGACCTGGCCGACGTGATCCTCCGTCACGGCACCCCCGACGACCCGCGCTTCGGCTCACCCGCCGCCTGGTGCGCGGAGACCCTGCGGCGGTACGCGCACTGCGCCCTCGCCGCCTACGTCACAGGACCCGGCGACTGCACCGTCCGCACCCGCGACGGCGACGCGCTCATGCTCACCGCCGTCCCCGGAGCCGCCGACGCCGACCCCACGGCCTACGCCTCCGCCCTGCACGCCTGGCTGGCGGCGGGCCGGAGCGCGGCCGCCCTCGCGGAGCACGGCCTGCTGGTCCGTACCGGCGCGCACGAGCACCGCGTGACCGTCGCCCCGCTCAGGGCGTGACGCAACGCGCCCGTACGGACCGCGCGTAGGCCAGCGGGTGCTCGGCCCGCTGCGCGTCGAGCAGGGCGATGGCCTCGTCGATCAGCGGCAGGCCCCGGGCGGGCGCGGCGGCGAGCACGTGGGTCTCGGCGAGATCCGTCAGGGCGCGGGCGCGGTTGTAGTCGTCGCCGATCTCCCCGAAGGACCCGACGGCCGTACGCAGCAGGGCTATCGCCTCCTCGAAGCGGCCGTCGAGGCGCAGCGCACGCCCGCGGTGGCGCACGAGCAGCGGCCGGGCACGGCGCAGGTCGGCGTGGCCTTCCTCGCCGGGGGCGATGGTCCCGTACAGCGTGTCCGCCCGGTCGAAGAGGGCCAGCGCCTCAGGCCCCGCCCACTGGCGCAGCCGCAGCAGGCCCAGCGCCTCGACCGCGGAGGCGTGCCCGCGTATGTGGCCCGCCGTCCGATCGTCCTCGGCGGCGGCCAGGAACTCGGTCTCGGCCTCGGCGTGCTCGCCAAGCTCCGTCAGGCTCATGGCCAGTTGGAAGCGGAGGGCCGCGCGATCACGGAGGGCCGCGCGGTCGCGGAGGCCGGTGGCGCGCGGCTCGCTCTCCGGCGCGGGCAGGCGCAGGGCCGCGCGGAGCGCGGGGACGGCCTCCGCGTGCCGGCCGGCCTTGAGCTGCAGCGGCCAGAGGGCGCGCGCGAGGCGCACGGCCGCGGCCCGGTCGCCGGCGTCGGCGGCGGCCTGCACGGCCTCCAGGACGTTCGCCGCTTCCCGCACCAGGGTGCCGAGGGCCTCGGCCTTGCCCAGCGGCGGACCGGGCCTCGACGGCCGCGGTACGCGCCAACTCTCCGGCAGCGCCTGGTGGGCGGCGTCCTCGGCGAGGTCGGCGTAGCCGCGTACGACGCGGGCGGCCGACTCGGCGCAGGCGTGCGGGCCGTCCTCGTGCCGGGCGAGCAGCTCGGCGTGGCGGCGTACGGCGGGACGGAAGCGGTAGCGCCCGGTGCCGGCGGGCTCCAGCAGACCGCGGTCGGCGAGGAGGCCGAGGAGGGCCGCGGCGGGGGTCGCGTCAGGGTCGGGGGCCAGGGGCTGGTCCGGCTGCGTCGCCCAGGCGGCGGTCCTGGCGTCGATGTGGGGCCAGTCCCGTAAAGCCAGCAGCCGGTACATCCGGGCGGCGTCGGCGTCGAGCGCGCGGTACGCGGACTCGGTCAGGGCGGCGACGGGCCCGGCCGCGTCCGCGGCACCCCGCGCCGTATCGTCGTGCACCGACAGCAGCGGCGCGGCCGTACGCAGCGCGTAGGGCGACCCGGCGCAGCGCACCAGGAGGTCCTTCGCCGTGTCCGGCGCCGCGGCCACGGCTTCCGGCCCGGCGAAGTGCGTGAGCAGCCGCCGGGCGTCCTTCGCCGCCAGCGGCCCCAGCGCCACGGGCACGGCGTCCAGACCCGGCAGCGGGTGACGGGCCGTCACGAGCGTGAACACCCCGGGCGCGGAGGTCAGCAGCGGGCGCACCTGAGCCGCGGAGTACGCGTGGTCGAGGACGACCAGCAGCCGCAGTTCGCCGACGAGCCGCCGCCACAGGTCCAGCCGCCCGTCCGCCGCGTGCGGCGTCTCCTCCGCCGGCAGCCCCAGCTCCCGCAGCAGGCGGCCGGCGACCACGGCCGGGCCGAGGGCGCTCTGCGACGACCAGCCGTGCAGGTCGACGTGGACCTGCCCGTCGGGGAAGTCCGCGGCGCGCCTGCTGCCCCAGAACAGCGCCGTGGCGGAGGTCCCGATGCCCTCGGGGCCGTGCAGCAGCGCCACGCGCGGCCTGCCGTCGAACTTGCGGTCCGCCTCGCGGTCGAGCAGCCGTAAGGCGGGGCGGCGGTCGGTGAAGTGCCGCGTAGCGGCGGGCAGACGGGGCGCACCTACAGAGCCGGGGCCGGAACCGGCCGGCAGGGTGGACGCGAACCGCTCCCACAGCCGGGCGAGTTCGGGATCGCGCGCGGCCCCCTCCCGCAGCAGCGCGGCCACCCGCTCCACGTCGGAGGCCCGCCCGGGCGCCCGCACCTCCCGCCCGGCGGCCCTGCGCACCAGCGCCCCGGTGGTCTCCCACGCGGCCCGGCCCACCTCGTTGGCCATCCCCATGCCGATCGCGCCGAGCACCCCGGAGATCGCGGCCAACGACACCGGATCCGTCATCACACACCCCTCCCCTGCGCGCCGTAGCGAGTTGGTACGACTCCGAAGAGTAACGCGGGTCACCGACAGCGGTGTCCGGGACGGCGGCGAGGGCAGAACACGGCAGCAGAGCCCGGCGTCAGCCCCGCGTCAGCGGGCGAGCCAGTTCTCCGGGCCCATCACCGCCACCGGGTGCTTCCGCGGGTCCAGGCTGCGCAGCAGGGTGCGCATGTGGGGTTTGGCGAGCGAGACGCAGCCGCTCGTCGGGCCGCCGTGGTCGACATGGACCCAGATGCCGCCGCCGCGGGCGTCGCCCAGGGGGCGGGTCCAGTCGAGCGGGGTGGTGCCGGGCTTGCGGTTGTAGTTGATCGCCACGACGTAGTCGAAGGAGCCGGCGAGGGGTTCGCCCTCGTAGCCGCGGCCGGTGGCGGTGAAGGCGGGGCCGTGGTCGTACGGGAGCTTCGTGCCCGGGTCGGGGTCGAGACCGCCGGCGTCGGTGAGGCCGTAGACCCCGGTCGGGGTGCGGAGGTCGCCGGCCAGGTGGCGGTGGGTCCAGCCGCGGAGGGCGTTGTGGGCGGGCCAGGTGGGTCCTGCGCGCCAGCCGCCGGGGCCGCGTTCGTAGAGCACGGCGACGGAGCCGGACGAGCGGCGGTCGGTGCCGGTGACGACGAGGGCCTGGCGCGCGCGGGCGGGGACGCGGGCGCGGATGCGCGGGCCCAGGCCCGGTATGTCCCGCGGCAGTCGCGCGGGGGCCGCCGCGACAGGCGAGCGGGTCGGCGCGGGGGCGGGCGGCGGGGCGGCGTCTGTACGGGGCGGGGCGGCCTCCGTGCAGGCCGCCGCGGCGAGCAGGGGGAGTCCGATCGCGTACAGCATCCGGCGACGAGGCAGCATCAGCGGTCGGTCCGCTCCGGTCGGCGGGGTTGTCCCGCGGGGTCGAAGCGCATCGAGCCGAGGACGGTGCTGGCCTCGGCGACGTCTCCGTTCGCCGGGGTGGCGAGGCAGACCGTGGCCAGTACCTGCACTCCCTCCGCCGCGCCCGCCGGGCTGCGTACGGCCCACAGCTCCTCGGTGCCGCCCGCGACGACGCACGCCTTGCCCAGCTCGCGATTGCGCAGGCCAGGGTCGGGTTCCTTCGGCCCGTAGAGCAGTCGCAGGGTGATCAGCGTGCCGCGGCGGGGCAGTTCGCGCGGCGGGGTGGTGCAGGTGCCGTCCGCGCCGGTGGGGCAGGGCTCGGGGGAGGGACGGAGGGACAGGCTCGCGACGTAGCCGACGTACTCCCCCTTCGGCGAGTCCGTACGCACCGTGCGGCTGCTCCAGCCCGCGGGCACCTCCAGCGTGAGGTCGGACAGCTCCGTCAACCGCGTCTCGGCGTCCCGCCGTTCCGGCGACCCGGCGTCCGCGGCGGGAGACGTGGCGCGGGGCGGCGTGTCGGCGGCGGGGAGCACCTGCGGCAGGAGTACGCCCACGGCCGCGGCCGTCGCGGTCGCACCCCACACCGCGCGCCGGTACCGGCGGCGCCGCAGCGCCCGTCCCCGTATCCGCTCCATCCGCTCGGCGGGAGCGGCCGGGCGCGGGACGGCGCGCTCCAGCAGTGCGCGCAGCGCGCGCTCCTCCTCGGCCGACTCCATGCGGTCGGCCGAAGCGGCCGGCTCGCCCGGTCCCGCCGTCTCAGCCGCGTTCCAGGCCACCGGACTCACCGCCCTCCACCAGCTCGGCCTCGGGCAGCAGGCCGCGCAGCGTGCGCAGCGCCTTGGCGGACTGGCTCTTGACGGTGCCCGGCGCGCAGCCGAGGGTCGCCGCGGTGTCCTGGACGCTCAGGTCCTCGAAGTAGCGCAGGACGACCACCGCGCGCTGGCGCGGCGGCAGGCGGCGTATCGCGGCGGCGAGCGACTGCTCCAGGTCCACCTGCGCGAAGGCGTCGGCGGGGGCCGCCGCGTCGGGCAGCTCGCCGTGCGGCACCTCGCCCCACCAGTGGCGGCGCCACCAGGAGATGTTGGTGTGCACCATGGCCGTACGGACGTACGCCTCGGGGCTGCCGTCCGCTATCTGCTCCCACTTCGGCCACACCTTGGCCAGCACGGTCTGCAGCAGGTCCTCGGCGAGCTGGGCGTCCCCGGTGAGCAGCCAGGCCACGCGGAGCAGCCGCGGCCCGCGGGCCGCCACGAACTCCTCGAATCCCGGCGGCTGGGCCGCGCCCCGTCTCAGCATCCTGCGCCTGCCATCCGGTCCCCACTTCACGTCGCACACTCGTCGAACGCGATGAGGTCCGCGCCGGGTTGCCTCCCCTGCGCCCCTTCAGCTACCGCGCGCCGCTACTGCCCCACCCGGCCGTCGACGCACTCGCGCAGCAGGTCCGCGTGGCCGCAGTGCCGCGCGTACTCCTCCACCCGGTGCACCCACAGCTCGCGCACCGACGTGCCGTCCTTGGGCAGCCGGGCGCCCAGGTCGGTGTACGCGCCCAGCACCGCGTCGCACTCCGCCTGCTCGCGGGCGAGGTCGGCGAAGGCGGCGTCGACGAGCGCCTGGTCGGCGGCGGCGCCGTGGAAGTCGGCGTCACGCTCGCCGTAGATCTTGGGGGCGGGGTTCTCCGGCACGACCCAGTTGCGCCAGTCCCGTTCCACCTCGGCGAGGTGGCGTATGAGCCCGAGCAGCGACATGGTCGACGGCGGCACGGAA
The DNA here is from genome assembly GCF_007827615.1 of Streptomyces sp. CNZ287. Classification (NCBI taxonomy): domain Bacteria; kingdom Bacillati; phylum Actinomycetota; class Actinomycetes; order Kitasatosporales; family Streptomycetaceae; genus Streptomyces; species Streptomyces sp. CNZ287. Next base: position 156,350 of record NZ_VISV01000020.1, on the reverse strand, counting down.
CGGCGCGCCAACTGCTCGGCGGTCAGCCCCTCGCACTTCATCTGCAGCGTGAGCCGGTAGTTGACCAGGAAGTCCTGGAGCGTGGCCAACTCGCCGTCGGGACTGGAGTCGTTGTTGCGGGGGTCCTTGTCGGGGTCGGCCCACATGTCGGGGTAGACGCTGGCTTCGGTCCACCGCTGAGGTGCGTCGTCGTCACTCACCGTACACACGATGCGGCTCGGCGACCGGACACGCAAGCGAATATCGGCGCGCGGGCGCCGGGGCCGAGGGGAAAATTCGGGGGATGCGTCCGATGAAGCACGGCTACACCAACCGCACCTTCGGCGACGGCGCGGTGATGCGGAAGACGTACGACGGGCCGGACGCCGCATTCGGGCTGCACCGCGAGCATGCGCTGCTCACCGCGCTGCGCGGCCTGCTGCCCGTACCGCCGGTGCGGACCGCGTCCGCGGACGCCCTGACGCTCGGCCACGTCGCGGGCGTGCCGGGCCAGGAGTTGCTGGACGGCGGGCGGGCCGCGGCCGTGCCGGCGGCGTGCGGGGAGGTGCTGCGGCGGATCCACGGGGTCGCGCCGGACGTGCTGCCGGAGGGCGGGACGGCCGCGGGCACCGTGCTCGTCCACGGCGACTTCGGGCCCGGCAACCTGCTGCTCGACCCGCGGACCTGCGCGGTGACAGCGGTGGTGGACTGGGAGTCCGCCCGCCGCGGTGCCGCGGTGGAGGATCTGGCGTGGTGCGAGTGGACCGTACGGACCCACCACCCCGGGCGGCACGGCGCACTCGGCCGCTTTTTCCGCGCGTACGGCCGGGAGGTGCCGCCGTGGCCGGCGCGGCGGGCGGCGATGCTGGCGAAGTGCGCGGAGATGCGGCGGTTCTGTGAGCGGTGGGAGCCGGGCGGTCCGGGCGTACGGCTCCGGGCGGAGCGCGCGGCGGCGACGGCGGGCTGGACGGAGTAGGGCGGGCGTCACGCCGCGGCGTCAGACGGGCCGGCCGTCGGGCCGGGGCGCGTCGTAGACGAGGCTGTAGCGCCAGAACAGGCGGCGGCGTATCCGCGCGCCCGGCAGCTCCGCCGCCGCGGCGGCCCGGATCTCGGCCAGGGTCTCCTCAGGGTCGGCGGTGGGCGCGGTCATGTGGACGGGTACGGCGTCGGCGCGCGCCGGGTGCTTCGCCAGCCCGACGAGCGGGTTCGCGACCACCGCCGGCAGGGCGGCGGCGAGGTCGGCGGCGCCGGCCTCGCGGTAGCACCCGACGACGACCAGCCGCCCGCCCGGCGCGAGGCAGTCCCGCAGCTCGCGCAGCGTGGGCACCAGCGGCATGTGGTGCAGTACGGCGACGAGCGTGACGCCGTCCCAGCGCCGCCCCGGCTCGCGGCCGGCGAAGTCGCTCCGTACGACGGTGACCGCCGGATCGCCGTCGAACCGCCGGGCCGCGACGGCGGCGAGCGCGGCATCGGGTTCGAGCCCGGTCACGGCACCGCCGCGCCGCCGCAGCAGCGCCAGCAGGTTCCCCGCCCCGCACCCGACGTCCAGCACGTCCCGCGCCCCCGCCTCGGCGACCCGCCGGGCGATCCACGGGCCGTAGTGGTCGTTGTGGCTCCAGGGATGCCGCCGGTTGAAGCGGCCGAGCGCGTCCATGACTCCCATACGGCACACGCTAGCCGGACGCGGACACCGTATTGACTTCGCCGGACGGCGGGGGTTACAACGTTGCACTCGGCTGTCGGTGCGGACCGGAGGACGGGTGCGGGGACGGGTTCTGGCGCGGGACGGGGCGGCTTGGGCGATTCCGGTGGCGCTGGGCGTCGACGCCGTCGGGAGCGGGCTCTATCTAGGAGCGCGGAGGCGGTCGCGGCGGTCACGGTGCTCGTCGGCTACCTGGCCCTGGTGATGCTGCTCTGGGCGGCCGCGGAGATGCTGCACGGGCCGGCCTCCAACGCGCTCTCCGCGGACGCGGCGCCGGAAGGGGCGCGAGGCACGTATCTGGCCGCGTTCCAGTACTCGTTCGCGACGGCGGACATGGTCACGCCGGGCCTCTTCGGGCTCCTGTACGGCGTGGAGCGGGTGCTGCCGTGGGTGGTGGTCGGCTGCCTGGCGCTGGTCGCGAGCGTGGCGATACGGCCGCTGGAGGAGCGGCTGACGGGCGTACGGGCGGGGCCGGAGGGGGCGGCGGCCTGAGGCCGCGCGCGGCCCGTACGCGGGCGGCCCGTACGCGGGCGGCCCGTACGCGGGCGGCCCGTACGCGGGCGGCAGAGGCGGCCACCGCACCGCGGAACCCGGCACCGGCGCTTCCCGCGTGATCTGTTGTTCTCCGCCCTCGGCACCGCCGTTCACGCCCCGTTCCGTTCCGCCGTCGAAACTCGCTGGTCGCCCCCCGCGACGCGAAGGAGAGGCCCGCAGCATGAACGAAGGACACATCGAAGGCGCCGAAGGTCCCGAGCGCACGGGGATCTCGCGGCGCCGCCTCGTCCGGTACGCCGGCGTGGGGGCGACGCTCGCGGCGGCCGGCCCGCTCGTCGTGAGCGGCGAGGCGGTCGCCGATGACGCGCGGGGGAACGCCGCGGGCGGGCGCGGGAGCGACGGGCGGCGTGCCTGGCGGGCCGGCGACCACCACGTGCACTCCGAGTACAGCGGCCGGTTCGACACGTCGACCAACCCGCCGACGTTCCACAAGGGCGCCGACGCGGTGTACCCCATCGTCACCAACGCCATCATGGCCAAGCACTTCGGCCTCTCCTGGGTGATGTGCACCGACCACGGCGGCCCGACCCACTCGAAGGTCAACCTGGAGCTGGCCTACCCCGACCTGCTGCGCTCGCGCGTCCTCGTGCCCGAGGTCCTGCAGTTCTGGGGCATGGAGTTCGACGCGCCCGCGCTGGACCACCACACCCTGATGATCCCCCACCACCGCGACGAGGCACAGCAGTTGTACGAGCTGGAGCGCCGGTTCGCCAAGCTCGACCCGTTCCCGGCGGAATGATCGAGTTCCTCAAGGCCGCGACCACCATGGACCGCAAGCCGCTGGTGCTCGCCCACCACGCGTCCCGGTCCGCGCCGGGCCTCGGCGTCTACGGCCAGGACACCCCGCGCGAGTTCCGCAACGGCAACGACGTCGCCCCGGACGTCTATGTCGGCTTCGAGGGCGCCCCCGGCCACCAGGCGGGCCCCCTCGTCGGCGGCGCCCGCGGCGGCTACGGCAACCACCCCACGTACGGCGGTTTCGACCAGATGACCGCGCGCCTCGGCGGCCTGTGGGACGCGCTGCTCGGCGAGGGCCGGCGCTGGTGGATCACGGCCACGTCGGACTCGCACGTGCACTGGACGCGCGGCGGCTCCGACTTCTGGCCGGGCGAGTACAGCAAGACGTACGTCATGGCGCGGCAGGACTACGCGGACGTCATGGACGGCCTGCGCAACGGCCGCGTCTGGGTGGGCACCGGCGACCTCGTCACCTCCCTCGACCTGACGGCCGGCAACCGCGGCCGCAGCGCGGCCATGGGCGAGACGCTCACCGTCAGCGGCCGGAACGGTGCGGACGTGGACGTCGAGATCCGCTTCCGCCCGCTGGACGGCGAGAACGGCAACGGCGATCGCCCCGAGGTGCGCCGCGTCGACCTCATCACCGGCGGCATCACGGGCCCGAGCGCCGACCGCGACGCCGACACCAACCCGACCACCAAGGTCGTCGCCCGCTTCGGCCCGAACGACTGGCGCCGCCAGGGCAAGGAGTACGTCATCCGGCACACCCTGCGGGACGTGGACGGCGACATGTACGCGCGCGTGCGCGGTACGAGCACGGACGAGGCGGAGCCGGCGGCGGACGGGCTGGAGAGCCCGTGGGAGGACCTGTGGTTCTACTCCAACCCGGTGTTCGTCAGCGTCCGTTAGGGGCGCCCACGCGCGCGGTGCGGCTCACGCCGGCGCCCCCGCCGGCACCGGGTCAGGCGGACGCCGGCTCCGGCTCCGGCCGCATCGCGCGCAACCGCCCGCCGCGGGCCAGCGCCGCCAGCGCGCCCGCGCAGGCCGCGCCCGTCGCGGTGAGCACCAGCCACGGCAGTCGCGGATACCTCTCCGCCGCGTCCCACAGCGCGCCCGTCGCCAGGTTGCCCAGCGTGATGCCGAGGCCGGACACCGTGTGGTAGAGGCCGTAGTGCGTGGCGACGAGACGGCCTCCTGAGAGGGACACCACGGTGTCCATCTCGAAGGGGTACGCCAGGGCCGTACCCAGCGCCAGCAGGGCGGCGGCGAGCAGCAGCGGGGTCAGTGCCGCCGCGGCCGCCGGCGCCCCGCCGCCGCCCGGCGGGGCGCCGGTGAGCAGGAGCGGCAGAAAGGCGACGCCCATCAGGGCGATGCCGTACACCAGGGCCCGCTGCGCCGGCCAGCGCTTCTTCGCCCAGCCCGTGACGCGCAGTTGGCCCGCCGCGGCCACGCCCGCCGAGACGGCGAAGAGCGCGGTGGTCACTCCGTCGCCCGCGGCCGGGAAGGCGCGGTGTGCCTGGAGGGGGAGCGCCAGATACACCTGGAAGGAGAGGACGTACGAGCCGATCATGGCGGCGGAGAAGAGCATGAAGGGGCGGTTGGCGACGACCGTGCGCCAGTCGGCGAGCACCCCGCGCGCCCCCGGACGCTCGGCCCGTACGGCTTCCCCCTCGGGCAGCGCCAGCACCTGCACCACGGTCAGCCCCAGGAACAGCAGCGCCGCGACCGTGCACGCCAGCCGGAAGTCGGCCGCCAGCAGCGCCAGGCCGACGAGCGGGCCGACGAACATCCCCGTCTGATAGAAGACGTTGAACAGCGCGAACGCCTCCACGCGCCGCTTCTCGCCCACGGCCTGAGCGAGGTATGTCCGCACCGCCGGGTTGAACAGCGCCCCCGCGAAGCCCGTCAGCGCCGAGGTGACGACCAGCACGGGCAGCGACTGCACGAAGCCCAGCAGCCCGAACCCCGCCGTCCGCAGCACGCACCCCGCGACGATCATCGGCTTGCAGCCCAGCCGGTCGGCCAGCGTGCCGCCGACCAGGAACATGCCCTGCTGGGAGAAGTTCCGTACGCCCAGGACCAGGCCCACGGCCCACGCCGCCATGCCCAGCCCGTCGGCGAGATGCGCGGCGAGGTAGGGCATCAGCATGTAGAAGGCGGTGTTGATGGTGAACTGCTGCACCATCGGCAGCCGCACCCCGCCGCCGTACGAGCGGAACTCGCGCACCAGGTCCCTCATCGGGCCGGCACCCCCGCCGACACGGCCGTGACGTTGGCGCAGCGCGTCCAGCGCTCGACGGTCCGCTCCCCCGGGTGCCCGATCTCGTCGGGGTCCGCGGCCGGCGGGCGGTCGAGCAGGTCGTGGGCGCGGCAGTGGTCGTCGCTGAAGACGGTGTTCCAGTACCGCTGCACCCCGTCGGGGAAGACGGCCGCGATACGGACCGAGGGCCCCTCCGTACGCGCCAGCCACCCCGCGACCAGCGCCACCGCGCCGACGCTCCAGCCGCCCCCCGCGTAGTGGTGCCGCACCAGCCGCCGGGCCGCCCACACCGCCTCGTGCGCGGCGACCCAGTGGCACTCGTCGAACGCCGCGTGGTCGACGTTGCGCGGGTGGATGCTGCTGCCGAGCCCGCGCATCAGGCGCTCACCCGCCGGCTGCCCGAAGACCGTGGAGCGCACCGAGTCCACCCCGACGAGCCGCATCCCCGGCGAGAACGCGCGCAGCGCGCGGGCCACGCCCGCCGAGTGGCCGCCGGTGCCGACCGCGGTGACGAGGACGTCGACGCGGCCGAGCTGGACGGCGAGTTCGAGGGCGAGGGCGTCGTACGCGGCGGGGTTGTCGGGGTTGTGGTACTGGTCCGGGCACCAGGCACCGGGCCGGGCGGCCAGCAGTTCCGCGACCCGGTCGCGGCGGGCCTGCTGCCAGCCGCCGGTGGGATGCGGGGCGCGTACGACCTCGACGCGCGCCCCGTACGCGGCCAGTTGGTGCCGCATCAGCGGCTCCAGACCCGGGTCGGTCACGAGGGTCACCGGGTGGCCGAAGGTGATCCCGGCGAGCGCGAGACCGAGGCCGAGGGTGCCGCTGGTCGACTCGACGACGGGAGCGCCGGGCGCCAGCTCGCCGCGGCGGCGGGCGGCGGCGACCATGTGCAGCGCGGACCGGTCCTTGAGCCCGCCGGGGTTGGCGCCCTCCAGCTTGGCCCAGAAGCCGTGGCCCGCCGGGCTGAAGGGCTCGCCGATCCACAGGACGGGGGTGTTGCCGACGAGCCCCGCGGGGGTGCTGCGGGCGCCGTCGGCGGGGGCGGGGAGGCGATGGCCGGCGGCGAAGCCGCGGAGGTCGCCGGGGGAGACGGTGCGCAGAGTGGAGTGCATGGGTGGTCCTTCGGCGGCTGCGCGGGTACGGGGCCGGGTGTTCGCGTGCGTACGTGGGGGGGCGCCGGGCGCGCGCGGGCGCGCGGGGGCCGTCACGTACGGCTGACGCAGACCAGGCGGAGGAGGGCGGCCCCGGGGCGGGCTGCGGGGAGGACGGCGGCGGCCGGCGGCGCGGCGCGGGCCCCGCCGTCATCGCGGAGCGCACCGGGGGCGGGGGCGGGGACGGCCGCGGCGGGGTGGGCGGCGGAACCGGCGGGATCGTCCCGTACGACGGCGTGCGGGAGGGCGGCCGAGGGCTCGCAGCACGGCTCGCCGCAGTCGGCGTGGCCGGCGTGGTCGTCGAGGTGGTCCTCGACGTGGCGGGCCGCGTGCGCCCGCGTCACCTCCGCGTACGCCACCGGCGCCAGCGCCAGCGCGGGCGTGCTCCCCCGCAGACTCCCGCCGCCGTCGTGGTGCGGCGTACCGGCGTCCACGCACGCGAACACCGGGGCCAGCACGACGATCGCCAGCCCCGCGAGGAGAGCGATCACGGCGCGGCAGAGTCGCGGCAGCGAGGCGGCGTGAGTACCCGGCACGCGACTGAGCGTAGCCACTTCTGCCCCACCCGCACTTTATTCGCCTCTTTCAGGTGAAAAAAGAGGAGGCGAGTTGACTAGCTCTCGCGACGGGTCCGGGCCAGGGAGCGGTCGGTGAGGCTGACGAGGAGGTTCAGCACGGCCCCGCCGGTCAGGCGTACGCCCTCCGGCGGCCGCCCGGGGGCGGTGTCAGTGGCGGTGTCAGTGGCGGTTCCTACGATGGCCGGCATGAGCGTCGATCTCTTCGCCTGCGTCTCCGTACGGGACTTCGCGGCCGCGCTGAGCTGGTACGAGCGCCTGCTCGGGACGCCGCCGACCTTCGTGGCGTCCCCGGAGGAGGTGGTGTGGGAGCTGGCGGAGCACCGTTCGCTGGCCGTCGAGCACCGCCCGGAGCACGCGGGGCACGCGCTGACCACCGTCTTCGTCGGCGACTTCGACGAGCGGGTGGCCGCGATATCGGCGCGCGGGCTGGAGCCGGTGCAGCGGGAGACGTACGGCAACGGCGTGCGCAAGGCGGTCTACCGCGACCCCGACGGCAACGAGATCGGCTTCGGCGGCGCGCCTGAGTAGCGCCGGAAGCCGTCACAGTCCCACGTCGCGCCTGCGGTAGTCCTCCAGTGCCTCGCGGCGGACCAGCAGCCGCGCGTGACCGCCGCGGGTCCGGCCACCGCCCGCCCCGGCTCGACCACCGGCCGCGGCACCGAGGCCCGCGTGCCCGTACGTATCGCCCTGTGCCCGCCCGCGGAGACCCTGGGCCCCACCCGCCCCCGTGTCAGGCCGACGGGCGGCGGTGCGTCCAGAGGTCCAGCGGCGGGGTCGGCGGCACCGGGTGGAGGCTGCCCGTTCTGGTCCAGCCCCAGGTCTCGTACGCCGCACCCGCCGCCGCGTTGTCCTGCGGCAGCAGCGCCACCGCGGGGGACGGCGCCCAGCGGGCCAGCAGGTGCTGCTGCAGCCGGGTGGCGATGTGCCGGCGGCGCTGGTCGGGCACCACCATCAGCTCCGCGACCACGAACGCCCGCGGGGACGAGGTGACTTCCGCCAGCGCCAGCGGCGGCCCCTCGGGGAAGTCCGGCCACCACACGCCCGAGCGGTCCGCCCGGAACCCGTACGCGCAGCCCACCGGGCGGTCGCCCCCGGCCAGCACCATCTCGAACCCCGGCCGCTGCACGTGGTCTTCGAGCCGGCGCAGGAAGCCCTCCCGCTCCGGCGCCGCCCCGCCGACCGCGCCGTTGTACGCCGCGACGTAGACGTCCGCCACGGCCTCGCGCTGCGTGTCCGCCTGCCACCGGCTCAGACCACGTAAGAACAACTCGGACACTCGTCCTCCCCCGGTCCGGCCGGCCGCGACCGGCCCGAGCCCCTGTGACCACAGGGTAGACCCGCCGACCGCCGTGCACATGCCCCCGAACCGGACGACCTGCCGCCTACTTCTCCAGGCTCACCGTCAGGCTTCTGCCGTACGCGTGATGCGTGTCCACCACCAGCTTCGTCCCGCCGGCCACCCGGCTGACCCGGACTGCGTCGTCCCCATCGGCCTTCCGCAGCGGCCGCCCGCGCAGCACCACGGTGACCGTGTCGCGGTCCATCGTCGGATCCGCCACCGCCACCTCCACGCGCCCGTCGTCCCCGGTCCTCACGAGCACCGAGGCCGGCCCGTCGATGCTCAGCTCCGCGGTGTCGTGGCGGCCGGGGGTGAAGGCGTTGGCGGCGGTCAGGCGGAGGCCGGAGTGGCGGACCGCCTGGAGACGCGGGGAGTTGGCGGTCACGGTGAGCGGGCCGCCGCGGCGGTACGCGTCCAACTGCGCGGCGGAGGCGTGCGGCACCAGCGCGTACGCCAGGCGCGCGAGCCCGTGCCGCGGCTCGTGGTCGACGGTGGCGCTGAACACGGTGCGCGTCACCGCCGTGTCCGGGTTGCCGGTGCGTACGACGCGGCGGCTGCGCGTGACGTCCTCCAGCCCGACCCGTACCCGGGGTGCGTCCAGGAAGACGTACCCGACGGCCGTGCCCTCCGCGGCGTCCGCGTAGCGCAGCCAGCTCAGTTGCGCCGTGCCGGGCCCCTCCCAGGCGCGGCCGTCGCGGCGCACGCCGGTGACGGCGACGTCGGCGGAGGGGTCCGCGGTGCGGGCGTCGACGGTCGTGGTCACCGTGCGCCCGGCCGGGTCGCCGACGCCGGCGGCGAGGACGACGATCTCGTCGTCGAGCATGAACCACGACTTGGTGGCGGTCGCGTTGCGGTAGACGACGAAGTCATCGGGGAGGCGTTCGCGTTGGGCGTACGCGACGTCGTCGGACTGCACCATCGCGGACGTGCCGTACGCCCCGAGGACGGCGCCGCCGGAGTGGCGGTTGGTGCCGCGCGGGAAGTAGACGTAGGTGTTCTGCGACTCGGAGGACGAGGTGAAGTTCAGCGGGTGGCCGGGGTTGTCGTACCAGAGCTTGCCGTCGTACAGCTCCGGCACGGTGCCGCGCCGCTCGACGGGCGCGGTGGCGCCGGCGAGGCCGTAGGGCGAGACGACCGTGTAGTAGTCGACGCCGTACGCGCGCGTCTGGTCCTGCCCGGAGAGGTACAGGTAGTACGCGCCGTCCCCCTGGAACCAGGGCATCAGGTTCTCGCCGCTCATGTACTCGTACTTGCTGATGCGGTCCGAGCTGCGCGCCAGCGCGAACGCGAAGCCGGGGCGGCGGTGGACGTGCTTGTCCATGGCGTTGTACGCGACGCTGCGCGCGGCCGGGTTGAGGTCGGCGGGCGGGACGGCGTCGTCGCCGACGATGTCGGCGTAGCGCACGACGCTGACGGGGGAGATGAAACCCGCGGGGTCGAGGGCGGCGCGCGAGGTGGCGCGGATGTGCTTGACGTAGCTCTTGAGCGCGGCGGCCTCGGCTCCGGTCGCGTAGTCGGCGAGGTCGACGACGGCCTCGACGACGGCGGCGACGTCGGTGTAGCCGGAGGTCGTGCGGACGACGGCGCGGCCCTTGACTATCTCCATCATCCAGCCCTCGAAGATCAGCGGCGCGAAGCCGTCGCGCACCCAGCGCTGCACGACGGGCACGAGCGCGCCGGTGTTCGCGAAGCCCGTGCCGTCGAGGATCTTGAGCGTCTGGACGACGCGCGTGAGCAGCCCCTTCCCGTACGAGCCGGTGTACGCGACGGAGTGGTGCTGGATGAACGAGCCGTCGGCGTAGTAGCCGTCGGTGTTGCCGTGGCGGATGTCGTACGGGTCGATGGTGGCGAAGACGGTGAGCTGGTCTTCGAGCGCCTTGGCGATGCGCGCCTCGCCGCCCGGCTCCTGGGCGGCGGCGAGCAGGGCGCCCTGGAGGATGCGGTTGGTGGTGATGTCGGCGAGGTTGGCGCCGGTGTGGAAGCGGGAGTCGAGATCGACGTCCCCTTCCTTGCCGTTGCGGAGGTACGCGTCCATGGAGGCGACGTACGTCGTGAGCAGGCCGGCGGGGACGGCGCCGGGGACGTCGGCGAGGAGCGCGAAGGTCTTGCCGACGTGGGTGGAGATCGCGATCTCCCAGTTGTGCCAGTTGCCGTAGTAACCCCGGGCCTGGTCGCCGTAGTAGCGCTCGTGCAGCCACACCAGGCCGTCGACGGCGCGTTGCTGGGCGGCGGTGTCGCCGTGGAGGCCGCCGCCGGGGGCGCGGGTGGCGAGGGCGATCTCGTAGAGCATGCGGTACGAGGTGGCGAGGTTGACGTCGCTCGTGCCGAGGGGGACGCCGGTGAACAGCTCGGTGGTGGCGGTGCCGGTGCCGGCCATCGCGGCGAGGTTGGCGCGGGCGGTGGCGTGGAGGGCGGCGACCTTGGCGGCGGCCTCGGGGCGGGCGTTGCTCTCGGCGGTGCCGGCGAAGACGGCGCGGGTGTTCGCGAGGAGGAGGGCGGGGTCCGCGGCCGCGGCGCTCCCGGCGGCGAAGCCCGTACGGGCCGGGAGGACCGCCAGCAGACCGGCGGCGGGCAGGGTGGACAGCAGGCGTCTGCGGGTGAACTCCATCGGGTTCCTCCCCCGGTGCGTTGGGGCACTGGCAGCCGGAGTCAAGCAGATGGGGGAGGCGCCGACAAGCGCTTGCGCCCCCCTACCGGAAGATCGCGCCCGGAGATCGCGCCGGAGGGGAACGGGCACGTGACGGGCAGGGCCCGGCGCACAGGTAGCCGGAGCGCACCGGCGGGAAGACGATCACCTACCGCCCGGCCCCGCCCGGTGGAACCCAGCTTGATGCATGAAGCTGTGGTCCCTCGTGAACTGGGAGGACGTCTCGGCGCGGTTCGCAGAGGCGACCGCGCGGGGCTGACAATCAGACATTCTCGGCGGAGGTTTCACGGGAAACACCGCCAGAAGACGACCGGCCGCTCCCCCGTGTACGCGAGGGGGCGGCCGCCGCGTAGGGGGCACGTCGTACGGCAGTGCGTTTTCGTTCCGTACGACCAGACTTGCCGGTTCCAGCCGGGTGACGGGCCGCGGCCCACTACGATCCACGCTACCCCCCACCCCCCTCGGCGAGAGCGAGAGCATGCGGTCGGACACGCGTCAGAACGCACACCTCACCTACCGCGCCAACGCGGGCGCCGGCCGCCACGGCTGGCTCCGGCTGACCCCCGCCTACTCCGTGAGCCTCGTGCGCCGCTACGCCGCCGAGATGCCGCCCGGCTCCGTCGTCACCGACCCCTTCTCCGGCACCGGCACCACCCCGCTCGCCGCCGCCGAGCACGGGCTGACGGGGCAGTCCCTGGACGTGAACCCCTTCCTGATCTGGCTGGGGAAGATGAAGACGGCGGCGTACGAGCCGGATCACCTGCGCGAGACCCGGCGGGCTCTCGCCCCGCTGGTGCACCGGGCCGAGGAGTTATTACCGGCTGCCGGCGAGCTGTGGCAGCCGGAGCTGCACAACATCGGGCGCTGGTGGGCGCGGAGCGCGCTGGACGCGCTGAAGGCGATACGCCGGGCACTGGACGTCGCGGCGGGCGCGCTGCCGCCGGGCGGGCGGGATCTGCTGGACGTGGCCTTCTGCCGGACGCTGATCGCGTCGAGCAACGCGGCGTTCAACCACCAGAGCATGTCCTTCAAGGAAGACCGGACGGGGGGCGACAGCACCCTCCAGCTACTCGACCCCGACGCCGCGCGGGCGGTGCTGGAGACGTTCCGCCGCGAGGCCGGCACCACGCTCGCGAACGCCGCGACCCCGCTGCCCGGCACGGCGCGCGTCCTGTACGGCGACTCCCGCGACATGCAGCCCGCCGCCGGCCGGCTCACGCCCTGCGATCTGCTGCTGACCTCGCCGCCGTACGTGAACCGTATGTCGTACATCCGCGAGCTGCGCCCGTACATGTACTGGATGCGGCACCTGCGGCGGGCGGAGGACGCGGGCCGGCTGGACTGGCAGGCGATCGGCGGCACCTGGGGCGCGGCCACCTCGCGCGTACGGGCCTGGCGGCCGCCGGGCCCCGACGCCGGGGGGGTGCCGGAGCCGGTCGCGGGCGAGCTGGCCAGGACGCAGGCGGCGATCCGCCGGGACGGCGGGCGGAACGGGCCGCTGCTGGCGAACTACGTCGGCAAGTACATGCACGACATGTGGGGGCACTTCCGGGCGGCGTACAAGAACGTGCGCCGCGGCGGGCGGGTGGTCTACGTGATCGGCAACTCGACCTTCTACGGGAACCAGGTGCCGGCTCAGGAGTGGTACGCGGCGCTGCTGCGTGAGGTGGGCTTCGCGGGGGTCGAGGTGGAGGTGATCCGCAAACGGAACAGCAACAAGGCGCTGTTCGAGTACGCGGTGTCGGGCGGGCGGGCGTAGGTCTCGCGGGCTGCGGAGGCGGCGGGGCCGGTCCGCCGGGGAGCCGCGGGGCGGTCCGCGGCGGCGGTGGTTTATCCACAACTGGGGAGTAATCCACAGATTGGCGCTGCGGGCGCCGACAGGCCGGGCCGAGGACGCAGAATGTCGGCATGAGCGAGATCGACGGGGGCAAGGCGGGACGTGCCGGTGGCGACGCGAGCGTCGGCGGCGAGGGCTACGGAGACGGCGGAATCGGCGGAATCGGCGCGGCCCGGGGAAGCAGCGGGAACGGGATGGGCGCCCAGGCGGACGGCGGCGAGGCAGGCGCCGGCTCGGGCAGTGCCGCTGACGCGGCCCCGGCGTGGGAGCGGCGGTTCCGGGCGCCGCGGATCAGCCTGCCGGGCTGGGCGGAGGACGCGCCGCATCGCGCGCTGTACGTGTCGAACGTGACGGGCACGTTCGAGCTGTACGCCTGGGACCGCCGCACGGGCGGCGTCCGCCAGGTCACCGACCGGCCGAACGGCACGACGGACGGCGCGCTGACGCCGGACGGCGAGTGGGTGTGGTGGTTCTGCGACACCGACGGAGACGAGTTCGGCGTGTGGCGGCGGCAGCCCTTCGCGGGCGCCGCCCCGGGGCAGGACCGGGCGGCGGCGCCGGGGCTGCCGGCGGCGTACTCGGCGGGACTCGCGCTCGGACGGGACGGCACGGCGGTGGTCGGCCGGTCCACGGAGGAGACGGGGACGACGATCCACCTCGTCCGGCCCGGCGGCGAGACCAGCGAGATCTACCGGCACCGGGAGTCCGCCGGCGTCGGCGACCTCTCGCACGACGGCAGGCTGCTCGCCATCGAGCACACCGAGCACGGCGACGCGATGCACGCCGCCCTGCGGGTGCTGCGGCTCGGCGGCGCCCCCGGCGGCGACCCGGCGGTCGCCGAGCTGGACGACACCAAGGGCGGCCGGGAGGAGCTGGGCCTGGAGGTGCTGGGCTTCGCCCCGGTGGCGGGCGACACGCGGCTGCTCGTCGGACACCAGCGGCGCGGCCGCTGGGAGCCCATGATCTGGGACCCGGTCACGGGCCGGTCCCGGGAGCTGGAGCTCGACCTGCCGGGGGACGTGTCGGCGGAGTGGTATCCGGACGGCAGCGCGCTGCTCGTCCTCCACACGTACCAGGCGCGCAGCGAGCTGTGGCGGTACGGGCTGGAGGGCGCCGACTCCGGCGCCATGACCCGGATCGAGACCCCGCCTGGGACGATCTCGGGGGCGACGGCGCGGCCGGACGGCGCGGTGGAGTTCCACTGGTCGTCGGGCGCGGAGCCGCCGCAGGTGCGGTCCGCCCAGGGAGCCGTGGTGCTGCAGCCGCCGGGGCGGGCGGCGCCGCGCTCGGTACCGGTGGAGGACGCCTGGGTCGACGGGCCGGGCGGCCGGATCCACGCGCTGGTGCAGCGGCCGCCGGGCGAGGGACCGTTCCCCTGCCTGTTCGACGTGCACGGCGGCCCCACATGGCAGGACAGCGACGCCTTCGCGGCCGGCCCGGCGGCCTGGGTCGATCACGGCTTCGCCGTCGTCCGCGTCAACTACCGCGGCTCCACCGGCTACGGCCGGGAGTGGACCGACGCGCTCAAGCACCGGGTGGGCCTCATCGAACTGGAGGACATCGCGGCGGTGCGGGAGTGGGCCGTCGCCTCCGGCCTCGCGGACCCGGAGCGGCTGGTCATCGGCGGCGGCTCGTGGGGCGGTTACCTTGCGCTGCTCGCGCTGGGCACGCAGCCGGACGTCTGGGCGCTGGGCCTCTCGGCGGTGCCCGTCGCGGACTACGTCGCGGCGTACGAGGACGAGATGGAGGCCCTGAAGGCGATGGACCGCACGCTGATGGGCGGCTCGCCGGAGGAGGTCCCCGAGCGCTACGCCGCGTCGTCACCCCTGACGTACGTGGACAAGGTGCGGGCGCCGGTCTTCGTCTCCGCGGGCGTCAACGATCCGCGGTGCCCGATCCGGCAGGTGGAGAACTACGTCGGGCGGCTGGCGGAACGCGGCCATCCGCACGAGGTGTACCGCTACGACGCGGGGCACGGCTCGCTGGTCGTGGACGAGCGGATCAAGCAGTTGGGGCTGGAGCTCGACTTCGTTCGCCGTCATCTGCTTCCGGACCTGGCTCCGCAGCCGCAGCAGCCGGATCCGGAGCCCCGGGACCGCCCTCGTCAGGATCGGGGGAGGTGAGGCCGAGAGCCGTGTCGCGCGCCACCTCCGCCTCGCGGCGGAAGAGCCGGTACCACATGAAGATCACGAAGCCGGCGAAGACGAACCACTGGGCCGTGTAGCCGAGGTTCTGGAACGCCTTCAGGTCGAGCCCGCTGCCCTGCGGGACCTCGGCGGGGACGGGCTGCATCCCGCCGTCGGCCTCGAAGAGGGTGATCCAGGCCGTGGAGACCTGCTCGTCCACGAGGTTGACCAGCGCCGCGGCGCTGATCATGCCGACCTGGCCGCGGGGCAGCCCGCCCTCGGTGTGCACGCCGGGGGAGCCCTGGTGCTCGGACGCCTGGAGGGCGCCGGTGACGGTGACCTCGCCGGCGGGCGGCTCGGGGGCCTTCGCCGGGTCGGCCTCGCCGGGCAGCCAGCCGCGCAGGACGGGAACGGAGGTGGTACGGGTCCCGGCGTCGCCGCCGTCGCCCACGGGAGCGTCGGTGCGCAGGAGGGTCAGGACGTAGAAGCCGGTCTCGCCGTCGAGGGTGCGGTCGGGGACGAGGAGTTGGGGGCCGTAGCGCCCGGTGACGGTGGCCGCGTCGCCGGTGGTCTCCTGGGTCACGGGCAGCAGCTCGGCCATGGGCCGGCCGTCGATGCCGTCGGCGGCGCGGTCCTGCTGATCCTGCTGTTCCTGGTGGGTGTCCACGCGCGTCTCGAAGCGGCTCAGCTGCCAGCTGCCCATGACCAGGCAGACCGGGATGGCGAGTGCGGCGAGGACGTTGACGACCCACCAGCGGGGCGTCAGCAGGAACCGGTACACGCCTCCACGGTACGGCCTCCCCCGCGGCGATCCCGCCCAGGGGGCGGGATCGGGGCGGGGTCCGGGTCAGGCGCTCGGGAGCGGTTCGGTGTAGTAGACGGTCCCGGCGCAGGCGTTCTCGACCGTGACGCTGGCCACGGCGGAGGAGTCGGCCTCCGGCGCGTGGGTCAGGGTGACGGAGCCGTCGGTCGTGCCGTCGCCTTCGCCCGGCTCGCCCGTGCCGCCGGTGTCGCCGCCGGTCTCGGTCCCCTGGTCGGTCTCGGACTGCGTCTCGTCCGGCGACGACAGCGTGTCGTCGGTGGGGTCCGGCGCCGGCGTGGTGGCCGTGGTGGTGCAGCCGCCGTCCGTGCTGGTCTCCGGCACCCAGGCGAACTCGACCACGTACGACTCGTGGGGCGCGAGCACCAGCGCACCGGCCGCCTCCGGCGGCGGCAGCAGGTCCGTGGCGGCGTCGCCGACGGTGTGCGTACGGGTGTCGACCGCGCTGGCGTTCGCCGCGCCGAACGTGCCGCCCACCCGGACGCCCTCCGACGACTCGACCACGCAGGCGGTGGTGGAGACGTTGGTGACGGTGAAGGACCCGGTGACCCGGCCCGCCTCGTCCGGCATGCCGCTCGCCGCGACCGGCTCGCTGATCTGCGTCGGCGCGCACGGCTCCGCGGCGGCCGTGCCCTCGGAGCCGCCGGTCGGGGCGGCGGTGTTCTCCTCGTGCCCGGGGCTCTCGGTCTTCTCTTCCTTGTCGCTCGGCTCCTTGCTGCCGGCGGTGGCATCCGAGTCGTTGCCCTCGACGGCGCCGCCCCCGCCCTGCTGCCCGGCGCCGGGCAGCTTGCTGTTGGCGATGTCCTGGCGCGGGTTCTTCTCGCTGGTCGAGCCGGCGACGTTCATCAGCGCCGGCACCGAGACCGCCAGCGCGACCACCGCGACCGCGGCGACGGCGACCAACTGGCGGCGGCGCGTGCGCCGCGCGGGCACCGCCCGCTGGAGGTACTGGAGCGTGCCGGGCGCCGGCTCCAGGCCGTCGACGGCGGAGTGCAGCAGGAGCCGCAGCTCGTCCTCGCCGCCCGCGTCGTCGCCGCCGTCACCGTCGCCGTAGCCACCGGGCCACCGCGGGATCCCGGCCCCGCCGGAGCCGCCCGCACCACCCGGGGCGGCCGCGCTACCGGCGCCGTCCGAGCCGTCCAGACCGCCCGGCTCAGGGCGGCCGTCCGGACCACCGGGGCCGTCCGCCCCTTCCGTACCCCCGGACGCGGCAGCACCACCGGAGCCGGCGGCACCGCCCGGCTCGCCCGGGCCCGCGCCGGTCCCCTTCGACGTACCCGCCGCGCCCTGCACCTTCGCCCCGTCATCCGGCCCCGCGGCCCCGGGCTCCGCGCCCCCGGGCCCCGAAGCCCCAGGCCCCGGAATCTCCGGCACCGCCGCCGTCGCCTCATCCGAACCCGCCGGCACCTCCGGCAGCTCCGCCGTCTCCGCCACGTCCACTGCCCCACGTCCGCGCCCCGACCCGGCACCGAGCCCGGAAGAACCGCCGGACCCCGACCCGCCGGATCCCTCGGATCCCCGGTCCCACGGCGGGCCCGATCCGTAGAAACGCT
The DNA here is from genome assembly GCF_007827615.1 of Streptomyces sp. CNZ287. Classification (NCBI taxonomy): domain Bacteria; kingdom Bacillati; phylum Actinomycetota; class Actinomycetes; order Kitasatosporales; family Streptomycetaceae; genus Streptomyces; species Streptomyces sp. CNZ287. The sequence continues at coordinate 139,065 of NZ_VISV01000020.1, read as the reverse complement.
CGCTCATGCCCGCGCTCCCATGGCTGTTCGCAGTGCGGCGATGCCCCGGGAGCCGTACGCCTTGACGGAGCCGAGCGAGATGCCCAGCGACTCGGCCACCTGAGCCTCGGTCATGTCCGCGAAGTAGCGCAGCACGAGCACCTCGCGCTGCCGGCGCTGCAGCCCGCGCATCGCCTGGATCAATTGGTCGCGCTCCAACTGTTCGTACGCACCCTCTTCCGCGCTGGCCATGTCGGGCATGGGCTTGGAGAGCAGCTTCAGCCCGGTGATGCGCCGACGGAGCGCGGAACGTGACAGGTTGACGACCGTCTGCCGCAGATAGGCGAGGGTCTTGTCCGGGTCCTTGACCCGCTTGCGCGCCGAGTGCACGCGGATGAAAGCCTCCTGCACCACGTCCTCGCACGAGGCGAGGTCGTCCAGCAGCAGGGCGGCGAGACCGAGCAGCGACCGGTAGTGGGTCTGGTACGTCTCGGTGAGGTGGTCGACGCTGGTGCCCTCCGCCATGGCATCGTCAGCGTCCGCCGCGGGCTTCTTCCCGGCAGGCCGCGCCGACCACGGCGCGATCACCGGCAGTCCCCGGGGCGCCGCGGAGGAACCGGGGCGCAGCGCGGGGCCGGCCGGGAGGGTCGCAATGCTGAGTGCCTCTGCCACGCCTGTTTGACACACCGACCCCCGTCAAGGTTGTACGCGCACGGCGGGGACGCCGGTGGTGTTACCGCGCGTACTGCCATGCCCACTCCCTTGCTCCGTGCGGCCGGCCAATGCGGGCGGGGACAGAGACGCTTCGCGGCGCCGCCGCGGTTGCAGACGGCGCGAACCGAAATCGTCGGATGGCAAGGGTGTTCGGCGCAAGCGGTATGGACCAACGGATCGGTTACGACTGGCTCAACGGCCCGTGCCGCCGTAGACGACCGCCTCGTCGCTCTCGCTGTCGAGACCGAACGCCGTGTGCACGGCCCGTACCGCGTCCTTGACCACGTCCTCGCGGGTCACCACCGAGATCCGGATCTCCGAGGTGGAGATCAGCTCGATGTTGACGCCCGCGTTGGACAGCGCCTCGAAGAAGGTGGCCGTGACGCCGGGGTGCGAGCGCATGCCGGCGCCGACGAGGGAGATCTTGCCGACCTGGTCGTCGTAGCGCAGTGACTCGAAGCCGATGGCCGGCTGCGCCTTGGTCAGCAGTTCCATCGCGCGGTGGCCGTCGGTCTTGGGCAGGGTGAAGGAGATGTCGGTCAGGCCGGTGGCGGCGGCCGAGACGTTCTGCACCACCATGTCGATGTTGATCTCGGCGTCCGCAATCGCCCGGAAGATGGCGGCGGCCTCGCCCGGCTTGTCCGGGACCCCGACCACCGTGATCTTCGCCTCGGAGACGTCGTGCGCGACTCCGGAGATGATCGCGTGCTCCATGCCTTCTGCTCCCTCGGAGATATTGCCTACCCAGGTGCCCGGGTACCCCGAGAACGAGGAGCGGACATGAATGGGCATGTTGTACCGGCGGGCGTACTCGACGCAGCGGTGCAGCAGGACCTTCGATCCGCTGGTGGCCAGTTCGAGCATGTCCTCGTACGGGATCCGGTCGATCTTACGGGCCTTCTTCACCACCCGCGGATCGGCGGTGAACACGCCGTCCACATCGGTGTAGATCTCGCAGACCCCCGCCTCGAGCGCCACCGCGAGCGCCACCGCCGTGGTGTCCGAGCCGCCGCGGCCGAGCGTCGTGATGTCCTTGCTGTCCTGCGAAACACCCTGGAATCCGGCCACGATCGCGATGGCGCCCTTGTCCACCGCCTCCTGGATGCGGCCGGGCGTCACGTCGATGATCCGCGCCTTGTTGTGCACGGCGTCGGTGATCACGCCCGCCTGGCTGCCGGTGAACGACAGCGCCTCGTGACCGAGCTTCTTGATCGCCATCGCGAGCAGGGCCATGGAGATCCGCTCGCCCGCGGTGAGCAGCATGTCGAGTTCGCGGCCGGCCGGGATCGGCGAGACCTGCTCGGCGAGATCGATCAGCTCGTCCGTCGTGTCGCCCATCGCGGACACCACGACGACGACCTGGTGGCCGGCCTTCTTGGTCTCGACGATCCGCTTGGCGACGCGCTTGATGCCCTCGGCGTCGGCGACGGAAGAGCCGCCGTACTTCTGCACGACAAGGCCCACGTGCGCTCCTCGCAATGGTGTTTCGGTCGGCTCAGTCTACCGAGCCGGCGGATACCCCCAGGGCGGGCCGGCTCGGAGACGTACCTGCCCGGGAGCACCGCGAGCACACGGAAACGTAAGGCAGGTCACATCCGGAGCCCGAAAATCCGGGGCGCGGAAGCGGCGCACGAACTCGGGGCGGGGGATCGGCACTCGGCGCGTACGCACGGCGTACGCGACACCGCGCGCGCCCTGCCCGTACGCCCCGCCCCCTGGCTCAGCTACGCCGCAGCCCCAGCGGCTCCGCGATCTCCGCCGCCATCACGCGGCCCGCCTCTTCCTCCAGCCGCCCGTCGTCCAGCGCGGCGTCGCTGTCGGTGTCGAGCCCGTCCAGCTCCCCCAGGGGCGTGTCCAGCCGCACATGGGCCACGAGCGACTGCAGAGCGCGCAGGCAGGCGCTCGCGGTCGGCCCCCAGTTGGACAGGTACGAGAACTGCCACCACCACAGCGCCTCGTTGACCCGCCCCGCCGCGTAGTGCGCGCGGCCGTGCCGCAGGTCGGTGATCACGTCGGCCAGGTCGTCGGAGATCCGGCTGGCGACGGGGGTGCTGCGCGGCACGTACGGGTCGAAGACCTCGGAGTAGACGTCCACGGGGTCCAGCAGCTCGGCGAACCGCTCGCGCAGCTCGTCCACGTCGGGCTCGGGGCCGGTGTCCGGCTCGTACCGCTCGTCCGGCACGAAGTCCTCGTGCGCCCCCAGACGGCCGCCGGCCAGCAGCAACTGCGAGACCTCCAGCAGCAGGAAGGGCACGGCGCTGTTGGGCTCGTCGCCCTTGGCGACCTCGGTGACGGCGACGATGAAGCTCTCGATCGAGTCGGCGATCTGGACCGCGAAGCTGTCCGGGTCCTGCGTCGCCTGGTGCGTGGTGGCGTCAGACATCGAGCAGACCTCCTCTGTCGGCGCCCCGCGCACCGGCAGGCCGCGTGCGGCGGCCTGCCGGGCTGCTGGGCGCTGCGCCGGGATCCAGCCGGCGGGCACGTGGTTCCGTTTCAGACATCGAGCAACCGCCTGCCTTCGAAGGCGCGGCCGAGAGTGACCTCGTCCGCGTACTCCAGATCGCCGCCGACGGGCAGGCCGCTGGCCAGCCGGGTCACCTTCAGGCCCATGGCCTTGACCATGCGGGCCAGATACGTGGCCGTGGCCTCGCCTTCGAGGTTGGGGTCGGTGGCGAGGATCAGTTCGGTGACGGCGCCGTCCGCGAGCCGGGCGAGCAGCTCCCGTATCCGCAGGTCGTCCGGGCCGACGCCCTCGATGGGGCTGATCGCGCCGCCGAGCACGTGGTACCGCCCGCGGAACTCACGGGTCCGCTCGATGGCCACGACGTCCTTCGGCTCCTCGACCACGCACAGCACGGCGGGGTCGCGCCGCGGGTCGGCGCAGATCCGGCAGTGCTCCTCCTGCGCGACGTTCCCGCAGACCGCGCAGAACCGGACCTTCTCCTTCACCTCGGTCAGCGCATGTGCCAGCCGGCGGACGTCGGCCGGCTCGGCCTGCAGGATGTGGAAGGCGATGCGCTGCGCGCTCTTGGGACCGACGCCGGGCAGCCTGCCCAATTCGTCGATCAGATCCTGGACCACGCCTTCGTACACGCAACGCCTCTCTCGTGTCCGCTCTCCTGCACCAAGCTAGCCGCTACCGCCGGGTTCAACCCGCTTCGGGGGTGGCCTCCGGTTCCGGAACCCGGCAGATCCGGACGGCAGGGAACAGCCCCCGCGGGACGACGGAAGAAGGAGGGGTCAGAAGGGCAGCCCCGGCATACCGCCGAGCCCTTGCGCGAGCGGGCCGAGCCGCTCCTGCTGAAGCTGCTGCGCGGCGTTGTTCGCGTCCCGTACGGCCGCCACAACGAGGTCGGCCAGCGTCTCGGTGTCCTCCGGGTCGACGGCCTGCGGGTCGATCACCAGTCCGGTCAGCTCGCCGGAGCCGGTCACCGTGGCCTTCACCAGCCCGCCGCCCGCGGTCCCCTCGACCGGCGTCTCGGCCAGCTCCTGCTGGACGGAGGCGAGCTCCTGCTGCATCTTCTGGGCCTGCTGCAGCAACTGCTGCATGTCAGGCTGGCCACTACCAGGCATCACGTCGCTCGCTCCTTGTCGCGCTACTGCAGTTCTCTGTGGCTACGTCTACGTCTTCTGCGGCTGCGTCCGCGTCCGCGTCCGGGCGCCGGCCGGGGGCGGGGCCGGTCGTCCAGGCGAGCCTACGTTCTCAGCCGCCGCGCTGCCGTCCATCGCAGGGAGGACGCGCGCCACTTGGGTTGCCCCGCGGGGAGTCGCGCTCCTCCCGCCGTCCTCATCCTTCCGGAGTACGCGGACGGGCGGGCCCGCCTGGGGTCTGCCTTCACTCTCGCGTCGTTCGCCCGCAGGGCGGGCGGGGCAGGGGGCACCGCCCACGCCCCCGGGGCGTAGGGGGAGTCCGGTGCGTGCGATCGCAAGGCGGAGGGCCGACCGCATAGGGGGCCTCTTCGGCCGATCCCGACAACGCGGCGAGCGTGCGTGCCGGGCTCCTCCCCCCCAGCGCGCTGCGCACACGTGGGCGGTGCCCCCAGCCGCAGACGGGAGATTGACGACAGGCCCTAGTCGTGGCGGATCTCCTCTATGACGGTGGCGCCCAGCTCGCGGACGATGAGGTCGTGGCCGGAGAGGGCGGTGTCGACGAGGTCGGGATCGTCGTCGTCGGGGATGTCGTCCTCCAGCGGCGGCGGAGGGGGCCCCGGATCGGGGGGCGGCCCGGGGTCGGGCGGGCGCCGGCCGCCGGGACCGGCCGAGGCGGGCCGGGGCTGCTGGGGAGGAGCGGGCGCCGGTACGGAGGGCGCGGGCGAGGTCGTCTGTACGGACTGCCGCAACCCGGCGCCGCCGCCCCCGCCACCACCGCCGCCGAACCCGCCGCCTCCGGGACCCGGGCCGCCCGGCCCCGGCCCCCCGCCGCCACCGGGCCCCGCCGCGGGCCCGCCGCCGGCACCGCCGGTCGGGTCCACGATGGCCTCGACCTTCCACTGCACGTCGAACCGCTCCGCCAGCACCTCGCGCAGCACCTCGTCGCTGCCGCCGTTGACGAAGCTGTCCCGGGCGCCGGCGTTGCCGAAGCCGAGCTGGAGGGTCCCGCCGTCGAACCCGCTCACCTGGGCGTTCTGGCTCAGCAGGATCCACGTGAAGCGCCGCCGGTGCTTGACGGCCTCCAGGATGTCGGGCCACATCTGCCGCACGGAAGCGGCCCCGGCGGCCCCGCCCCCCTGCTGCGCGGGCACGCCCTGGGCCGTAGCGGCGGGGGCCTGCGCGGCCACGGGCGCGGGCGCAGCGTCGGGTGCCGGGGCCGGAGCAGGCGGCGGCGCGGGCGCAGGGCCCCCGGACGCGGCCGGGGCCCCACTCCCGGGCCAGGCCCCGGGCCGCCGTCCCTGCGGGTCACGGCCGCCGGAGGCGGGCGGCCCGGAGGGCACGCCCCCGCCGGTATCGACCGCAGGCCCCCCGGGACCAGGCGCAGGCGCAGGGCCGGCACCGGTCCCAGCCCCAGAACCACGACTACCGGCATCGGGAGCCGGCCCATCCCGCTCGGCAAGGGCGGCACGAGCAGCCCCGGCACCACCGCCACCGCCACCGGCACCACCGCCACCGCCACCGCCACCGGGGACATCCCCGCCCCCGCTCCCGCTCCCGCCAGGAGGCCGATGGGCATCCGGCCCGGGCACGTACCCCACGGTCGGCGGACCGGTCGGGGCGTTGCGCTCCAGGCGGTCCAGCCGGGCCATCACCGAGCGCTCGTCCCCGTACGCCCCAGGGAGCAGCACGCGGGCGCAGATCAGCTCGAGCTGCAGCCGGGGCGCGGTGGCGCCGCGCATCTCGGTCAGCCCCTCGTTCACGAGGTCGGCCGCGCGGCTCAGCTCGGCCGCGCCGAAGGCGTCGGCCTGGCGCCGCATCCGCTCCAGCACGTCGGCAGGAACGTCGATCAGCCCCTTGTCCCCGGCGTCCGGCACGGCGGCGAGGATGAGGAGGTCCCGCAGCCGCTCCAGCAGGTCGGTGACGAACCGCCGCGGATCGTGCCCGCCCTCGATCACCTGCTCCACCACGGAGAACGCACCCGCCCCGTCCCCCGCCGCAAAGGCGTCGACGACGGAGTCGAGCAGGGCGTCGTCCGTATACCCGAGGAGGGCGGTGGCCATGGCGTACGTCACACCCTGCTCGCCGGCACCGGCGAGCAGTTGGTCCATGACGGACATCGAATCCCGCACGGAGCCGGCCCCGGCCCGTACGACCAGGGGCAGCACCGCGTCCTCGACGGGGATCGACTCGACGCGGCAGACGTCGGCGAGATAGTCGCGCAGGGTGCCGGGCGGGACGAGGCGGAAGGGGTAGTGGTGCGTCCGGGACCGGATGGTCCCGATGACCTTCTCCGGCTCGGTCGTGGCGAAGATGAACTTCAGGTGCTCGGGCGGCTCCTCGACCACCTTCAGCAGGGCGTTGAACCCCGCGGAGGTGACCATGTGCGCCTCGTCGACGATGTAGATCTTGTACCGGCTGGCGGCGGGCCCGAAGAACGCCTTCTCGCGCAGCTCACGCGCGTCGTCCACGCCACCGTGCGACGCGGCGTCGATCTCGATGACGTCGATGGACCCCGGCCCGTTCCGCGCGAGGTCCAGGCACGACCGGCACTCCCCGCACGGCTCCGGCGTCGGCCCGCGCTCGCAGTTGAGACACCGGGCGAGGATGCGCGCGCTGGTCGTCTTCCCGCAGCCGCGTGGCCCGCTGAACAGATACGCGTGGTTGACCCGCCCGTTCCGCAGCGCCTGCTGCAGCGGGCCGGTCACGTGGTCCTGCCCGATGACCTCGCCGAAGGTCTCGGGTCGGTAGCGGCGGTAGAGAGCGAGCTGCGACACGACTACGACGATATCGGTGACCGCCGACAACGGCGCCCACCCACGAAATCCCCCGCCCCCGCCACCCCACCGCGGACAGCAAGGTGCCCCCCACGCACCCGCCAGAGCCCACCTACCCTTGCTGCCTTCCGGCCCTGGGGGAGTTCAGCGAGATAGCGCCGCGTGAGGGGCGACTCCACCTTAACCGATCCGACCCCCAACGAACGAGTTCGCGACCACCCCACCCCGTCTTGTACTCTTGCCCGCGGAGGATTCGCCTAGAGGCCTAGGGCGCACGCTTGGAAAGCGTGTTGGGTTCACACCCTCACGAGTTCGAATCTCGTATCCTCCGCAACCCGCCTGACCAGGCAAAACGAAGGCCCCGACCGACTTGTCGGCCGGGGCCTCGTGTGTGCCATGGTCTCAGTTTCAGTCTCATTCAAAATCGGACATTCAAGCCAAATGGGCACTACGCCGTGGACGTGGAGGTGCACGCCTCACGGCGCCTCCCTGTCGTCGACAAGGCCGTCACACTCGTCCCGCACATCGCCATGCTCGATAGCATGACTTCGATCGCCAAGCGGAGCGGCTACGAGAGATCGTGCCGAACCAGACCGAGGAGCGAAGCGATGACCGAGCAGCACATCACCTCCGGCCCGCTGATCTCCATGCCCGCACTCACCCCGGCCGCCCTGCGCACCGCTATCGCCCAGATTGCCCCGGCACAGCTTCCAGCGTTCGCCGAGCACCTCGACCGAGCCGCCGAGCAAGCCTCTGCGCAGAGCACGATCACCCCGCTGCGCGCCTTCCTGCAGTACTGGGGCGAGTTCGTCGCCATACAGCGCAACCCGGAGCGAGCCGCCCGCCTGCGGGACCTGGAGGCCGAGGCCGACACAGCCGAGTCACCGGACGCACTTGCTCCACTAGTCGCGGAGATCCAGCAGATCCTGGGCGAGGCCCAGCGCGAGGTCGCCGGGTGAGCGACTGGACCTGGCACTACAACCCCGACGCCGAACTCGTCACCGCTGGACTTCCCGTCGAAGTCGTCGTCGAGGTGGAGCGGCTCGCGGAACAGCTCACCGCCCTCGGACACGACGCTGCGGCAGCCGGACGAGGCCCCGCCCACGGCGGCGGCCTGCGCACTCTCGACATCTTCGGCGGCCGCGGCTTCTTCATGTACCTCGCCCCCGAGCGGGCGCGCGTGATCTCCATCGTCCGAGTCGTGTGGGTGGGCTGACGCCTCCTCCAGCTGGGACCGACGCACATGGTGGGACAACGTGCTTGGTACCCGGTTCACACGGGCATCCTCACCGAAAGCGTTCTTCAACGAATTGACACCGCCGCCTGTTACACGACCGTAAGCAGTGTGATGATCGATGCAGCGAGTCCCACTGCCTTGTTGGTGCCATAACATCGATGCCGATGTTCCGCTCGTACCAGGGCTTGCCGGCCCCGAGGAAGTGGTAGCGCACTTGTCCGGGACGGATCTGCTGTTCGTATGGGATGACCGGCTGGCCCTCCATGCCGTGCATACGCTGAACGGTTCCATCGTGCGCAGCAGACAGGCGCTGCGGGCTCCGCCCTCCATCGGCTTCGCGGGCCATGACATCGCGGAGAAGTCTCTGGCTGACGAGCCGGTCCGATAAGCAGACGGCCCATATGCCTACGAGCAAGGTCAGGAGTGCCCAGTCGACACCGATCCGCCACCAGCACAGTCCCGCGACGATCCAGGCCATCAGCATGAGCACCCGGCGCTGCCGGCCCAAGCGGATGGCTTGCGCACAGCTCAGAGCGACTTCTGCGAGGTCGAAGCCGTGCGATGGGACCGGCCTCAGCTCTTTCGCCAGCACGCGACAGTGGACCCACCGGGCGTAATCCAGACCCAGCGGCACAATCTTCTGGGGATCCTTCTTCGTCCCGTCGGCTAACGTCTCCGCCTGAGACAGCTTCGCCTTCTCGTCCCGTTCCTGAAGCAGTTCCTTGATCCACCGCGGCGCAATCTGCCGGACGATCCCCCTCCAGCCCTGACGCAGTTTCGATTTGATCTGCTTGTCCCATTCCGGGCGCAGATGCGCGGCGGCACACAGCAAACGTGTCGCGTCCGACGGACCGTCATCGTCGTCGCCGAGATCGGGCGTCGGCACCGCCGGAAACCCCAGTGTCTTGTTCATCCCGGTGAACCGGTCAACAACCTGGCCAGGTACGGTCTTGTTGAACTTGGGACCTAACCCCATAGGCCACCCCTGGTGAACGACTACTCGCACGGCTCATGCGTCCGAACGTCGATCGTGCACTCAACCCCCGTGTCTGACTACAGTACGAAACCGGCCGAACTTCGGTTGAATGCGACCTCCTGGCGTCAACGGAGCTGACCAGCCGGGCTGGCTCGCGGCAGGCACGTAGTCTCAATTTTGGTCTCATTCGCCTCAGTCCAGGCGCGTCCCGACGGCCACCAGTGCGCCACTGAGCTGCAGGTCAGGACGCCGTTGTCCGCCCGCGAACCCACACGGCGAATTGGAAAGCGTGTTGGGTTCACACCCTCACGAGTTCGAATCTCGTATCCTCCGCACCCCGCCTGACCAGGCGAAACCGGGCCCCGCAACGGCATGCCGCTGCGGGGCCTCGTCGTGGCGGTAGACGGTGCCTGTTGCAGTTTTGGTTGCAGTCGCCCCTCAGGCGGCGCCGTGAGCACCCTGGTCAGGCGCTCGCTCGGTGGCCCCGATCACGGCAGTGTCCGGCTTCGTCCACAACAGTCCGCACCCCCTTGTCCGTAGTCGCGGCCCCGAGGTTTCCGTCCGCCATCCCCAGCGGTGATGAGCCCTTCTCACGTTGCCGGTTTCCGCCCGGGTGGCGACGGGCGTTGACTGGTGGCGATCGACCGGGCAACGCCCGGTGACTCCGACTCATTGGCGACTGTCATGGCCTTCGGGCAACGCATCCTTCGGATGGCAGCCGCCGTGAGCCCGAATGGCTCGGCGCCGCGGTGCGACCACCTCGACGGACTCTCGCCGGTCCCACCCCGGTCGGACGGCTGCCACAGCTGCCAGGAGCTCGGAGCGGGCTGGGTGGCTCTGCTGGTCTGCGAGTCATGCGGCTGGGTGGCCTGCTCCGACGACTCACCGAACCAGCACGCCAAGGCGCACTACGAAGAGACCGACCACCCCATTGCCCGCGCCCTCGAACAAGGAACCAGACCGCGCTGGTGCTACGTCCACCGGCGTCCGGTCTGATCGGCCGCCAGTCCCGAGCCGGCACCGTCCACGGCGTTTGCAGAAAGGGAGTTCCCCGATGGCCGAGACACGTCTGGTCCCGTACCGCGCGGTGCGCTGGCCAGGGGGGACGAGGAGCGGCGGAGCGCCCCCTGCCCCCCTCGCGGACCTGCCGGAGGTGTGTATGCCGCAACTGAACCTCATCCGGCGCGATCTGGCGGACCGGACGGTGATCTACCTCGCGGGTGAGATCGATCTGGAATCGGTGCCGCTCCTACGTGAGTTGTTTGCGGAGTGTATGCGCGAGGGTGTCCGAACCGTCGACGTCGACTTGATCGCCGTCACCTTCTGCGACTGCAGCGGTCTGCGCGCCTTCCTGGAGATGTCGCACCGGGCCTCCGAGGCCGGGGGCACGCTGCGTCTGCACGACCCGCCCACGGTGCTGGTCCGCATCCTCGACCTGACCGGCACCGCTTCTCTCCTGCTCGGCCAGCCGGCCGCGCCGTCGCACGAAGCCTCGCTCCGGCCGACGGCCGGTCCGCTCCTGCTGTGGCCCCCGGCCGCCTATGACATCGCGACGCAGGCCGTCGCGGCGCTGCCTGCAGTGCCCCGGGGTGCGCGGTGACACCCCGGCTCGGAGCCGCCGACAGCGGCCGTGCTCGCGCCACCCGCCGGTCTCGCACGCAGCTGACAACAGGCGGTCACTGTGTACATGTTGCTCATCCCGGTCCTGACGCCCTTGTTCTCGCTCGGCATGATCATCGGCCTGTCCTGGCTGGAGGACCGCCTTCTGCCTCCGCCGGTCGTGGCTCGTGCTCAGGGCCGGCCGGCCCGGTCGTCCCGTGCTGAGCCGGCAGCACCCCGCCCCGACGATGAGGTCCGGCGTGCGGCGTGCACCGCGCGGGCGGCGAGGCTGCCGGGACTGCATGACCGCGCTGCGCCGGACCTCGGTGTCCCTGTGGAACCAGGACGCCGACGAATGGGCCGCGGCGCTCACCTACTACGCGATACTCGCGCTGGTCCCCGGCGTACTGGTCACGGTCTCACTGATCGGGATCGCCGGCCCTGCCGCCACCCGGGATCTCATCAGCCAGGTCACGGCCATGGTCCCGGCAGACGTCCGAGCCGTGACGGAGCGCACTCTGCGGGACATGGCCGACCAGCGTGCCGGCGCCTGGCTGCTGGCCATCACGGGCACGGCGGGTGCCCTGTGGTCCGCCTCCGGCTATCTCGCCGTCTTCCGCCGCTCCCTGCACACCATGCACGGGGTACGGGACCACCGGCCCTTCTGGCGGACGGCACCGCAGACCGTGCTGACGGCTGCGGCGCTGCTGGCCCTGCTGGTAGCGAGCACGATCCTGCTCATGCTCACCGGTGAGGCGGCCCGCACCCTCGGCTCCGCCCTGGGCATGGACTACGCCGCCCTGACCGCCTGGAACGCGCTCAAGTGGCCGCTGCTTCTGTGCGTGGCGGTGGTGCTGGTGCTGCTGCTGTTCCGTAGCGGCCCACCCCCGACCCGCCGGATGCGGCGCATCGCGCCGGGCGGCGCGCTCGCTCTCGTCTTGTGGCTGGCGGCCTCCACGGGCTTCGCCCTCTACATCACCTGGGCCGGCACCTACAACCGGCTCTACGGCTCACTCGCCGGGAGCATCGTCTTCCTCGTCTGGCTCTGGGTGTCCAACCTCACCCTGCTCGCCGGCGCCCAGTTCAACGCCGAACTCGCCAGGCTCCACCCGCAACGTGCCCGGGAGCAGATCGCTGCCCCGACAGCGACTGATCCGGATCCGGCCCGATGAGCGACCACCCCTACCGAAGGAACGTTCCATGCTGGACGCACGCACCAAGAGCACCCGGCGTACACACCCCCACGACGACGCCCCGGACACCGCTGCCCTCTTCCGCCGCATCGCCGCCTTGCCGGACGGCCCGGAGAAGACCGCGCTACGGCAGGACGCGGTGTGTGCCTGGATGCCCATGGCCACCCGGCTCGCCGGCCGGTTCCGCAACCGCGGCGAGTCCTTCGCAGACCTCGAACAGGTCGCCCGGCTCGGCCTGGTCAGGGCAGTCTCGCGCTATGACCCGATGGTGGGCACCGCGTTCGCGAGCTACGCGGTGCCCACCATCGTCGGCGAGGTGAAACGGCACTTCCGCGACCACATGTGGGCCGTCCACGTGCCCAGGCGCGCCAAAGAGCTGCGCCAGCAAGTCCACACCGCCAACCGCGAACTCGGCGACTCCCCCACCAGCGCAGGCCCCGCCGTGGCGGAGATCGCCGCGCACACCGGACTGAGCGAGCAGGAGGTGCGACGCGGGCAGGGCGCGCTGGATTGCTTCACCGCCCAGTCGCTGGACGCCACCCTCGACCCCTCAGAGGACGACTACCCGCTGGCCGCGACGCTGGGCCGGGACGATCCCGGCTTCGGCCGGGCCATCGACCGAGCGGCGCTGCGCCCGCTGGTGCAGGCACTGCCCGAGCAGGAGCGGCGCATCCTGTACCTGCGGTTCTTCTGCGACATGACACAACGCCGGATCGGCGACGAACTCGGGTTCTCCCAGATGCACATCTCCCGGCTGATCAGCGCCACCTGCGCACGCCTGCGTGATCAAGTGCTGGCCGACGCCGGCGCACCGCACCGCGTCATGGATCAGCGCGGGCGGCGTCCACATGGCGATCGGTGAGCGAGATGAGCCCATCCCCGATCGCCTGTTTCCCACAGCCCGCGGTTCGGCTTGGCTCACGGTGACCGAGTGTCTCCCTCGCGCCGGCGCCCGTGGACCAAGCGGGTACCCGGCGGCCCTGCTGCGTCGACCGGTCCGGACGACCGACCCCCGCAGAGTTCCATCCGCTCTCGCTCAGGAGTCAGCCATGGGCATCATCGCGTGGATCATCCTCGGTCTGCTGGCCGGGGTGATCGCCAGACTACTGATCCCCGGCAGGGACGGGCACGGACTGATCATCACCACCCTGACAGGGATTGCCGGCGCCCTGCTGGGCGGCTTCCTCGCCGCCGAGTTGTTCGACGTCGACGGCAACCAGGGGTTCTTCGACCTCACCACCTGGATCACCGCCGTCGCCGGCGCGGGCGTCCTGCTGCTCTCCTTCCGCATGGTCCAAGGGCGCGGCGTCGGGAGCCGACGTGCCGGAAGGCGCTCCGGCCGGCGCTCCGCCCGCCGCTGAACCGAGCCTTCATGAACGCCACCGTCCGGTCCCGGCGGGCCGCGCCCGTGCGCACCGCAGACATAGGTTCGCCGTGCGGCTCGCCGTGACCGGGGCAGGTGGCCCGGGCGCCGCGGCAGCACGTTCTGCTCCGCTCTGGCGGCCCCCTCGCGGGGCAGAACGGCCGCGGCGCCCGGCTCCCCGAGCGTCAGCGCGCAGTCTGATCGTTACGCGCCAGCCAGCCCAGCCGGGCGGACATGGTGCGTGCGCAGGCGACGATGGCTCGGACATGGTCGGAGTCGTCGCTCGCGCGCCACAGCACCGACCACGGGTAGTACGACGTGGGTTCGGTGAGCGGGCGCCAGAGGGTGCCGGGATAGGCGGAGATGCAGGAGGCCGGCACGCAGTACAGGCAGCGGCCCTGGGCGACCAGGTCGGCGGCCGCCCGGATGCTCTCGACCGTGCCCTCGTACACGGTCGGCGTGAAACCGGCTTCCCGGCACATCTCGACCGTGAACTGATTGAACTCCGGGGCCTGGACTTCTTCGGCAAGCAGCAGCGGCTCCTGGGCCAGCACCGCGACCGGTACGTCGGCCATTGAGGCAAACCGGTGGCCAGCGGGGATCATGACCCCCAGCGGGTCGTGGCGGAACAGCTGAGAGGCCACCTCGGGCGGGGCGAGCGCCGCCCGCCCGATACCCACGTCCAGCCGTCCGTCGACGAGCAGTTGGTACTGCTCGGGTACACCCGCCTCGACCTGATGGATCACCAGTTCCGGGAACCGGGCCTGCACCTCGTACAAGATCTGCGCCATCGAGTCGTAGCCGGCATCGATGATCCCCACCCGCAGCGCGGGAGACGCGCTCCCCGCGCCGCGCGCAACCGCGGCGGCCCGCTCCACATGAGCCAGGATCTGCCGTGCTTCCACCAGGAACGCCGCGCCGGCGGCGGTCAGCGCGACATGGTGCGTGCTCCGTTCCACCAGCCGCACCCCCACGGCGCGCTCCAGACGCTGCACCTGCTGGCTCAGCGCCGACTGCACGATGTGCTCGCGGGCCGCGGCCCGGCCGAAGTGCAACTCCTCGGACAGCGTCACGAAAAAGCGAAGCTGGCGCAGATCCACAGCCTGCCACCCCTCTACCCCCACCCCCTGAGCTTAGTTGCAGGCCCTCTTCCGCGGAATACACGAGCAGTTCGCCGCGGCGGAGGGCAGCCACTTCACGGACCGCTGCAGTAGCCGATGCCGCGGCATATTCCATGCGTCCGCCCGCACGGTGAGACCGGCCGCCGGCCGCTGATCCGTTCGCGCGTTCGGGCAGGCACCGCCTGCCGCTACCGACATGCCCCGCCCCGTCCGGGAGTACTGTTGTGGTACCGAGTGCGTCTCAGACGCAGCCATCCCTCCAGCGTCGCCCTCGGCGAACGACGAGGCCGTCGGCGCACCTTCCGTCAGGCCCCTAGGACCGATCAAGAGGACGGATGTGCGGCGCATGTACTCACAGGACGCGATCTCCGGCCGTCGTAGCGGCCGTTCAGCACCCACCGACGAGATGATCTGGGGACTGGCCTGTGTGATCTGCGGCACCGACTACCGTCACGCCCCGGCTGCGAACGCGCGTGTGGTCTCCCACCGCGACGACAAGCAGCTGCTGGCCTGCCAGGGTGTGTGCGCACGGATGGCAAGCGGGTCCGTCACGGGGGTGGACGAGACACCCGTCCCGCTGGCCGAGCGCATGCGCAGGTACGGGACCGACCGTTCCTGATCGGCATGCGGCGGGCATCGGACAGCCGCCCATCAGCCGCGCACGCAACCCTCTCAGCCCCTACCACCCAGACAATGCTTGACAGGTCACGGCTTTGAGCACATGAAAACGGTGGCGAGGTGGAGTCCGGCCAGGTAGGTCAGGGCATGTCTACGGGCACGTGCCGGGCTCGGCACGGCGGCTTCTTCGTTCCATACGGCTGATGGCCGGTGCCGCCATGACGCCGTGCAGTGCCACCGAGCCCACCACGGTGAAGGCCACCACGGCCCACAGTTCGCGCTCCAGCCCGCTGAACGGATTCTGACCCAGCGCATAGGACAGGTAGAACAGCGAGCCAATCCCGCGGATACCGAACGACGCTACGACAACGCGCTCCGGTCGCCCCATAGTGCTCTTCACCTGAGCCAGCCACCCGGTGAGAGGCCGGACGACCAGCAGCACCAGGACACCGACGACCACCCCCCTCATGGTCAGGGCAGACAAGGCGCCGGTGGCGAGGTAGCCGCCGAGCAGAAACAGCAGAAGCGCGGTGAGCAACCGCTCGATCTGCTCAGTGAACTCATGCAGAACCTTGTGGTAGCCGTGGCTGCGCTCTGCGGCACGGACAGCGCATGCGGTGACGAACACGGACAGGAATCCATAGCCGTGGAGCACCTCGGCGATCCCGTAGGACAAGAAGGTGGCCCCCAGCGCCACGAAGCCCTCCATGTGCTCGGACAGCCGCAGCACCGGCGTCTTCGCACGGAAGAACATCCACCCCAGCAACCAGCCGACGGCCGCACCCACGACCAGCCCGACGGCACACTTGCCCAGCACGTCTGCCAGAGCCCAACGTCCGATCCACTCCGTCGACCAACCGGCGCCCGCCGCCGCAGCGAGGGCGATGGCCGCATAGACGAACGGAAAGGCGAGGCCGTCGTTCAGCCCCGCCTCACTGGTGAGAGCGAACTGCGCCTCCTCCTCATGCTCGGTGCCCAGCGGCTCCCCCACCCGCACCTCCCCGGCCAGCACCGGATCGGTGGGCGCGAGCACAGCACCCAGCAGCAGGGCGACGGCGGGCGGCCAGTCCAGCAGACCCCAGGCCAGCACAGCGACGGCCGCCACAGTCAGCGGCATGGTGACGCCCAGCAACCGCCAGGTACTGGACCACCTCCGAAGGCCGAAGGGCCGGTCAATGGCGAGCCCTGCTCCCATCAGCGACACGATCACACACACCTCGGTGGTGTGCTCGACCCACAGGCGGTCCTGTACGGGGTCCACCGCCGGCACGGGCAGCGGCAGCAACTGGATGAGCACGCCTGCGACCAGGAAGATCATCGGCAGGGAGAACGGCCGCTTGGAAACAACCCGAGGCAGCACTGCCGCCGCGAGCGCCCCGAGA
The DNA here is from genome assembly GCF_007827615.1 of Streptomyces sp. CNZ287. NCBI lineage: Bacteria > Bacillati > Actinomycetota > Actinomycetes > Kitasatosporales > Streptomycetaceae > Streptomyces > Streptomyces sp. CNZ287. The sequence continues at coordinate 122,518 of NZ_VISV01000020.1, read as the reverse complement.
CCCAGGCAGAGATACACCACATCCGAAAACGTCACCGCATACTCCTGCCCGCCGCGCGCATGGAGTCTCCCCAGCCACGCGTGTACCCACCGGCTCGCACCTGTCCTGGGACCCTCTGCCGCCGCCGATCACGTCGCGACCCGTTTCACGCGCCGTTCTGATCGAATTCGTGGTGCTCGAACGCTGCGAGCCCCCGCTCGGCCATACGCGTTACCGGCGGGTTCGTACGCGGGGAGCCGCCGCTTCCCGACGTCCGGGCGGCGCTGGGGTCGCAACGTGCAGCAGTCGCTCTGGCTGACCGGGCCCGGGTATCCACCGGCAGTCGAACTCCTCGATCGGTCACTCAGCGTGTTCGGGCATGTGGGATAAGGTGCTGGCAATGCGCCGGGGCGCAGGGTGTGCCGGGAAGTCTGGTCGGCGGTCCGAGGGCCTATGCGCCCGTGATCGGCTCCCTGGAGGTTACGCCGCTGTGGCCGACACGCCGCGTCGTTCTTTGTTCCTCGGTGTGCTGCCGTGGCCCGAGCGGCAGGCGGTCGCCCGGGCGCTTCGTACGGAGACGCTCGGTGGCCTGGTGCTGCTGGTCGCCGCGCTGGTGGCACTGGTGTGGGCCAACAGCCCACTCAGCCACGTTTACGAAGAGGTCCGCGGCTTCCACTTCGGTGTCTCCGAGCTGGGGCTGGACCTGTCGGTGCAGCACTGGACCGCGGACGGGCTGCTCGCGGTGTTCTTCCTCGTCGCCGGCATCGAGCTGAAGCGGGAGCTGGTCATCGGGGAACTGCGCACGCCCGCGACGGCGGCGCTGCCGGTCGTGGCGGCGCTGTGCGGCATGGCCGTGCCGGCCGCCGTCTACGTCACTGCAGCGGCCTTCCGGGGCGGCGACCTTGTCGGGTGGGCGGTGCCGATGGCCACCGACATCGCCTTCGCCCTGGCCGTCCTCGCGGTGATCAGCACGCATCTGCCGACCTCGCTACGGGCCTTCCTCCTGACGCTGGCGGTCGTCGACGACCTCGGGGCCATCCTCGTGATCGCCTTGTTCTACACGTCCGACCTCAACGTTCCCGCCCTGGCAGGAGCCGTGTCCGGACTCGCCGTCTTCTCCTTGCTGCAGAAGCTGCGGGTGACGGGCTGGTGGTGGTACGTGCCGCTGGGCGTGGTGATCTGGGCGCTGACGTACAACGGCGGAGTCCACGCCACCGTCGCCGGGGTGGCGATGGCGCTGCTCTTGCGCGCCTCACGCGACGAAGGGGAGAAGTCCTCGCCCGGCGAGCGCACCGAACACCTGCTGCATCCCTTCTCCGCCACCGTCGCCGTGCCGCTCTTCGCCCTCTTCGCCGCCGGGGTCGGCGTATCCCCCACCGCCCTGGGTGACGTCTTCACGCGGCCGGAGGCCCTGGGCGTGGTCCTGGGGCTGGTTCTGGGCAAGACCCTGGGGATCTTCGCCGGCACGTATCTCGCCGCCCGCTTCACCCGTGCACAGCTCAACCCGAACCTGGCCTGGGCCGACGTCCTGGCGCTCGCGGCGCTGGGCGGCATCGGGTTCACCGTCTCGCTGCTCATCGGCGATCTCGCCTTCTCCGGCTCCGCGCTGGGCGAGGAGGTCAAAGCGGCCGTCCTCGTGGGCTCCGTCCTCGCCGCACTGCTCGCCGTGGTGCTGTTGCGCCGTCGCAACCGTATCTACCGGCTCCTGTACGAGGAGGAGAACACCGATGCCGACCTCGATGGCATCCCGGACATCTACCAGCGCAACACCACCGACGACGCAGTCCCATAGCCGAGGAGAGAACTGCGCCTCCGGTACCGCAGGTCCTATGCCTGGCCATCGCCGGGACCTGGGACTTCGACAGCCGGGTCACGCCTACGGACTCGGCGGGTTTCCCGACGCGGCGGGGAGACGCCGAGCAAGTAGGCAGTGGCCACCACGCTGATCAGGGCCTGCTCGGCCCGGCGCCTCCCTGAAGCAGCCAGTGCGGGAAGTAGCTGCCCTGCCTCAGCTCGGGCACGGCCAACTCCACCGTGCCTGCGCGGGTGTCCCACTCCCGCGGGCGATAGCCGTTGCGCCGGTTGATCCGTTCATCGCTGACCTGCCCGTAATTCGGCACCGCAGAGAACATCGGCCTCCGCGGCCATCAGCGCGTCGGCGAACGTCTTGACCATCGCGCGCAGCAGATCCGGACTCGCCGCGGCGAGATGGTCTTCGGTCAGAGCGTGCAGGGGCACACAGTCAGGTGCGGTCATCGTGCTGATCCCCTTCGAGGCTTCGACACTTCGAAGATCAGCCGGTGGCCGTTCATCCATGCAGGCCCCACCCGACGCCGGAGCAACCCCGGATCAAGCCGGACCCGTGCACCACTTCCCAGGACGCAACCCAGCGCGGTGGAGGACGAGCTGAAGCGTCTCCCCGCCGAGTAGGTCCGCGTAACAGGACGACACCCGCCTCTTCGTTCCGCCATCGGATCAGCGATGGAGTGCGGGAGGCACACACCGATCGCGGGTCCTGGCAGCCCCGGCAGCGGGGTGCGGGAGCTGCGGGCGGCGGGGAGCCGCGGGACGACTCGCGCCAGAACTCCGGGCGGCGCTGCGGCTGGAGCCGTCATTCCTCGCGCGCCGCCCCGGTCTCAGTTCTGGTCTCGTTCATTTCTGACATAAGGCACATCACCGCGCGCCCTGGCGCTGCCAGGTCAAGCCACAGGGCATCTCCATCCCTCAGAAGGGGATTTCCGCCAGTCCAGGACGTGAACGTCCCCGCGATGCGCCATTCTGGGGCCTGTCCAGGAGCAGTTCCGGTTCGGAGTCCGACGGCGCTCGTCTTTGTGAGGTGTTCCATCAGCAAGCACAGCGGATCATCTCTGGCCACGTGGCTGAGTGGCCTGGAAGTCGACCGGCTCGAGCGGATCCTGGCGGTTCGTCCGGATACCGTCTCCCCGCCGGAACCACGGTCATTCGGGGAACTCGCGGACCGTCTTCAGCGCCCGGCGTCGGTGGCTCCGGTTCTGGCGGAGCTCGCGCTGCCGCACCTGCAGGTGGCCGAGGCGCTGGCGGCAATGGGCCCCGTTCCACGTGCCGCTCTGGCCGATCTGCTGGACGTGACCGGAACGGAGGGCGATCGCGAGCTGGACACGGCCCTGGAGACACTGGCTGATCGTGCACTCGTCTGGCCGGACGGAGAAGGGCTGCTGCACATGGCGGCGCCGTTACGGCAGGCGTGGGACTCGCCCCTGGGGCTGGACGCACCGCTTGCCCGGCTCCTTGCGGACACGACCTCCGAGGAACTGCGCCGCATACTGGCGGCCCTGGGCGTCCCGTCGCCGGGCACCACCAAGAAGCAGCGGCTGACCGCCCTGCTGGCACACCACAGTGATCCGGAGCGAGTAGCCGCGGTCGTCGCTTCGGCGCCTGCGGCCACCCGGCAACTGCTTGAGCGGCGAGCCCGCCACCAGGGCGGACAGCCGCAGCCCCAGGCGGAGTTCATCATGTTCGGGACCCCGCAGGCCGACTCCGAGCCGGGTGTGCGCTGGGCGCTGGAGCGGGGGTTGCTGGTCCAGGGCAGGTACTCCGGGTACGGGCCCGTGTGTATCCCGGCCGAGGTGGCGCTCGCCCTGCGCGGAGCCGACTGGCACGCGCCGTTCGAACCCGTCCCGCCCGTGGTGCGTACGGCGTCCGTCGCCCCGGCGGAGGTGGACCGGGAAGCGGCAGCCGCAGCTACGGCGTTCGCCGGCCATGCCGCCTCGGTTCTGGGGGCGTGCGCCGCGTCTCCGCCGACCCGGTTGAAGTCCGGTGGGGTCGGAGCACGTGAGCTGTCCCGGATAGGCAAGGCAGCACAGTGCGACGACATCGTCGTACGCCTCGTCCTGGAGACCGCGTACACCGCCGGACTGCTGGCCCGGGACGGCTACCGGGTCGCGGCGACGGAAGGCTACGACGCCTGGGCGGAGCAAGAGCCGGCGGAGCAGGTCACCGTGCTGTTCCAGGCGTGGCGGACGCTGCCGCTCACCCCGACCCAGACCCGGGACACGGACGGCAAGGCACTGCCCGCACTCGCCGGGGCACCACCCTGCAGCGGCTGTGTGCGAGCCCGGGACGGGCTGCTCACCGCCGCAGCAGGGCTCCCAGCAGACCAGGGAGTGAAGAGCCCTGAAGACTTGGGCCCCCTCGTTGCCTGGCATCGTCCGCTCGCCGATCAGCTCCCCCACGACGCCACGCCGTTCGCCTCCTTGGTTCGCGAAGCAGAACTACTCGGCGTCATCGCCCGCGGCACCCTGTCCCGCATCGGTGCCGCCCTGCAGGCCGGTGACGCCGAAGCACTCGCCCTGGCCAGCCGGCGGCTGCTGCCGACGGCCACCAGCACGGCCCGCTTCGGCGCCGACCTCACCGCCGTAGTCACGGGTACACCGTCGGCCCGCCTGGCTGCCCTGCTGGACACCGTCGCGGACCGGGAAGCCGTCGGCACGGCATCCGTGTGGCGGTTCAGCCCGGGCACTGTCCGCCGCGCCCTGGACACCGGCCGTACGGCCGACGCCATCGCCGCCGACCTGGCCGACGTCGCCGTCGGCGTCCTCCCCCAGCCGCTGTCCTACCTGATCCACGACACCGCGCGCACGCACGGCCGTGTGCGCGTCGCCCCGGCCGCCTGCGTGATCCACAGCGAAGAACCCACCCTCCTCGCCGAACTCGTCGCCCATAGAAGGCTCGGCGACCTCGGCCTGCGCCTGCTGGCACCGACCGTGCTGGTCAGCCGGACCCCGCTCGAAAAAACCCTGGCCGCACTGAGGGCCGTGGGCTACGCCCCCGTGGCCGAGAGGGCCGACGGGACCGTACGCCTCGAAAAGTCCCGGCGTCACCGTGCCACCACCGCGGCCCTGCCACCGCTCCCAGGCCGACGCCGACGGTCCGTGCCGACGGCACCTCGGGCGGCCACCACCGGCCCCAGCGCCCTGGCCGCCAGGCTACGGTCCGCCTCCCCGACGCCCCCGGCTCCCGACCCGTCCGGCACCGAGGCCCCCTACGGCACGGACACCGAGGAGATCGTCGCCGGGCATGCGAAGAACCTGACGTACAGCGATGTCCGCCAGCTCGCCCACGCCGTCGACACCGGCACGGCCATCACGGTCGAGTACGTCGCCGCCTCGGGCAACCGGACCATACGTACACTCAGCGAGCTCGATCTCGACCCGCCCCACCTCTATGCCTGGTGCCATCTGCGCGACGACGAACGGGTCTTCACCCTCTCCCGCATCCACGGCGTCATGCCCGGGTAGCCCGCCGCGACGCTGCGAGGCCGAAACCGGACGGCTCTCGGCCGCGCGCAGGCAACGGGGCCGGCGGATCCGGGAGAGGGAGGTGGTCCTGACGGCCTACGGGTACCAGCGCGCTTTCTGCGGTACGACGGCAGCATCGGCGCGGTGCCGGCGGGACTGGAAGCCGCTCAGGTGCGCTGGTGGGCGCTCGACGGACCGGGCGATATCGACAACGGCCGTGCCCGCCTGATCGCTCTTCTGCTGGTCACGGGAAGTCACTGGTAAGCAGCGCGACACCATGAGTATGGTCTCTTGTATGGCAACGAAGAAGGTAACGGTGACGATTCCCGAGGACCTCCTGGAGGAGATCCGCGCGGAGGCGGCGGAGCGGGGCCTGTCGGCGTACGTCGCCGAGGCACTGCGCTTCCAGCGCGACCGGGACCGGCTGCGGGAGCTGTCCGACTGGCTGCAGGAGGAGCATGGTCCGCTCACCGAGGATGAGCGCGCGGCAGCGTTCGCAGAACTGGAGGAGCTCGACGCCGAGCACGAGCGCCGCCGGGCCGTCGGAACGCGCAGCGACGGAGAGGCCGCGTGAGGAAGCAGGCCGGTGAACGAGGGCAACGGCCACTGCGCGTCTTCGTACTCGACTGCGAAGCCCTGTCCCTGGCTGTGCGCGGCGACCGGAAGATGATCGCGTGGCTCGACCTCGCGGCCGGAGGGGAAGCCGAGGTGGTGACGTCTCCGATGACGCTGGTCGAGGCGTACGACGGTAGAACCACCGAGCAGCGCTGGGACTGGGTGCTCTCCCGAATCAAGGCCGCGGACATCGGCAAGGACGAGGCACGTCAGGCACGCCGCCTGCTCGCTGACGTCAAGCTGCACGGCCACAAGTACGCGATTGACGCGGTGCTCGCCGTCATTGCGCGCCAGCAGAAGGGGCAGGTCACCGTCTTCACCTCGGACGTGGACGACCTGGAGAAGCTGGTTCCGGAGCCGGTCGTCGTCAAGAAGGTATGACTCCGGCACTCTGGTCTCAGTTTTGGTCTCTTCACCGACGTACAGCACCGTTCAGAATCCCCGCCCGAACCGACGCCGGGGCCGAGGAGCAGCTTCTGCAGCCGGTGGGCCTGTGGGGTGCGTACCGACACCCGGCGTCCGGACAGGGTGCCGGTGAAATCCTCGGTCGGCAGGTCGGCAGGTCGGCAGGTCGGCAGGTCGGCCAGCAGCCGGCCGCGGCCGATGACGATGACGTGCTCGGCGATCTCGGCCATCTTCCGCATCAGATGCGAGGAGACGAAGACGGTGCGGCCTTCTCCGGCAAGCAGGTTCAGCAGGTCACGGATCCACAGGATGCCCTCCGGGTGCAGTCCGTTGACCGGCTCGTCGAGCACGACCGTCGCCGGATCGCCGAGCAGCGCCGCGGCGATGCCCAGGCGCTGGGACATGCCGAGGGAGAAGCCGCCTGCCCGGCGACGGGCCACGTCGGTCAGCCCGGCCAGGTCCAGCACCTGAGAGACACGTCGCCTGCCGATGCCGTTGGTGGCCGCCAGCGCGTGCAGGTGGTCGAACGCCGACCGGCCCGGGTGCCAGGCCCCGGCTTCCAGCAGCGCCCCGATCTCCCGCAGCGGCGCCGGGTGCTCGCCGGGGGCGCGTCCGCCTACCCGCACGGTGCCGGCGGTCGGGGCCGGCCAGGCCGAGGATGACGCGCATGGTGGTGGACTTCCCGGAGCCGTTGGGGGCCGACCGCGGACTCGGCCAGGAAGAGCCGCCCGGCGATCTCGTCGTTGCTCAGCCCCGTGGCCACCAGCGCGACGATCTCCCGCTCCCGCTGGGTCAGCACCTTCAGCAACTCGGGGACCGCACCGTCCGTACGGTCGGGCCGGGCCAGGAACCGGGTGATCAGGCTGCGGGTCGCCGTGGGCGACAGCAGCGCGTCACCGCGTGCCACCAGCCGGATCGCGTCGGCGAGTTCACGCGGCCCGGCGCCCTTGCCCAGAAAGCCGCCGGCGCCGGCGCGCAGCGCCCGCAGCACGTACTCGTCCACTTCGAAGGTGGTCAGCACCAGCACCCGGACCCCGGCGAGATCGCCGTCCGCGACGATCTGCCGGGTGGCCTCAAGACCGTCCAGCTCCGGCATCCGGATGTCCTTCACCACCACGTCGGGGCGGGTGCTGTGGGCCAGTTCCACGGCATCGACGCCGTTCGCCGCCTCACCGACCACCTCAAGGTCGTCGGCCGGCCGGCGGCGGCTCCCGGGGTTCGCCGGACACGCTCCACTCCACCCGCAGCCCGGCCGCCTCGCGTCGGCCACCAGCCGCTCCAGATCCGCCGTGCTCACGGCGCACGCGGGGGCTGCCCCTCGGGGCACGGGCGGGTTACCGGGGGGTGAGGTTCATGCGGATGTCCTCGGCGGCCCACAGGACGAAGCGTTCGACCGGCGTGACCGTCTGATCTGGCGCCATCTGGAACCGGAACCGCTTCAGCAGCATCGCCAGGACGAGTTTGGCCTCGACCATCGCGAGGACGGAGCCTTCACAACTGCGGGGTCCGAGCCCGAACGGGATGTACGCGAACCGGTGCCGCTGGGCCGACGCCTCCGGTGTGAAGCGGTCCGGGTCGAACACCTCCGGGTCGGGCCAGTGCTCGGGGTTCATGTGCACGGCCCAGAAGGGGTAGAAGATGGTCGTGCCCGCGGGAACGGTGTACTCGCCGAGCGTGAGGTCCTCGGTGGCCTCCCGGGCGCCGTACGGTCCCGGCGGGTACAGCCGCATGGCCTCCCGGAGCACCGTGTCCAGGTACGAAAGCGGCCTGAGGTCGCCGTAGTCGGGTGCGGTCCGGTCACCGAGAACCCGGTCGACCTCCTCGGTGGCCCGCCCGGCCACCTCCGGGTGCCGGGCCAGCAGGTAGAGCGTCCAGGAGATGGCGACCCCGGTGGTGTGGTGGGCGGCCAACATGGTCGTCAGCACCGTGTCGCGTATCCGCGCCGGCGACTCGCCCGCTCTGACCAGAGCCGCGACCAGGTCGCTCCGGTCGGCGTGCTCGGTGGTGCCGCGTTCGCGGTGCGCGGTGAGCACCTCGTCGACGGTCGCGCGCAGGTAGGCCAAAGCCTCTTCGGAGCGTACGCGGCGCTCCTCCTCCGTGCCGCCCACCTCCATCTGGTACAGCCGCGCCAGGTAGTCGGTGAGCACGTCCTCGAACGCCGACACGACCCGCCCGGCGGCCTCCTCGGACTGCAGGCCGTTGCCCAGCGCGTATTCACAGATCATCCGCAGCGACAGCTCGCTGAGGTCCTTCTGCAGCTCCACCGGGCCCCGCGCGGCGTTCTCCGCCCACCGGTCTGCCATCGACGTCGTGAGCGCGGCGAACTGCGCGAAGTGCGCTTCGTGCGAGGGCCGTCCGGCCAGCACGGAGAGCATCACCCGCCGCCACGGCACGTGTTCGTCTGCCGGGAGCGTCTGCACATTGCCCGACTCCTGGAGAGGCTCCAGGAACTCGAACAGCTTCTCCGGCCGCTTGTTGATCTCCGCGGTGGCCTCCAGCAGCACCGGATCGGCGACCGACACCGCCACGTCCGCCCCCGGTAAGGGGAAGCGCACCACCGGACCGAACTCCGCGTGCAGCTTGAGCTGATAGTTGTGCAGCCCTCCCGCCGCCACGATCGCCTTGACGCCGTCACCGCCCGCGGGCGGGCCGGGAATCCTGTCGATGCCGCCGTCCGGCATGGCACTCCCTCCTCGGGTCACGTCCCGGCAACGTTGTCGGGCTGAAACCGGCTCCGGCCGGGCGACTTCGCCGGCCGGTCGCTACGCTCGCATGGTTCCACGGATTCTGCAGCACGGCAGGGGCATGGCGGGAGAGATCGATGCACAAGTCGTCGCCGAACGGGAGAGGACGCGAGGAGGAGAACCCCCTCCAGCTCCGGACCCCGGCCGTCCCCCGCATCTACGACTACTTCCTCGGCGGCAAGGACAACTTCGCCCACGACCGGGCGGTCATGGAGGAAGTCCGGCGGCACGTTCCCGACGCACCCCTCATGGCCCGGGAGAACCGCGCGTTCCTGCGGCGCGCGGTACGGTACCTGGCCGGTTCCGGGATCCGGCAGTTCATCGACATCGGCTCGGGTATGCCGGTCGAGGGCGGCGGGCACCAGAACCTGCACGAGATCGCCCAGGAGGTCGCCCCGGACTCGTGCGTGGCGTACGTCGACATCGACCCGGTCGTCGTCAGCCACGGACGGGCGTTACTCGGCAGATCGCCCCTGGTGGCCGTCTCCCACGGCGACGCCCGGCACCCCGAGGACATCCTGGCCGATCCCGATCTGCGTGAGGTCATCGACCTCGACCGGCCGGTAGCCGTGATCATGCTGGCCATGCTGCACTTCATCGACGACGAGGCGGACCCACCGGGGATCGTGGCGCGACTGCGCGCGGCGATGGCACCCGGCAGCCATCTGGTCATCTCGCACTCGACCTCCGAGTTCGACACCGACGGCCGGGTCCAGAGGGCCGCCGACGTCTACAAGAAGGCCCGGTCTCCGCTCACACTCCGCAGCTACGCGGAGATCAGGCGGCTGTTCGACGGCTTCGACCTGCTCGACCCGGGCCTGACCACCGTGTCGCTGTGGCGCCCCGAGCCGGCACCCGTCTCGCCGTGGTCCGCCGCACCGGACACGACCGCACCGTCCGGTGCCGAACGCCAGTGGGTCTGCGCAGGAGTCGGACGAAAGACCGACTGACGGCGGCCGACGCGGCGAGTTCAGGATCGGTGAAGTCCCGGCCGGCCGCTGTACAGATCGCCCCGTGAACTGCGCAGATGGAAGGTTCTCGCCCTCACGAGTTCGGATCTCGTAGTGTCCGTGGGGGCGACGGATCCGGCCGCGGGGCCGCCGGCCCGGGCGCGGGGTGCTCAGCGGCTTGTCGTGGTCTGTGCGGTGCCCGTCCGGTTCCCGTCGTCGCGCGCCGGAGCGTCGTCAGCCGGCGCAGCAGCTCGTCCACCGTCATGGCCGCCACTGTGCCACGGGCCGCCGGCAGCGGTTCCCGTGTACGCCGCTACGCGAGCAGCACCGCGTTCCACACCGCCCAGATCGCGGCCAGCGGGAAGAAGACGGGGAAGAAGAGCCCGCCCACGATCCGGAAGGACGGTCTGCCCGGACCGGTCCACCGGTAGAACATCACGGCCAGACCGAAGAACAGCGCGACCACGGCGGCGGTGACCGCACTGATGGGATAGGCGCCCTCCCAGCCTCCCTCGGTGCTGAACATGTAGCAGCCGAACGCGATGAGGCCGATCCCGGCCAGCAGGAACCAGCTCCCCGTGATCACACGCCCGACCCGCGCGGTGCCGGCCGGCGGCGCGGCCGCCGGGGCGGGTGGCACGACCGGTGCGGCGCTCGCGCGCGGGGGCGCGGGTGCCGGCGCCGTGACCGTAGGGGTACGGGCACGGAGCACGGCCAGGGTGCTGTCCACGGTCGGGCGGTCCTCGGGCTTCTTGGCCAGGAGGGCGGTGATGAGTGAGGCGAGGACGGGGTCCGCGTGCTGCATCGGCGGGGGCTCGTGGAGGGCCACGGCGGCGAGGGTGGCCGTGGGGGTCTCCCTGCGGAACGGGGAGACACCCTCGATGGCCTCGTACAAGGTGACTCCGAGGGAGAACAGGTCGCCGGCAGCCTGGTCCTGAAGGCCGTTGAGGCGTTCGGGGGCCATGTACTCGACGGAGCCGATGACCCCGCCCGTGGTGGTGAGGCGGGTGTCGGTCTCGTGGACGGCGATGCCGAAGTCGGTGAGGAGGATCTGGTCGTCGCCGGTGAGCATCACGTTCGCGGGCTTCAGGTCACGATGGACGATCCCGGCCGCGTGGGCCGCCTTCAGGGCCTTGAGCAGGGCGGTGGCCGTCTCGGCCACGAGCGGCGCGGGCAACCGCCCGTCCGCGCGCAGCCGCTCCTCCAGCGACTGCCCGTCGACCAGGCGCATCACGATCCAGGGTGCGCCGTCCTCGACGACCACGTCGTGGACGGCGACGATATGCGGGTGGTCGCGCAGGCGGGCCGCGTTGCGGGCCTCGCGGGCCGCGCGTACCACCCGATCATGGTGCTCCGCGTCCGAGCCCGCCTGGTGCGGCAGCCACACCTCCTTCACCGCGACGTGGACACCGAGCGCCTCGTCGTGTGCCTTCCACACCCGCCCGAACCCGCCGACGCCGAGCTGCCCGACAAGCCGGTAGCGCCCGCCGATGATCCGCTCCGGCTGCGTCTCCTCCACCAACGTCCCCCCGATCCATGACCAGTTCACCGCCCGTGAGGGGCCGCGGCAGAGCGTACTCAGTCACCCGCCGGGACGCTACGCGGGAAGGCGTCGCGCGGGTTCCGGGGGTTGTTCTACGTGGGGTAGAGTGCGGTGCCACCGCGGTCGCGTCGGAGGGAGCGGGCACGTGCGGCGTTCTGGCGAGTTGGAACGCGCGGTCATGGACGTCCTCTGGGACGCCGGTCGCCCCCGCACCGCCAAGGACGTGCTCGACGCGCTGCCGGACCGCGCGCTGGCGTACACGACGGTGATCACGGTCCTGGACCGGCTGGCGCAGAAGGGGACCGCCCGGCGCGAGCGCATCGGCCGGTCCTGGCACTACACTCCGGCGGCCAGCAGGGAGTCCTACGTCACCAGCCTGATGATGGACGTCCTCGCCCAGGCCGGGGACCGCGACGCCGTTCTGGCGCACTTCGCCCGCTCCGTGTCCGGCCCGGAGGCGGACGTCCTGCGCGACGCGCTGGCCCGCGAAGCGGATGAGCACCACGGGTCCGACGACAAGGGCAAGCGCCGCCGATGAGCCATCTGCTGCACTTCGCCGTCATGCTGGCCTGCTGCCTGGCGGCCGTGCGGCCGCTGGCCCGGGCCCGCTGGGTGACGCGGATGCCGCGCACCGCGCTCCTCACCTGGCAGGCCCTCGGCCTCACGCTGGAACTGTCCCTGCTCGGGCTGGTCTTCGCCGCCGTGTTCGCGCCCGCCAACCAGGGGCTGGTGCCCGGCCTGCTGGACCTCGCGCGCGCAGGCGGCGCCCCCGCGGGGCCGCTCGCCCCGGCGGCCCTGGCGCTCGGCGCCGCGTATCTCGCCGCCCGCGGCTGGAGCCTGGCGCTGGTCTGCCGGGACCTCGCCCGGCACCGGCGCCGCCACCGCGACCTGCTGACGCTCGTGGCCCGCTCGCGGGCGGCGCTGCCCGGTGTCGAAGTGCTCGACCATCCCGTCCCCGCCGCGTACTGCCTGCCCGGGCGGCCCGGGCTCGTCGTGCTCAGCACCGGCGCCCTGCGCCTCCTCGGCCCGCGGCACCTCGCCGCCGTCGTCGCCCACGAACGCGCCCACCTGCGCCAGCGCCACGATCTCGTCCTCCTTCCGCTGCTGGCCTGGCGGCGGCTGCTGCCGCGCAGTGCGCTGCTGCTCGCATCCGTGGCGGCGGTCCGGCTGTTGCTGGAGATGTGCGCGGACGACGCCTGCTGCCGCCGCCTGCCGCGCCGCGACCTGACGGACGCCCTGGCCCGGTTCACCGCCGCGGGCGGCACCGTCCCGCCCCCCGCCGGCGGCTTCGCCGCCGCGGACACCGCCGTCACCGCCCGGACCGCCAGGCTGCTGGTGCCGCGGCGGGCCACGGCTCTCGCCCGTACGGCGGTGCTGGTCGTCGCCGCCGCGGCGCTGTCCACTCCGGTGAGCCTGTTCGCCCTCCCGCTGTGATCACGGCCAAGGCCCGACGGCCCGACGCGCGGCTTCCCCGCGGAGGGCGGACCACCGTGGTGACCAAGCCCTCCGTACGTCCCGGGCGGACGGCGGCGGCGCCCGGCCCGGGAGGTGCGTTCCACGCCCGCGTTCGGAGGTGTGGCGGTGCGCCTACGTCCGGGTCGGCTCGCCGCTCCGGGCGCCGGCTTCCGGCCGCGGTCCGGCCGCCGGGACGCCGGGGTACCGGGCCGTGCGCGGCCAGGCGCGGTCGCCGAGGCACGTGAGCAGCGCGGGGGTGACGACCAGGACGGCCGCCGCGGCGACCAGCACGCCGCCGGCGAGGCCGAGTCCGAACTGCTTCATGATGCGGTCGGGAGAGAGCGCGAAACTGGCGAAGACCGCCGCCATGATCAGCGCCGCGGCCAGCACCACGCGGCGTGAGTCCCGCAGGCCCTCGGCCACGGCGTCGCCCGCCTCCGCCCCGCGCAGGCGGGCTTCGCGGATCCGGGCGAGGACGAACACCTGGTAGTCCATGCCGAGTCCGAAGAGCAGCGCCATCAGCGTCATCGGCAGGTAGCTCTCCACCGGCCCGGTGGCGCCGGTGGAGAGCACGCCGGACGCCCAGCCCCACTGGAAGACCGCGACCAGCAGCCCGTAGGAGACCCCCAGGGACAGCAGGGTGAGGACCACCGCCTGCACGGACACGACCGGCGAGCGGAACATCAGCCCGAGCACCAGCGCGGAGATGACGACGACGGCCAGGACGAAGACGGCCAGCCGGTCGGCCATCCGGTCGGTGAGGTCCTGGAACGTGGCGGTCACCCCGCCCACGTACAGGCGCACCGGGGTACCGGCCGCGGCCTCCGGCAGTGCCGTCTCCCGCAGTTCGCGTACGAGCCGGGGTGTGGCCTCGTCCTGCGCGTCGGTGCGCGGGACGACGGTGACGACCTGGGCCCGGCCGTCCGGGCTGGTGGCCGGCGGGCCGACGTGGGCGACGCCGGGGGCGCGGCGCAGCCGCTCGACCAGCCCGGCGGTGTCATCGGGAGAGGCACCGCGCAGGTCGGCCACCACCATCAGCGGCGCGGTGGCGCCGGGACCGAACGCCTCCTGCTTCAGCTCGTGGGCCCGGCGGGTGGTGTCCGAGGCGGGGGCGTTGCCGGCGTCGGCGGAGCCCAGCCGCATCGCGGCCAGCGGCGCGCAGAGGGCCAGCAGCAGCGCGGTGGCGCCGACGACCACCGCGAGGGGCCGGCCGCGCAGGAGCTTCTCGTACGCACCGGGGGCCCGTTCGTACGCACCGGCCCCCCGCGCCCCGGCACCCCGGCGCTCCAGCCGCCCGCGCGGCGTCAGCCACCGGTCGGCGATGCCCAGCAGAGCCGGCACCAGGGTGAGCGCCAGGCCGAGGGTCGCGGCGACACCGACGATGCACGACACGGCCAGCCCGTACACGAAGGGCACCCCCATGAAGAACATCCCGCCCAGCGACACGATCACCGTCGTGCCGGCGAAGAGCACCGCCGCCCCGGACGTGCCCGCGGCCAGCGCCACCGCCCGGTCGGGCTCGTGTCCTTCGCGGCGGGCACCGCGGTAGCGGGCGGCGATGAACAGCGCGTAGTCCACGGCGACTCCGAGGACGATCATCACGGCCACCGACATGCTGAAGTCCGGCACGTTCATGGCCTTGCTCAGCAGCATGACCAGCCCCATGGCGGTCAACAGCCCGGTCAGTGCGGCCAGGACGGGCAGCCCCGCCATCGCCAGCGACCCGAACGCGGCGAGCAGGATCACCAGCGCGGCCGCGAGGCCGACGCTCTCGCTCAGCCCGGTGCTCGGCTTCGGGGCGAACATGGTGCCGGACAACTCGACGTGCAGGCCGTCACCGGACATGCCGGTCAGCCGCTGCCTGATCTTCTCGGCGGCCTCGTCGGGCACCTCGGTGCGGCCGACGGTGAAGACGATGCGCGCCGTCGCGGTGGTGCCGTCGTCGCTGACGAGCCCGCCGCGGGCGGCGTCGTCGAAGGGGACGACCTCGGCCACCACGGGGTCGGCGGTACGCGCCGCCGCGAGCACGTCCCGCGCCCGCTCCCGTACGCCGGGAGCGTCGAGGCCGGCGTCGGCGTGCAGCACGATGTCGCCGGTGCCCGCGGACTGTTCGGGGAAGTGCCGCTCCAGCACGTCGTACGCGCGCTGGGAGCCGGTGCCGGGCAGGTCGTACGCGGAGTCGAAGTCCGTGCCGGCCATGCCGCCGGCCGACGCGAGGGCCAGCGCGGCCAGCAGCCAGCCGAGGAGGGTGGTCCAGCGCCGGCGGTGGCAGGCGCGGGCGATGCGGACGAGCATGAGACGGGCCTTCCGTACCTGACTTTACTCTACGCTTTGTAGAGCAACTGTGGGCGGCACCGTAGCAGCACTCCAGGCACTTGCTCTACGCAAGGTAGAACAACCGGCGTCCGTCCGGCGGCGAAACGAGGCCCCGCAGCGGCGTGCCGCTGCGGGGCCTCGTCGTCGGCGCCCGGGGGTTCTCCGGGGTTGCCGGGGCTGTCAGTTGAAGAGCGCGGCGTAGCGGTCCAGGTACAGGGGCCAGCCCTCGCCTGCGCCCACACCGTCCGCGACGGACGGCCAACCGGGGCCGTGGCGGTCGATGTTGCGGTGCTCCAGTTCCACGCGGGTGCGGTCCGGCGTCTCCGCGATGAAGCGGACCTCCACCTCGCTGGTGTTCTCCGGGTCGGTCTCCAGCGTCCAGGTGGGGCCGATGTCCCAGCTGAACACCACCCGCTCCGGCGGCTCGTACGCCAGCACCCGGGCCCAGCGGCACTCGCTGCCGTCCTCGGCGCGGTCGTAGATGTGGCCCCCGACCCGCCGCTCGAAGACAGTGTCGGCGATGGGGGCGCCGAGGAGGTTGTGCTCCCGCGGCTTGAAGTCGCCGAAGCGCTCGGTGAAGACGGCGAACGCCTTCTCCAGGGGTGCCGCCACGACGGTCTGCCGCCGCACCACAGGGGTTGCTGCCTCAGTCATGCCTTCTCCTCGCCGTGTGCTTCCTTGCCGTTGTCGTGGTCTTCCGCGGCTTCCCGGTACCCGGCCAGGGCCCGGCTCCAGAACGTCTCAAGCTGGTCCCGGAGCGCGGCCACCCCCGCCGGGTTGAGCCGGTAGATCCGTCTCGTGCCCGCGGTGCGCTCGGTGACCAGTCCCGCGTTCTTGAGCACCTTCAGGTGCTGGGAGACCGCCGGCCTGCTGATCGGCAGTTCGTCGGCCAGTTCCCCGACCGCGCGCTCCCGCTCGGCCAGGCAGGTCATGATGGCCCGCCTGGTGGGGTCGCCCACCGCGTTCCACCCGTCGTCCGTTTCGTAAGTAGCCACGAACCGTAAGTGTAGACTTACATGCCCCGTCGCGCAACGGAGGCGTGCCGCGCGGTGGCCGGGCGGCCGGCGGCTGCCACCCCAACCGCGACACCGAAGCCGCCGTCCGCGCCGCCGGGTTCGCCCTCGGCGACCTCGACCGCTTCGGCTTCGCGTTCTCCGCCCTGGCCCCCCGCGCCGCCCACGTCATCGGCACCGCCACCCGTCCCTGAACGTGCCGGCCCCTGAGCCCCCGCCACCCGTGGTGGTCCTGCCGAACGGCCGCGCCGCCCCGGGGAATCGATGAGGAGTGCACGGCGGCGGAATGCGCCCTCCGCGCCACCCGCACTCCGCCCCCACCTGCGATATTCGCGCCTGCCGCTGGTCGGACTGATCGTAAAACTACACCCATTTGAGTGGCCGGAAGAGCGTCGTCGTTTTCGCCAGGACACGCTGGAGAAATCACCTGGCGTGGTGGGGGAATTCACTCATCTCCGCTACTACCGGGCCGAGTTCGGCTTTTCCTCGGGTTTCGCAAAGGCAGGACAAAGTCGTGGCAAAAAATGAGGCATGGACCGCCAGGGTCACCTTGGAAGACGTCGCGCCGAACCGCCGGCAGGGGGGTGCCATACGGGCGCTGCTCACCCCCGCGTCCGTCGGCGCGACCTCCGGGTTCCTGGGGCATCTCGAACTGGCCCCGGGGGAATTCGTCACGGAGCACTACCACCCGTTCTCCGACAAGTTCCTGTACGTGACCGAGGGTTCGGCCGTCGTCCGGGTCGACGGCGAAGAAGTACCGCTGGAATCGGACCAGGCGCTGCTCATCACCCGCGGCCAGCGCAACCGCATCGAGAACCGCGGCGAAGGGGTGCTGAAGGCCGTATTCCAGATCGCCCCGCTCGCGCCCCGTCCTGAACTCGGCCATGTGGACACCGAACCCGTGCCCCATCCCGGGTGCGTACCACCGCGCGTGGGTGGCTGACATGGACGGGCACGCGGAGAAACGCGCGGTGATCACCGGCATCGGCGTACGGGCCCCGGGCGGGGTGGGCACGGACGCGTTCTGGAAGCTGCTGGTCGCCGGGCGCACCGCGACCCGCACGATGACGCTGATCGACCCCTCCCCGTTCCGGTCCCGCGTCGCGGCCGAGATCGACTTCGACCCGGCGGCGGAGGGTCTGTCGCCCGCGGAAGCGGAAACCTACGACAGGGCGACGCAACTCGCGCTCGCCGCCACCCGCGAGGCGGTGCGCGACAGCGGACTGGACACCACCGGGACGGACCCCGGCCGGATCGGCGTCAGCATCGGCACCGCCGTCGGCTGCACCACCAGCCTCGACCGGGAGTACGAGCGGGCCAGCCACGGCGGTTCCCGCTGGCTGGTCGACCCCACGGTCGCTGTGAAGCAGCTCTTCGACTACTTCATTCCGTCGTCCATCGGCCGGGACGTGGCCTGGGAGACGGGGGCGGAGGGCCCGGTGACCGTGATCTCCACGGGCTGCACCTCGGGCCTCGACGCCGTGGGCTACGGAGCCGACCTCGTCCGCACCGGCCGGGCGGACGTGGTCGTCTGCGGCGCGACCGACGCCCCCATCTCCCCCATCACCGTCGCCTGCTTCGACGCGATCAAGGCGACCTCCGCGAACAACGACGACCCCGAACACGCCTCCCGCCCCTTCGACCGCCGGCGCGACGGCTTCGTCCTCGGCGAGGGAGCCGCCGTCTTCGTCTTGGAGGAACACACCGCCGCCCACCACCGCGGAGCCCACCTGTACGCCGAAGTCCGCGGCTTCGCCACCCGCACCAACGCCTACCACATGACGGGCCTGACCCGGGACGGCCGCGAGATGGCCGAAGCCATCCGCGCCGCCATGCACCAGGCCCGCTGCACCGGCGACGACCTCGGCTACATCAACGCCCACGGCTCCGGCACCCGGCAAAACGACCGGCACGAAACCGCCGCATTCAAACGCAGCCTCGGCACCCGCGCCTACGACGTACCCGTCAGCTCCATCAAATCGATGATCGGCCACTCCCTCGGCGCCATCGGCTCCCTGGAACTGGCCGCCTGCGCACTGGCCATCGAACACAGCGTGATCCCACCCACCGCGAACTACACCAACCCCGACCCCGAATGCGACCTGGACTACGTCCCCAACATCGCACGCGAACAGCGCGTGGACACCGTCCTCAGCGTCGGCAGCGGCTTCGGCGGCTTCCAGAGCGCCGCCGTACTCACCCGCCCACCCACGAAAGCAGCGACACCATGACCGCGACCGCCGGCGCAGCGACAACCGCGGCCGGGCAGACCACCACCAGGGAGACCCGCACCGCACCGACAAGCGCCCTGGTAACCGGAATCGGCATCGTCGCACCCAACGGCACCGGCACCGACGACTACTGGACAGCGACCCTCACCAGCACAAGCGGCATCGGCCCCATCCAGCGCTTCGACACACGCCCCTACCCGGTGCACATCGGCGGCGAAGTGACCCACTTCGACGCCGACGCCCTGCTCCCACAACGCATCCTGCCCCAAACCGACCGCATGACCCGCTACGCCCTGGCCGCCGCCGACTGGGCACTGGCGGACGCCGGCCTGACACCAGGGAACCCGGGCCCATCAGACCCCGGAGCAGCCGGCCTCGGGGAGTACGACCTGGGCGTGCTGACGGCCGGCGCCTGCGGCGGCTTCGAGTTCGGCCAGCGGGAGTTGCAGAAGCTCTGGGGGACGGGGCCCGAACGGGTCAGCACCTACCAGTCGTTCGCCTGGTTCTACGCGGTCAACACCGGCCAGATCTCCATCCGCCACGGCCTGCGGGGCCACAGTTCGGTCTTCGTCTCGGAGCAGGCCGGTGCCCTCGACGCCGCGGCCCAGACCGCGCGCCTGCTGCGTACGGGCACCCTCGGCGCCGCCCTGACCGGCGGCTTCGACGCCCCGCTCTGCCCGTGGGGCCTGGCCGTCCAGCTCCCCACCGGGCTGCTCAGCACCGCCACGGAACCGGAGCGCGCCTATCTGCCCTTCGACACCGACGCGGCGGGCTACGCGGTCGGCGAGGGCGGGGCGCTCCTGGTGGTCGAGCGGGAGGACACGGCGCTGCGCCGGAACGCCGCCGGGATCTACGGGCGGATCGCGGGACACGCCTCGACGTTCGACCCCCGGCCCGGCTCCGGCCGGCCGCCCGCGCTGGCGGCGGCGATCACCGGGGCGCTGGACGAGGCGCGGCTGGATCCCGCGGACGTCGACGTGGTCTTCGCCGACGCCCTCGGCGTACCGGCCGCCGACCGGGCGGAAGCGGAGGCGCTGGTACGGGTCTTCGGCCCGTCGGCCGTCCCCGTCACCGCGCCCAAGACGCTGACCGGCCGGCTCTACGCGGGCGGCGCGGCCCTGGACGTGGCCACGGCCCTGCTCTCCATACGCGACTCGGTCATCCCGCCGACCGCCGGCACCCGTTCCCCCGCGCCCGGCCTCGGCATCGACCTGGTACTCGACGGGCCCCGCGAGACGGCGGTGCGCCACGCGCTGGTCGTCGCCCGCGGCGCCGGCGGCTTCAACTCGGCGCTGGTGCTCAGCCGTTACGGCTGAACCGCGGGCCCTGCCCGTACCGGACACACCACACCCGTAGGAGGTCATCCGTGTCCGAATTCACCCTCTCGCACCTCGTCGCCCTGATCAGAGACTGCGCCGGAGAATCCGATGTGGCCGATCTGAGCGGCGACATCGCCGACATGGCCTTCGACGAACTCGGCTACGACTCGCTCGCCCTGCTGGAACTGTCCGCCCGCATCAAGCAGACCCTCGGGGTCGAGGTCGCGGAGAGCGAGATGCGGACTCCCGGGGGCACGCTCCGGCTCATCAACGAAGCAGTCTCCGGAAGGGAAGCCTGACATGGGAGCGCGCACCGAACACGCCATCGTGATCGACGCCCCGGTCGACCTGGTGTGGACCATGACCAACGACGTCGAGTCCTGGCCCGATCTCTTCGCCGGCTACGCCGAGACGGAGATCCTCCGGGCCACGGACGACGGCATCGACTTCCGGATCAAGACGCACCCGGACGCGAACGGGCGGGTGTGGGAATGGGTGTCCCACCGCGTCCCGGACCGGGAGTCCCTCACCGTCGAGGCGCACCGGATCGAGACGGGTCCCTTCGTCTACATGAAGCTGCACTGGAGCTACCGCGTGACCGGCGAGGGCACCGAGTTGCGCTGGGTGCAGGAATTCGACATGAAGGAAGGCGCCCCGTACGACAACGCCCAGATGACCGCGCATCTCAACGAGATGTCGGAGATCAACATGGGCCGTATCAAGGAGATCGTCGAAACGGCGCACCGCAGCCGGCAGGAGGGCGCCCCCGCCGGCTGACCACCGGGACCGGCACCGGCGGGCCGGGTCGGTGGAACGGCGGGGTGCCGCGGTCTCCGGGTGCAGGCGGGAGGGTCCGGCGGTGCTGCGCACGGAGGGCCCCGGGACCCGGCCGCCTGCCCCGGGCCCGCCCCTCCGGGCGGGTCAGGGCGCCTGGCCGCCGGCGGCCAGGCGCATCAGGTCGGTGGTGAAGTCGACGTCCGCCGCGCCCTGTTCCGCGCGGGTGGCCTGGCCGGCGAACCGGTGCTGGTAGCCGGTCCAGTTGTCGTCGGCGATCTGGCGGGGCGCGTCCGTACGCAGCAGGACGGCCAGTTCGCCCGCCGCCCGGCCGATCCGCCTGCCCAGCTCCGGGGAGCCCCAGTCCTCCGGGGCCGCGTACAGCGACGTGGGGACCGGCAGGGCGCGGAGGAAGGCGAAGAGGGGGCGGAGCTGGTCGTCGGTGACCATCGCGTGCCTGGCGGTGCCGCCGGTGGCCGCGAGGATCACGGGCACGGCGATGAGCAGGTCGTTGTCGATCAGGTCGGCGAACGACTTGAAGAGGCCGCTGATCCCCGCCTTGTAGACGGGCGTGGCCGCGATCACCGCGTCGGCCCCGGCCAGCCGGGAGATCGCCTCGCTCACCGCCTCGGTGGGGAAGCCGGAGACGAGGGAGCGCGCGATCTCGGTGGCCAGCGGCCCGAGGTCGAGCATCGTCACGGTGGCCGGGATGCCGGCCGCGCCCAGGTTGTCGATGCTCTGCTGCGCGATCCGGCCGGCCAGCCGGCGGGTCGAGGACTCCTCGCTGACACCGGCGTTGATGACGACGATCGTGCGTTCCGTGCTCATGTCGGCCTCCTTCGCTGTGATCGGGCGTGGCTGGGGCGGGGGTC
Source organism: Streptomyces sp. CNZ287 (assembly GCF_007827615.1). NCBI lineage: Bacteria > Bacillati > Actinomycetota > Actinomycetes > Kitasatosporales > Streptomycetaceae > Streptomyces > Streptomyces sp. CNZ287. Next base: position 101,026 of record NZ_VISV01000020.1, on the reverse strand, counting down.
GGGGCGGGGGTCAGGGCGGGGGCTGGCGGCGATCAGGGCCTCCGTCAGCTCCCGCAGCGTTTCCATGGCCTGCGGGTCCAGGGCCCGCGTCATCACCTCGCGGACCTGCCGCGCGTGGGCGCGGCCCAGGCTGCGGTACGTCTCGCGGCCCCGGGCGGTGAGCGCGACGCGGCAGGCGCGGGCGTCGTCGGGGTCGTCGCGGCGTTCGACGTACCCCCGCGTCTCCAGCCGGGCGACCAGGCGCGACACGCCGGCCTGGGTGAGCAGCGCGTCCTCCATCAGCTCGGTGATCCGGCGCCCGTCGTCCGCGTCGGACAGGGCGTGCAGGACGGCGTACTCGCGCGGAAGCACGTCGCCCCAGTCGCCGGTGTACTCGAACTCGCGGGCGATCGTGGCCTGGGCCCGCAGCAACGACTCCCAGGCCGCGAGCGCGATCTGCGTGGTGTTCGCCATCACCGCACCACGGGGAACTCGGCCCGCACCGCCGGGTCGCTGTCCTGGTACGGCATGGTGCCGGACAGGTTGTCGCCGCGGTTCGGGTTCGGCCGCGGCCGGCGCGGTTCCGCGTCCCCGTACTTGGCGGTGACGAGCGACTCGTGCGTCGGCGCGTCCGGCACGCCCTCCGCCCGGCGCGACTCCAGCTCCCTGCGCAGGACCGGCACGACCTCGGTGCCCAGCAGCTCGACCTGCTCCAGCGCCGTCTCCACCGGCAGCGCGAGGCCGTCGAGCGCGAACAGCTGCCGCTGGTAGTCGCCGAAGCCCTCCTGGAAGGTGAGGACCTTGTCGATGACCTCCTGCGGGCTGCCCACGGTCAGCGGGGTGGCCGCCATGTGGTCTTCGAGCCGGGACCCGCGGAACATCGGGTAGTTCTCGAAGTACGGGCGGAAGCGTTCCACCGCGTCCTGCGACCGCGCGGCGATGAAGGACATCCCGCCCAGGCCGACGATGGCCTGCTCGGGCGTGCCGTGGCCGTAGTGCGCGTACCGCTGCCGGTAGAGGTCGACCAGCCGCTTGAAGTGGAAGTTCGGCGCCAGGATGTGGTTGGCGAAGAACCCGTTCCCGTAGTACGCGGCCTGCTCGGCGATCTCCGGCGAGCGGATCGAGCCGTGCCAGACGAACGGCGGTACGTCGTCCAGCGGCCGCGGCGTGGCGGTGAAGCCCTGCAGCGGGGTGCGGTACTTGCCCTCCCAGTCGACGACGTCCTCGCGCCACAGCCGGTGCAGCAGGTTGTAGTTCTCCAGCGCGAGTCCGACGCCCTCGCGGATGTCCTTCCCGAACCACGGATAGACCGGCACGGTGTTGCCGCGCCCCACCATCAGGTCCAGCCGCCCCTTCGCGACATGCTGGAGCATGGCGTAGTCCTCGGCGATCTTCACCGGGTCGTTCGTGGTCATGAGGGTGACCGAGGTGCTGAGCATGATGCGCCGCGTCTGCGCGGCGATGTACCCGAGGAGGGTCGGCGGGGACGACGGGATGAAGGGCGGATTGTGGTGCTCGCCCAGCGCGAACACGTCCAGCCCCACCTCGTCGGCCCGCTTCGCGACCCGGACGATGTTGTCGATCCGCTCGGCCTCGCTGTAGGTGCGGCCGGTCAGCGGGTCGGGTGCGATGTCGCCGACGCTGAAGATCCCGAACTGCATGATCCTCTCCTCTCCACTCCGCGCGTCCCGCCGGGGCGCGTGGGCGCGTACCCCCCTCAACAACATGACTGCTCATGTATTCCGGGAGGGGTAGGCGCGCGGCGCGGACGGACGGATCACGCACGGAGGGGACGCGGGCGGCCTCGGCAGCCCATACTGGGCTTCCGATGAAAAAAGCATCCGCGCCTCGGCGCCACCTGCCCACCAGCCCCTTCGACGCGCCCGTCGTCCCCGCGGTCAAGACGTTCGCGCCCGGCGACAAGGTCACACACGACCGGTACGGCCTGGGCACGATCGTCGCCGCCGAGAACGGCGTCGCGATGCTCGTGGACTTCGGCTCGTGCCAAGTCCGAGTCACCGCCCCGTACGATCAGATGGAAAAGCTCTGAAAGCACGCGGCCGGGCGGTCCGATGACCGCGTACCGCACAGCAAGGGGCCGTGCCCTGCGGCACGGCCCCTTGCGCTACGGCTTACGCCGCGTCGTCCCGGATCAGACGATGCGGATGTTCTCCGCCTGCAGGCCCTTCTGGCCCTGAACGACGTCGAACTCCACCTGCTGGCCCTCGACCAGCTCGCGGAAGCCCTGCGCGTCGATGTTGGAGTGGTGCGCGAAGACGTCGGCGCCGCCGCCGTCCTGGGCGATGAATCCGAAGCCCTTTTCGCTGTTGAACCACTTCACGGTGCCGTTTGCCATGGCTTGTGTCTCCTTCTTGGGGGGCATACCGGGCGCATACGTGTGCATGATCCCGCGTCGCCGCGATGAATTCCCGATCCGGAGCAAGCACCGAAAAACAAAAATGCGCCCGAGGTCAGAGCCGACAGGCGCACACAAAGTAAATGGGAACCACAACTGCAACTGCTTCAGACTAACACAGCCATCCGAACGGCCGCGGCCGTTCGCCTCAGTGCGGCGGTGGGAAACGGAGAGTGACCGTCAGGCCACCCCCCGGGGCCGGCGCGGCGGTGAGGGTGGCGGCGTGGGCCAGCCGCTGGTGCAGGTTCTGCTCGCTGATGCGGCGCGCGGCCGCCGTCATGGACGCGACGGGGCGCAGCGCGCGGCCCGCCAGCCACCAGCCGAGGAACCCGGCCAGCAGCGCCAGGACCAGGACGCCGACCGCGGACCAGAGGACCATCTGCCGCAGCGCGGTGTCCTGGACGGCCTGGACGGTCTCCGCCATCTTCCTGATCTCGGCGTAGTCGCCGGGGGCCCGCGCCCCGGAGGCGTCCGTGGGGTGGGCGCCGGTGAGCGGCGGGCCGGCGGTCGAGTGGTACGAGATGTCCAGGCCGTCGACCTTCTCGGCCGCCCCGTGCCGGGCCAGGACCACGACGAAGGCCAGCAGGCCGGTGCCGGTGAGGAGGAAGAGGCCGGTGATCGCCGCGGTGAGGCGGGCGCGGAACGGCAGCCGGCGCGCCAGCGCGCGGGGGTTGCGGGGGTTCAGCCGCACAGCCGGTAGCCCTCTCCGGTGTCGGCGGCGATCACGCCGCCTCCGCCGGGCTTGCCGCGCAGCCGGCTGACGGTGGCGCGGACGGCGCTGGTGCGCGGGTCGAGGTGCTCGTCCCAGACGCTACGGACGAGGGTGTCGTGCGGCACCGGCGCGCCCCCGGCCCGTAGCAGCAGGTGCAGCACGGCGAACTCCCGGGGCGTCAGGTCCACGGGCCGGCCGTGCGCGTGGACGCGGTGCCGGACCGGGTCCAGGACGATGCCCGCGAACTCCAGCGCGCCGGGCGCCGGTTTCTGCGCCCTGCGGCTCAGGGTGCGTACCCGCGCGACGAGTTCGGCGAAGTCGAAGGGCTTGGCCAGGTAGTCGTCGGCGCCGAGCGCGGTCAGCCCGTAGACCTTGCAGGTGACCTCGCCCGCGGCCGTCAGCATCAGGATCCGCGGCGGGCCCCCGGCCGCGCGCAGCCGCCGGCACACCTCGTCGCCGCTGAGGCCCGGCAGGTCGCGGTCGAGGATCAGCACGTCGTACGCGGTGAGCAGGCACATCCGCTCGGCCTCGTCGCCGGCGTGGGCGACGTCGACCGCCATGGCCTGGCGGCGCAGGCCGGTGGCGACGGTACGCGCCAGGATGCGGTGGTCCTCCGCTACCAGGACTCTCATCGCCCCATCGAAGCAGGACGGCGATTGCAGCCGCGTAAGTGCGCTGACGCCGCCGTCACGCACGTGTCCGGCCGCGGGCGCCGGGCCGCTTTCCCGCCCTGCCGGTCACTCCGCGGGATCCGGCGCGGACGGGCGCGGGCGTCTTCCGGACTCCTCGAAGTGGGCGGCGGTCTCGGCGTCCGCCGGGTAGTACGACTCGATGGCGACCTCGGCCAGCGTGATGTCCACCGGCGTGCCGAACGTGGTGATCGTGGAGAAGAGCCGCAGCTCACGCCCGGCCACGCGGAGGACCATCGGGATCACGACGTCGGACGCGCCCGCCGGGCCGGGGCCGACCGGGTCCGCATCCGGCGGGTCCGCGGCGCCCGGAGCCAGCAGCTCGTCGTAGAGCGCGGTGAGTTCGGGGTCGGGGGCGAGGGCGAGCTGGCGGCGGATCCGGGCGCGGAACACGGTGCGTACGTCGTCCAGGTTGACCACCAGCGGGGCGAAGCCGCGCGGGTCGAGGCCCAGCCGGACGAGGTTGACCGGCGGCCGCAGCAGGGCGGGGTCGACGCCGGCGAAGAACGGCTCGACCGCACGGTTGGTGCGCAGGATGTTCCACCGGCGGTCGAAGGCCACCGCGGGGTACGGCTCGTGGGCGCGCAGCACCCGGGCGACCGCGGCCCCGGCCGCCGCCAGCGCCTCGTCGTCCAGGGGCCGCTCGGGGTAGCGGGGGGCGAAGCCGGCGGCGAGGAGCAGCCGGTTGCGCTCGCGCAGCGGCACGGTGAGATGGCCGGCGAGGCGGAGCACCATGGCGGCGCTCGGGTTGGTCTTGCCCGTCTCGATGAGGCTGACGTGGCGGGCCGAGACGCCGGCGGCGAGCGCGAGGTCGAGCTGGCTGAGGCGCCTGCGGTGCCGCCACTGCCGCAGGAGGTCACCGATGGTGGGCACGGTCCCGAGGGTACGCACCGCGGCCTCGTACGCCCATGAAATGCCATGTCATCGACAGCCGCCGCGACCGCGGAAACACTGCGTCCCATGACCGCAGAGAGCAACAAGACCCTCGTCGGACAGGCACTCGCCGCTCTGGTCGAGACGGGCAGCACCGACGGCCTCGCGCCGCTGCTGCACGACGACTTCGTCCACCACCGGCCCGACGCGACCACCTCGGACAAGACGGCCTGGCTGGCCGCCGTACGCGCGGCGCTCATCCCGCTCGCCGGCATGCGGGTCGAGATCCACCACCTGCTGGCCGACGGCGACCACGTCGTCATGCACTCCCGGCGGTGGCTCCCCGGCGGCGGGCCGGAGATCACGGTGGCCGACGTCTGGCGGATCGAGGACGGGCTGATCGCGGAAGCCTGGGAGATCATCGAGCCGGCGGCGCAGGCCGCCGCCCATCTGTCGTGGTGGGAGACGCCCGCGGGCGAACCGGGCCGCGCGTAGCCTCGTCTTCCACTGGACACGGGGAATGCGGGAGGGGAGACGCATGTTCGGCATCATTCGGCCGTGCCGCTGCCGGCTGCCGAAGGGGCTCGCCAAGGAGTGGCTGGGGCATTTGTGCGGGCTGTGCCTGGCGCTGCGCGGCCAGGGCGGGCAGGTCGCGCGGGCGGCCACCAACCACGACGGGCTGCTCATATCTGTGCTGTACGACGCGCAGGCCGCCCCGGCGGAGGGCAAGGCCGGCGGCGGCTGGCGCACCGCCGGGCCGTGCCCGCTGCGCCGGATGCGGCGGGCGGAGGTGGCGCACGGGGACGGGGCGCAACTGGCGGCCGTGGTGTCGCTGCTGCTGGCCTCGGCGAAGATCCGCGACCACGTCGCCGACGGCGACGGGGCGCTGGCGCGGCCGGTGCTGGCCGCCCCGGCGCGGCGGGTGGCCGGGGGCTGGGAGGCGGCCGGGGCCCGGGGCGGCGCCGGGCTGGGGTTCGACACCGGGGTGCTCGTCGAGGCGGTGGAGCGGCAGCGGGAGGTGGAGGCGCTGGCGGGGCCCGGCACGTCGGTGCTGGTGGTGACCGAGCCGACGGAGCTGGCGACGGCGGCGGCGTTCGCGCACACCGCGAAGCTGGCGGGCCGGCCCGGGAACGAGGCCGCGCTGGCCGAGGCCGGCCGCCTCTTCGGCCGGGTCGCGCACCTGCTGGACGCCGTACAGGACGCGGAGGACGACCGCCGCACGGGCGCGTGGAACCCGATCACGGCGACGGCCACTCCCCCCGCCCGGGTACGGCAGTTGTGCGACGACGCGACCCGCGGCGTGGCACTCGCCCTGGCGGACGCGGAGTTCACCGACGACCGGCTGGTCCGCGCCCTGCTGGTCGGCGAGCTGGAACGGGCGGTCCGCCGCACCTTCGCCCACGCGGGCGGCGGGTTCGGCCCGCCGCCGCCGGAGTTCGTACCGCTGGGGCAGGGCGAGGAGGAGACGGAGCGGCACACCGACAGGAGCGGCTGTTGCGAGGGCTGCGGCGAAATGTGCAACTGGTGCCAGTGCTGCGGCGGCGACGATGACGGCGACGACGGCGGTTGCTGCGACTGCGATTGCGGTTGCTGCGACTGCAGTTGCTAGCTAGTGCTGTGACCGCATAGGTTCGCCGGTTCGGATGCCTTACAGGTTGTCCGCATAGAAGCTGGTGAGTCGTTCGACGGCGGCGTCGACGTATTCGGGTTCGTCGTACATCTCGTAGTGGCCGGCGCCGTCGATCACCATGAGGTCGACGGGGTTGGGGGCCAGCTTCCATAGCTGCATGCCGGTGTCGTAAGAGCCGGTGTTGCCGATGCGTCCGGCGAGGATGACCTGCAGTGGCTGGGTCATGAGCTGGTCGACCAGGTGGAACGCGTCGTAGCCCAGCAGGAGGGAGTCGCTGCGCGAGAGGCGGCGGTTGGTGGAGTGCTCGCTGCCACCCCGCTCGGTGCGGTAGTAGGTGATGGCCTGGGTGGTGTCGATGTCGGTCATACCGGCTGCCGCGGCGTCCTCCAGGGTGTCGGGCAGCCAGTTCACACGGGTCATCTCGCCGGAGCGTGTCTCTTCGATGCGCGCGTCGGCGAGGGCGTCGAGTGCGGCTGCCGGGCCGTCGGGCTGGAAGCTGCGGAACGAGGTGCCCATGTTGCCGGGAACGACGGTTCCGACCGCCTTGATGCGGTGGTCCGTGCGGGCGGTGTGCACGGCGTAGCCGCCGCCGGCGCAGATGCCGAGGACGCCGATGCGCTGCGGGTCGATGCCGGGGATCGCGCCGAGTGCGTCGATGGCGTAGGAGATGTCCTCACCGCGGCGGTAGGGGTCTTCGAAGTCGCGGGGCTCGCCTCCGCTCTGCCCTTGGTGAGCCGGATCGAAGACGAGCGCCGCGATGCCGCGGGCGGCGAGGCGGGACGCGTAGTTCGCGCCGATCTGCTCCTTCACGCTGCTGCCGGGCGTGGAGAGCACCACGGCGCGCAGCGGCGCGGTGCTGTCGGCGTTGTCGGGCAGGTGGAGGTCGGCCGCGAGCTCGATCGGTCCGCGCGGGATCGTGAGGTGCTGAAGCATGCGTGGCTTCCTTGGTGAGATGGTTGTTCCATAGGAGTCCAGTACAGAATAATGTCTTGTACGATCTGAAACTAATACGAGACCGTACCACCTGGATGGAGGCTCGCATGCCGGTCGACGGGGCGCAGCTGTGGACGCTGAACCAGCGGCTGCTGGGCGTCGTGATGGATGCCTGCACGCGGGAGCTGGCGGAACTCGGGTTGGAGACGAAGGAGTTCTTCGTCCTGGCCGAGGTGGAGGCATCGCCGTACCCGGCCGAGATCGCGACTGCGCTGCTGCTGCCCAAGGCGAGCGTGACGGTCTACGTTCGCAACCTCGTTGCCAAGGGCTTTGTCCGCCGCGAGATCGACGAGGCGGACTTGCGGCGTCATCGGCTCGTACTGACCGCCGAGGGCACACAAGCACGCGACCGAGCACGTGCAGCGCTCGCGGCGGAGTACGACCGCAGACTGGCGATGGTTACCCCCCAGGACCGCGTCGAGCTGCAACGCATCCTCAAAGCGATGCTCGCCGCGCCCGCGTCAGGCCGTACGCGCGAGTGATTCGTCTGTCCGGTGCTCTGCTGCACCTTCGGGTTGCGACCGCATGGATTCGTCAGACCGTTCAGCTCGCGACGGCAAGGGACCTCCACCCCAGCGGATGCCCTTCTCGCTTCGGATACGGACACGTTCGCGACGCTGCGCCGCGAGGACGTCGGGGTGGCGGGCGTTGGCGTTACGCCAGCGCAGGCAGGCATGCAGGGCCCGGGTCTGGACGTTGTGGTTGGGGTGGTGAGAGTTGGCGATGGTGAACTGCCGCAGCGATCCGAAGTGGGCTTCGATCGGGTTGGCCCAGGATGCATAGCGCACCGAACCGGTGCTGCCCCGGCGCACGATCTGCTCCAGCTTCTGCCCCTCGTGGTCGGTCAACCTGCGCACATGGACAGGCTCAGCCACCACACTCCCAACGGTCGGATCGGACGTCTCCGGACATCCACCTGCTGGAACTGCCGACCCGGGGTACCTTCCCGGTCAGAGCAGTAGACCCGGGGGCGGAGGGGGCGCGGGGTGATCGATCCGCGCTGGGTGTTCGTCAGCGCCGTGCTCGGGATGGCGGGCAGTGTCCGGTACGCGTACGCCATCGTGCGCGGCACCGTTCGGCCGCATCCCGTGACGTGGTCGCTGTCGGCCGCGGTGCCGCTGATCGCGTTCTCCGCGCGGCTCGACTCCGGCGTGGGGCTGCCCGCGGTGCAGACGCTGGTGGCGGGGGCCGGGCCGCTGGTGGTCGTGGTGACCGGGGTGTGCACGCGGCGTAACCTGGCGCGGCTCGGGGCCTTCGACCTCGCCTGCGCGGTCGCCGCCTGCGCCGCGCTCGGGGCGTGGCTGGGGCTCGGCGAGGCGGCGCTGGCCGTGGTGTCCGCCGTGGCGGCCGACGCGGCGGCGGCACTGCCGACCGTCGTGAAGGCGTGGCACGACCCGGCCTCGGAGAACCTCCTCTTCTACGTCCTCGTCGGCACCGGCGCCACGGTCACGCTGCTGACGATCACCTCGTGGTCCCCGGCGGCCTGGGCGTTCGCGGCGTACGTCCTCACGCTCAGCGTCTCGCTGGTGGCCATCGTGTCGGGCCGGCGGCGGGCGCTGCGGTACGCGTAGGGCGGGCACCGCGCCCGCCCTACGCGCGCACCGCGGTCAGCCCTTGTCGAGCATCGACTTCATCGCGTCGATCTCGGCTTCCTGGGAGCTGATGATCTGCCCGGCCATCTCCTTCGCCGGCGGGTACGAACCGTCCGCCTGCTCGGTCTCGGCCATGGCGACGGCACCCTCGTGGTGCTCGATCATCATCTCCATGAAGGCCGTGTCGAACGCGGCGCCCTCCGCCTTCTCCAGGCTCTTCATGTCCTCGGCGGACATCATCCCGCCGGCGGAGCCGTGCATGGAGTGGTCCATCTCGCCTTCCGCGGGGACGTCCTCGCCCCAGGAGGTGAGCCAGCCGGAGAGCGTCTCGATCTCCGGGTCCTGGGCCTTCTTGATCTCCGCGGCGAGCTTCTTCACCTCGTCGGACGCGGCCCGCTCAGGCGCGAGGCCGGCCATCTCCACGGCCTGGCGGTGGTGGGGGATCATCCCCTTGGCGAAGGTGACGTCGGCGGCGTTCTGCTCCTTCTGGGAGTCGGCGGGGCTGGACGCGGAAGCACCGCCGTGCTTGCCGTGGTCTCCCGACTCGTCGTCGTTGCCGCCGCAGGCGGCGAGGAGGAGGGCGACCGCGCCCGCGGTCGCCGCCGCGGCGCCGCGGCGGGACAGGGAACGTGTGCGGATCATGACTGTGCAACTCCTTCGCGCGCGCCGCTGCGGGCGCGCGGAACGTACGGATGTCCTGGCATGCGGCAGCACGGCACGGGCCCTGCACAGGGCGGCGTACGAGGGTCGTACGGGGGAATGCCGTGCGGGCCGCCGCTATATCCGCAGGAGTTGCAGCTCGGCGAGATCCGGCGGCGTCCGGTCCGGCAGCCCGGCGGCGGGCCCGGCTATCGGCGCGGGCGCGGCGGCGGGAGCGCCGGGCAGGGCGCCGGCGAGGGCGGGCGGCGCGTACGCGGAGGACGTGCCGGCGGCGGCACACGTACGGTCGGCGTGGGCGAGGTGCCCGGAGCCCCCGTCGGTATGGGAGCAGGCGTCACCGGCGGGCGTGGCGACGGGGGTCTGTTCCACGGGCGCGTGGGAAGCGGGGGACGCGGGGGTCTGCGCCGCGGGGACGAACGCCGCGGGGACGTGCCCCGCGGAAGCCTCCGGCGTCCCGGAGACCGGCAGAGGCGTCTGCGCCGGCATCGCCGCCGGCGCCTCCGCGCCGCCGTGGCCCGGCGCCATGGCCGTCGGCCGCTCCGGGGCCGGCGCACCGCCGGGGCCCAGCGCGTGCATGCCCAGCACGCCCGCCAGCACCGCGAGCACCAGCAGCACGAACAGCCGCCCGGCGGGGCGGCGGCGTGGTCCGATGCGGATGCTCCCGGTCACCCCGCCAGCGTACGCACCCCCACCGACAGCGCGGGCACCGGTCCGGGAAGGCACCGTGCCCCGGGCACCCGCCCGGTCACCCCCGCGCCGCGGCCGATTCCTCGCCGAGCAGGTCGTCGCGGCCGGCGCCCGCGGGGGTGTCCGTGAGGCCGAGGCGCAGGTGCTCGGTGTGGTGGAGCGCCTGGTCGAGCAGTGCGGCGACGTGGTCGTCGTAGAGCGCGTAGACGATCGAGCGCCCGTGGCGCGTGCCGGTGACCAGACCGAGGTTGCGCAGCAGCCGCAGTTGGTGGGAGCAGGCCGACTGCTCCATGCCGACCTCGGCGGCCAGCTCCGAGACCGGCAGCGGGCCCTCGCGCAGCCGGGCGAGGATCAGCAGCCGTGAGGGGGTGGCCAGGGCCTGGAGCGTGGCGGCCACCTTCTGCGCGGTGGCGGCGTCGAGGCGTACGCGCCCGCCGTCGCTCGCGCCCGGGGTGGCGGCTCCGTGACCCATGCCGTCATCGTACTCAGCCCACACATGAATACCTCTTCATACGTTCCTGTATGGTGAGGCGGTCAGGCAGCTCCGCCACCCGCAGGGAGATCACGCCGCGATGCCGCACACCCTCACGCAGCCGGACCCGCAGACCGCCCGGGCCGCCGGGACTCCGGCTCCGGCCGCCGCTCCCCGCCGCCCCGGGCCCCTCTCCGTACCTGAGGCCCGCTGGGCGGCCGCGGCGCTCGCGCTCTTCCTCCTCGCCCTCCCGCTCGACCTCCTCGGCGCCCCCGCCTGGAGCTGGGGCCCGCTCTACGCGCTGACGTACGCCGCCGGCGGCTGGGAGCCCGGCTGGGCGGGGCTGCGGGCGCTGAAGGACAAGACGCTCGACGTGGACCTGCTCATGGTCGTCGCCGCGCTGGGGGCGGCGGCCCTCGGGCAGTTCCTGGACGGCGGCCTGCTGATCGTCATCTTCGCCGCCTCCGGCGCGCTGGAGGCGATCGCCACCGCCCGCACCGCCGACTCCGTACGCGGCCTCCTCGACCTCGCCCCCGCCACCGCCGTCCGCGTCGCGGCCGACGGCACGGAAGAGGACGTACCCACCGGGCAGTTGCGGGTGGGCGACGTGATCCTCGTCCGGCCCGGGTCCCGCATCGGGGCCGACGGCCGGGTGCTCGACGGGGCGAGCGAAGCCGACCAGGCCACCATCACCGGCGAACCGCTGCCGGTGCCCAAGGAGCCCGGCGACGAGGTGTTCGCCGGCACCCTGAACGGCACCGGCGCGCTGACCGTACGGGTCGGGCGCGACCCGGCGGACTCGGTGATCGCCCGGATCGTCGCCATGGTCGAGGAGGCGTCGCGGACCAAGGCGCCCACGCAGCTCTTCGTCGAGAAGATCGAACAGCGCTACTCGATCGGCATGGTGGCCGCCACGGTGGCGCTCTTCGCCGTGCCGCTGCTCCTCGGCGCGGAACTGGAGTCCACGCTGCTGCGGGCGATGACGTTCATGATCGTGGCGTCGCCGTGCGCGGTGGTGCTGGCCACGATGCCGCCGCTGCTGTCCGCCATCGCCAACGCGGGACGGCACGGGGTGCTGGTCAAGTCCGCGGTCGTCATGGAGCAGGTGGGCCAGGCCGACCGGGCGGCGCTCGACAAGACCGGCACCCTGACGGAGGGCCGGCCGCACCTCACCGACGTACGGCCCCTCGACGGCTCGGGGATGACGGAGGACGACCTGCTCGCGCTCGCCGCGGCGGCCGAGTACCCCGCGGAACACCCCCTCGCCCGCGCCGTCGTGGCCGCCGCCCGCGGACGGGCCCTGCCCGTCCCGGCCGTACGGGACTTCACCGCGGCCCCCGGCCGCGGCGTGACCGCCACGGTCGCGGGCGCCCGCGTCACGGTCGGCAGCCCGGCGGGACTGCGCGGCGAGGACCCGGACCCGGACTCGGGCCCGGACTCCGGCCCCGCACCGGGCGCTTCACCGGGCACCCCGCCGGACGCGGCGGCCGCCGCCCGGCAGGTGGTCGGCGAGTTGGAGGGCGAGGGACGTACCGCCGTGGTCGTCGCCCGCGACGGCACGCCGGTCGGCGTCCTCGGCATCGCCGACCGCACCCGCCCCGACGCCCCCGGCACCGTCGCCGCCCTCGCGGTGCTCACCGGAGCGCCCCCGCTCCTGCTCACCGGCGACAACGCGCCCGCCGCGCACCGGCTGGCGGCCGGCGTGGGCATCGCCGCCGCCGACGTCCACGCGGGCCTGCTGCCGCAGGACAAGGCCGAGACCGTACGCGCGCTGCAGTCCGGCGGCCGGCGGGTGCTGCTGGTCGGCGACGGCGTCAACGACGCCCCCGCCCTGGCCGCGGCGCACACCGGCGTCGCCATGGGCCGCGCGGGCTCCGACCTCGCCCTGGAGACCGCCGACGCCGTCGTCGTACGGGACGAACTCACCGCCGTCCCCGCCGTCGTCGCCCTCTCCCGCAGGGCCCGCCGCCTGGTGGTGCAGAACCTCGTCATCGCCGGGGTGTGCATCGCCGGCCTGGTGGTCTGGGACCTGGCCTGGCACCTGCCGCTGCCGCTGGGCGTCGCCGGCCACGAGGGCTCGACGGTGCTGGTCGGCCTCAACGGGCTGCGGCTGCTGCGCACCGCGGCGTGGCGGCGCGCGGCGGCCGAGGGCCGGTGAACGAACCCGCGCCGCGGCGGCTAGCGTTCGACGCGCCGCAGGCCCCGTACCGCCGGGATCGCCAGGAGCAGGAGGCAGGTGAGCACCGCCATCGTGGCGGACACGAAGAGCAGCGGCACCGTGCCCACCACCCCCGCCAGCGGTCCCGCCGCCGCCTGGCCGACCGGCTTCATCACCAGCGACCCGGCCGCGTCGTACGCGTGCACCCGGCCGAGGACGTCCTGCGGGACGTGCGTCTGCACGCTGGTATGGAACATGACGATCCAGAAGGCGGCGCCGATACCGCTCACCCCGTAGCAGAGGGCGACCAGCGGCGCGGAGAGTCCGAGGGCGACGCCCAGCGGCATCAGCGCCCACAGGGTCATCGACAGCGCCCCGGCGCGCAGCGGGTGCCGCGGGCGCAGCCGGATCGCGACCAGCCCGCCCAGCACGCTGCCCGCCCCGAGGGACGACATGACCAGGCCGAACGTCGAGGCGCCGTAGTCGGTGACGAGGGTGCTGTTGCCGAGGGTCGTGGTGGGGCCCGCGCCGGCGAGCTGCCAGAGCATGAAGACGACGATGACGCTCCACAGCCAGGTGCGCGCGGAGAACTCCCGCCAGCCCTCGACCAGATCGGCCCGGAACGAGGGCGCCCCTTCGCGCGCCGCCTTGCCGGGGCCCATGGGGACCGCGCGGAGAGCGAAGAGGCAGGCGCCGCTGACCGCGTACGTCACGGCGTCCAGGGCGACGACGACGGCGGGCGAGGAGACGGCCAGCAGCAGCCCAGCGAGCGACGGGCCGAGCACGAGGGTGACCGACTCGGCGATGCGCAGGGTGGCGTTGGCCTTCTGCACGTCGCGGGCGACGCGCGGCGTGATGCTGGCGACGCCGGGCTGGAAGAGCGCGCTGCCCGCGCCGACGAAGGCGAGCAGCACGAGGATCTGCCACAGCGGGGGCGTACCCACCAGGAAGAGCAGGGCGAGCGCCATCTGGAAGACGAGCCGCGCCGCGTCCGAGAGGACCATGAGCCGCCGGGCGCCGAAGCGGTCGGAGAGGACGCCGCCGAAGATGATCAGCACGGCGAACGGCGCGACGAGGGCGGCCAGGGCGTAACCGACGCCGCTCGCGCCGTAGCCGGCGCCGAGGACGGCGGCGGTGATGGCGACGGGGAGCATGGCGTCGCCGAGGAGGGAGGTGGTGCGGGCGGTGAAGAAGAGCCGGAAGTCCGTCGTCCACAGGGGCGTGGGGGAAGGCGGATCCCCGGCACCCCCGGCACCCCCGGCACCCCCGGCACGCAGCCTGCGGGCCATCTCCGAACCAGCCACCACACCGCCCCAGGCACGCCGCCGACCGACCCCTGCCGGACGACCACTCTTGCGCCGGGGCGGGCGGGGGTCAACGGAATTTGCGGGTGGGCGACTTCGGCGGGCGAGGGGTGGGGCGGGACCAGGCGGGGGGGCGTGGAACAGGCGAGGCGGGGCGGGAACCGGCGGGCGGGGAACATTTCACCCCCACACCCGCCCTAGGGTAGGCCGCTCCACTGACAACGCCGTGCTGACCGAGGTGGGCTCCCTTGCGGGGCGGTCGCGGCTGGGGCGGGGGGCGTTGGGGCGGGTGGTACGTGAGCTTGGTGCGGGCCGGTTCGGGGGAACGGGGGAGGGGAGCGGTGCCGGGTGGGGTCGGCCGGTCGTGGGGTGGGGCGAGTTCGGCGTGCTGGTTTCGGGGCCCCGGGGATGCACCGGGTGCGGGGGTACGGAGCCGGGCGGGCGGTGCTTCGCCAGATGGGCCGGTGTACGGGGGTGCCGGCGAGGGGAGTAGCGGGTTCGTCAAGGCTCCCCCCGGGCCACCCCGCTTGTGAGTGTGCGGGCCTCCGCCCGGCGTCAAGGGCGTCCCCTCCGCTTCGCTCCGGAGACGTCGCTGCGCGATGGGGCTTCGCCCCACCCTTGACACCGGACTCCGGCCCGAAACAGACCGGCGACTAAGGGTGGCCCGGAGGGAGCGGGCGCCCTCCGACAGGGACTACGGATGCCGTGCCCGGTGGACGGGGGGCCGAGGCCACCGGCGCCCGGGCCGGGCCCGAGCGCCGATCCCCCCGGCAGACGGGGCAGAGGGCTGCCGGGCGCCGGGGCTTCCCCGAGCGCGGATGCCCCCGGCGGGCAGGGTGCCGGACCCCGGGCGCCGGGGTTTCGCCGATCGCCCTTGCCCCTCCCGCCGGAGGGCGGCGGACGGGCGGGCCGGGCCCGATCGCCGGTGGCCCCGCCGGACGAGGGCCGGGCCGCCGGGCGCCGGGGTCTCCCCTGATCGCCGATCCCCCTCCGGCGGGAGGGGGCCGGGCCCGGGGCGCCTCCCGATCGCCGAGGCCCTCCAGCGGACGAGAGCCGGGCCGCCGGGCGCCAGGGCTGTCCCCCTCGCCGATCTCCCCGGCAGGCGTGGGGCGAAGGCCGGAGGCAGGCTGCACTTCCTCGCCGCTCCCCCGGCGGACGAGGGCGGCCCCACGGAACCGGGCTCGGCCCGGTCACCGGTCCCTCCGGCAGACGGAAGCCCAGGCCGGTGCCGCGCAGAACCGGCCTCGGGCTCACGCGATCCGGGACACCCGCGCATGCGTGCCGCTGAGCGAAAGTCGGACTCCGGGGGCCGATTCAGCCCGGAACCGGGGGTGTTACCGCGAGTTACGACCCAATTCCTCCGCCCGGACACCCCGAACGGCAGCCAACGGCCCTCCAATCGGCCGCCTGCACGTCGACGGGCGAATGTCACCCCACGAGGGCGACTTGCCCCGGTCCCCAGCGGCGGCACGGCGAGTTCTGCTCGATTCCCCGCACCCGACCCGCCTCAGGGCGAGCCCGCCCGCCCGCGGTGAGGCGAGTGCACGCGGATGGGCGAAAGTCCGGCCCGGCGGGCGATTTGCCCCCATTCGGCGGGGGCGTTACCGCGAGTTGCGCTCCCATTTCTCCGCCTAGTGCCGTGACCGCACAGGTCCACCGGGTTGGCGGTCGGGGCGGTGGGATGAACCGCAGCCCTCCGAGCGCCGAAGGGGGCAAGTTCAGGAGAAGGACAGCGGCGGAAGGATGACTCAGGAGGCGGACGGTTCGATCTCCCCCGCAAAGACGATGACCTGGTCGATGAGGCTCCGCCGCAGATGGACGACGTCCGTTCCCGCCAGGCGGGGACCTCCGTCCGGCGCGGTGAAGACCCACTGGTACCGGGCCCACTCGTCAGGCATGTCCACCGCCGAGCAGCGCACCATCGTGCCGGTCCCCGCCGGGTGACGCCGGATGTCCAGCACGAACCGCTCGACCGCCTCGATTCCTTCGCTGCGACCCAACGGCCCCCAGAAGACCACGTCCGAGGTCAGAGCCTGGGAGAGCAGGGCAGTCACATAGCTCTCGTCCGAGGCGTTGAACGCGGAGATGAACATGTCGATCGCGGACCGTGCAATCTCTTCCTGCATGCCCCAGTCATATCAGCCGTTTCGCGTACGCTCGTCCCGCGAGCCGCCTCCCGATCACGGTGGACCATCCCGGTCACAGCAGCCGGCTTCGGATCGGCCGCGGGTCTGGCCTGGGCGTGACCGTGGCGGCTGGGTGGGCGAAAGTCGGGGCCGATGGGCGGTTTGGGCTGGTTTTTGCTAGGGGTTACCGCGAGTTCGTCCCGGTCACGTGCGTTCCGCGTGATCCGGGTGCTGGGGGATGGGCTGTGGCCCGGTGGGCGAAAGTCGGCGCCTGGGGCTGATTCGGGCCGGATCCAGGGGTGTTACCAGGAGTTACGGCTCCTTTTCTCCGCCGCGGCGGTACGGACAGGGGCCCGGTGGGCGATCACCGGGCGGATGCACGTCGTGCAGCAGACGTCGGGCGTTGCTCCCCCCTACGACACCGTCCACCCCAGCTCGGGCCCCTCCGCAGTCCAGTCGCCCGGCTCCGGTCCGAGTCGGCGCCGGGCCTCTCCGCGAGCGGAGTCGTCCCGCCGCGGCGTCGGCCCCCGTCCGCCGGGCACCGATCCGTAGGCCCTTCAACGGGGTGCCGCTCCCCCCGGGCCACTCATAGCCGCCGGTCGTTACGGGCCGGAGTCCGGTGTCAAGGGTGGGGCGAAGCCCCATCGCGCAGCGACGCTCCTCGCAGCGAAGCGGAGAGGAGCGCCCTTGACACCGGACGGAGGCCCGCATCATCAGGAGATGGGTGGCCCGGGGGGTGCCCAAGCGATGCCGGTACCCCCGACGCCGCCCATCCGACGCCGGGCTGGCCCGTTACAGCAGGTGGTCCGCCTTGCCGGCCTTGATGTCCCGGATGAGCGTGCGGAGTGCTTCCACGGAGTCGGTGACCCGGTGCTCCTCCCTGCCTGCCACGGCGATGTGCGCGTTGCCCTCCGCGTCCGTGCCTATGCGGAAGCAGTTCCCCGAGTCCTGGCAGAACGGTTGCTCCCACGTGATGTCCGGCATGGGCCGCCCGGAAGGGTCCAGTTGCTCTCCCCCTCCGGCGGTACGTGCCGGGCGAGCAGCACCCGGCCGCCCGCGATGCACACCGCGTACGCCGCCAGCCGGAAACTCATCCCCGCACCCCCACCGCCGGACCCTCTTCAACCCCCACACCGAGGTGCCGGCGAACAGGCGTCCGGCCCCGGCGGCATGGGGCACCGCCGGGGCCGGATTGGGGGTGGGGACGGGGTCAGCCGAAGGCGCGGACGGCCTGGTAGTAGACCCAGGCGGTGCTGTTGCAGGAGGTCTTGGTGGCGCCCGAGTAGCGGTTGCAGACGCGCTTGAGGTCTTCGTAGAAGGCGCTGTCGAGGCGGGACTTGTTGGCGTCGAAGCCGCCGATCTCCTTGTAGTTGCGGTAGCCGAAGTCGTGGCGCTGGCAGGCTTTCTGGAAAGGGAAGCCGAAGGGGTTGTCGGGGGAGCTGCTGCAGTAGTCGGTCGACCAGTTGAACGCATAGGCGGACCAGGCGCCGCGGTTGGCCTCGGCGGCGGCCCAGGAGTTGTAGCTCGTGGCGCTGGTCTGGGTGAAGCTCGCGAGGACCTGGGGCTTGTCGGCGGGGGCGGCCTCGGCGGGGGCGACGGTTGCCAGGAGGGCTGCCGCGGTGACGCCGGCGGCGACCAGACCCTTCTTCGCGGTGGGGCGCATGGGGACTCCTCGGGTAGGTGCGCCGGGTCACGGCGCACGGCCTGGGGGTGCGCCAACTGCCGCGGGAGTGCCGGCAGTCGGCCGTGCCGGCGCTCAGACTATGCGCGTAGAATGGCCGTGGGAAGTCATGCCCCTGACAGGATCATGAAGTCGGTGTACGTCCCCCATGCCGCGCAACCGCGGCGCAACCGGCGTGCATTACCCGTGCATTACAACGGAAATCGGCCGGTCCCCACCGGCGAGCCGACGAACGGATGGACGGACGATGAAGCGACGCAGCCTGCTCACCGGAGCCCTCGCCGGGGCGGTCGCCGCGCCGGCCGCCGTCACCCTCGGCGCGTCGAAGGCGAACGCCGCGGTGGCCGACTACCCCATCGCGCTCACCGATCAGGCCACCAACAGCTTCCAGGTCTTCGACCGCACCGGCGACTGGTCCGCCGCGTCCGACTGGAGCTTCACCCCGGGGACCACGAACGGCTGGGACGACCCCTTCGAGATCCGCTTCCGCGCGACCACCCGCTACGGCACGATCGCGCTCATGACCGCGGGCCAGCCCGGCAACGGCCGCGCCGGCATCGTGGCCGTCACCGGCAACGGCAACCGGCTGGACCGCGGCGACCTCATCTGGGAGGCGTCCGTGGCCAGTTACCCGCACTGCATCGAGCGCATCCCGAACGTCGCCGCCGTGGTCGTCGCCGGCACCCGCGACCGCATCCACGTCTACGGCGGCGCCAACAGCGACCACTCCACGCTCCGCGAGGTGCAGACGATCACCGACATGCCCAAGCCGCACGCGGTCCTCTGGGACGACGTGAACGACCTGCTGTGGGTCACCGGCGGCACGGTCATCCGCACCTACCGGGTCACGGGCGCCAACTCCACGGCCCGGCTGGTGAAGTCGGGTACGGACATCACGTTCGCCGGCAACGGCCACGACATCCAGCCCGACTACACCGACCCCGGCAAGCTGTGGGTCACCGACAGCGGCCGGGTGTACTCGCTGGACAAGGCGACCCGGAAGGTGACGATCATCTCCGAGGAGAACTACGTCAAGTCCTACGTCCGCTACACCGACGGCGAGGCGATGTGGACCCTCGACCCGACCCCCGCGGATCCCCCGTGGGGCGGCCCGACCGTCTACTTCTCCGGCGGCCAGTCCAAGACCCGCCCCGGCGCCCAGATCTACAAGGCCCGCATCGTCACGACCCGCTTCCACTGACCCCGCCGGCCTCGCCGGCACCACCGGCACCGCCCGGCCCGGCGAGCAGCGCCGAGACCCCCAGCAGCGTAGGAGCCGCGACCAGCGCCGCCAGCACCACCGCCGCCCCGCCCGCGGCGAACGGCACGCGCAGCCCGTACGCCGCCGCCAGCACCCCGCCCAGCAGCGAACCCAGCGGCAGGCTGCCCCAGCTCAGGAACCGGTGCACGCTGCTGATCCGCCCCAGCAGCCGGTCCGGCACGATGGTCTGCCGCACCGCCGCGGTGAGCACGCTCCACGTCATCGTCGCGAACCCGAACCCGGCGCTGCTCGCCCCCGCCGCCCACGGATTCGACGTCGCCCCCATCGCGACCGTCGTCAGCCCGTGCCCGAGCACGGCCGCCACCAGGCACGGCCCCGCCGCCGCGGGCCGGATGCGCTCGGCGGCCCAGGACCCGGCGACCGCGCCGACCGCGACGGCGCTGGACAGCACCCCGTAGCCGACCGCCGACAGGTCCAGCGTCTCCAGGGCGTACAGCACGAAGACGGCCATGGTCATCGCGCGGGCGAGGTTCATGAATGTGACGACGACCGACAGGGCGCGGATCACCGGATGGCGCCACAGCCACCCGAAGCCCTCCCCTATCGCGCGCACCACGCCGGCCCTCGGCGCGTCCGCCGCCCCGGCGGGCCGGAACGTGCCCCGCAGCCGGCTCAGCAGCGCCGCGCTCGCCGCGAAGCTCACCGCGTCGAGCACGAACGGCACCGCCTGCCCGAGCCGGAAGAGGAGGCCGCCGAGGGGCGGGCCCGCGAACTCGTTGGCGCCCAGCTCCACGCCGAAGAGCCGCGCGTTGCCGCGCGTGAGCTGCTCCCGGGGCACGATCCGCGGCAGGATCGTGGGCGCCGCCGCGTCGTAGACCACCTCCCCGATGCCCAGCAGGAACACGACCGCGCACAGCACCGCGATCGAGGAGCGGTCGGCCAGGACGGTGGCGGTGAGGAGCGCGGCCAGGCACATCCGGACGAGCTGGACCGCGACCATCAGCCGACGCCGGTCGACCCGGTCGGCCAGGGCGCCGGCGGGGAGGCTGACCAGCAGCCACGGGAGTTCGGCCGCCACCGAGACGACGGCGACGGCCACCGGGTCGCGGGTCACGGCGGCGGCCAGCAGGGGCAGGGCGGTCAGGCGGACGCCGTCGCCGAGGTTGGAGACCGCGGAGGATAACCACAGCCGCCGGAAGTCCGCCCCCAGGCCCGTCACGGCGGCGGGTCAGTCCTCCGTCGGCGTACGGGCCCCGGAAGCCGGACCCGGACCCGAAGCGGAAGCCGAAGCCGAAGACGAAGCAGGAGCGCCCTCCCGGCGGCGCAGGTACAGCGCCGTGCCGAGCGACCCCGCCGCGATCGCCACGATCGCCCACTCCGGGGCCGAGCCCACCCGCGTCGCCAGGGTCTCGTCCGTGCGCAGCGGGACCTCCGCCGTCAGCACCTCGCGGCGCCACGGGCCCGTCTCGTCGACCGTCTCGCCGTCCGGCGTGACGATCGCGCTGATGCCCGTCGTGGAGGCGACCAGCGTCGAGCGGTCGTGCTCGACCGCCCGCAGCCGCGACATCGCGAGCTGCTGCTCGGGCTCGCCGAGGTTGCCGTCGCGCATGTAGGTGGCGTTGTTGGTGGGTACGGCCAGCAGGTTGGCCCCCGTACGCACCTGGTCGCGGACCTGGCCGTCGTACGCGACCTCGTAGCAGATCGACTCCGCCAGGCGCACGGCCCCGGCGTCCAGCCGCACCGCCTCCTCCCCCGGCTCGAAGTCGCGCGGGATGAGCTGGAGGTCGCCGAAGCCGCCGAGCAGCGCGCGCATCGGGATGTACTCGCCGAAGGGCACGAGCTGCCGCTTGGCGTAGTACTCACCGGGGCCGCTGCCCGGGAGCCAGAGGAGACCCGCGTTGCGGATGCGGTCGCCGGGGGCGTCGAGGATCGCGCCGACGACGACGGGGGCGCCGAGGTCGTCCACGACCTGGGAGATCCGGGCGCTGAGGACGGCGTCGTTGCGCGGGTCGCGGTCGGTGGCGTTCTCCGGCCACAGCACCAGGTCCGGCCGCTCCGCCCGGCCCGCCCTGACGTCCTCGACCAGTTCCTCGGTGGCCGCGATGTGGTTCTCCGCGACCATCTCGACCCGGGCCTGCTCCTCCAGGCTGCGCGCCCGCGGCACGTTGCCCTGCACCACGGCCACGGTCGCCCGCTCGTCGCCCGCGTCCCCGGCGCTCGGCAGCAGCAGCATCCCGCACGCCCCCAGCGCGACCGACCCGGCGAGCGCGACCGCCGGCACCACGCGGTGCGCGGCGCGCGCGGTGACCAGCGCCGCGAGCGCGCCCCCGGTGAGCGCGACGACGGCGCTGACCAACGGGGCGCCGCCGGCCGAGGCCCAGCCGAGCGTCGGGGCGTCGGCCTGGCTGAAGGCCAGCCGGCCCCAGGGGAAGCCGCCCAGCGGCACCCGCGAGCGCACCGCCTCGACCGCCACCCACCAGGCCGCCGCCCACAGCCACCAGGCCGGCAGCCGCACGAGCGGCGGCACGGCGAGGCACAGGCCGCCGAGCATCAGCGCCTGGATCACGCTGAGCAGCAGCCACGGCAGGATGCCGAGGTTGGACAGCCACCACAGCAGGGGGACGAAGAACGCGACGCCGAAGGCCGTACCGAGCCAGAACGTGTCCCTCTTGCGGCGGGCGCCGCGCAGCAGCACGAAGAGCGCCGCGGGCGCGACGGCGGCCAGCGGCCACAGCCCGTACGGCGGGAAGGCGAGCGCGAGCAGCACCCCGGCGACCGCGGCGAGCGCGGGCGGGAACCACGCCCGGCGGCTGAACGCCGCCAGCCACGGCGCCCGCTGCCCCACGGCGGCGGCCCACGCCACGGTGGCCTGCGGGGCCTCTCCGCCGCCCGCGGGGGCGGCTGTCGTACGCGGTGGTGCGGCGGTCACGGAGCCTCCAGGATGTGCTCGTCTGCGGGCGCCGCGGGTGCCTGGCGCTCGCGTGTGGGTCCGGCATCCGCACGCCGCCCACCCGTATTCTCGCCCCGGCACCCCCCTCGCGCGCCAGTGAGGTTCGCCTCCCGGCGCCGCCGGGCGCCGCGGGTACGTCCGGAAGCGGCCCGGCTACCAGGCCCCGACGTGCGCCAGCGCCCTCGTGACGTACCTGCGTACCGTCTCGTCCGCGTCGTCCGCCGCTGCCCGCATCCCCTCGGTGAACATCCTCCGCCCCTCCGGGGTGATCTCGCACACCACGGGACCGTCCACCGACCACCGGCCCGCGCCGCCGTTCGTGAGGCGGGCCAGGTGCTGCGCCACCCCGCGGCGCACCGGGACCGGACGGTCCTCCGCCAGCAGATCGAGCAGGGGCCGCAGCATCACGGTGTCGCCCGGGACGGCGAGCGCCGGGGCGACCCAGTCGACGGCCGGGATCAGCGGGTAGAAGTCCGGGCGGTGGAGCTCCCGCCAGGACGCCGGCGCGCGCAGCAGCCCGTCGAGGAAGTCCCGGGCCTCCTCGCCGCCGGTGTCGGCGAGCGCGAACATCAGGGCGCTGACGTAGTACGACCGCTCCACCCGGGGATGGTCCGTCTCCGACCGGATCGCCGCGATCAGCGGTGCGACCGCGCGCGGGTCGCGCAGCGTCATCAGCACGCGCGCGGCGTCCTCGCGGACGGACAGGTCGCGGTCCCGCAGCGCCGCGACGTACTTCTCGACGGGATGCGTCCTGCGGTAGTCCGCCTCGCCTTCCGCGGTGAGTTCGCGGTGCCGCCGCCAGCAGTCGTCGCAGGCTTCGCGGACGACGGTGGAGCCGACCCGGCCAGGCGCACCCACGTAGAACGGGGACAGCACCCCGGGCGGCGGCGCCTTCGTGACCCCTCCCGGCATGCGTCTGCGGCAGGCGTCGCACCAGGGGCCGGTGTGCTTGTCGCCACCTGCCAGGGCCGTACGGAGCTTCTTCCACCAGTTCACCGGGGCGGCCTCCTCGGGGAGATGGGGCCGCGGGGAAGCGTAGGCCGCCGGTCCGCGGAAGGCGAGGGGGCGGCCCTCGGCGGGGGGCGCGCAGACTTCCCTCGCGTACCGACTGCCGAGCCGGGGTGAGGTTAGGTTAACCTAAGCTCCCGTGAGAGCCGGAGAGAGCACGCCCACCGCCGCGGGAGCCCGCGGGCACGCCCTGTCCGCCGCCGACGTCACCGTGGCGTACGACGGCGTCGACGTCGTCCACGACGCCTCGCTGCGGCTGCGGCCCGGGGAGGTGACCGTCCTCGTCGGGCCCAACGGCAGCGGCAAGTCGACCCTGCTGCGCACCCTCGCGCGGCTCCAACGGGCCCGCCGCGCCAGCCTCGTCATCGACGAGGAGACCGACGGGTTCGCGATGTCCACCCGGCACTTCGCCCGGCACGTCGCGCTGCTCACGCAGGGGCGGCCCACGCCCAGCGGGCTGACGGTCCGCGACGTCGTGGAGTTCGGCCGCTACCCGTACCGCGGCCGCTGGGGCGCCTCCGACCCCGGCGGGCGCGCGGCGGTCGACCGGGCGCTGGCGATGACCGGCGTCACCGAACTCGCCGAGCGCGGCGCCGAGCACCTGTCCGGCGGACAGTTGCAGCGCGTCTGGCTGGCCGGCTGCCTCGCGCAGGACACCGGCGTGCTGCTGCTCGACGAGCCGACCAACCACCTCGATCTGCGCTACCAGGTCGAACTCCTCGACCTGATACGCGACCTGGCCGACGACCACCGCATCGCGGTGGGCGCCGTCCTGCACGACCTCGACCAGGCGGCGGCCGTCGCCGACCGCATGGTCCTGCTCGACGACGGCCGCATCGTCGGCGACGGCCGCCCGGAGGACGTCCTGCTGCCCGAACTGCTCAGCAGGGCGTACGGAATCCGCATCGACGTCGACGACGACCCCCTGACGGGCCGGCTGCGCACCCGCGCGATCGGCCGGCACCACAAGCGAAGCGAAAGGCTCAGCACCTCCTCATGACACGCCTCCTGCTGACCGCGGCGGTCGCCACCGCCGCGACGCTCACCCTGGCCGCCTGCGGCACCACCGAAGACGCCGCGGACGACGACGACAAGGGCGGCGCCGGCAAGGGCGCCGCGCAGCCGATCACCCTCACCGACTCCACCGGCAAGAAGGTGACGCTCGAAGACGGGCCCGCCACCAAGGTGGTCGGCACCGAGTGGAACGTGGTCGAGAACCTCGTGTCGCTGGGCGTCGACCCCGTCGGCGTCGCCGACGTCAAGGGCTACAACACCTGGGACTCCGCGGTCCCGCTCACCAACGAGCCCGAGGACATCGGCACCCGCGGCGAGCCGAGCATCGACACCATCGCCTCGCTCAACCCCGACCTGATCATCGCCACCAGCGACCTGCCCGAGTCGGCCGTCAAGCAGTTGAGCGAGCGCACCCCGGTGCTCACCCTCCGCTCCGCGGACGCCTCCGACCCCGTCGGCCAGATGACCGAGAACCTCGACCTCATCGCGAAGGCCACCGGCACGACCGACCGGGCCGAGAAGCTGAAGAAGGACTTCGACGCCAAGCTCGACGAGGGCAGGAAGGCGCTCGACGACGCCGGCCTGGGCGGCGCGAAGGTCGCCTTCGCCGACGGGTACGTCGTCTCCAACCAGGTCTCCATCCGCCCCTTCACCAGCGGCTCCCTGCTCGGCGGCGTCAACGAGCGGCTGGGCCTCGAGAACGCCTGGGACGTCAAGGGCGACAAGGACTACGGCCTCGGCTCGACCGACGTCGAGGGTCTGACGAAGCTCCCCGAGGACACGCAGTTCGTGTACATCGGCAACGACGAGGACGAGGCCAGCACCCCGTTCACCGGCGAGCTGAAGGACGACTCCGTCTGGAAGTCGCTGCCGTTCGTCAAGGCGGGCGACGTCCACCGGCTGGACGACGGCATCTGGATGTTCGGCAGCGTCGAATCCATGAACCAGTACGTCGACGCCCTCGTCGGCGCGCTGACGAAGTAGCCGGTGGCCTCGATGGCCGTCACCGCCCCGGCCACCGCCACCGCGCCCGCCCCGCCGCCGACCGTACGGTCGCGGACGGGCGCGGCGGCGGTGGCCGCCGGAATCGCTCTGGTGGTCGCGGTCCTCGCGGTCGTCGACCTCACCCAGGGCACCTCGGACGCGGGCACCGCCGAGGTCTGGAAGGCGCTCACCGGCCAGGCGGACTCGACCGACTCCTCCGTCGTCATCGCGTCCCGGCTCCCCCGGATGGTCGCGGGCCTGGTCGTCGGCGCGGCGCTGGCGATCGCCGGCACCGCCCTCCAGGCGGTCAGCCGCAACGTGCTGGCCTCGCCGGACACGCTCGCCGTCAACGCCGGTTCGTACGCCGCGCTGGGGCTGGCCGCCGCCACCGGGGTGTCGCTGCCGCTGCTGGCGTCCTCCGGCATCGCGTTCGCGGGCGGGCTCGCCGCCGCCGCGGTGGTGCTCGGGCTCTCGGGCCTGGGCACGGGCACCGTACGGCTGGTGCTCGCCGGCAGCGCGCTGACGCTCGGGCTGTACGCGGTCACCGAGGGGATGCTGCTGCTCTTCCCCGAGGAGACGCAGGGCCTCTACGAGTGGCACCAGGGCAGCATCTCGCAGAGCGGCTGGGACGGCGTCACGCAGTTGCTGCCGCTCGCCGTCGCCGGGCTCGCCGGGCTGCTGCTGCTCTCCCGGCGCATCGACGCCCTGGCGCTCGGCGACGACGCCGCCCGCGGGCTCGGCGTCCCGGTGCGCGCCACCCGCGTCACGGCGGTGCTGCTCGCGGTGCTGCTCGCCGCGGCGTCGGTGACGCTCGCGGGGCCGATCGGCTTCGTGGGGCTCTGCGCGCCCGCGCTGGTGCGGTCGGTCGCCCGCAGGTTCCGCACGTACGGCAAGACGCGGGCGGGCATTCCGCTGGCGGCGCTGCTGGGCATGGCGCTGGTGCTCGGCTCGGACGTGCTGCTGCGGGCCATGGTGCCCGCCGACACGGCGGTCTCCGTGCCGACGGGCGTGGTCACGAGCCTCGTCGGCGCGGTGTTCCTCGTCGTGATGGCCGCCCGGCTGCGGGACACCGCGGGCGCGGCCGACACCGACAAGCTGCGCATCCGCAGCCACCGCACGTTCGTGGTCACCACGGCGTTGCTGGTGGCGGCGCTGGTCGCCGTCACGGTCGTCGCGCTGCTGGTCGGCGACACCAAGCTGCTCCTCGGCGACGTCGCCAACTGGCTGCAGGGCCGGGCGGGGCCGACCACCGACGTGGTCCTGGACACCCGCGTCCCGCGGGTGCTCGCCGCGCTGCTGGCCGGCGCCGCGCTCGCGCTCTCCGGCACGATCGTGCAGGCCGTGACCCGCAACCCGCTGGCCGAGCCGGGCGTGCTCGGCGTCTCCAACGGTGCGGCGCTCGGCGCGGTGCTGCTGGTGACGACGGTGTCGGTGCCCAGCTCGTGGGCCCTGTCGGCCGCCGCGCTCGGCGGCGCGGCGCTCACCTCGGTCGGGGTCTTCGGGCTCGCCGCCCGCGGCGGCTTCCAGCAGAACCGGCTGGTGCTCGTCGGCATGGGCTTCGCGACCGCCTCGACGGCGCTGATCAGCCTGCTGATCGTGCTCACCGACCCGTTCAACGCGACGATGGCGCTGACCTGGCTCTCCGGCTCGACGTACGGGCGGACGCTGCCGGACGTGGTGCCGCTGGCGATCGTCCTGGTCGTGGGGCTCGCCATCGCGGCGGTCCGCCGCCGGGAGCTGGACCTCGTCTCGCTGGACGAGGACACGCCGCGGCTGCTCGGCCTCGACCTCGGCCGCAGCCGGCTGTGGCTGCTGATCCTGAGCGTCGTGCTGGCCGGCACGGCGGTGTCGGCGGCGGGCACGATCGGGTTCGTCGGCCTGGTGGCGCCGCACGCGGCGCGGGCGCTGGTGGGGCGGCAGCACACCCGGGTGGTGCCGGTCGCGGTGCTGCTCGGCGCGGTGCTGGTGTGCACGGCCGACGTCACCGGCCGCTCGGTGATCGCCCCGGCGCAGCTCGGCGCGGGTCTGATGACCGCGGTCATCGGCACGCCGTACTTCCTGTACCTCCTGGTACGCAGCCGGGCCGCCCGGTAGCGCGACCCCCTCCCCGGCCGCATCGGGGAGGGGGTCGCGCGCGGCGTCAGCTCCGCGGCGGCGGGCCGGAGTCCGGCAGCTCCGCCAGCTCCTTGATCCGCAGCAGGCGGCTCTCCCAGGCCCGGCCGACCCGGTCCAGCTCCCGGGCGAGCGCGTGGAGGCGGGCACCCACGGCCACGTACACGACCTCCCGGCCGCGCTGCTCGGACTCGACCAGACCGACCTCGCGCAGCACGTCGAGGTGCTTGCCGATGGCCTGCCGGCTGACCGGCATGACCTTGGCCAGCGCGGAGGCCGACATCGGGCCCTCGCCGAGACGGGTGAGTATCGTCCAGCGCGTCGGCTCGCCGAGCGCGGCACACACGACGGCGGGGCCGGCGGCCGCGGTCACGACCGGGGTGCCGCGGCGGCGGCCTTCTCGACGTAGCGTTTGCCGGCCGCCAGCTCCTCGGCCCAGCCCACGTCGTTGCCCTCGCGCTCCTTGAGCCACGCGGACCGCTCGTCGAAGAGGCGGGAGAAGCCGCTCTCCACGACCCGCAGCGTCACGCCGCCGGGGCGCTCGTCGATCCAGAACTCGACGAGGGTGGAGCCCTTGGCCCCCGGCTGGTTCCGGCCGGTGAGCCAGCGGAAGGCGGCGTAGCGCGGCTTGTCCAGCTCCACGGTGCTGAACCGGAACTCGCCGAACCTGTCGCCGCGGACGACGGCCACGTCCCCGTCGTAGCTCAGGTCGGGCTCGGGGTCGACCTCGCCCTCGTTGATGTACCAGCCGGGGCGTACGACCAGGTCCCAGACCCGGTCGGCGGGGGCGTCGATGTCGATCCGGCGGGCGACCCGGTCCAGCTCCGCCAGTTCCGCGTCGGTGTACGCGATGTCGTTCACGGTTCCTCCTCGCGTGTCTATCTGCAACCGCAGCATTGCACATGAATCCCGTCTACTGCACCCACAGGGTTGCAAGTGTGGGGGGTCACCTCCGGCGCCGATGAGTTTGCGCGTGCCGCACCGTCTGCACGGACATGGACACACACACGCTGAACCTCCCCGGCGCCGACCTCGTCTACGACGTGCGCGGCCCCCTGCCCACCGCCGACGGCCGCCCCCCGCTGCTGCTCATCGGCCAGCCCATGGACGCCGGCGGCTTCCGCGCGCTGGCGGCGCAGTTCACGGACCGCACCGTCGTCACGTACGACCCCCGCGGCCTCGGCCGCAGCACCCGCAAGGACGGCCGGCACGACCACAACCCGCAGACGCAGGCCGAGGACGTGCACGCCCTCATCGCCGCGCTGGGCGCGGGCCCGGTCGAGCTCTTCGGCAGCAGCGGCGGCGCGGTGACGGCGCTGGCACTGGTGACCGCGTACCCGGAGGACGTGACCACGCTCGTCGCGCACGAGCCGCCGATCATCCCGGCGCTCCCCGACGCCGAGGCCGCGGAGCGGGCCCGGCAGGGCGTCACCGACGCGTACAACGCCAAGGGCTGGGGCACCGGCATGGCGGCGTTCATGGGACTCGGCGCCTGGCAGGGCGAGTTCACCGACGCCTACTTCGCGCAGCCCGCGCCCGACCCGGCGGCCTTCGGCATGCCCGCCGACGACGACGGCAACCGCGACGACCCACTGCTCTCCGACGCCTCCTGGGCCGTCAGCGGCTACCGCCCGGACCCGGCCGCGCTCGCCGCCGCGCCGACGCGCGTGGTCATCGCGGTGGGCGAGGAGTCCGGCGACACCTTCACGGCCCGTACGGCACGCGGCACGGCCGCGCTGCTCGGGCAGGAGGCGACGGTCTTCCCCAGCCACCACGGCGGCTTCCTCGACGCGGAGTACGGCTACGCGGGCCGGCCGGAGGCGTTCGGCGCGAAGCTGCGGGAGGTCCTCGACGCGAGCGCGTGAACAGACACCGCGCCATGTCCGTATGTCACTTACACCCCGCGGTGCGCCACCCCCGCGCACCCCGCACCGATCACCTCCACCGCACCGGGACAGCCGCGGCGCGGGCCGGACACGGGGCCGGCCCGCGCCGCGGCGCATCAGTCTTCGCACACGGCAGCGACCGCCGTACGCCCGTCGCGCCACCGGCGCACCGGCGCACACCTCCCGGCGGCCCCACCGGCCGCGCCCGCCCCGCAGGTCACGCCACGGTGCATACCGCCCGGACGGCCGGGTAACCGCCCGCTGACACCGCGCCGGGCACCCCGCCCGGCCCTCGGAAGGGAGGATTCATGTCATCCGCGCCCCCGTCCGCCGACGAGTGGCGATGCGCCCGCGGCACTCCCGCCGACCTCGGGGAGGCGTGATGGGTATCTCCCGTAAGCACCGGCCTCCGACCGCCGCGACCGGCGGCACGGCCGCCGCCGGCGAGCGGCCCGCGGAGCCGCCGGCCGGCGCACCGCCCGTGGCCCGGTGGGTGCGCGCAGCCGCGATGCTGGTCGCGTTCGCCCTGATGGTGGCGTTCGCCGTGGTGCTGGCGCGGCTGACGCTGGAGGGGTCGTCCGCCTCGGAGCCGGTCACACACACGAACCTGCGCCCCGGCGACTCGATCCGCGACTACCTCACCCAGCCGGCGTTCGTCGACACCGTCCGGCAACTCGGCGGCAACATCCTCCTCGGCGTGCCCTTCGGCCTGCTGCTGCCCGTGCTCGTGCCGCCCGCCCGGGGGCTGCTGCGCGTGGGACTGTGCACGGCGGCGGTGATGACGGCCGTCGAGGTGGTCCAGGGCACCTTCCTCACGGGCCGGGCGTTCGACATCGATGACGTCATCCTCAACACCACCGGGGCCTTCCTCGGCTATCTGTTCCTCGGCCGCCGCCTCGGCCGCGCCGTTCACCCGCCGCGCCGCCGCTGGTGGCACCGCGTCTTCCGCGGGCCGCGCCCGGCCGGTTGAAGGGCCGGCGGCCCGCACGCGGTAGACAGGGACGGTCCACGGCGGCGTGCCCGGCGGGCGCGGAGCGAACGAAGAGCGGAGCATGGACCGATGAAGCGTGGGGTGCACGCACGGGGCAGATGGGCGAACGGGGCGCGCTACCGCGCCGCCCTGCGCCGTACCCCGGTGGCCCTCTGGAACGACGACATCAGCGACTGGGCCGCCGCCCTCACGTACTACGCCATACTCACGGTCCTGCCCACGCTCTTCGTCACCCTCACCGTCATCGGCCTCGCCGACCCGTCCGGCACCGAAGCCCTCATCGCCTACATCGCGGGGCTCGCCCCCACCGGCACCGACACGGCGCTCAACGACGCCCTCCACGACGTGACCCGCGGCCACTCCACCGCCTGGATCCTCACCACCGTGGGCACGGCCAGCGCCGTCTGGTCGGCGTGCAGCTTCCTGTCCGTCTTCCGGCGTGCCCTGCACGCGATGTACGGCACCTCCGACAGCCGGCCCGTGCTGCGCCGCGCGCCCGCGATCCTGGCGATGGCGCTGCTGCTGCTGACGCTGCTGGTCTCCGGCGCGCTGACCCTCGTGGTCACCGGGCCCGGCATGCGGGCGCTGGGGCGACCGCTGGGGATGGGCGAGCAGACGGCGGCGCTCTGGGACTTCCTGCGCTGGCCGTTCCTGGTCTTCGTGGCGGCGCTGCTGGTGCTGCTGCTCTTCCGCTCGGGGCCGCCGGAGTCGCGCAACGTGTCGCACGCCGTGCCGGGCGGGCTGCTGGCGGGCGTGCTGTGGCTGCTGGCGTCGGTGGGGTTCGCGATGTACGCGTCGTACGCGGCGGGGACGTACAGCAGGCTGTACGGGTCACTCGCCGGGGTCGTCGTCTTCCTGATCTGGCTGTGGTTCTCGAACCTGGCGCTGCTGGCGGGCGCGCAGTTCAACGCGCTGCTCGCGCGCGGTGAGGGCAATCCGGAGGCCGCCCGCCCACCGCGGCGCCCTGCGGTGCCTGCCGTACCGCGGTGAGGACCGCGGCGCCCTGAGGCGCCGGGCCGGGAGCCTGGTCAGCGGCGGGCCAGCCGGCGTTCGCCCGCCGCGCCCGACTCGTACTCCAGCTCGTAGTGCCTGAAGACCGCCGGCTCCTCCTCGAACGCCAGCTCCCCGTCCGTATCGATCGACGGCGCGGACTTCACCTGGCCCTTGTCGTACGCGACGGTCACGTACCCGGGGCTGACGGACGCGCCCTCCAGCGGGACGAACACCAGCCGCTTGCGCCCCGGCACGCCCGCCTTGACGGTGGCGAACGACGGCGCGTCCGTGCGGGTGTCGACGTAGACGGCCTCCATCTCGCCGATCTTGCCGCCGTCCGCGCCGCGGACCGAGTGGCCGCGCCACTCACGGATGTCGTGTGCCTCGATCATGCGGGCCTCCCGGGGGATGCGTCAGCTCCTTGCCGGCCGGTAGACGGTCAGCGCTCTTTCGAGCTTATCCAGCTCAAACGCGGTCGGCGCGGGGACGACCTCCCCGTCGTAGGCCATCCGCGTGCCTTCCGGCAGCCCCGAGACGACGATCCGGCGCAGCCGGCCCGCCGCGTACAGCCGGGTCCTGGCCAGGCCGCCGGCCAGCGCCGTGGCCAGCAGCCGGGCCCGCGCGAAGTCCCCTGCGCGGGCGATGCGCACGTCCAGCACGCCGTCGGCGAGGTTGTCGCGGCGCACGGGCGCGATGCCCACGCTGTGGTACGCGCCCGACCCCGCGAACAGCAGCCACACCTCCCGCCGCCGGCCGTTGATCCGCGCGCTGACGGGTTGTGCCGTACGTATGACGCGCAGCACCGCCGCGACCGTGCCGAGCGGGCCGCGGAACGGCGGCGGGAAGTGCTCGCGCCGCCGCACCAGCTCGGGGTAGACGCCGAGGCTGAAGGTGTTCAGGAAGAGGGCCGGCGGGCCCGCGGGCTCCCGCGGGCGGAGCCGGCCGACGTCCACGGCGACGGCGCTGCCGTGCGTCACCGCCTCGCCGGCCTCCGCGATGCTCTCCACCCCGAGGTCGGTGGCGAAGTGATTGAACGTGCCGCCCGGCAGCACCGCCAGCGGCACGCCGTGCCGCAGGGCCGCCTCCGCCGCCGCGGCCACCGTGCCGTCGCCGCCGCAGACGCCCAGGGCACCGCCGTGCCGCGCCGCCTCCCGCGCCGCGGTGTCCAGCAACTCGGGCAGCGGTCCCGCCCCGGGTCCTGCCGGGGTGTCGGCGAGCGCCACCCGGGCCTCCGGCAGCACCGTCGCGAGCTGCTGCACCGGGTCGCCGAACTGCTGCGCGCCGGAGGCGGGGTTGACCACGACGTAGAGCCCCGCGCCCCCGGGCAGCGCGGGCGCCTCGGCGGGCGGCGGCGCCGGGTGCGTCCCGCGGGCGCGGGGCGGCGCCAGGCGGCGTACGACGAGCGCCGCGCCCAGCCCGAGCGCGGCCCCGGCGAGCACGTCGCTGGGGTAGTGGGCGCCGGTGTAGATCCGGGAGAAGGCGACCGACCACGCGACCGGCGCCAGGGCCAGACCCCAGCGCGGGGACTCCATCGCGACGCCGCACGCGAAGGCGGCGGCGGAGGCGGTGTGTCCCGAGGGGAAGGACGAGGTGATCGGCTGGCGCGTGAGATGCCGGATGACGGGCACCGCGTCGAGCACCGGGCGGGCGCGGCGGAACGCGCCCTTGCCCGCGGTGTTCGCCGTCGCGGAGGCCAGCGCCAGCGAGCCGAGCCCGCGCAGCGCGGCGCGCCGCCCGCGCGGGCCGCCGAACGCGGCGACGGCCGCGGCGGTGCCGAACCACAGGACGCCGTGGTCGGCGGCGCGGCTCAGCCGCGGCAGCACCGGCTCGGCGCCGGGCCAGCGGGTCGCGGCGATCCGGGCGAAGAGCGCGTGGTCCGCCCGGCGCAGCCGCCGGGTCCCGGCGATCCCGGTCGCCTTCCGGCGCCGTACGCGGCCGGGGCGCACGGAACGCCCGCCCCGCCGCAGGCGCGCGCCGGCGCTCACGCCGGCTCGGTCAGTCCCTCACGCAGGCGTCTGAGGATCGAGGACAGCAGCCGGGACACGTGCATCTGCGAGATGCCCAGCTCCGCGCCGATCTCGCTCTGCGTCATCTCGGCGCCGAACCGCAGGTCGAGCACCTTGCGGTCGCGCTCCGGCAGCGCCTCGACCAGCGGTTTGAGCGACACCAGGTTCTCGACCTTCTCCAGGTCGGGGTCCGTGACCCCGGTGCGCCGCGCGAGGAAGGACTCGCCCTCCTCGTCGGCGGCGTGGTAGTCGAGCGACGACGTCTTGTACGCGTTGGCGGCGACCAGCCCCTCGACGACCTCGTCCGGGTCGAGACCGGTCTGCTCCGCGAGCTCCGCGACGCTCGGGCCGCGGCCCAGCGTCTGCTCCAGCCGCGCACTCGCCTTCGCCAGCGTCAGCCGCCGCTCCTGCATCCGCCGCGGCACCCGCACCGCCCAGGAGGTGTCGCGGAAGTGGCGCTTGATCTCGCCCATGATCGTGGGCAGCGCGAACGTGGGGAACTCGGTGCCCTCGCCGAGGTCGTAGCGGTTGATCGCCTTGATCAGGCCGACGGTGCCGACCTGCACGACGTCCTCGCGGGACTCGCTGCGCAGCCGGAAGCGGCTGACGGCGTAGCGGACGAGCGCGAGGTTCAGCTCGACGAGGGTGTTGCGGACGTACGAGTAGGCGTACGTGCCCTCCTCCAGCTCGGCCAGCCGGGCGAAGAGGACCCGGGACAGGGCGCGCGCGTCGGCGGTGCTCGCCTCGCGCAGCTCGGGCAGCGGCGGCAGGTCGAGGCCGGCGAGCGGGTCTGCGCCCGTGTCGGTGGCCGGGGCGGTGCCCGTCGCGGGGCCGGGGCCGGTGGCGGTGGCCGTGGCGTGGCCGGTCTCGGGCCCGTGGTCGCGCGTCACGAATGTCGTCATGGTGTCCCCCTGATGTGGACTTCTGCTCGACAGGCGTGGTGTGCAGCTACCCGTCATCACGGCGGCTATACCTGACCGTTACTTTGCATCCGTAACCAACGTGGTCCGACAACACCCCTTCCAGCTCGCATTTCCGCTCGTCCCTGGGCCATTTGCAGCACGCGTCAACGATCGGGGCGCGAGGGGCGCGCAGCGTCCGGGACCGCGCCGGGCGGCCAGCGCGCCCGCAGCGGCTCCGGCACGTGCTCCAGCGCCTCCCGCACACTGCGGTACATGGCGATCACGTCGGTGCTGCCGGTCTGCTCCAGCAGGTACGTCACCCGCCGGCCGACGGCGGCGAGCAGCAGTTCGCCGCCCTGCCTGCGCAGCAGCCAGCGCACCGCGAAGAGGCAGTTGAGGCCGCGGGAGTCGCAGAAGGTGAGCGTGGTGAGGTCGAGGACGACGTAGCGGTGCCCGGAGTCCACGCACGACCCCACGGTGTCGAGGAAGAGCCGCTCGCCCCCGTGGTCCAGTTCGCCGCCGACGCGGATCACCGCGCACTGCGCGCTGGAGCTGAGCACGTTCAACGTCAGCCGGTGTGCCCTCATCGTCCCTCCCTCCCGCGGCCTCCGGTCCTGCGGCCTCCGGTCCCGCTGCTGCCTCCGGCGTCAGGTCACCACCGCTTGACGGTCCTGGACACCGTGTGCCCGACCGCGAGGTAGACGCAGGCGGCGATCCCGTAGTTGAGCAGGACCTGCCACCAGTCGGGGTCCACGGTGAACATGTCGCGGGACCAGCCCGCGAGCCAGCTCGCGATGTCGT
Source organism: Streptomyces sp. CNZ287 (assembly GCF_007827615.1). NCBI lineage: Bacteria > Bacillati > Actinomycetota > Actinomycetes > Kitasatosporales > Streptomycetaceae > Streptomyces > Streptomyces sp. CNZ287. Next base: position 66,185 of record NZ_VISV01000020.1, on the reverse strand, counting down.
GCACGAAGGCGACGAAGTCGTTCGAGCGGTTCGCGTCGAGGACGTACAGGAGTATCCACAGTCCGATCACGATCGCGGCCAGATCCGCGATCCCGGCGATCACCGCCGCCGCACTGGGTCTGCTTCTGTTCGGCATTCACGGCGTCTTGCCGAGTAACGAATCGGTAAACGCCGCGCGGGGGCGGGGCTTCGGTGGCGTACGTCACGGGACGGGCCGGGGCGTACGCCACCGGCATGGCGCGCGGCGCCGGGGCGGCGGCACCGTGAGAATGCCGGGATGAGCGTCGCCGTCTGCCTCTTCACGTCCGACCTGCGGCTGCACGACAACCCCGCGCTGCACGCCGCCGTGCACGCCGCCGATGACGTCGTGCCGCTGTTCGTGGCGGACGACGCCCTCGCCCGGATCGGGTTCGCGCCGCCCAACAGGCGGGCGTTCCTCGCGGACTGCCTCGCCGGTCTCGACGAGGCGCTGCGGGCGCGCGGCGGCCGCCTCGTCGTCCGCGCCGGGGACCCGGTCCGCGAGGCCGTCCGGGTCGCGGCGGCCGCGGGGGCGGGCGAGGTGCACGTCGCCGCGGGCGTCAGCGCGTACGCCCAGCGCCGCGAGACCCGGCTGCGCGAGGCGCTGGCGGCGGACGGGCGGCGGCTCGTCGTGCACGAGGCGGCGGTCACCGTGCTGGCGCCGGGTGCGGTGACGCCGCAGGGGCGGGACCACTTCGCGGTGTTCACCCCGTACTTCCGCCGCTGGCGCGCCGCCGCGCCCCGCACGCCGCTGCCCGCGCCGCGCCGCGTCCCGGTGCCCGCGGGGGTGCGCTCGATCGCGCTCCCGGCGCGCGCGGAGGTCTCCGGCACCTCACCGGGCCTGGCCCGCGGCGGCGAGAAGGAGGGCAGGCGGCGCTTCGCGGCCTGGCTTCGTACCGGGGTGGCCGCGTACGCGGACCGCCACGACGACCTCCCCGGCGACGCCACCTCCCGGCTCTCCCCGCACCTGCACTTCGGCACGCTCTCCGCCACCGAACTCGTCCACCGCGCCCGCGCGGCGGGCGGCCCGGGCGCCGACGCGTTCGTCCGGCAGCTCGCCTGGCGGGACTTCCACCACCAGGTCCTCGCCGCGCGCCCCGACGCGGCGCACGCCGACTACCGCCCGCGCGGCGACCGGTGGCGCACGGACGCCGACGGGACCGCGGCGTGGCGCGCGGGGCGGACCGGCTACCCGATCGTCGACGCGGCGATGCGGCAGCTCGCGCACGAGGGCTGGATGCACAACCGCGGGCGGCTGCTGACGGCGAGCTTCCTGACGAAGACGCTGTACGTGGACTGGCGGGTCGGCGCCGCGCACTTCCTCGGCCTGCTCGTCGACGGGGACATCGCGAACAACCAGCTCAACTGGCAGTGGGTAGCCGGGACGGGCACCGACACGCGGCCGAACCGGGTGCTCAACCCGCTGGCGCAGGCGCGGCGTTACGACCCGGAGGGGGTGTACGTGCGGCGGTGGGTACCCGAGCTGGCGGGGTTCGCGGGGGCGGCGGTGCACCGGCCGTGGAGGCTGCCGGCGGGGGAGCGGGCGGAGTCGCGGTATCCGGAACGGGTGGTGGAGCTGGCGGAGGGGGCGGACCGGTTCCTGCGGGGGCGGGGGAAGCGGTGAGGCGGTGGCGGGTCCTGGCGTTGTACGGGGCGGGCGGCCGTCACGTACGCAGGGAGCAGTCGCCGCACGTGCCGCCGCCGGGGACGCGGTAGTACAGGCAGCAGCTACGGCGCCGGAAGGTCAGCCCCGGCCCCGTGAGCAGTCCCGTGCCGGCCAGCCGCCCCGTGCACAGCAGGGCGCCGGTGAGCCGGGTGAGCGGGTCGCCCAGCGCCGGGCGGGCGGCGCGGAGCGCGGCGGCGGCGCCGACGAGCGCGGAGGCGGCGTTGCCGTAGAGCAGCCCGGCGGCGACCTTGACGCGCAGCCCCGCGGCGAGCGGCTCCAGGTGCCGGGTCACCACCTCCTCGTACAGCACCTCGGGCAGCCGGGCCGCCGCGGGCGCCGGCCGCCCGGCGGGCACGGGCAGCCGCAGCGCGGGGCCTTCGTCGGCGCGCTGGAGCCCGGTCAGGTCCGGTAGGACGCCGTGGAGGAGGGCGCAGGCGAGCACCGGGGACCAGAGCCGGGAGGCGTGGCCGAACTGGACGAGGGAGGCGCCGATGCGGAGTTCGGCGGTGCCGTAGCGGCCGGCGGTGGCGGCGACGAGGTCGGCGGCGCCGCGGGCGTAGGTTCCGGCGACGGGGTGCCAGCCGTCGCCGGGCCCGGCGACGGCGAGGGCGAAGAACGGCCCGAGTGCGGCGACGTCTTCGAGCGCGGCGGCGACGACGGCCGGGGACAGGGGCTGGTCGGCGGGTGTCACGGTGCTCCCTTCGGGGCGGGGTCGGACGGCGCGGCGGCGGTGGGCGGCTCGGGTGGCCCGGGCGGCTCCGGCGGGCCGGGCGGGACCATGCGCGGGGGTGGGGTGTCGTCCGGAGGTACGCCGAACGGGCCGTGCGAGCCCGTGCCATCAGGCACGCGCGCGTCCCCTGGCGAATCCGCGTCCCCGGGCAGCCCCGCGCCACCCGGCGCATCCGGGTCCCCCGCCCTGGCCGCTCCCGGCGGGGGCCCGTCCGGGAGCAGGGTGATGTGGGGGCGGGACGTGGCCGGGTGGACGGTGACCTCCGCCGCCACCCCGTACACCTCCGCGAGCAGCGCCGGCGTCAGCACCTCCGCCGGCGGGCCCGCGGCGACCGCGCGGCCGGCCCGTAGCACGCAGATGCGGTCGCAGAACGCGGCCGCCAGATTGAGGTCGTGGAGGGCGACCAGCGCGGTGGCGCCGAGGCCGCGGACGAGGCGGAGGGCGTCGAGCTGGTGGCGCAGATCGAGGTGGTTGGTCGGCTCGTCGAGCACCATCGTGCCCGCGCGCTGCGCCAGCGCCCGCGCGATCAGCACCCGCTGCTTCTCGCCCCCCGACAGCCGGTCGAACGGCGCCCCGGCCAGGTCCGCCGCCCCGACCGCCGCGAGGCTGCCGGCGATGACGGCGCGGTCGGCGTCATCGTCCCCGGCGAAGGCGCGCTTGTGCGGCGTCCGGCCCATGGCCACCACGTCGTACACCGTCAGCTCGAAGGCGCCCGGGATCTCCTGGAGCACCGCGGCGAGCCGCCGCGCCAGCCGCTTGGCGGGCAGGGCGCGCACGTCGTCGCCGTCGAGGAGTACGCGCCCGGAGGTGGGCCGCAGCGCGCGGTAGACGGTGCGCAGCAGCGTCGTCTTGCCCGCGCCGTTGGGGCCGACGAGGCCGACGACCTCGCCGGGCGCGACGTCGAGGGAGACCGCCTCGACGAGCGTGCGCCCGCCCGCGGTGACGGTGACGGACTCCAGCCGCAGGGCGCCGGGCGCGGCGGGGGCGCCGGGCGCGCGGCCGGTCACCGGGCGGCCCCGCGGCGCATCAGCCAGAGGAAGAACGGCCCGCCGGCCAGCGCCGTCAGTACTCCCACCGGGACCTCCTCGGGGCTGATCAGCGTGCGCGCCGCCAGGTCGGCGGCGATGAGGAACGCCGCGCCGAGCAGCGCCGCCGCGGGCAGCGCCCGCCGGTGGTCGGCGCCGGTGAGCAGGCGCACCACGTGCGGCAGGATCAGCCCGACGAACCCGATCGCCCCGCTGACCGCGACCGCCGCGCCGACCATCACGGCGACGAGCGCGAACATCGCGGAGCGGAAGCGGTGCACGTCCAGGCCGAGGGCGGCGGCGGCCTCCTCGCCGGCGAGGAGCAGGTTCAGCGGCCGGGCCACGGCCAGCAGCGCGACCGTACCGAGGACGACGACGGCCAGCGGGATCCAGATGAGCCGCCAGGTGCTGCCGGCGAGGCCGCCGAGCATCCAGCGGAGCGCGGCCTGCGTCTTGTGCGGGTCGCCCGAGGTGACGATGAGGAACCCGACGACGGCGGAGAGGACTTCGGCCGTGGCGACGCCCGCGAGCACCAGGCGCAGCGACGTCATGCGGCCGTCGGCTCCGAGCGCGAGGAAGTAGACGGCGACGAGCGCGGCGAGGGCGCCGGCGAAGGCCGCGAGCGGCAGCGTGAAGAGGCCGAGGACGGTGACGTTGAGGACCACGACGAGCACGGCGCCGACCGTGGCGCCCGAGGAGATGCCCAGCAGCATGGGGTCGGCGAGCGGATTCCGTACGAGCGCCTGGAGCGCCATCCCGCACACCGCGAGCCCCGCCCCCACCGCCCCGGCGAGCAGCACGCGCGGGAGGCGCACGTCCCAGACGATGGTCTCGCGCACCGGGCTCCAGCCGGGGTCCGCGAGGGCGGGGTGGAGGCGGTGCAGGAGGATGCCCCAGACCTGGCCCGCGGGGACGCGGACGGAGCCGAGGGCGACGGCGGCGGTGGCGGAGAGCAGCAGCAGGCCGAGGAGGAGGACGAGCAGGGCGGGGAAGGGCAGCGCCCGGGCCCTCGTCACCGGAAGCGGTCCGGATGGAGCTGGCGGGCCAGCGAGTCGACGGCCTCCGGGACCCGTACGCCGAGGACGGTCGAGGACAGCGGGAGGACGGCGAAGCGTTCGTTCCGTACCGCCGGGACGTCCTGGAGCGCGGGGTGGGAGAGGAGGAACCGCTTCTTGTCGGCGACGGACTGGTCGCCGTAGTCGTAGATGACGATCGCGTCCGGGGCGCGGGCGGCGACCTGCTCGAACGACACATCGCCGAAGGGCTTGCCGAGGCCGGCGAAGACGTTGGCGCCGCCGGCCAGTCCGATGATCTCGTTGCCGATCCCGCCGCCGCCCGCGGTGAACGCGGTCTTGTCGCCGCTGTCGTAGACGAAGACCTCCGCGGCCTCCACCCCGGCGACCGCGTCCCGCACGCCGTCGAGCGTCCCGTGCAGCTCGCCGAGGAGCTTCTCCGCCCGCCGCGGGACGCCGAACACCTCGGCGACGGTGCGTATCTCGCGGTCCATGAGGTCCACCGTCACCGGCGGCTCGGCACACGCCTCCAGGCTGAGGTACGAGTCGATGCCGGCCCCGGCGAGCGCGTCACGGCCGCGGCCCTCCTCGAAGGTGCTGGCGAACCCGCCGTAGACGAAGTCGGGTTCCGCGGCGAGAAGGGTCTCGTAGGAGGGGTACTCGTCGGCGATCACCTCGATGCCTGCGTACGCCCCGCGGTAGGCGGGCAGGATCTCGTCGTCGAGATAGCCGGTGCCGACCACGGACTTCTCCAGCCCGAGGGCGAGCATGATCTCGGTGACGTGCTGGTTGAGGGTCACGGCCCGCTCGGGGGGCCGCTCGTAGACGGTCTCGACCCCGCAGTTGCCGACGGTCACCGGAAACCCGGGCGGCGACTCCCCCTCCGCCCGCCCGCCGTCCCGCGCGGGCCCCCCGCAGGCGGCGGCGAAGAGCAGGGACAGGGGAACGACCACACGCAACGACCGCACCGGGCCGCGCAGCAGGGCACGCACGACGGCGCACGCTCCTCTCCGGGGAAATCCGCCCCAGATCCGTCGAGGAGGCGACGACGTGAGTCTCCTGGCTCTCGGTTCACCGCCGGCCCCTGGCCTTCCCACCCCCGCGGGGGCAGTGGCCTGTTCGGAGCCGGCTCACCGATCACAGTGGCGGGACCGCACCGGATTCACACCGGTTTCCTCGTTCCGCCGTCGCCTTTGGCAGCGCCATCATCGCAGACGAACACCCTCCCGCGGGAGGGCACGTGGCGTGCGTGACAGGCGCCCGGGAGCGGGCGCCACCACCTGATCGCCGGCGGCACCCCGTTAGGGTGTAACGCATGATGTCGATGAGTGACCCTTACGAGATACGGGCCGGGGTGCCGTCCGTCGCGGACTACCGGCGGTTGCGGACCGGGGCCGGGTTGTCGGACAAGGCGGCCGAGGCCGCCGCCGTGGGGCTGCCGCAGACCTGGTACGGGGTGGTCGTGTACCACCGCGGGGTGCCCGTGGGGATGGGGCGGGTCGTGGGGGACGGGGGGACCGTGTTCCAGGTGGTGGACATGTGCGTGCTGCCGGACCACCAGGGGCAGGGACTCGGGAAGCAGATCATGGCGGAGCTCGTCGCGGAGCTGGACCGGCGGGCGCCCGCCACCGCGTACGTGTCGCTCGTCGCCGACGGGCCCGCCCGGTTCCTGTACGAGAAGTTCGGCTTCGCCGACGTCGCCGGGCACGGCTCCCTCGGCATGTACCGCGCCGGCTGAGCAGCCGCGACGCCCGGCCCCGGGCCTCGTACGGCCATACGATAGGCGCATGCCGGAGCGCGACACCGCCCCCTCGCCCACCCCCGCCGTCCACCGTCACGAGTGGACGCCCGACCGGGAGCAGCTCGAAGCCGCGAGCACGGTCTTCGCGCTGCTCGCCGACGCGACGCGGCTGCACCTGCTGTGGCTGCTCGCCGAGGGCGAGGCCGACGTCACCGAGCTGGCCACCGCCAGCGGCGCCGCCCGGCCGGCCGTCAGCCAGCATCTGGCCAAGCTGCGCCTCGCCCACCTGGTGCACTCCAGGAAGGAGGGCCGCCGCGTCGTGTACTCGCTGCGCGACGGGCATCTGCGCGGTCTCGTCATCGAGGCCCTCAACCACGCCGACCACCTCATGACCGGCGAGCCCTGGCACTCCTGAACCGGTAACCGCCCCGCGGGAATAGCCCCCGGACCTCCCTCTGTTTAACATGTGCGTATATGCGCACACGAGCAAAGGAAGAGGCCAGGGCCATGTTCTCCGTACTCCGCAACCGCACCTACCGGCACCTCTTCGCCGCCCAGGTCATCGCCCTCGTCGGCACCGGCCTCGCCACCGTCGCGCTCAGCCTCCTCGCCTACGACCTCGCCGGCGGCAACGCCTCCGCCGTCCTCGGCACCGCCCTGGCCGTCAAGATGGTCGCCTACGTCGGCATCGCCCCCGTCATCGGCGCCCTCGGCGACCGCATCCCGCGCCGCGCCCTGCTGGTCGCCGCCGACCTCGTGCGCGGCGTCGTCGCGCTCGCGCTGCCGTTCGTGACCGAGGTCTGGCAGATCTACGTGCTGATCTTCTTCCTCCAGTCCGCCTCCGCCGCGTTCACCCCGACCTTCCAGGCCACCATCCCCGAGGTGCTCCCCGCCGAGCGCGACTACACCCGCGCGCTCTCGCTGTCGCGGCTCGCGTACGACATGGAGAGCCTCTTCAGCCCCGTGCTCGCGGCCGGGCTGCTGACGCTCCTCACCTACGACCGGCTCTTCCTCGGCACCGCCGCCGGCTTCGCCGCCTCCGCCGCGCTGGTCGTCTCGGTGGCGCTGCCGAAGCCCGTCCCGCGCGAGGGGGGCGGGGAGGGCGGCACGGAGAGCGGCGGGGTGTTCGCCAGGGCCGCGTACGGGATGAAGCTCTTCGGCTCCGCGCCGCAGCTCCGCGCGCTCCTGGCGCTCAACCTCGCCGTCGCGGCGGCCAGTTCGATGGTGATCGTCAACACCGTGGTCCTGGTCCGCGACCACTTCGCCCGCCCGGTCGGCGACGTGTCGCTCGCGCTGGGCGCCTACGGCGCCGGGTCGATGGCCGTCGCGCTGGCGCTCCCCCGGGTGCTGGAGCGGGCCGGCGACCGCGCGGTGATGCTGCCGGCGGCTTTCGTGCCGGCGCCGGTGCTGGCCGTCGTCGGGACGGGCCTCGCGGCGGGGGTGAGGACCTGGCCGGCGCTGCTCGCGGCGTGGGCCGTGCTCGGCGCGGCGACCTCGGCGATGGTGACGCCGGCGGGGCGGGTGATCCGCGGCGCGGTGCCGGGGAAGGCGGACCTGCCGGCGGCGTTCGCGGCGCAGTTCTCGCTGTCGCACGTCGCGTGGCTGGTGACGTACCCGCTGGCCGGCTCTCTCGCGGCACGGGCCGGGACGGGGGTGGCGGCGGGCGTGCTGGCGGTCATCGGGCTCGCGGCGGCGGTGGCGGCGGTGCTGGTGTGGCGGCCGGCGGGCGCGGCGCGTACGGCCGGGCCCTCCCTGCGGGACCGCGGCGCGCGGCTCACCCGGGACCGTACGACCACCGCGGCGTGACGCCCTCAAACCGCCCCGCGTGACACGCGTCACCGCACGTCGCCATACCCCCAGGGGGTATCTCTGCTACGCTGATCACCAGAGAGACCGCACCGGAGACGAAGGGCAAGGAGACCCACCATGAACGCCACCCAGCACCACGACGCCGGCCACGGTCAGCACGGTGCGCACGGTCACCACGGTCACCACGCCCCCGCGGGACCCGCCGGGCTGGACAGCTCCGAGGACGGCTACACCCTCGCGCTGGAGACCACCGCGGCACCCGCGGGCGCCGAGACCGAGCTGCGCTTCCGCCTCCTCGGCAACGACGGCCGCCCGGTCACCGGCCTGACGCCCATCCACGACAAGCTCGTCCACCTGATCGTCGTACGCCGCGACCTCACCCGCTACGTCCACGTCCACCCCGCGGAGGCGGCCGACGGCACCTGGTCCGTCCGCGTCCTCCTTCCCGAGGCCGGCGCCTACCGCGTCTTCGCCGACTTCGCCCCCGCCGCGCTCGGCCGCACCCTCACGCTCGGCGCGGACCTGACGGCCGGCGACGGCGCCGGGCCCGCGCACGAACTCCCCGCGCCCGCCCCGGCCTTCACCGTCGACGGCCGCGAGGTGACCCTCACCGGCGAACTGGCGGCGGGCGAGGGGCGGCGGCTGGAGTTCGCCGTCGCCCGCGACGGCGAACCGGTCACCGACCTGCAGCCCTACCTGGCCGCGTACGGCCACCTCGTGGCGGTGCGCCGGGAGGACCTCGCGTACGTCCACGTCCACCCGGACGGCTCCCCCGGCGACGGGACGACCGGACCCGGCCCCGTCGTGGCGTTCCACGCGCAGGTGCCGGGCCCGGGGACGTACCGGCTGTTCCTCGACTTCAAGCACGAGGACGCGGTGCGCACCGCGGAGTTCACCGCGGTCGTACGGTGACGGCGGTGAACGGGCCGGAAGGCGGGGCCGCCGGTCAGGCCCCCGGTCCCGCCGGTGCAGGAGTCAGTCCTTGCCGACCGGGAAGTTGCTGCGGAACACCCCCTGCGGGTCGCGGGCGCGCTTGACGGCCCGCAGGCGGGCCAGGCTCTCCGGGCCGAAGACGTCCGCCGGGCTCTCGTCGGGGCCCAGGAACGTGTACGGCTTGCGGCCCGCGACGTACGGATCGAGGGCCTTCACCAGCGCGCTCCGGCGGACGGGGATGCCGGCCGCCGCCTCGGGGGAGAACGGGACGCCGAAGAGGTACAGCAGGTACGGCTCCGGCAGCGCGCCGTGCGGGGAGTCCGAGGGACGGCCCAGCGCGCCGCCGACGTGGCGGAGCTGGACGCCGAGCAGCGGCGCGATCGGCTCCGCGAGGAGCGCGTCGATCACGGTGTCGTCGACGGCCGTGAGCATCTCGGCGCGGCCGAGGCCCGGACTGGGGTCGGTGGGCTCGGCGGTGATGGTGCCCAGCTCGTGGACGGGCAGCACGGCCCGGTTGTCGTCGATCCGGCCGGCGATCGCATCGAACGGGCGCAGCAGCTCGGGCCCGGCGTCCCCGGCGCCCTCGCCGAGGTACGTGGTGTGGACGGCGACCATCGGGTCGGCACCGGGGAGGTTCAGCAGGCCGGCCCAGACGGTCAGCTCGTCGGGCGCCGCGGCGGTCACCGAGCGGAAGACGTCGAGCACCTCGCGGGCCTGCGCGCCGGGCCAGAGCATCTGGCCGCCGTAGAGGGCGGGCGCGGGGTGCAGGCGGAACTCCGTCGCGGTGACGAGCGCGTAGTCGCCGCCGCCGCCCCGCAGGGCCCAGAACAGCTCGGGGTCGCTCTCGGCGGTCACCCGGGCGGGCACGCCCTCGGCGTCGACGACCTCGAAGGCGGTGACCGAGTCGGCCGCCCAGCCGTGCGCGCGGCTGAACCAGCTGACGCCGCCGCCCAGCGAGTAGCCCGTGACGGAGACGACAGGCGAGCTGCCGGGGAGCCCGGTCAGCCCGTGCCGTGACGCCTCCTCCTGTACGCGCCCCCACTTCACCCCGGCGCCGACCCGCGCGATCCGCGCCGCGGGGTCGACCCGCACCTCGTCCAGCAGCCCGGTGCGCAGCAGAACGGCGCCCTCCACGGCCCCCGAAGCGCCGTGCCCCGCGGGCTGCGTGGCGACCGCGACACCGGCCCGCCGCGCGAAGCGGACCAGCGCGGCGACGTCGTCGGCGTCGGCCGCCTCCACGACGCCGGCGGCGGCGGGCTGCGGCACGGCCAGGTTCCACGGCCTGGTGGCCACCTCGAAGCCGTCGTCGCCGGGCAGGAGCACCCGGCCGCGGACGGCGGAACGGAGTTCGGCGAAGCTGCTCATCTCGGATCCTTACGGAAGTCAGCAACAAACGGTTCGGATCCGAGCATCTCGCGCGGGTCTGACATCGGGCCGCGGGGGGCGCCCGTACGGACCGGATCTTCCGGGACATACGAGACAGCGCGGACGGACCGCGTCCGGGGCAGGTCCTGGAACCGCCCCGGCCGCGACGCCAGTCGGGCGCGGGCCTACGCGAACGCCGCCTCGGCGTCCAGTGCGCCCGTGCACACCGGCACCGTCCGCCACGGCGTACGGGCCAGCACCCGCCGGGTCAGCTCCGAACACCTCGCGCGCGAGGATGCCGGCCTCCTCGAAGTGGTCGACCACCGCCCCGTCTTCGCGGAGCGCGGCGGCGAGGGCGCCACACAGGGTGGACTTGCCGGCCCCGGGGCTGTTCCCGATCACGGACACGACCTGAACGGTCATCGCGGCAGTCGCGCAGCCGCCGCACGGGCCCCGCGGAGTGGGTGCGATATCCGGAGGTGCGAGGGTCTGTACCACCTTCGTCAATGTGAGATAGGTCTCACCGCCGCACTTCTTATGGGGATTCTTCGTGCTCCGCGGGATTCCTGCGCTGGCACATTGTTCCGGCGTCGGAGCACCCCTCGCCCCCACGCGACGGAAGGGACGCCACGACAGTGACGACGATCTACTGCCCGCGGTGCGACAGCCGGCACGACCCGGCGGGAGCGCCGTGGTGCGCGCAGCCGCGCGACGTGCCCGCGGTCCCCGAGATCTACGGGACCCTCGGCGCCCCGGCGCAGCTTCCCGCGGGAGCGCCGAACGGACCTGCGCCCACGGACCTGGAGCTGTTCGACGACCACGACCGGACGGCAGCCCTGCCCGCGGTGCCGGAAGCCGCGTACGGCGGCGACGGCGTGGGTGCGGAACTCGTGCCCGTACGGCCCCGGTCGCGGCACCGGCGCTACAAGCGGCGCAGCCGGCGGCTGGCCGGTCTCGCGGCCGCCGGTATGACCGTGCTCTCCGGCGGGCTGCTCGCCGCGAACGCCATGGGCGGCGGCGGAGGTGCCCGTACGGACGAGGCAGTGGCGCGGACCGACACCCCCGTGCAGCCGCTCCCGTCCGAGGAGCCCGGCGGCGACGGCGGCGCCGGCCAGGACGGCGACCGCCCCTCGGGCGCGGCGAAGCCGGACGGCGCGGAGCCCGCCGGGCCGCGGACCGGACCGACGAAGGCCGCCCGCGACGCGGACCGGCCCGCGGAGAGCCCGGCACCGACGAAGGACAGCCCGGCGCCGACGACCACCACCCCGGCGGAGGGCCGCGTCACCGCGCCGGACACCGCCGAACCCGAGTCGTCGTCACCGTCCACCGGCACCCCGACGCCCACGCCGAGCAACGAGGGCGACACCGACGGCGGCTCCGGTGGCTCCGGCGGCTCGGGAGGCTCGGGCGACTCCGGCGGCGGCTCGGCCGAGGACTCCGACCACGGCGGCCTCGAACTCGACCTCCCCCTCCTCCCCGGCCTCCTCTGACGGCACCCGCCACGCTCACGCGCCGTTCCGCGCACCCGCCACCACCCCGCGGAACGGCGCCGCGACGAGCAGCGCCGCCAGGACCAGCACCCCGCTCGCCCACAGCGGGCCGCGGTTCCCCGCGGCGCCGATCGCGCCCGCGGCGACGAGCGGCCCGGCCACGGCGCCGACGTTCAGCGCCGCCGTCGCGTACGCCCCGGCCATCGTGGGTGCGCCCGCGGCCTCGTACAGCACCCGCGTGATCAGCGTGCTGCCCACCGCGAACGACAGCGCCCCCAGCACGCAGACGAGCGCGAGCAGCGCGACCGGGTACGCGGCCAGCAGCCCCAGCACCGGCCAGCCGGCCAGCAGCAGCGGTCCGCCGACGGCGACGACCGCACCGGGGCGCACGTCCGCGAGCCGCCCCGCGAAGGTGACGCCGGCGAACGACCCCGCCCCGAAGAGCACCAGCGCGACCGAGATCCACGGCTTGGCCAGCCCGGCGGTGTCGGTGACCAGCGGCGCCAGGAAGGTGAAGCTGCCGAACGTGGCCGCGTTCACCAGCGCGCCGAGCAGCATGACGAGGATCAGCCGGGGGCTCCTGAGCCGCGCGATCTCCGACCGCAGCGCGGGCCCGCCCACCGCGTCCTGCCGCGCCCGGCGCCGGGGGACCCCCGCGAGGATGCCGAGGGCCGCGGGCAGGCACAGGGCGGCGACCGCCCAGAACGTGGCCCGCCAGCCGAACGCCGCACCCAGCAGCGACCCGCCCGGCACCCCGGCGACCGTCGCCACCGTCGTGCCCGACAGCAGGACGGCCAGCGCCCGCCCCTTCCGGTCGGGCGGTACGAGCCCGGCGGCGGTGGTCAGCGCGACGGCGAGGAAGCCCGCGTTCGCCAGCGCGGCGAGGATCCGGGTGGCGAAGAGCACCGCGAAGCTGCCGGTGACGGCGCCCACGACGTGCGCCGCCGCGAACGCGAGGACGAAGACGAGGAGCGTGCTTTGCCCCGGCCAGTTGCGGGCGAGCGCGGCCACGAGCGGGGCGCCGGCGACCATGCCGACGGCGAACGCCGAGGTGAGGGTGCCGGCCGTACCGACGGAGACGCCGAGGTCCGAGGCGATGTCCGGCAGCAGTCCTGCGAGCATGAACTCGGACGTGCTCATGGCGAAGACGACCAGGGCGAGCAGATAGAGCGGGAAGGGCATCGGGAGGCTCCGAGACGAGGAGGGGAGAGGGGAAGGCGTCTCGGTCACCGCGGGGTCAGCGCCGGGGGCGCGCACGTCCGGCCGCGTCAGGCGGCGCGGCGGCGGGGCTGCGGACTCAGTGGTTCAGGGGGCTGACGGCGTGACCGAAAGCCCCCGCCCTGTCCGACTCGGGGCTCGACATGACGCGCACGCTACCCGAGCGGGCACCGGCGAGGCACGCCGGTTTCCGGTACGCACCGCCCGTACGGCCCGCACGGCAAGCACGGCCCGCACGGCAAGCACGGCCCGCACGGCAAGCACGGCCCGCACCGCAAGCACCCCGCCCGCACCGTCCGTACGGCCGCGAGAGGCCGCCCCTCACCCCCACACCGCCTCCCCCGCCACCGCACCCAGGAACGCCGCGCCGAGCCCCACCGCCAGGCTCGCGCCCACGTACGCCGCCGCGTACCGCCCCCGGCCCTTCTCGGCCAGCCGCAGCACCTCGTACGAGAACGTCGAGTACGTCGTCAGCGCCCCGCACAGCCCCGTGCCCAGCAGCAGCCGCACCGACTCCGGGGCGGCGCCGGCCAGCGTCGCGCCCGCGAGGGTGCCGAGGATCAGGCAGCCGGTGACGTTGACGGCCAGCGTGCCCCAGGGGAACGGCGAGCCGTGCCGCAACTGCACCGCCCGGTCCGTGACGTACCGCAGCGGCGCCCCGGCCATCCCCCCGGCGATCACGAGCAGCCAGTTCACGCGTCCCCCTCCCCCTCCGCGGTTGCCCCGGCGGACGGCCCCCACACCGCCCGCCGCGTCACGGCCTGCGCCGCCCACACCGCCGCGAGCGCCGCGACCGGCGTCAGCACCAGGTACGCCACCCCCGCCGCCGCCCGGTCCTCCTCCGCCACCAGCCGCTGCACGTCCACCGCGTACGCCGAGAACGTCGTGAACCCGCCGAGTACCCCCGCGCCCAGGAACGGCCGCACCAGCCGGTGCGCCGTCCGCGCCTCCGTGATCAGGACCATCAGCACGCCGATCGCCGCGCACCCGACGACGTTCACCAGCAGGGTCGTCCACGGGAAGGCCGCCGGCTCCGTGGGCCAGAGCCGCCCGGCCCCGTACCGCGCCGCGGACCCCAGCCCGCCGCCCAGCGCCACCATCGCCACAGGCGCGCCCTGACCGCGCCACCGGTGCTCGGCCGGCGCGGGCTGCACCACCTCGACATCGGGGTCGATCGGCTCTGCCCGGTGCGTCCGGCGGACGTCGTCGCCGGGCCGCGGGGCCTCCGTCATGCGCGCACCTCACCCACTCGCCGCGGCGCGCGCGGCAGCGCGCGCCTTCCGTCGCAAGCAGGGACCGTTGGCGGCATCCGGCGCCGCGGTTCGGGTACGGCGGGCCCCACCGCCGCGGGACGGCCCGGCCGGCGCACCGGCGGCCGTCGCCGTACCCCAGGCTACGCTCCCGCACCCCCGCGGGCCGCCCGCGCCCCCGCCCGGGAGGCCGTGCCGTCGAGCGGCGCCGGCGCGGCCCTCACCTGCGTATGAATCCCGTCAATGCCGCCCTCCGCCTCGTCAGGGGAGTGTCAACGCCTGTCACATCCGTCCCGCCGCGGGGTTTCTCTGGACATGTCCGTTCGATTCGATTCCGTCTAGGAGCACCGATGGCCGATGTGGCCTTCGTCGTCACCGCGATCGCAGTCTTCGCGCTGGTGGCGCTCATCGCCCGAGGAGTGGCAAAGCTGTGACCACCGACAACGTGGTGGGCCTCATCGTGGCCGTCGCCCTGCTGGGCTACCTGGTCCTCGCCCTCGTCTTCCCCGAGAGGTTCTGAGGTCCCGGCATGAGCCCGATACTCGCTGACGTGCTCCAGGTGTCGGCGCTGGTCGTCGCCCTCGCGCTCGTCCACCGCCCTCTCGGCGACTACATGGCCGGGGTCTACGGCGGCAAGAAGCACAGCCGCGTGGAGCGCTGGATCTACCGCACCATCGGCGCCGACCCCGACGCCGGGATGCGCTGGCCCGCGTACCTGCGCGCCGTGCTCGCCTTCTCCCTGGCCGGCGTACTCTTCCTCTACCTGCTCCAGCGGGTCCAGGACAAGCTGCCGCTCTCGCTCGGCTTCGCCGCGATCAGCCCCGACCAGGCGTTCAACACCGCCGCGTCGTTCGTTGCGAACACCAACTGGCAGTCGTACTCGGGCGAGTCCGCGATGGGCCACCTCACCCAGACCGGCGGCCTGGCCGTGCAGAACTTCGTCTCGGCCGCCGTCGGCATGGCCGTCGCGGTCGCGCTCATCCGCGGCTTCGCCCGCTCCCGCACCGGCGAGCTGGGCAACTTCTGGGCGGACCTGGTCCGCGGCACGCTGCGGATCCTGCTGCCGATGGCCGCCGTCGCGGCCGTGCTGCTCGTCGCGTGCGGCGCGATCCAGAACTTCTCCGGCACCGAGTCCGTGACCACCGTGACCGGGCAGACCCAGCACCTCACCGGCGGCGCCGTCGCGTCCCAGGAGGCCATCAAGGACCTGGGCACCAACGGCGGCGGCTTCTACAACGCCAACTCCTCCCACCCCTTCGAGAACCCCACCGGCATCTCCAACCTCCTGGAGATCTTCCTGCTGCTCGTCATCCCGTTCGCCCTGCCGCGCACCTTCGGCAGGATGGTCGGCAGCGTCCGGCAGGGCTATGCCGTCGTGGCCGCGATGGCCGGCATCTGGCTGGCCGGCGTGATCACGGTGACCGCGCTGGAGGCCGCGCACCCGGGCGCCGCCGCGCAGGTGGCGGGCGGCGCGATGGAGGGCAAGGAGCAGCGCTTCGGCGAGGGCGCGTCGTCGCTCTTCGCGGTCTCCACGACGATGACGTCGACCGGCTCGGTCAACTCCTTCCACGACTCGTTCGGCGGACTGTCGGGCGGGGTGCTGCTGTTCGGCATGATGATCGGCGAGATCGCACCCGGCGGGGTCGGCTCCGGACTGTACGGAATGCTCGTGATGGCGATCGTCGCGGTCTTCATCGCCGGGCTCATGGTGGGCCGTACGCCCGAGTACCTCGGCAAGAAGATCGGGCCCCGGGAGATGAAGCTCGCGGCCTGCTACATCCTCGTCACCCCCGCGCTGGTGCTGACCGGCACGGCGCTGGCGATGGGCACGGGCAACGGCGAGTCGTCGATGACGAACACCGGGCCGCACGGCTTCTCCGAGGTCCTCTACGCCTACACCTCCGCCTCCCACAACAACGGCAGCGCCTTCGCGGGCTTCTCGGCGAACACCGGGTTCCACAACACCGCGCTCGGCCTGTGCATGCTGCTCGGCCGGTTCCTGCCGATGGTGTTCGTGCTGGCGCTGGCGGGGTCGCTCGCCGGGCAGCGGCCCGTGCCGGCCACCGCCGGGACGCTCCGTACCGACAAGCCGCTGTTCACCGGTGTGCTGGTGGCCTGCATCGCCATCGTCGCCGGGCTCACCTTCTTCCCGTCGCTCGCGCTCGGGCCGCTCGCCGAAGGACTAGCCGCATGAGCATCCAGACCCGGACACCCGCCCCCGCGCCGCGCACCGACGCGGATCCCGTACGGCACGCATCCGGCCCCCGGGTCGGCGGCGGGCTGTTCGACCCCCGGCAGTTGCTCCGGTCCGTACCCGACGCGCTGCGCAAGCTCGACCCGCGGGCGCTGGTGACCTCGCCGGTGATGTTCGTGGTCGAGATCGGCTCGGTGCTCACCACGGTCCTCGCGGTCACCGACCCGGGCGACTGGTTCGGCTGGGTCATCGCCGCCTGGCTCTGGCTCACCGTGCTCTTCGCCAATCTGGCGGAGGCGGTCGCCGAGGGCCGCGGCAAGGCGCAGGCCGATACGCTGCGCCGGGCCAAGACGGACACGGTCGCCCGCCGCCGTACCGCCGCGGGCGAGGAACGGGTCCCCGGCACCGACCTGCGCGTCGGCGACCTCGTCGTCTGCGAGGCCGGCGACGTCATACCCGGCGACGGCGACGTGGCCGAAGGCGTCGCCTCCGTCGACGAGTCCGCGATCACCGGCGAATCGGCGCCCGTGATCCGGGAGTCGGGCGGCGATCGCTCCGCGGTCACCGGCGGCACGAAGGTGCTCTCGGACCGCATCGTGGTGCGGATCACCGCCAAGCCCGGCGAGACGTTCATCGACCGCATGATCGCGCTGGTCGAGGGCGCGGCCCGGCAGAAGACGCCGAACGAGATCGCGCTGAACATCCTGCTCTCGTCGCTCACGATCGTCTTCCTGCTGGCCGTCGTCACGCTCCAGCCCTTCGCGGTCTACGCGGGCGCCGAGCAATCCCTCGTCGTGCTCGCCGCGCTGCTCGTCTGCCTCATCCCCACCACCATCGGCGCGCTGCTGTCCGCCATCGGCATCGCGGGCATGGACCGGCTCGTCCAGCGCAACGTGCTCGCCATGTCCGGCCGGGCCGTCGAGGCGGCCGGCGACGTGTCCACGCTGCTGCTGGACAAGACCGGCACCATCACGCTCGGCAACCGGCAGGCGCACGAGTTCCTGCCCGTACCCGGTGCCGAGGAGGCCGAACTCGCCGACGCCGCACAGTTGTCGTCGCTCGCCGACGAGACGCCGGAGGGCCGCTCGATCGTCGTGCTCGCCACGTCCCGCTACGGGCTGCGCGAGCGCGAACCCGGCGCGCTGGCGCACGCCGACTGGGTGCCGTTCACGGCGCAGACCCGCATGTCGGGCGTCGACGTCGACGGCCGCCGGATCCGCAAGGGCGCGGCGGGCGCGGTCGCGGCGTGGGTACGGGAACGGGGCGGCGAACTCCCGGACACCGTACGGGACATGGCCGACACCGTCGCCGACTCCGGCGGCACCCCGCTGCTCGTCGCCGTCGCCGACGAGCGGGGCGGCGCGCGGGTTCTCGGCGTCGTCCACCTCAAGGACGTCGTGAAGGAGGGCATGCGCGAACGCTTCGCCGAACTGCGCCGCATGGGCATCAGGACCGTCATGATCACGGGCGACAACGCCGGGACGGCGAAGGCCATCGCCGCCGAGGCCGGCGTCGACGACTTCCTCGCCGAGGCCACGCCCGAGGACAAGATGGCCCTCATCAAGCGCGAACAGGCGGGAGGCAAGCTCGTCGCCATGACCGGCGACGGCACGAACGACGCCCCCGCGCTGGCCCAGGCGGACGTCGGCGTCGCCATGAACACCGGCACCTCCGCCGCCAAGGAGGCCGGGAACATGGTCGACCTGGACTCCAACCCGACGAAGCTCATCGAGATCGTGGAGATCGGGAAGCAGCTCCTCATCACCCGGGGCGCGCTCACGACCTTCTCGATCGCCAACGACGTCGCGAAGTACTTCGCGATCATCCCCGCGATGTTCGCCGCCGCCTACCCGAGCCTGGACAAGCTCAACATCATGCAGTTGTCCTCGCCGGAGTCGGCGATCCTCTCCGCGGTGGTCTTCAACGCGCTGATCATCGTCGCGCTGGTCCCGCTGGCGCTGCGCGGCGTGCGCTACCGCCCGATGAGCGCCGACCGCATGCTCCGGCGCAACATCGGGGTCTACGGCCTGGGCGGGCTGGTGGCCCCGTTCATCGGCATCAAGCTGATCGACCTCGTCGTCTCGCTCATCCCCGGAATCGGCTGAGGAACCCTGATGAACACTTCCGCACGCTCCACCGCCCGGCTGCTCGTCAGCGCGCTGCGCGCGCTGCTGGTCCTCACCGTGGTCACCGGCGTGATCTACCCCTTGGTGATCACGGGCATCGCGCAGGGCGCGTTCGCCGGGAAGGCGAACGGCTCGAAGGCCGAGTTCGAGGGCCGGGAGGCGGGCTCGAAGCTGATAGGCCAGAACTGGAACCTCAAGGGCACGGAGACCCCCGACCCCCGCTGGTTCCAGCCCCGCCCCTCCAACAGCGCCTACGACCCCCTGGCCACGGGCCCGTCGAACCTGGGCGCGTCGGACGCGACGCTGGTGAAGACGGTGAAGGAGGCGAAGCAGCAGGTGGCGTCGTTCAACGACGTCCCCGTATCGGAGGTCCCGAAGGACGCGGTGACGGGCTCGGGCTCGGCGATAGACCCGCACATCTCCCCGGCGTACGCGGAGATCCAGGTGAACCGGGTGGCACAGGAGAACGGCCTGGGGGCGGCCCAGGTGGAGAACCTGGTGAACGCCCACAAGGAGGGCCGGGACCTGGGCTTCCTGGGCAACGAAAAGGTCAACGTCCTGGAACTGAACCTGGCCCTGTCCCGTCTGGCGGACGACTGACGGGCGGCGGCCACCGCCCGTCAGGGGAAGCCGAGCATCCCGGGGGAGTCGATGTCGACGGTGACGACGCCCGGCGGGTAGTGCCCCTCGCCCCCGGTCAGCAGGGTCGACATGCCGGTGAACTCGGCGCGGGGCAGCGCGCAGTACAGGGCGTGGCAGGTGTCGGAGGCGCCGTAGCCGTCCCGGATCATGGAGCCGACGGAGGCGGCGGCCATGGTGTCGAGCGGGTCGACGACGACCGAGGAGAACGCCAGCACCCGGCGGTGCAGCCGCTCCTCGTCGGCCTCGGCCCGCATCAGGCACAGCGCGGGGATCCGCAACTGGTCGCCGGGGGTGTTCGCCATGTTGCCCGCGAGCAGGTTCAGCGCCTTGTGACCGGCGGCGAGAGCCTTGACCGCGCCGGTGTCGAGGATGATCAAGCGACGGCGTCCCGGGCGGCACGGGCCTTCTCGGCGGCCATCTTGTAGATGTTGCCAAGGACGTCGGGAGCCTGGTCGAACTCCTCGTCGCTCAGGTCGACGCCGATCAGACGACGCGCCACCTCACGGTCGGCCGCCAGCCGCTCGGCCCGCTGCGCCGCCGTGGGCTGCTCGGCGGCAAGGGCTTCGACAGCTGCCCCAGGCTCACCCCCCGCTCCTTGGCGAGCTCGGCCAGATGATCCCGGACTTCACGGGTGACCTGAATCGTCGTCGTAGCCATAGCCCGACTATGGACCACCACTAGCAGAAGCCTTTTCTGACCCGTGGATCAGCCGACGTAGTTCTTCAGGGTCTCCGTGTCGAGCATGATGCCCACCGGGTCGGCAAGAGTCACTTCCTCGCCGAAGGGGGCCCGGTGGATGTCCAGGTAGCACCCGCGCTCAGGGTGGGGGTTGGTCTGGACGACGACGGTGTCGGTATCGCGGTCCACCAGGAGGTAGACGGGGATGCCCGCTGCCGCGTAGGCGGCCGGCTTGTCCTGCCGGTCGCGGCGGTCGGTGTCCCCGTCGTGCGACGTGACCTCGACGACCATCAGCACGCCGTCGGGCTCGGACCACTCACCGACGCCGGCGAAGTGCCCTCTCGGTGCCAGGACCCCGTCCGGGCGGGCGCGCCCCTTGCGGTACTCATCGACCTTCAGCCCGCGCCCGGTCGGGTAAAGACGGAGATCCGGTCGATACTGCATGCAGCGTTCCAGAAGCCACATGAGGATCTCGTCGTGGTCGCCGTCCGGCACGCGCTTCTCCTCGATCCGTCCGTTGAGGAACTCCAACGTGACGGTCTCGGGCGCGGCGGAGGCGATCTGTTCGAACTCCTCCACCAGCATGTGAGACGTCGTGCGTTCAGCCATAACCGTCATGGTGCCCTCCTTTCCGGTCGACCGCCAGCTTCGCCCCTCCCGGCCAGGCCGGGGGCACATTTCGTGACGATCACACCTTCGAGTGATCACACCCGCCTCGCCTACCCCGGCACCTCACACCGCCCCGGACAGCTTCTTCACCATCACCGTGCACGGAGGCGAGTCGTCGTCCGATGCGAACTCGTCGGCCTTCCCGTAGCCCCAGCTCTCGTAGAGGCAAATGACCCTGGCGTGGGCGGTCTCGACCTGGAGGGACACCATGTCCGCCGCCACGGGACCGATCAGCGCATCGTGGATCTTCTTGGCGCGCCCAGTCCCACGCCACCCAGGCAGCACCATCAGCTCCGAGAGGGCGAACACGGAACCCCGGAGGTCGCGCCGCCGCCCACTCCCCTTCCACCGACCGCCCGGCGCGAGCATCGCCCCGTAGGCGTATCCCACCGCGCTTCCATCCTCCCACCCGGACACGCATCGCCAGTTCTTCCGGGAGGACCAGAGGTCCAGGAAGTAGGTGAAGCACTCGCGGGAGTGGAAGGGGTCGGGATTGTCCGCGTACACCTCGTCATGGATGTCCAGCAATAGAGATCACACGTCGTCAGCTTCGGCGTGCCCATGCCGCTTCAGTTCCATCGCCCGGACACCTCGGTCCACTCGACCACTTCGGGAGCCCTCGACCCTGAGGCAGCCAGCACCTCGCGCGTCAGGGCCAAGGTGTGCGACGTCCTCTTCGACCCGGAGGGGAGCAAGGCGTACGCCCTCGCCCCGGTGGCGCAGGCCGACTCCAACTCGCCTTGCCGCGCTTGCGCAAGCGCCAGGTGCGCGGTGTAGAGCCCTGTCCCGGACCTGATCCTCGGCGAGGGCGGCGAGGGTGCGGTGCAGGCAGAACTCGGCCCGGTCGTGGGCGCCCATGGCCGTCCACATGTACGACGACTGGGCGTCGAACTCGGCTTCGGCCGCAGAACTTGATCCAGTCCGAGTGCGGCACGTCGGCACGGCGCTCGAAGTTCTTCTCGGCCAGGCCGTGTGCGCGCAGTGCGTCGGTGCACAGGCGGAGACGGGCGAGGGCATTGGCGTTGCGCAGGTGTCCGAGAGACGCGTACAGAGGGTTGCGCCGGGCAGCCGTCGACCGCTTCATCACGTCGGCGCCGGCAGCGGCCTCGCCGTGGTTCTCCCGCTGGCTCGACATGAGCATGAGGTGGTCCCAGATACGGAAGGCCGTCCCGCTGTCCCTGGAGAGGCTGGCGAGCGTCATGGCCTTGTCGAGATGCCCGCGGGCGCGCTGAGGTGCGCTGGCATCGATGGCGGCGAAGGCAGCGGACGCCAGCGCCTCGGCAGCCAGGCGGTGCAGCCCGTCCCGCACCCGGGCGGAGGCTCCGCCGGCGGCCAGGGCGGACTGGATGCGCCGGGCGAGTTCGGTGGCGAGACCCTCCACGGTGCGGGAACCGCCGACCGCGCGGTCCAGCCGGAGAATTCCCACGTGGTCCCGGTGAAACCTGTGGACGACATCCGCCTGTGCGTTTCCGGGCTCGCCACCAACGCCCTGCTGCACGGCACCCCGCGGGGGCACGGGTTTCGCATGCACGTTGCCGTCGACGATGGCGTCGTGCGTATCGAGGTGCACGACGCGAGCGACGCACGTCCACGCCTCCTCACGCCCGCGGAGACCGACGACCACGGCCGCGGGCTGCAATTGGTCGACGCCCTCGCCGACGACTGGGATATCTCCGGCCGTCTGGGTATCGGCAAGGTCGTCTGGGCGGTGTTCAAAACCCCCTCCGGCATCTGAGCCCGCGCCCGGCCCGCTGCCGGGCCACCGGCATCGAAGTGGCCGTTCACCGCCGCCCGGGGCGGGTCGTAGCGTCGGGCGGGTCGGGCGCCGCGGTGGCGTGCCGGGGAGGGGAGTCGTCATGGCCGTGATCGCGCATTTCAGTGACGTTCATATCGACGACGAGCGCAGTGTCCTGCGGACCCGTGCCGTCGTCGAGTATCTGGAGGAGCTGCCGTACGACCTCGACCTCGTCCTCGTCACCGGGGACATCGCCGACCACGGCGCCCCCGCCGAGTACGCGACCGCCCGCGAACTGCTCGCCTCGCGGCATCCCGTGCTCGTCTGTCCCGGCAACCACGACGACCGGGCCGCCTTCCGCAGCGGGCTGCTCGGGGAGGCGGCGGCCTCGGGCCCCGTCGACCAGGTGCATCGCGGGGACGGGTTCACGGTGCTCGCCTGCGACTCGTCGGTGCCCGGGAAGCCCGAGGGGTGGCTCGGGGACGAGACGCTGGCGTGGCTGGAGGGGGAGTTGGGGCGGGTGCCGGAGGGGGAGCCGGTGCTCGTCGCGTTCCACCATCCGCCCGTCGAGCTGCACGTGCCGTACGTCGATGAGATCCGGCAGTTCGACGCGACGCGGCTTGCCGAGCTGGCCGGGCGCCACGGCCAGGTGGCCGCTTTCCTCGCCGGGCACGCGCACACCGCCGCCGCCACCACCTTCGCCGGCCGCCCGCTGCTCGTGGCGCCCGGTGTGGTCAACACCGTCCGGCTGCCCTGGGAGCGGCAGGGGGACGCCGCGCACCACGTCCATCTCGACCAGCCGCCGGCCCTGGCGTTCCACGTCCTGGAGGCGGACGGCAGGCTGACCACCCACTTCCGTACGGTGTCAACCGAAGGTTGACGACACGCGAGTGTCAACCTACGGTTGTCAGCATGACGGAACCCGACCGCTCCACGCATCCCGTACGCCTCGACGACCTCATCGAGGCCATCAAGAAGGTCCACCCCGACGTCCTCGACCAGCTCACCGGTGCCGTCGTCGCCGCCGACCACCTCGGCGACGTCGCGGACCACCTCATCGGCCACTTCGTGGACCAGGCGCGGCGCTCCGGCGCGTCCTGGACCGACATCGGCAAGAGCATGGGCGTCACCCGGCAGGCCGCCCAGAAGCGGTTCGTGACCAAGGGCTCGGACGAGGGCCTCACGCTCGACCCGAGCGAGGGCTTCGCCCGGTTCACCCCCCGCGCCAAGAACGTGGTGATGGCCTCCCAGAGCGAGGCCCGTGCCGCGGGCAACACCGAGATCGGCCCGGCCCACCTCGTCCTCGGGCTGCTCGCCGAGCCCGACGCCGTCGGCGGGGCGGCGATCAAGGCGCAGGGCATCCTCCTCGACACCGTGCGCCAGGAGGCCGCCGCGGCGCTCCCGCCGGCCGCGGAGGGCACGGTGCCGGAGCTGATCCCGTACAACGCGGAGGGGAAGAAGGCGCTGGAGCTGACCTTCCGCGAGGCGCTGCGGCTCGGCCACAACTACATCGGTACGGAGCACATCCTGCTGGCGCTGCTGGAGCAGGAGAACGGCGACGGCGTGCTCTCCCGGCTCGGCGTCGACCGCGCGGCGGCGGAGGCCCACATCGCCGCGACGCTGGCCCCCTACCAGCAGGGCGGGGGCGCGTAGCCCGTCACCGTGCGGGTGCGTGCCGGGGCCCGGCGTCGTCCTGCGCGGGCCGCGCCCCGGCCCGTACGCCCCCGGCGGCACCCGTACGCGCGGCATCCCGGGCAGTCCGCACCTCCCCCACCCGCTCCGCCACCCACAGCACCACCGTCCCCGCCGCGAGCACCGCGCCCAGCGCCGACACCGCCTGCCAGCCGCCCCGTGCCCAGACCACCGACGTGAGCGCGGAGCCGACCGCCCCGCCCGCGAAGAAGCTGGTCATGAACGCGGAGTTGATGCGGTTGCGGGCGTCCGGGCGGATCGCGTACACGACGGCCTGGTTGCTGTTGAGCACCGCCTGCTGCGCGACGTTGAGGCCGACGATCCCCACGACGAGCCACGGCAGCGACTCGCCCGCCACCCCCAGCAGCACCCACGAGCCGGTCAGCAGCAGCACGCCCGCGCCCGTCACCGCCTGGACGTGGCCGCGGTCGCTGAGCCGTCCCGCGAACGTCATCGTCACCACGCCCACCGCCCCGACCAGGCCGAACAGCCCGATCGCCGACTCCGACCAGCCGTACGGCGGCCGCGCAAGCAGGAACGTCAGCGCCGTCAACTGCACGCTGTACGAGGCCAGCGACAGCGCCCCGAGCACCGACCGCCGCCGCAGCACCGGCTCCTCGCGCAGCAGCGCGACCGTGGAGCGCAGCAGGGCGGGATACGACATGCGCGCCATCCCCGCGCCCGCCGCCGGCAGCCGCGGCAGGTGGCGGTGGAGGAGGACGGCCATGCCGGCCATGAGCAGGGCGTTGACCCAGTAGATCGTGCGCCAGCCGCCGAGTTCCGACAGCGCCCCCGAGGCGGTACGGGCCAGCAGCCCGCCGAGCAGGATGCCGGACATCACGACGCCCACCACCCGCCCCCGCTCCTCCGGCGCCGCGAGCCCGGCCGCGTACGGGACGACGACCTGCGCGCCGACGGACGCCAGCGCGGTGAGGACCGTACCGGCGAGCAGCACGGGGCCGTTGGGCGCGGCGGCGGTGAGCGCGAGGAACGCGGCGGTGGCGACGAAGAGCCCGACGGACAGCCGCCGCCGGTCGGTCACGTCGCCGAGGGGGACGAGGAGGATGAGGCCCAGCGCGTACCCGGTCTGCGCGGCGGTGACGACGAGCGCGGCCAGGGTGCTGCCGACGTGCAGGTCCCGGCCGATGAGGTCGAGGAGGGGCTGGGCGAAGTAGTTGCCCGCCACGGACAGGCCGGTGGCGGTCGCCATGAGCAGCAGCATGCCGCGGCCGAGGGCGGTGGGCTCCTCGCGCGGTGATCGCGGTGATCGCGGTGATGCCGGGTCCGTTGTCATGACCCCAGACTCCGCCCACCCCCATGGATGAGTCCAACACATAGTTGTCATCTGATCCATCTCGTATCACGATGGATCGCATGGAGCTGCAGCAACTGCGCTACGTCGTCGCCGTCGCGGACACCGGCGGGTTCACCCGCGCCGCCGAGCGCTGCCATGTCGTCCAGTCGGCGCTGAGCCACCAGATCGGCAAGCTCGAACGGGAGCTGGGTGCCCGGCTGTTCGACCGGACGAGCCGGCAGGTGCGCCCGACCCGCGCCGGCGAGGCGTTCCTGCCCGCCGCCCGCGCCACCCTCGCCGCCGCGGAGCGGGCCCGCGCCGAGGTCGCGGCGGCGACGGGGGAGGTGCGCGGGCGGCTGGCCATCGGGTCGATCCCGACGGTGGCGGCGGTGAACCTGCCGGCGGCGCTGAAGGAGTTCCACGACACGTACCCGCAGGTGCGGATCAGCCTGGCGGTGGGCGCGAGCGAGCACCTGGTGCGGGCGGTCGCGGAGGGCACGTACGACCTGGCGCTGCTCGGCGTCCCGGCGGGCTTCCGGGCGGACAAGGTCCGCGAGCGGATCCTCGTACGGGACCGGCACCTGGCCGTCCTGCCGCCGGACCACCCGCTGGCGGGCACGGACGAGACGGATCTGGCGCGGCTGGCGGAGGAGACGTTCGTCGACTTCGCGGCGGGCACGGCGGCGCGGGCGCAGTCGGAGGAGGCGTTCGCGGCGGCGGGGCTGCGGCGGACGGTGGGCTTCGAGGTGTCGTCGATGGACTTCATGGCGGATCTCGTACGGGCCGGGCTGGGGGTCGCCCTCCTCCCCAGCACCTTCGCCCCCCGCCTGCCGGGCCTGGCCACCGTCCGGATCGCCGACGGCCCGTCCCGGGAGGAACGCCTCATCTGGCCCCGCACCCGCCCGTCCCCGGCCGCGGCGGCGTTCCTCCACAGCCTGGGGGTAACGCCGGGCGAGGACGACGACGGGGACACCCCGCCCGCCTGAGCACGCACGGAAACGGACCCGGGCCTGGCCGGCCCGGGTCCGTGTACCCCCGATTCCCCGTGGTCGTGGCGGTGCGGGTCAGTCGGCCGCGTAGACGAACTCGCGGTCCTCCACCGGCTTCGGGTCCGCGCGGCGCGAGCCGCGCAGGCCCGTCAGCGCGATGACGAGGCCGACCAGCGCCATGCCGGCGACCACGTACAGCGCCGGGTCGAAGCCGTTCAGCAGCGCTCCCGAGCCGGTCGCGCCCTCCGCGTTCGCGGTGAGCACGGCGGTCACGATCGCCAGCCCGATCGCCCCGCCCACCTGGAGCGAGGTGTTCAGCAGCCCGCCCGCGAGCCCCTGCTCGTGGTCCTCGATGCCCGCGGTGGCCTGGATGTTGAAGGACGCGAACGCCAGCGTGAAGCCGATGCCGAGCAGCACCATGCTCGGCAGGGTGCCGACCGCGTACGGCGCGTCCCGGTCGATGGCGAGGAAGAGCACGTACGCCAGCAGGTGCGCCAGGACCCCGCCCGCGATGGTGCGCCCGGTGCCGTACCGCATGATCAGCGGGACCATCCGCGGCGAGCCGAACGCGACGATCAGCGCGGCCGGCAGGAAGCCGAGCGCCGTCTCCATCGCCGACCAGCCCAGCACGGCCTGCAGGTACTGCATGACCAGGAACTGGAAGCCCAGGTACCCGCCGAAGAACACGGCGGCGCCGAGGTTGGCGCGGGCCAGTGGGCCCGAGCGCAGGATGCCCAGCCGGATCAGCGGGTGCTTGCTGCGCTGCTCGATGATGAAGAACGCGGCCAGCAGCACCGCGGCGGCAACGAACTGCAGCAGCGTACGAGCCGCGCCCCAGCCCACCTCCGGCGCCTCGACGACGGTGTAGACGAGCAGCAGCATGGCGCCGACTCCGGTCACCGCGCCGGGGAGGTCGTAGCCGCCGTTACGCTCCTGCGGCCCCTCCTTCGGCAGCACGCGGAAGGCGGCGATCAGCGCGATGACCGCGACGGGGAACGGCAGGAAGAACGTCCAGCGCCAGCCGGCCTCGGTGAGCAGGCCGGAGAAGACGAGCCCGGCGCTGTAGCCGCTGGCGCCGAAGACGGCGAAGATCCCGAGCGCCTTGTTGCGGGCGGGGCCCTCGTGGAAGGTCGTGGTGATGATGGAGAGCGCCGCGGGCGCGGTGAACGCCGCGGAGACGCCCTTCAGCAGCCGGGTCGCGATCAGCAGCCCGCCGTCGTCGACCAGCCCGCCGAGCAGCGAGGTGACGGCGAACACCGCGACGGCGACGAGGAACACCCGGCGCCGGCCGAGGAGGTCGGCGGTGCGGCCGCCGAGGAGGAGCAGACCGCCGTAGGTGAGGACGTACCCGCCGACGACCCATTGGAGGGTGCTCGTGGACAGCCCGAGGTCGGCCTGGATGGAGGGGAGGGCGACCCCCACCATCGACACGTCGAGAGCGTCGAGGCCGACCACGAGGGAGACGGTCAGCAGGATGCCCCAGAGGCGGGCGTCCCACTTCGTCGAGGTGGTGGACAGATGTGCGGAAGAGCTCATGACGGACCACAGTACATGCAGAGACATCTAATGCCAACGCATTTAATGAAGTAGCATTAGGTTCACGCGCATGTTACCTTGAGGTCTGTGAGCGTGAGCGACGTCGGCGCCGAACGCGCCCTGGTGGACCGCTGGCACGGCCTCCTGGCCTGTCACGCGGCGGTGTGGGGTGCGCTGGAGCGCGAGCTGCAGAGCAGGCACGGCATCGGCGTCAGCGAGTTCGAGGCCCTGGAGGGCCTGGCGGCGAGCGACCACGACAAGTGCCGCGCGGCCGAGCTGGCCGGCGCGGTGCACCTGAGCCAGAGCGCGACGTCACGGCTGACGGCCCGGCTGGAACGCGCGGGTCTGGTGGCGCGGGCGATGTGCGACGTCGACAGGCGCGGCATCTTCGTCCTGCTCACGGAGGAGGGCCGGCGGCTGTACGAGGACGCCAGGCCCACGCACCGCGAGGTGCTGGCCCAGGCGCTGCCCGCGGCGGAGCAGCCGGCCGGCCGGTAACGGTCTTCTCCCGGGGGCGGGTCCGCGCCCCGTCAGTCCCTTCGTCTACGCGTCAGAGGTCGAGGGCGCCGTTACGGGCCGCCTGGAGCCCCGCCTGGAAGCGGGTACGGGCCCCGAGCCGCAGCATCAGCGCGCTGACCCGGCGGTTGAGGGTACGGGCGCTCACGCCCAGCCGCCGCGCCACCGCCTCGTCCTTCAGCCCCGCGGCGAGCAGCGTCAGCAGTTGCCGGTCGGACTCGGCGTCGCCGGCCCGCTCGTTCGGGGCCGCGCCGGCCGCCGTCCCCGGTCCGGCGGGCACGGGCACCGCCGCCGCCCACAGCAGCTCGAAGAGCTGCACCAGCGCGTCCAGCAGGGCCCCTTCGTGGATCACGAACGCACTGTCGACCATCTCGTGGGCCTCGCGGCTGAACGGCAGGATGGCCGTCGAGGCGTCGGCGACGGCGAGCTTCAGCGGCACGTCCGTGTGCACCCGGGCCTGCTCCCCGGCCGCGACGACCGCCTCGAAGACGTCGAACGCGCCGGGCACCTCCAGCGCCTCCGGCGCGTACAGCCCGCGCACCCGCGCCCCGCGCGCCAGTATCTCCAGCTCCGCCCGGTTCGGCTCGGCGGGCTCCTGCGCGTACGGCGGCCGGTCCAGGACCAGCAACTCGCGCCGCACCGACCGCTGGAGCCGGTCGAAGCGCGCCGCGACGGAACCGCGGCCGAAGAGAATCTCCACCTGGTCCTCGGGGCGGTGCCTGCGGTCGACGGGCAGATCGGCGAGGAGCGCGGTGGCCGCGGTCCTGGCCACGGCGACCTGGTCCTGCCAGCGGACCGTGAGCTGGTCGACGGCCGCGTCCGGACGCGTCGCGACCAGCCGGACAGGGGCGCCGGGCAGGAGCGTGACCAGGCCCAGCTCCGCGAGCCGCTCGACCGCCGGGGCGGTCTCGGCCTCCGTACGCCCGGCCGCCGCCGCCAACCGCGCGGTGTCGAGCGGCGGATGGCGGAGCAGCAGGCGGTAGAGGGCCTCGTCGGACGCGAGGACGCCGAACGGCTCGAACATGACGTGGACCCCCGGGGCGCGTATCGGATATGTCCCGCCTGATGGGGGCAGCGCGAGCGGCGCATGGGCGCCATGGCGTCCGTTCGCCAGCCGATCGACGTGGACATCCAGACGATCACGGTACTTCCTGGTGAGGACAACGTCATCGAGGAGGAGATCCGGGTGAGAACCCTTCACCGCGCGATTACCACCGTGACGGTCGGCGCAGCGCTCGTCGCGAGCCTGTTCACGGCCGCCGCTCCCGCCCACGCCGCCGCGCACCCGAAGCACTGGAACGCACCCGGGTGCGACCGGGTCGTCAGCGACGGCTCGCTCTCCCACACCCGGGACGGCGGCGCCACCTTCGCCCCGACCACCACCGCCGAGCGGCCGCCGTACTACCAGTTGGTCACCGGCCTGGAGACCCTCTCCACCCCCGACCGGCTGCTGGCCACCGACATCAACGGCCGGGTCACCCGGTCGACCGACGCCGGCTGCGGCTGGCACACGATCGCCAAGCTCGGGGCGGGCCACTGGTTCGTCGCCCCGGGGCGCAACGGCAGCGCCTACGTGTGGGAGCTGCGCGGCGACCGTGTCTACCGGGTCGACGGCGACGAGCTGATCCGGATGCCGGCGTTCGACGGCGAGGAGCTGGGCGGGCTCTACGGGCTCACCGCCAACCCGCGCCGCGCCGGCCACCTGCGGGCCGTCACCGACGGCGGTCGCGTGCTGGAGTCCACCGACCACGGGCGCAGCTTCCGCCCCATCGGCACACCCGTCCCGCTCGCCGACGTCGGCCCGCACACCATGTTCTACGACGCGAAGGTCTCCAGCGCCGACTTCGACCGCATCGTCGTCGGCGTGAGCGACGCCGGCGGCTTCACCAGCGACGACGCCGGCCGCACCTGGCGCCGCGCCGGGCTCGGCGCCGCGGGCGACAAGGTCAACGGCTTCTCCCTGGCGATCTCGCCGGTCGACCCTCGGGTGGTCTACGCGAAGGCGCTGAACGTCACCGAGCTGGAGGCCGGCGACAGCGGCCGGCACCTCTACCGCTCGACCGACGGCGGGCGCACCTTCAGGCCCGTGGTCGACCAGTTCCAGGACGGCGAGGACGTGGTGATCTACAACGGCGGCTGGATGCGCCCGGATCCGACCGACGCCGACGTCGTCTACTTCGAGTACGGCGACCCGTGGAGCGGCACCAACCTCTACCGCCACGACGCGGACGACGACGAGCTGACGATCCGGCACTCCGGCCACCACGGCATCGGCGCGCTTGCCGTCAGCCCGGCGGACCCGGACGTGCTGTACGCCGGCCTGACCTCGGTGCCCGGCGGCGCACCGGTGACGGGGGACGGCGCGTAGCGGCGCCGGGGGACCGGGGGCGGTGCCCTGACTCACCGCCCCCGGTCCGTACCGCGCCCTACGTCCGTTGACGCCCCCGCCCGCGCAGCAGCAGCGGCGCGACGACCAGATACGGCAGCGCGCACACCGCGAACGCCGCCCCGTGCCCGAGCCCGGCGGCCGAGCCGAGCAGGCCGTACGCGCCGTAGACCGCGATCGTCCCCAGGTCCGTGCCGACGCCGGCCAGCGAGGTCAGGGTGGCCCGCGCAGGGCCGGTGATCCGCTCCTGCAACCGCGCCTCCGCGAGCACGGTCGCCACCTGGAACCCGCCGAACGCGACCCCCACCAGCGCGATCCCCACCGCCGTCCCCAGCAGCCCGCCCGCGGCGAGCGCCACCGCGGACCCGGCGAGCAGAGCGGCCAGCACCCCCGCCGGCGTCCTGGCGGCCCGGCCCCGCTCCTCGACCTGCCCGGCCAGCAGCCCGCCGGCGGCGGCACCGGCCCAGATCAGCAGCAGGTACAGCGGGACGGCGGGGTCGGCGACGCCGGCCTCGCGGACGAGGTAGGGGGTGTACTCGTCGAGGGAGCCCCAGACGGCGACGACGGCGGGAACGAGGAGGAGGGCGCCGCGGACGGACGGCTCGGCGCGGAGTTCGGCGAACCCGGCACGGAGGGTGCCGGCCCAGCCGAGTTCGGGGTCGTCGGAGCCGTCGGGTTCGGGACCGGCGTCGGCGTCGGCGGGGGGACCGGCGTCCGCGCCCGAGGACGCGCCCGGGCCGTCGCCCCGGCGAGCGCTGCCGGAGCCGCCCGCGTTCCCGCCCGGCGGTGGCTCCCCGTCCGGTGCCGCCTCGCCACCCGCCGGACCCGCCCCCCGTACCGTCTCAGCGCCGGCGGCAGCCGCCCGGTGCTCCGGGAACCGCGTCGCCACCGCCGCCCCCAGCAGGCACGACGCCACGCTCGCCGCCCCCACCGCCGCGTACCCGCCGGCCGCGAAGACCGGGGCCGCCGCCGCCATCGACGCCATCACGCCCACCGTGCCCGCCGCGCGCCCCCGCCCCAGCGTGCGCGCGTACGTCTCCGCCGCGCCCGCCCGGCCCAACTCCTCGTAGAGCAGCGCCTCCAGCGCCCCCGACGCGAACGCGCCCTTCGCTCCCCACAGCACGAAGCCCGCCGCGAACGCCCAGTACGACGGCGCCAGTATCCACAGCGCGAACCCCGCGCCCGACAGCAGCGGCCCCGCGCACAGCAGCAGGCGGCGGGAGAACGCGTCGGCCCAGGCCCCGGAGGGGACTTCGAGCAGCAGGGACGTCAGCGACCAGATGACGAAGAGGGAGGAGACCTGCCACAGCGACAGCCCGTGGTCGGCGAAGAGCAGCGCGTACACGGGGTAGAGCAGGACGAAGTCGTCCAGGAACGAGTACGCGTAGAAGCAGGCCGCCAGTCGCCGCTCGGGGCGGGCGGTTCGTACGAATCAATGTCGCCAGGTCATGCCCGCAACCCTACCCGCCGGCCAGCACCTCGTCGATGACGAACTTCGAACTGGCGACCATGACCGGGTTGGTGTGCCGGTAGTACGGCAACTGGATCAGCGAGATCGACAGCGCCCAGCCGCGCCCCCGCGCCCACGCCGCGTCGTCGTCCCCGCCCGTGACCGCGGCACGGAACGCCTCGCGCGCGGGGCCGGTGAAGAGGTTCCAGGCGGCGATGAGGTCGACGGCCGGTTCACCGAGGCCCATGCAGCCGAAGTCGATGACGCCGCCGAGGCGGCCGTCGTCGGTGAGCAGGATGTTCCCGGGGGACAGGTCGGCGTGCAGCCACACCGGCGGTACGGGCAGGCCGGCGGCGAGCCGGGGCAGATCGGAGCACTCCAGGTCCACGCCCTCTTCGCCGACGACCTGGCCCGTACCGCGGAGATCCGCGACCGCGCGCTGGCGATGGCCGACCCCGGGGAGGGCTTCGCCCTCCTCTTCGACCGCCTCACCGCGGACCTCCACGACCCGCAGGCCCCGGGCCTGATCGCGGCGGCGCTGATCCAGGCGAGCGCGACGAGAAGCTCGCCGGGCTCCTGGGAGACGACGAGACCCGGACTCTGGCGGCCCTGACGACGCTCCTGGAGCGGCTGGCGGACCGGGGCCACCGCCCCGCGTTCCCGCCCGCGCGGGCGGCCCGCTGGCTCGTCACGGTGATCGACGCGGCCTACCTGGCCGCGACGGACGACGAGTTCGACCCCCGGGCGCACGCGGCGGAGCTACGCGAGGTGACGGCCTGGCTGACGGGCGGCGCGGTGGGCGCTGCGGTGGCAGCGGAGGAGTCGCACACCTAAGGGCTGTCCCAGCATGTCCGGGAGCTGCCGGGCCGGTCGCGGGCCTCCCCGGAAAGCCGGTCTCGCGGGCGGGTGGCGCGTGCGTTTCCGGGGATTCCAGAATCGTGACCGCCCTCGGGTACGCCCCGGACACATATGGAGGACCGAACCGGCGAGCGTCGTTGACGCCGGGCGGAATACCTGTATCGTCGCGCCCGAACCATGACGATTACCTATGCGCCAAGCACCTTTTCAGACGCGGCCGGTATCCCTCCGGCACGCCCTGACCTCTCCGGAATCCTTTCCGGTCATCGTACGTATACAGAAATCGGGTGCACCCGGTCCCTGTCCCGGACGGTTTTCCGGATGCGGGCGCGTGTGGCCGGAAACGCGGAGGATACGAAGGTTGAGCGCGCCTGAAGGATCGCACACCGGCACTGCGACGGCAGAGACCGGATACGAGAACGAACTGCCCGTGCGGCGGCGAAAGCCTGGCAATGTGGTAGTCAAATGGATCACGAGCACCGATCACAAGACGATCGGCACACTTTATCTCTCCACGTCTTTCGCGTTTTTTCTGGCCGGCGGTGTGATGGCTCTGGCCATCCGGGCCGAGCTGGCCCGGCCGGGTACGCAGATCCTGTCGCACGAGCAGTTCAACCAGGCGTTCACGATGCACGGCACGGTCATGCTGCTGATGTTCGCGACCCCGCTGTTCGCCGGCTTCGCGAACTGGATCATGCCGCTGCAGATCGGCGCACCCGACGTCGCCTTCCCGCGGCTGAACATGCTCGCCTACTGGCTGTACCTCTTCGGCTCGCTCATCGTGATCAGCGCGTTCCTCACCCCACAGGGCGCGGCCGACTTCGGCTGGTTCGCCTACTCACCGCTGTCCGACGCCGTGCGCACCCCGACGGTGGGCGCCGACCTGTGGATCATGGGTCTGGCCCTCTCCGGCTTCGGCACCATCCTCGGCTCGGTCAACTTCATCACCACGATCGTCTGCATGCGCGCACCCGGCATGACCATGTTCCGTATGCCGATCTTCACCTGGAACATCCTGCTGACCAGTGTCCTGGTCCTGCTCGCCTTCCCGGTCCTGGCCGCCGCGCTCCTCGCCCTGGAGGCAGACCGCCAGTTCGGCGCCCACGTCTTCGACGCGGCCAACGGCGGGGCCATCCTGTGGCAGCACCTCTTCTGGTTCTTCGGGCACCCAGAGGTCTACATCATCGCGCTGCCGTTCTTCGGCATCGTCTCCGAGATCCTCCCGGTCTTCAGCCGCAAGCCGATCTTCGGCTACATGGGTCTGGTCGTGGCCACCATCACCATCGCGGGTCTGTCGATCACCGTGTGGGCGCACCACATGTTCGTGACCGGAGCGGTACTGCTGCCGTTCTTCGCCTTCATGTCGTTCCTGATCGCGGTGCCTACCGGGGTCAAGTTCTTCAACTGGATCGGCACCATGTGGACGGGCTCACTGTCCTTCGAGACTCCGATGCTGTGGTCGATCGGGTTCCTCGTCACTTTCCTCTTCGGTGGTCTGACAGGTGTCCTCCTGGCCTCGCCGCCGCTGGACTTCCACGTCTCCGACTCGTACTTCGTCGTCGCGCACTTCCACTACACGGTGTTCGGCACCGTGGTCTTCGCCATGTTCGCCGGCTTCTCCTTCTGGTGGCCCAAGTTCACCGGGAAACTCCTTGACGAACGCCTGGGGAAGATCCAATTCTGGACGCTGTTCATCGGGTTCCACACCACCTTCCTCGTCCAGCACTGGCTCGGGGCGGAAGGGATGCCGCGCCGCTACGCCGACTACCTCGCCGCCGACGGCTTCACCACCTTGAACACCGTCTCCTCCATCGGCTCGTTCCTCCTCGGCCTGTCCGTGCTCCCGTTCCTCTACAACGTGTGGAAGACCGCCAAGTACGGCAAGAAGACCGAGGTCGACGACCCGTGGGGTTTCGGGCGCTCACTGGAGTGGGCGACCTCCTGCCCGCCGCCCCGGCACAACTTCGTCACCCTGCCCCGTATTCGCTCCGAATCCCCGGCCTTCGACCTGCGCCACAGCGACCTGGCCGCCCTCGGCAAGGCGGCGTCCGGCCCGCACGCGCGGTCCGGCCG
This sequence comes from Streptomyces sp. CNZ287, assembly GCF_007827615.1. Lineage (NCBI taxonomy): Bacteria > Bacillati > Actinomycetota > Actinomycetes > Kitasatosporales > Streptomycetaceae > Streptomyces > Streptomyces sp. CNZ287. Next base: position 31,089 of record NZ_VISV01000020.1, on the reverse strand, counting down.
GCGGCGCTGAGGGTGGCGGCCGTGCGACGACTGGATTCGCCGAGCGCCGACTCGGTACGCAAGGGTGTCGCCGACCTGGAAGGCTACCTGCTGTGGCAGGCAGAGACCGAAAAGGCCCGCGCGGCGGCGGAAGCCTTCACCGCCGGGCTGGACTGGCTGACGGCCGGTCAGCGCGAGGAGGTGCTGGCCCTGTACACCCGCACGGAACTGGACCGCTCCCGCGCGTCCGTCACCCACATCGCCCGGCGCGCGCGTGAACTGCGTGAGGAGTACCAGGCCCGTTACGACCGTCTCAGACGCCGCGCCGTCGCCTGGTGCCTGGCACTGGGAGCAGTCGCGGTCTTCCTCCTCTGCCTGGCCCGCACGCGCTGATCACCGGGCCGGTGGCACCGCCGGCCCTGAAGCGTCCTGGCGTCCGTCCCGCACGCGCAGGAGCCGGCCCCCTGCCAGACCCTTCGCTGCCGGAATCGTGCAACGACCACGTACCCGTGCTGTCACGATCCGCGCCTGTGCTTGCGTACGACTGTACGCAACGGTGGGAATTGCGGAGAGTGATCACGCGACCGGAGGAGGGGGACGACATGGCACGTTCGCGCGCGCAGACCGTGAGAAGCGCGGCGCAGGCCGTGATGGAGGGGGACAGCCCGAGGCAGTTCGCCCAGGACGAGCTGCGCCGCCGCGGCGCGCTGCCCGAAGGGGAGCAGGGCCACGGGGGCAGGGAAAGCGGCCGGGTCCGGCGCGGTGACGCGCTCCGGGAGGACGGGATGGACCCGGCCGACTTCCCCGCCGCCCGGGACCAGGGCGGCAGCCTCGACACCATCATGACGCAGCAGTCCGTACCGCTGGACGAGGCCGGGGAGGTGCTGAACCGCAGCGAGCTGAAGCGCGAGGGGCTTGAGCAGGTGCACGCCATCTGCCCGATGGTGCTGCCGCGCGGGCGCTCGTTCCTCAGCATGCTGCCGGTGTCGCTGCTGCTCGTCGTCGGCGCCGTCGGCACCATCGCGGTGGCCGCCACCGGCGACGACGTCGTGACGAACCCGCTCTTCGGCGCCCACTACTGGGTGCTGGCGATCTTCGCCGTCGGGTTCGTGTGGTGGCGGCAGGGAATGGTCATGGTGCCCGACGGGTGTCATGCCCTGATCACCAAGTTCGGCAAGCTGGAGCAGGTCGTCGGCCCCGGCCGGGTGATCCTGCTGAATCCGTGGAAGCGGGTCTCGTACATCCTCAACACCACCCGCGAGTACCCCTTCAACGCGCCCGTGCGCGAGGCCCCGACGAAGGGCGGGGTGAAGGCGTCCATCGACCTCTTCATCCAGTTCCGGATCAGCGACCCGGTCGAGTTCGTCTACACCCTCGGCGCCGTGCGCGGCTTCGAGGAGAAGCTGAACAACGCCGTCAGCGAGACGATCCGCAGCCTCATCTACGAGCAGGAGGCCGCCGGCATCTACGACATGGTCGGCGAGGACACCACCCGGCTGCTCGACTCGCTGAACCACCAGTTCCGGCCCGCGGTCGAGCTGACCAACGCCAACATCACCCACGCCGAGCCCTCCGACCAGCCGTACCGGATGGACCTCGCGGCGCCGGAGATGGTGCGGATGGCCAAGGAGGCGTACACCCACGAGTACTCCCTCCAGCTCCGCAAGGAGCAGGACGAGGGCGACCTGAGCAAGGAGCTGGCGACCCGCGAGGAGGAGCTGTCCGCGATCCAGGCGGACATCGCCCAGTACCAGGCCCAGATGGACACCGCCGTCGAGCGCGAGACCAACCGCGCAGAGGCGCTGGCCCGGCAGCGGTACGTCCAGGCCGAGTCGGAGGCGCGGGCCAACGCCGCGCTGCTGGAGGCGCAGGCGCTCGACATCCGCGCGGTGACGACCGCCGAGGCGCCGGAGATCCTGGAGTACCGCTACCAGCAGCAGGTCCTCGACACCCTGGAGCAGGTCGCCGACCACCTGCCGCAGTTGCTCCGCATCGGCGGCCCCGCCGACGGCGCGAACGGCGGCGGCGCGGGCGTCGACTTCCTGGCGCTCGCCCGGGAGCTGATCGGCGAGCACGGCGCGGACCTGTTCTCGGAGGCCGAGATGGCGGCCGTACGGGAGCGGCTGGCCGAGGTCGCGGCGCGGATCGCCGAGCGGGAGCCGGAGATCCGGGCGCTGCGCGAGGCCGAGCGGCCGGCGCCGGTGCCGGCCCCGGCGGACAGCGCCGGGGCGGAGCAGGAGCACGCGCCGCACGAGCCGCAGGCGGCGGGAGCCGGCGCCGGAGCAGCCGGCGAAGGCCACGGACACGAGAGCACGGGCTTCGGGCCCGCGCACCACGGGCACGAGGAGGCGGGAGCATGAGCACGGCGGCCATGAAGCGCAGGTCGGTCATCTCCGAACTCGTCGCGGCCTGGGGCGACATCCCCCAACTGCTGCGCGGCGGCGAGGCCGGCACCCTGATCCCCGTCATCATCCCCCGCCACCGCCGCCGGCTGTGGTGGATGGTGCCGCTGTGGCTGGCGCTGCTGGCGCTCGCGACCGGCGTGATGGCCGGGCTGCAGAGCGGCAGCGAGGACGGCTGGAGCGCGAGCGCGTACGACGCGCTGGCGGCGGCCGCGTACGGCACCGGCGTCTTCCTGCTGGTCGTCGGCGTGCTGTGGTGGTGGCGCTCCTCGATCGTGAAGATCGAGCAGGGCACGAACGGCGTCCTCACCCGCTACGGCGCCATCTCCCGCACGCTGGGCCCCGGCCGGCACTTCGTCTGGCACCCCTGGTCGCGGGTGGACTTCGTCGTCGACACGGCCACGGAGATCCCGTACTCGGCGCCGGTCATGGCCTGCCCGACGCAGGAGAACGTGCCGCTGCGCTCGATCGACTTCTTCCTGAAGTTCCGCATCAACGACGCGGTGCTCTTCGTCCGCACCATCGGCGCGGGCAACTTCGACCTGGTGCTCTCCAGCGCCGTGCAGGACGCGATCCGCCAGCGCGCCCGCCGGGTGCGCACGGAGCGGGCGTACGACCTGCGCGGCTCGGACGTCGCGGACATGCAGGACCTGCTCAACCGCCAGTTGGCCCGCTACGGCGTCCGCATCACCGGCGCCAACATCCCCGACGTCCAGCTCCCCGCGCAGTACCAGCAGCACCTCGCCACCCGCGAGCGGGTGGCGAAGGAGCGGACCGCGTACGAGCAGGAGTGGGGCCTGATCCGCAAGCGCCGCATCGACAACCTGCAGATGGACATCGAGCGGGCGAAGAAGGCGCGCGACGCGCGGTTCGTGGAGGTCAAGGCCGCGCTGAACCGGGCCCGCGAGGAGGTCGCCCGGCTGCTGGAGCAGCAGGAGACCGAGGCGCAGAAGGTCCGCTTCGAGATCGAGACCCGCGGGCGCAGCGGCCTCATCGCCGCCGAGAACGAGGCGAAGGCGCAGCGCCGGCTGGCGCAGGCGTACCGCGACAACCGCGCGGTGCTGCAGTACGAGCTGGCCAGGCGGCGGCTGGAGGTGGGCGCGGTGCTCGCGGGCAGCGCGCCGCGGCCGACGGTCATCCGCACGGACGGCGGCGGAGGCGGTGGCGCCGATGGATCCGCGCTCTCGACCCTCCTCACGGCGCAGTTGCTCCCCCGGCTGACGGCCGGCTCCCCGGCGGGCGACCCCCCGCCGGCGGGCGGCCTGCTCCGGGCGGTGGCGGCCGACGGACACGGGGCCGGCGAGGAGTGAGCGGGGCCGTGCGGCGGGCGCGGGGGGCTCGCCGCACGGCTACCGTGGACGTATGGCGACAAAACACGCACCCCCTCGGATACGGCGCGTCTACGACGACCCCGCCGGCGACGACGGCACGCGCGTCCTCGTCGACCGGATCTGGCCCCGCGGCATGACCAAGGAGAAGGCACACGTCGACGAGTGGCTGAAGGCCATCGCGCCCTCGGACGAGCTGCGCCACTGGCTGCACGCGGACTTCGAGCGCTACCCGGACTTCGTGAAGCGCTATCGCAAGGAGCTGGCCGACCACGAGCGGGCGGAGGCGCTCGCGCACCTGCGCGCGCTGTACGAGCAGGGGCCGCTGACGCTGGTGACCAGCACGAAGGAAGTGCGGCGCAGCCACCTGACGGTGCTCGCGGAGGAGCTGGAGCGGGGCTGACCCGCGGCCGTACGCGTCACCCGTACGGCCCAGCGCCGGTGGCGGCCCCGCCGGGCCCGCTCACAGCCTGGAGCATGAGCACCGACCCGGCGCCGCACCGCGGCCGCCCCGACAGGCCCGGCCCCTCCCCCGACGCCGACGCCGACGCCGACGCCGACGCCTCCGGCGAGCGCATACGTCCCGTCGGGGACCGCACCCGCCGCGTGGAAGAACCCGGCGGCGCGGCCACCGCCCCCGGGGAGCACGCCCCCCGGGAGCGCCGGCTCAGCGTCGTCGCGGGCGACGAGGACACCGGCCCGCCGCCCGGCGGCGACCCGGCACGTACCGCCCACCACGACCGCGGCGCCGTCCCCGAAGGACCCCTCGGCATCCTCGCCAGAGGCGCCTGGCAGGCGGTGCTGCTCGCGGGCGTCGCCGCCCTCGTCCTCGGCGCCCTCACCCTCGCCTGGCCCGGCGAGACGCTCCGCGTCGTCGGCATCCTCTTCGGCCTGTACCTGCTGGTCATCGGCGTGATGCAGCTCGTCGCCGCCTTCGGTACGCACGCCTCCACCGCGCTGCGCGTGATGGCGTTCATCAGCGGTGCCCTGTGCATCCTGCTGGGCCTGCTGTGCTTCCGCAGCGCGCTGCAGTCCGTCCTGCTGCTCGCCCTGTGGATCGGCATCGGCTGGCTCTTCCGCGGCATCACCCAGGCGGTGGCCGCCGGTTCCGACGAGGCGATGCCCGCGCGCGGCTGGCAGATCGGCCTCGGCGTGATCTCGGCGCTGGCCGGCATCGTGCTGATCGCGTCGCCGCTGACGTCGATCGCGATCCTCACCTACCTCGCCGGCGTCTGGCTGCTGGCCGTCGGCGTCATCGAGATCGCCACCGCGGTCCGCATCCGCCACCGCGCGAAGCAGCTCCCGGCCGGCGCCTGAGCGGGACACCGGTCCGGGTCCGCCGCCCCCGGCGCGCAAGGCGCGCGCCGGGGGCCGCGTGTTGCCCGGCGGGGCCGCGACCGGCTGCTGCCATGATGCTCGGATGAACGTCACCGTCCGTCTCGCGCAGCAGCCGGAGGCCGACGCGCTGCTCGGCCGCAGCCCGCTGGCCGTCCTGGTCGGCATGCTCCTCGACCAGCAGGTGCCCATGGAGTGGGCGTTCTCCGGCCCGTACACGATCGCCCGCCGCATGGGCGGCGACGACCTCGACGCCCACGCCATCGCCGCGCAGGACCCCGAGGCGTTCGCGGCGCTGCTCTCCGAGAAGCCGGCCGTGCACCGCTACCCCGGCTCGATGGCCAAGCGGATCCAGCAGCTCTGCGCGTACCTCGTGCACGAGTACGACGGCGACGCCGAAGCCCTCTGGCGCGACGCCGGCAGCGGCCGGGAGCTGCTGCGGCGGCTCCAGGCGCTGCCCGGGTACGGGAAGCAGAAGGCGCAGATCCTCACCGCGCTGCTGGGCAAGCAGTACGGCGTCACGCCCGACGGCTGGCGCGAGGCGGCGGGCGCGTACGGCGACGACGGCAGCCGCCGGTCGGTCGCGGACATCACCGGGCCGGAGACGCTGACGGAGGTACGGGCGTTCAAGCAGGAGGCGAAGGCGGCGGCCAAGGCGGCCGGGGCGCAGGGGAAGACGGGGCGGAAGGCGAAGAAGACCACCTGAACCGGGACGGGTTGGCCTCCGGCCCATTCCGCAACGCCGTTCGAGTCGCTAGGTTGCTCGCACTCCGTCCGCCTTGCGGACAGGAGACCCCACACGCCGGACAGGTTCGCCCACCTTTGACGTCGGAAGGACTCCTGTGTTCCCTCGAAGATTCACGGCTGCGCTGGGCGCGGCCGCCCTCGCCGTCCCCCTGCTCCTGGCCAGCTCGGCGCCCGCCGGCGCGGCACAACCGGCGAAGGACGGCGCGAAGCTGGCCCGGGACCTGGTGCGCGCGTCCAGTGCTGCGGACGCGTACAAGCACCTCAAGGCGTTCCAGCGGATCGCGGACCGCAACGGCGGCCACCGCGCGGCCGGTTCGCCGGGGTACGAGGCGTCCGCCGCGTACGTCTACGACCAGCTCAAGCAGGCCGGCTACGACGTCGGGTACGACACCTTCGACTTCACCTACTCCGAGACGCTGAAGGACGAGTTCGCCGTCGTCTCGCCCGAGGCGCGGGACATCGAGATATTCGCGATGACCTTCTCGAAGTCGACCCCCGAGGGCGGCCTCGACGCGCCGCTGGCCGCCGTGCCCGTCGACGCCGACGGCACCTCGGGCTGCGAGCCGGGCGACTTCACGGGCGGCGACTACACGGGCAAGGTCGCGCTCGTCCAGCGCGGCGGCTGCAACTTCTCCGTCAAGCAGGCCCACGCCGCGGACGCGGGCGCCGTCGCCACCGTCATCTACAACAACACCGAGGGCGCACTCAACGGGACCCTCGGCGACGCCGACGCGGTCAAGGTGCCCACCGGCGGCATCACCAAGGCCGAGGGCGAGGCCCTGACCACGCTGCTGACGCAGGGCGAGGTCACCGTCCACGTCGACATCCAGACGATCGTCGAGCCGCGGACGACGCGGAACGTCATCGCCGAGACCAGGGGCGGCGCCGAGGACCGCACCGTCATGCTCGGCGCGCACCTCGACTCGGTCGCCGAGGGCGCCGGCATCAACGACAACGCCTCGGGCTCCGCGGCGCTGCTGGAGGTCGCGAAGGAACTGGCGAAGGCGGAGAAGAAGCCGCGCAACCAGGTGCGCTTCGCGTTCTGGTCGGCGGAGGAGCTGAGCCTCGTCGGCTCCACGGACTACGTGAGCCGGCTCACCCCGCGCCAGTTGCGGGACATCGAGCTGTACCTGAACTTCGACATGGTCGCCTCGCCGAACTACGGCCTCTTCGTCTACGACGGCGACGACTCCGACGGCGTCGGCGAGGGCCCGGGGCCCGAGGGCTCGGCGCAGTTGGAGCGGCAGATCACCGACTTCATGGACAGGAAGGGGATGCCGCACGAGGGCACCGACTTCACCGGCCGCTCCGACTACGGCCCCTTCATCGAGGTGGGCATCCCGTCCGGCGGCACGTTCACGGGCGCGGAGGGGACGAAGACCGAGGCGCAGGCCGTGAAGTTCGGCGGCACGGCGGGCAAGGCGTACGACCCGTGCTACCACACGGCGTGCGACGACCTGGACAACATCAGCATGCCGGCGTTCGACGCGAACATCGACGTCATCGCCCACGCGGTCGGGACGTACGCGCACGACGTCAGCTCGCTGCGCGAGCCGGTGTCGTTCGTGCCCACCGAGGGCGACGAGGGCAGCGGCGGGGGTGCGCACGACGACCACGCGGAGCGGTGAGCGCGTGACGGCGTAGCACAGACGCGGTAGCACAGACGCGAGGGGAGCCCGGGCCGCGAACGGCCCGGGCTCCTGCCGCCCCCCCCCGCCGTGCCGCCGCCTCGCTTCGGCCGTGCACCGCCGTGCTCCGCCTTGCTTCTTTCGGCTCCCGCTTGCCTCCGCCTTGCTTCGCACTTGCCGCTGACTTGTGGCTCCTGTGCCTCACTGCTGCGCCCGGAGGCGCATCCCCGGTAGGCTTTCCGTGTGATCTTCAAGCGCATCGGAAACGGGAGGCCGTACCCCCACCACGGCCGGGAGTCCACCCGCCAGTGGGCTGATGTCGCGCCACGCCCGGTACGCCTCGACCAGTTGGTGACGACGAAGCAGCAACTGGACCTGGAGACCTTGCTCGCCGAGGACTCGACCTTCTACGGCGACCTCTTCGCCCACGTCGTGAAGTGGCGCGGCGACCTCTATCTGGAGGACGGACTGCACCGCGCGGTGCGGGCGGCGCTGCAGCAGCGCCAGGTGCTGCACGCGCGCGTCCTTGAGCTGGACTGACCAGTCTGTTGACCCTTTCGGGGGGACCCGCCTCCACCCCGTAGATCATCTAGTAGGCACGGTCCCTTCCGGCTACTACGCTGCCGCCATGAGCATGCTGACGCCCCCCGAGATGGGCGGGCCGTACCGCATCAAGGGCACCAAATATCCGCGTATGCGGCGAGGCCGCCGGCGCCGGAGAGTGCTCGCCCTGCTCGGTGCCGTGCTCGCGGTCGCGGTGGTCGGCTGGGGGACGCTCCAACTCGTCGACGCCTTCACGGGCGGCGGCGAGGACGAGGAGAAGGCGGCGCAGGCCCGTACGCCCGGCGACTGCGGCGCCGGGGACACCGGCGCGAAGTCCGGCGAGGGCAAGAGACCCGAGCGCGGTCCCGGCGAGAAGCCGGCCGAGCTTCCCGCCCCGGGCCGGGTCGAGGTCAACGTGCTGAACGCCACGGCCAGGACCGGCCTCGCGCAGAAGACCGCCGACGAGCTCAAGAAGCGCGGCTTCAAGATCGGCAAGGTGGACAACGCGCCCGCGGCGTACGACAAGAAGGTACGCGGCGAGGGCGTCCTGCTCGGCGCCCCGGGGACCGTGGACGGCGAACTGAAGGTGCTCGGCACACAACTGGCGCAGGCGGAGCCGAAGGCGGTCGAGCGCGAGGGCGCGGTGGTCGACCTGATCATCGGCGACGAGTTCCGCGGGCTGACCGAGCCGGCGGAGGCGAAGGCGGCGCTGAAGGCGCTGACGGCCCCGGCGAAGGCGAAGCCGGGGGCGTGCGAGTGAGGACGCCCGCGGCGGAGGGCCCCGCGGACCGGGCGGTCGCTGATCCGGCGCCTGCCGGCCCGGCGGCCCCCGGCCGGGCCCGCCGCTAGGCGGTCCCGTACATCCGGTCGCCGGCGTCGCCGAGGCCCGGCACGATGTACCCCGCCTCGTTCAGCCGCTCGTCCATCGCCGCCGTGACCACCGTCACCGGCGCGCCCGCCAGCTCGTGCTCCACCGCGTCCGTCCCCTCCGGCGCCGCCAGCAGGCAGATCGCCGTGACGTCGTCCGCGCCCCGCCGGATCAGCTCCCGGATCGACGCGACCAGGGTGCCGCCGGTGGCCAGCATCGGGTCCAGGACGTAGACCTGCCGGCCGGAGAGATCCTCCGGCAGCCGGTTCGCGTACGTGCTGGGCTGGAGGGTCTCCTCGTCGCGTATGAGCCCGAGGAAGCCCGCCTCCGCCGTCGGCAGCACCCGCATCATGCCGTCGAGCATGCCGAGCCCGGCGCGCAGGATCGGCACGATGAGCGGCTTGGGCCGGGCCAGCCGCACACCGGTGGTCTGCGCGACGGGGGTGCGCACGTCGACCTGTTCGGTGCGGACGTCGCGCGTCGCCTCGTACGCGAGGAGCGTGACGAGCTCGTCGGCCAGCCGCCGGAAGGTGGGAGAGTCCGTGCGCTCGTCGCGCAGCGTGGTGAGCTTGTGCGCCACCAGGGGGTGGTCGACCACGTGAATCCGCATGCTCCCGAATCTATCCGAGACCCCGCCGGGCACGGATACCCGTGGGGGCCGGGGGGTACGCGTGGAGAAACGGGCCGCGGTTCCTACACAACCGCCAACCGGGTGCAAGGTGGATATGTCCCCCGGCCCGCCCGGACGCTGGAGGTGCATGATGCCGGATCGTGATCTGCGCAGCGGTGATCCGCTGGCCGAGACCACCGACGACCGCGGCCGGCGCCGCGCCGCCTTCCTGCGCGACCTGCACGAAGCCGAGGCGCTGCGGGCGCGCGTCCAGCCGCGGCGCGCCCGGGCGGCGCGGCGCCGGCAAGTCCACCGCATGCGCACCTTTCGCTGGTAGACGGCCGATGAGCGGCGGAACGGGGGCCGTGCGGCGGCCCAATTCACGACGCACAGCGGAAGACCCCGCAGACAGCGCAGGTTTCTGTCACGATTCCGGTGAGGGCGGGTCCCCCGCCCCTGGTCGGGGGGAGAGAGCAGGCAAGCTCGACCACCCGGCCCGGCACACCTAGGACCAGTGGGAGAGTCACGGTGTACTTCGCCGCACTGCTCGCGCGCACCGAAGACGGGTGGGAAGCGAGCGATACAGAGCTCGACGACGTGGAGACGCTGGACGACCTGGCCGACCTCGCCCGCGAGGCGACGGCCGACGACGACGAGACCGTGCTGGTGCTGCTCGAGCAGGAGGGCATCTGGTACGGCGTCATCCGTATAGACGGCGAGGACGACCCGCGTGTCTTCGTCTCGAACGCCGCGGGAGCCGCGCGCAGCGCGTACGGGGAGATCCTGCTCACCCCCGAGCTGCTCGGCCAGGAGCCCGAGGACGACAGCGCCCTGGACAGCCTCACGGACCTGGACGGCACCGAGGACGGCGAGCCGGACCCCGCCGGCGGCTCCGGCGCGGACGCCGGCGCCGACCCGGACGCCCCGCCCGGCACGCCGGCGGGCCCGGTGGGCGACACGGAGCTGCTGGAGGACCTCGGGGTCTCGGAGAAGCAGTTGCTGGCGCTGCAGAGCGACGCGGTCAACGAGATCGCCGACATGCTCGGCGCGGCGGACGTCCTGGAGGCGGTCCGCTGAGCGAGCCCGGCGGAGAAGGGGAGAGCGGCCCGTACGAGGAGCTGTGGGCACCGCCGATGCGCGCGGCCCTGGCGGAGGCGGAGCGCGCCCTGGAGACGGGCGACGTGCCGGTGGGCGCGGTGGTCGTGGGCCCGGTGGACGCGTCCGGGGACTCGTACGCCTCGCTGATCGAGGCACCGCCCACGGGCAGGATCCTGGCCCGCGCCCGGAACGAGAGGGAGGCGACGGGCGACCCCACCGCGCACGCGGAGATCCTGGCGCTGCGGGCGGCGGCGGCGGAGCTGGGCGGCTGGCGGCTGACGGGCTGCACGCTGGTCGTCACGCTGGAGCCGTGCACGATGTGCGCGGGCGCCGCGGTCCTCGCCCGCGTCGACCGCGTCGTCTACGCCGCCCGTGACCCCAAGACGGGCGCGGCGGGCTCCCTCTGGGACGTACTCCGCGACCGCCGCCTCAACCACCGCCCGGAGGTCGTCCCCCACGTCCTGGCCCCACCCGCCACCGCCCTGCTCACCACCTTCTTCCGCACCGCCCCGCCGCCGGACGGCCCGCACCCGTAAGGATTTCTGCTCACGGCGGCGGGTGGGCTAAGCTGCGTGGCGGTAGCGTGTCCGAGCGGCCGAAGGAGCTCGCCTCGAAAGCGAGTGTGGGGGCAACTCCACCGTGGGTTCAAATCCCACCGCTACCGCAGGTAGACGAAAGGGCGGACCCGACAAGGTCCGCCCTTCGTGCTGCTCCGGGTCTCGTTTCGGGCACGCGCGGGTGGAGTCCCCCTCTCGTCCGCGGGTCCGCGGCAGACGGCGGGTCTGTCTGTCCGGGCAGCCCTTCGGTCCCGGAACCGGCCTTGTCCACAGGCGTGGTTGGGGAGGCCGGCGGCCGTCTAGGGTGGATCCGACGGCCCCTCACCGGAGGCAGGGATGGAGCGCGGCACGCGCATAGCGGGCAAGTACGAAATGCGGGAGCGGCTGGGCCGGGGCGGCATGGGCGAGGTGTGGTCTGCGCGCGACCGCGACCTCCACCGCGACGTGGCCGTCAAGCTCCTGGTCCGCGACGACGCCGCACCCGACCTGTTGCACCGATTCGAGCGGGAGGCCATCGCCGCCGCCCAGATCAACCACCCCAACGTGGTCTCTCTCTATGACCGGGGTGTCCACGACAGTCTCCAGTTCCTGGTGATGGAGCACGTGGACGGCGTCACGCTCGCCCGGCACATCCGCGAGCACGCCCCGCTGCCGCCGGCACGGGCCCTGGAGATCGCCCAGGAGATCTGTGCCGCCCTGGTCGCCGCCCACCTCGCCGATGTCGTCCACTACGACATCAAGCCGTCCAACGTCATGCTCACCCCCGACGGCCGGGTGAAGGTCGTGGACTTCGGCATCGCCGGGTTCACCCACAGCCACACCTTCACCGTCGTCCCCACGTCGGCGCTCTCCCCGGTCGGCACCGCACTGTACGGAGCGCCCGAACAGTTCCTGGACGAGCGCGGTGACCACCGCTCCGACCTCTACGCCCTGGGAGGCGTCCTCTTCGCCCTGCTCACCGGCGAGCCCCCGTTCGGGGAGGGCGGCGCGCTCTCTGTCATCCACCGCAAACTCAACGAGGAGCCCCGCCGGTTGCGCGACCTGCGCCCGGACGTCCCGGAACCGGTCGAAGCGCTCGTCGCCGACCTGCTGCAACGCGATCCGGAGCGGCGGCCCCAGTCGGCCTCGGCGGTCCACGAACGCATGAAGCGCCTCCGTTCCCCCGGAGCCGCCACCACCGGCGGAGAACCCGGCACCAAGCGCCTGGTCCCGCCCGCGGTGCGCCGCGTCGTCACCGCCCGGCTCCCGGAGCGGTACGGGACGGCAGAGACCGGTGCCGGCGCGGGCGGGGGCGATGCGTTCGAGGTCAGGTGGACCGGCCGGGAACCCCTTTCCAGCTACGTGACGTACCGTCGCCGACCGCCGCGGACGTGGCACTGGGCGGCCTTTGCGGTCCTCACCCTGGCGGCGCTCGGTCTGCTGATCCCGATGACGTTCATGTGGCTCGACCAGGGGCAGCTCAACTCGGACGGCGAAGTGCTGGCGTGGCTCGCCGTCCCGACCGTTCCGCTGACCGTCCTGTACGGCCAATGGCTCGTCAGGCGGACCGGCGCCTGGTCGCGGCACCACCGGTCCGTTCGGCACACCGCCCCCTGGTCACTCCGGATCGACGCGGACGGCATCACCACCACCGACCGGCGCCGTGCCACGCCCTCCGACGGGCCCGCGGGTCGCCGGACGTACGCCTGGAGCCGGGTCGGAGCCTGCACGCTGGGATACGTGACGGAGTTCCCCGGAGGCCCCCGCTACAGCGCGCTCCAGATCGAGTACGGGGCCGGCAGCCGGCCGGCCGGCTTCTCGCCCCCCGCCGGGCCGGCCCACCTCCGGCCGCCCCGGGCCCGGAACGAGCGCCGGCCGCTGTGCATCCTCGGCCCGCTCTCCGAGCCGCAGCACCACGCCTTGGTCACCGCACTCGCCCGGCACGCCGGTGGGCGGTGGGATCCGGAGTCCGGCGCATAGCGGGCCGCGCCCCTGTCGAAGGTCCCGGCACCGGGCCGTCCGGCGGCAGGCGGGGCAGTGGGCCGTCGGCCGAGGTTGCCTCAGCCCTCGCCGCGTACGCCGGTCAGCGCTTCACGCCGACGCCGCAGACATGGGTGACGTCCGCGATGCGGCCCGGTTCGGCGTCCTCCCGGGGGCGCCAGCGGGAGCAGGACACCACGCCCGGCTCGACCAGCGTCACGCGGTCGAAGAGGCACGCCGACTCGTCGCGGGTACGCAGCCGCATGGGTGCGGTGCCCTGGGAGTTCCAGTAGTCGACGGCGCCCGTCATGGCCTCGCCGTCGGACGAGCGGGTCTTTGTCCACGTAGGCGATGCGGGACTTAGGCGCGACGCGCTGGGCGACCTCGTGGGTGGTGGCCACGGCAGGCCGGTGCCGATGTCGAGGAACTGCCGTACGCCCGCTTCGGCGGCCAGGTAGTGGACCGCGCGGGTGAGGAAGTGGCGGTCCGCGCGGGCGGAGCGGATCAACTCCGGTACGTAGGCCAGGATCTCGTCGCCGACACGGCGGTCGACGTCGTAGGCGCCCTTGCCGCCGAGCCAGTAGTTCCAGATCCGCGCCGAGTGCGACACCGTCGAGTCGACGACGCCGAGGGGCGATAAGGGCTTCGGTGAGGCGTCGTCTGCCACGGCGGGTGATCCCTGTCAGGCATCGTCGGGTCGGCGGACCAGCAGTCGACCTGCAGCAGCGAGTTCGGCGGCGGACAGGTGCGCCGGGGCCGGCCTGCGGAGAGGGAGGCGGCCCCGGGGGGAACCGACCGCCTCCCCCCGCGGAGGGTGGGCCCTACGACCCGCCGCAGCGAGGGGGAGTAGCCGCGGCGGCCGCGCAGGGGGCCCGCCCCGAGCCCGCCGGGGGTCCTGCCGGACCCAGCGGGGGCTCACCGTCCATGCTGCGCCGCCCACGGCCGCGGGCGGGAGACACAAAAGCCCCCTCTGACCGGGCCTTTAGTCCATAGAACCTGGGTACGGTGCCAAGCGCGGATAGAATCATGCGACTGCGCCTGGGGAGAGAGCGGGAAACGGGCGTGTGCCGCACAGGGGAGGCATCGGAGCTCGTGGACTACAAGAAGATAGCGCTGGGGCTCCTCGGGCTCTTCGCCATCTACTCGATCATCAGCTCCCCCTCGCAGGCGGCCGACCTCGTGCAGGTCGTCTTCGAGTGGATATCGGAGCTCGCCAAAGCCATCGGCGACGTGATGTCCGACCTGCTCGACGACGCCTCCTCCTCGGAGTGACGCGGGGCGCCGTCCGCCCGGGGCCGTCGGCCCGCGGCGGCTGCCCGGCCGGGTGATCGCCGACCACGCAATCGGCCCCGTACGCCCGTACGGGATCAGCCCTCCTGCCTGGCCGAACGGCCCCCGCCCGCGGCGCGCGGCGGCGGCCAACTGGCCGCCAACACGGCAAATTACGGTGCTTGCACAGAGTGCGCATCTCTTGTGATGCTATGACCGCTTTTCCCGATTTGGCCGGGCTCGTCTGCGCTACGGGCCGCGGCGCCGGTCGTACGTCACGTGGTCGCGAAGGGGTGGTGGTGTGGTGCAGCCGTTGTCCGCTCGTACGGCCCCGCCGGTCCCCTGCCCTCCCGCCTCCAGCCCTGCCTCGCCCCCACCCCCCGGCCCGGCCCCCGCCGCCACGACGGCAGCCACGGCCGCCCCCGGCCCCGCGTCGGCCGCCCCCGGCCCTCCGGCCGCCCCCGCCGATCCCGCGGCGGCGGCCGACCCCGATCCCGCCCCCGGCGGCTCCGGCGCATCAGCCGGATCCGGCGACCCCGAAGCCCCCCGTAAACCCGACTCCCGCGCCCTCACCCGCGCGCTCTTCGCCGAACTCACCGCGCTCGAACCCGGCACCCCCGAGCACACCCGCGTCCGTACCGCGCTGATCGAGGCCAATCTCCCCCTCGTGCGCTACGCCGCCGCCCGCTTCCGCAGCCGCAACGAGCCCATGGAGGACGTCCTCCAGGTCGGCACCATCGGCCTCATCCACGCCATCGACCGCTTCGACCCGGCCCGCGGCGTGCAGTTCCCGACCTTCGCCATGCCCACCGTGATCGGCGAGATCAAACGTTACTTCAGGGACAACGTGCGCACCGTCCACGTCCCCCGCCGGCTGCACGAGCTGTGGGCCCAGGTCAGCGGCGCCACCGAGGACCTGACCGTACGGCACGGCCGCGCGCCCACCACCGCCGAGATCGCCGCGCATCTGAAGATCGGCGAGGAGGAGGTGCGGGCCTGCCGCGAGGCCGGCCGCTCGTACTACGCCACCTCCCTCGAAGCCGCCCAGGAGGGCGACGGCATGCCGGGCCTGCTGGACCGGCTCGGGTACGAGGACCCGGCCCTGGCCGGCGTCGAGCACCGCGACCTCGTACGCCACCTCCTCGTCCAACTGCCGGAGCGCGAACAGCGCATCCTCATGCTGCGCTACTACCGCAACATGACCCAGTCGCAGATCAGCGCCGAGCTCGGGCTGTCCCAGATGCACGTGTCCCGGCTGCTGTCCCGCAGCTTCGCACGACTGCGATCCGCAAACCGGATCGATTCCTAACCGGATCGGGTAGGACTCTTCGAGGTCATCCCTGACGCACACGCTCCGCATCTGCGCGTATATGTCGACTTGGCGCTACAGCGCGTTGCCGACTTGTGACATTCTGCTGGAACGGTGTTTGGCATGCCCCGGCACCCGGTAAGTCAGTCGGAGGCTGCTTCTCTCGGCGGTCCGGCGGGAGTCCAGGTCCCCGCCGGGGCAAGGGGAGGGGCGGCCTGGAACCGTCCGCGACCTCAAGGGGGTGGCATGTCCGCAGAACTGGGCAGCTCGCAGATGCTCACCGAAGTCGCGCCTCTCGGCGCACAAGCGGCTTTCCCCGACGCCCGGGCCGCCACGGCCCAGGGCCCGGACCGTACCCTGGACCCGTCCTTGGCCCCGTCCCTGGGCCCATCGCCCGACCCGGCCGCCGCCGGCCACGCCCCGGCGCCACCGGCACCGCCACCACCCCTCGGGGCCGCGGCACCGCAGAATCCGCCCGACGCCGCCGCCCCGGCCATCCCGGCCCCCGCCGCCCCGGCGGACGACGCCGCCCCCGTCGAGGCCGATGCCGCCCCCTCCGGCAGCATCGACACCCGTACGCTCTCCCGCGCCCTCTTCCTCCGCCTCGCCGAGCTGCCCCCCGGGGACAGCCCCGAGCGGTCCTACGTGCGCGACACCCTGATCGAGCTGAACCTGCCGCTCGTGCGCTACGCCGCGGCCCGCTTCCGCAGCCGTAACGAGCCCATGGAGGACATCGTCCAGGTCGGCACGATCGGACTGATCAAGGCGATCGACAGGTTCGACTGCCGTCGCGGCACCGAGTTCCCGACCTTCGCCATGCCCACGGTCATCGGCGAGATCAAGCGCTACTTCCGGGACACGAGCTGGTCCGTGCGCGTCCCGCGCCGGCTCCAGGAGCTGCGGCTGGCGCTCACCAAGGCGAGCGACGACCTCGCGCAGCAGCTCGACCGCTCGCCGACCGTGCCGGAACTCGCCCAGTACCTCGGGGTGTCTGACGAGGACGTGGTCGACGGCCTCGCCGTCGGCAACGCGTACACGGCCAGCTCCCTCGACTCCCCGGCCCCGGAGGAGGACGGCGGCGAGGGCTCGCTCGCGGACCGCCTCGGGTACGAGGACTCGGCGCTGGAGGGCGTGGAGTACCGCGAGTCGCTGAAGCCGCTGCTGGCTCAACTCCCGGCGCGGGAGCGGCGGATCATCATGCTGCGGTTCTTCGGGAACATGACGCAGTCCCAGATCGGCGACGAGGTGGGCATCTCGCAGATGCACGTGTCGCGGCTGCTGACGCGGACGCTCGCGCAGCTCCGGGCAGGGCTGATCGCGGACTGACGACGGGGCCGGCGCGGGGCCGGCCCCAGCTCGTACGCCGTACGCCCGGATCCCGTAGACGGCGCGTGAAGCCGCGTCTACGGAGCGAAGCCCCGATGCAAGCAGGAATGACGGAGGCGCGCGACGCGGACTCCGCACGGGGGAGCGCGAACTCGGCGCCCGGGTCCCCTGATCCAGACCCCGGCCCCGGCTTCAGGCCCTCGTCCCCCGGCTCACCCGACCGCGAGCCAGACCACTCCCGCCAGCACCGCCACCGCGACGACGATCCCGATGATCATCCCCACCCGCGGCCCCGAACTCGCCGCCGCGGCCGCCGGCTGCTGCGGCCCCCGCGCCTGCGGGCCGCCGCCCTCGTCCACGAAGGCGCGGAACATCTGGGTGCTCCCGGCCGGGTCGTCGTGGGGATCGGGCTGTTGACCTTGCGGATTGTGAGCCATGGGGCAGGACACTAGCGAACGCCCCGGACGCCTGTCAGCGGGGGGAAGCCCTCCTTCCGCTCGCCCCCGCCGGCACCGACCCGACTTCGATTGCCTTCGGCAACCATTCGTCATACTGTTGCTTAGTGCAACAAACTAAAGTCGCATCTCCCGGCATGACCCACCGGCAGATACTGGAGGCCCTCTCCGGCCTGCTGCTCGGCATGTTCGTGGCCATCCTCTCCTCGACCATCGTCAGCAACGCCCTGCCCCGGATCATCGCGGACCTCGACGGCACGCAGAGCGCGTACAGCTGGGTCGTCACCGCCGCCCTGCTCGCGATGACCGCCTCCACGCCCCTCTGGGGCAAGCTCGCCGACCTCGCGAGCAAGAAGTTCCTGGTCCAGTCGGCCCTCGTGATCTACGTCGCCGGCTCGGTCGTCGCCGGCCTCAGCCAGAGCACGGGCATGCTCATCGCCTGCCGCGTCGTCCAGGGCATCGGCGTCGGCGGCCTCAGCGCGCTCGCGCAGATCATCCTCGCCGCGATGATCTCCCCGCGCGAACGCGGCCGCTACAGCGGCTACCTCGGCGCCACCTTCGCCGTCGCCACCGTCGGCGGCCCGATCCTCGGCGGCGTGATCACCGACACCAGCTGGCTGGGCTGGCGCTGGTGCTTCTACGTCGGCATCCCGTTCGCGGTCCTCGCGCTCGTCGTACTCCAGAAGACCCTGCGGCTGCCGGTGGTGCGCCGGAAGGTGTCGATCGACTGGCGCGGCGCGATGCTGATGAGCGCGTCCGTCTCGCTGCTGCTGATCTGGGTCACGCTGGCGGGCGAGTCGTACGCGTGGCTGTCCTGGCAGACGTTCGCGATGACCGGCGGCGCGGTCGCACTGGGGCTGGCGTTCCTGTGGGTCGAGACCTGGGTGCCGGAGCCGGTCCTCCCGCTACGCCTCTTCCGCAACCGCACCCTCACCCTCGCCTCGCTCGCCTCCCTCTTCGTCGGCATCGCGATGTTCGGCGCGACGGTCTTCCTCAGCCAGTACTTCCAGCTCGCGCGCGGCGAGAGCCCGACGAAGTCGGGCCTGCTGACCATCCCCATGATCATGGGGATCTTCCTGTCGTCGACGATCTCGGGGTGGGTCATCACCCGTACCGGCCGCTGGAAGGTCTGGCTCGTCGCCGGCGGGCTGCTGCTCACCTCGGGGCTCAGCCTGCTGGGCACCATGCGCTACGACACCCCGTACTGGCACATCGCGCTCTACATGGCCGCGCTCGGCACGGGCATCGGCATGATGATGCAGAACCTGGTGCTCTGCACCCAGAACCAGGTCGACCCCGCCGACCTCGGCGCCGCCAGCTCGGCGGTCGCGTTCTTCCGCTCCCTCGGCGGCGCGGTCGGCGTCTCCGCCCTCGGCGCGATCCTCGGCGGCCGCATCACCGGCTACATGCGCGACGGCCTCCACGACCTCGGCATCCCGCCGGCCCGCGCCGCGGGCGAGGCGGGCGGCGACGGCACGGCGATCCCGAACCTCGCGGAGCTGCCGGTGCCGGTGCGGACGGTGGTGGAGAGCTCGTACGGGCACGGGCTGGCGGACATCTTCCTCTACGCGGCGCCGGCGGCGCTGCTGGCGTTCGTGATGGTGGCGTGCGTCAAGGAGGTCGCGCTGCGGACGCGCAGCGGCCTGCAGCAGACGGCGACGGCGGAGCGGCGGGTCGAGGAACTCACGCGGGGGTGATGGTCGGCCGCACCTGCTCGGCGACGCGGTCGCGCATGGCGGCCATGCCGGCGAGGACGCACTCGAGGGCGAAGGCGAAGTCGCGGTCACGCTGCTCGTGCGCGGGGAGGACGGGGAGGTCGGGGGCTTCGGGCGCTTCGGGCGCTTCGAGGGCTTCGGGCGCTTCGGGGCCTTCGGGCACCGGCTGGTCCGGCACCGGAGAGCGCGCGGCGGGCGGCCGCACGCACTCGGGCTGCTCCCGCAGAGCCCGTACGAACGCGCCGTAGTCCTCGCCCAGCTCCGCCAGGCGCCCGCCCACGCCCCCGAACCCGTACGAGAACGGAAAGAGCAGCGACAGCCCGCCCGTCAGGCACTCCTCCGGCAACCCGGCCCGCCGCATCGCGCGCTGCGCGGCGGCGACGCAGGCCATGGCGTGCGGCCCGACGTTCAGATACTCCCCGGCGAGCCGCGAGACCCAGGGGTGGGCGACGAGGATGCGCCGGTGCTCGTGCGCGAGCTGCCGGAGCTGCGCGGCCCAGTCACCGCCGTCCTCGGCGGGGAGGTCCAGCTCGGCGTAGGCGTGGTCGAGGGCCAGCTCCAGGAGTTCGTCCTTGGTGTCGACGTACCAGTAGACGGACATGGCCGTGACGCCCAGCTCGGCGGCGAGCCGCCGCATCGACAGCCGCCCCAGCCCCTCGGCGTCGAGCAACCGCACGGTGGCCGCGACGATCTTCCCCAGATCCAGCCCGGCCTCCCCCGCGGCAGGCGCGTACCCCCTGCGCCGCACGTTCGCCCGCCCGGTGAGCCAGATGCTCACGCGGGCGCCGCGGACCTTCCGGCGGACGGACGCCATCGTGCGCCTCCCAGCGTGCTGTCTCATCGTGACCACTGGCCTACGAACCGAAACGGCCCGTACACCGATGCTATGCCCGCTCCGCCCCGCCTCCTCCCCTTCGCCCCGACCCCGCACCCCGGCAAGCCCTTTGCCCCCACGGCACGGTGACCGGTACGGTAGGTGCGATTGGCAGCGGCCCCGCCGCCTGTGCCATCATCTGCACACACCTGCTTGACCGGCAGATGTGCGGGAGGCGTCGCCTAGTCTGGTCTATGGCGCCGCACTGCTAATGCGGTTTGGGGTTTACCCCCCATCGAGGGTTCAAATCCCTCCGCCTCCGCCACCCGACCAGCGAGCCCGTGCCGTACGGCGCGGGCTCTCTGCATGCCCGGGGGACGACGGCTTTCCGCAGGTCGGCGGGGGTGCGGGAATCGGATTTCACCTGGCGCGGAGGGTCATGTAAAGTTGGGCCCGCAACGCAGCCGGGCCGCCAATGCCCGAAAGCGGGCGCTCGTAGCTTAACGGATAGAGCATCTGACTACGGATCAGAAGGTTGCAGGTTCGAATCCTGCCGAGCGCGCACAGGTAGAAGCCCCGCAGACGACATCTGCGGGGCTTTTCTCATGCCCGTACAGCAGCGAAGTACAGCAACAGCGTCAGCCGGTACCGCCCATGGCGTCCGACAGTTGCCCGATCGCGGCCCGTACCGCTTCGTCACTCGCCTCGGCGTAGACCTCCATCGTCATGGCGATCTGTGAGTGCCGAAGGATCCGCTGCGCCACCTTCGGGTGGACCTTGAGGGCGACCAGGAGCGAGCTGCATGTGTGCCGGGTGTTCCGCAGCGGGATGACGCGGAGGCCGGCGCGGCGGGCGCGGAGGGCGAACATGCGGGTGAGGTTCCCGGGCTCGATGGGGGTGCCGTACTTGGTTGTGAAGATGAGCCCGTGGCTGTCCTGCCACAGCTCCCCGGCCGCCTTCCGGTCGCCGGTCTGCTGCGCGTGACGCATCCGAAGGGCCTTGACGCACAGCGCGGGCAGAGGCAGGAAGTCGTCCGAGTCCTCCGTCTTGGTCTCGCGGTGAAGGATCAGGCGCCCGGCCCGCTGAATCTGGTGATCCACGTACAGCTCCCCGGTGTCGAGGTCCACGGACTTCCACGTCAGGCCCAGCACCTCACCGCGGCGCAGGCCGAGGCACAGGACGAGGACCCAGGCAGCGAAGAGGTGGTCGTCGCGGGCGGCGGCATCGGTGAGGAAGCGGCCGGCTTCGGCGACGGACCACGGCTTGATCCGGCGGCGGCGCGGCTTGGGCACCTTCACGAGCGACGCGACGTTCTTGCCGATCTCCTCCTCGGCGACGGCGTGCGTCAGCGCGGCCCGCAGAGCGTCGCGTGACGCCTGGATCACCCGGCGGGACGGGTACGACTCGCAGCACTCCCCGATCGCGCAGCAGCGCCGACGCGAAGGCTTACGCCTTGTGTCCTTGCCCTGCGCGCAGCACTGGCAGATCGTCGCCAGCTTGGTCAGCCACTCGCGCACGTCGCGGACGGTCAGCTTGTCGAGCCGTTTCCCGCCCAGGTGCGGGGTGATGTAGAGCCGCACGTAGCCCTCGTACGAGACGTAGGACAGAGGAGCGAGGTTGGGCTTCACGATCGACTCAAGCCAGTAGTCGAGGAAGGCCGCGACGGTGCGGTGCCGGGTGGCGACAGGGCCTTTCTTGGCGTCGGCGTGAGCCTTGAGCCACTTCTCGTGGACCAGGGCGCGCGTCTTGCCGTACACGTACTTCCGGGCCCGCTTGCCGTCCGGCTTGGTGACCCAGACGTAGGCCGCGTACCCGTTCTTGTACGGGTAGATGGAGCCCTCGCCGTTGGCGCGCTTGCCGCTCATGCCGTCCACCTCTCGGCTTCCTCGGCGCAGCGGTTCACGTACTCGTCGACCCAGGCAGGGAGGATGCGGCGGTTACGGCCGACCTTGACGGAGCGGATCTCGCCCGTGAGAACGAGCATCTTCGTCTTGGACAGGCCGAAGCCGAGCATGGCGGCTACTTCGGCCGTGGTGTGCCACTTGGGTTTGATCGTCGCGGTTCTCATCGGGAGTTGGCTCCTTCCGGGGCGAGGGAGGCGGATAGCCAGGCTTCGGCGGGAGTGAGGCCAGTGCCGGTGAAGGTCCAGTGGGCGAGGACGAGGGTGCTTTCGTCGTCGGGGCCGTCCACAGGCTGTGGGTTGTCGCCGCGGGCGATGGCGGCGTGCAGGCGGCGCCATTCGGCGCGGGCGGCGCGCAGGGCGCCGAGGGTGGTGGAGTAGCGGCGGGTCTTGGTGGAGAAGTGGCCGCGGAATCCGAGCATGTGCGCCCAGGCGCGCAGGCGGAGGTGGGCGAGGTCTCTGCGGGCGCCGAGGGCCCAAGCGGTGCGGATGAGGCGTTCGGCGTGCGGGGGAAGGTCGAGGTGACCGAGCTCGGCGACGAAGCGCAACGGGCGATCTAACGTTCCTGTCGCTGTCTCGGCGCCTTTGGTGGCGTACTTCGCGATGTACGCGGCGACCGCCCGGTCGGTGAGGGCCTGGCCGCCGTCGAGGTCCTGGCCGTGGATGGTGCGGATGTCGAGCTGGGGACCGAACGCGAAGGTGTGGGTTCGGCCGTCGAGGACCGGGCCGGGGACGACGGCACGGGAGGCCGCCGCCTGGATGGCGTCGGTCAGCAGCTCGGAGCTTGCCCAGTGCGGGGGTGGGGTGTTGCCGCCGGCCGGGCCGTCGAGGCGTACGACGGCGTGGAAGTGGACGGCGCCGCGCTTCTGATACTCGGCGACTTTCGCGAAGGAGACGCGGGCGTGCTGCGGGAAGGCGCGTTGGGTGAGTCCGGCGCGGCGGGCGATCTCGCGGCGGAGATGGATGGTGAAGCGGCGCCAGAGCATGCCCGCGTGGGCATTCCAGAGGACGGCGGTTTCGTAGTCGTAGCGGTCGGGGTTCAGTGGGGTGCCGAGGGTGGGGTCGTCGGGTGTGTGGTGGCGCCCGCAGCGGCAGGGGCGGGTGCCGGGGCGGTTGTGGACGGGGCCGAAGCTCGGGGCGGTGAAGGTGGCGAAGACGCGGGGGTGTGAGGTGACTCCTTCGGGGGTGCCTTTGCCGCCGCGGAGTCCGGCGGTGATGAGGTGGAAGGTGTCGCGGCGGTAGGTCTCGGCGCAGGCGGGGCATCGGGTGGTGCGGCGGTTGCCGCAGCGGACGAGGAGGTCACCGGCGGGCAGTGCGGCGGAGTCGAGGCGGCGGAGTGCCGGGCCGATTTCGCCGGTTGTCGTGTCGACGCGGTGTTCGGTGCGGTGACCGGCCAGGCGTACGGGGTTGGTGCAGCCACCCAGGCCGGAGAGCTGTCGTGCGAGGGAGGGCAGGGAGCCGCCTTGCGCGAGGGAGGCAAGTTCGGCGAGCGGGGCGGGGTTGTGGCGGGTGATGATGACTGTCTCCTTTTCGGCTTCGTCGAGAAGGGGCAGGCGGCCGGGGCGGCGGATGCTTGGCGGTATCGGGCCACCCCGGTCGCCGTTCAGCGTTGGTGGGTCCGGTCCTTGAGGAGCGAGCGCAGGACCACGGCGGCCACGGCGACGGCCACGGCCGAGACCGCGACGGCGGCCAGGAGCGCGGTGAGGACGACACCGCCGACGAGGACGGTGATGACGGCGCCCGTGCTCACGGTGGGCAGTGCGCGGCGCGGCGCGTGCTGGCAGGAGCAGACGGCGTGTTCGTGTGCGCGAGGCGCTGCGACCGGGGTGTGCGAGTTCGAGGGCAGCTCGGGCTTGAACAGCATGGTTGGTGCTCCTCTCAGTCGTTGGTGCCGTTGACGACCTCGACCCCGTTGCGGGTGCCGTGGTCGATGGCGGGGGCCATGAAGGTGTCGGCGAGGTAGAAGCCGAAGAGGGTGATCACGACGACGATCCAGACCCGGACGCCGAGGAACTTCACAGCTCCCCAGGCGATGAGGCCGAGGACGACGACGAGGGGCAGGTCGAGGTTCATGGGGTACGTGCTCCCTTCAGCGCACCGGGCAGCGGTGCGTACGGGCGGCGAGTTCGGCGGCGGCGCGTGAGTTGTAGTCGGCGGAGAAGCCACAGCGCGGGGCGGTGCAGGCGGCGGTGTGCTTGTCGCGGCCCCGTTCGTCGGGGGCGGTGCCG
This sequence comes from Streptomyces sp. CNZ287, assembly GCF_007827615.1. NCBI lineage: Bacteria > Bacillati > Actinomycetota > Actinomycetes > Kitasatosporales > Streptomycetaceae > Streptomyces > Streptomyces sp. CNZ287. Next base: position 7,019 of record NZ_VISV01000020.1, on the reverse strand, counting down.
ACCTGGACCGGGCCGATACGGATCACGCGGCGGAAGCGGCGGTTGAGCGGCATGGGGTTCTCCTCTCGGGTCAGGTGAGTTGGGCGGCGATGCGGTCGGCGAGGGGTGCGGGGACGCCGAGGCGGGCGCGGAGGGTGTCGGGGTCGATGCGCGTACCGGTGCGGGATTCGTGGGCGGCGGCAACCTTGCGGGCGTGCTCGATGAGGGCGGCCGGTACGGGCGCGGCGGGCAGCTCGGAGGTGGCCGGTGCTTCGGCGACGGGCGCCGGTTCCGGTGCGGCTTCGTCGAGCACGGGCTTCGGGGCCGGGCTGTGCGCCAGGAGCGTTCCGCCGAGGAAGGCGAGCGCCGGCCATCCGGCGACGAGGATGCGGAGCCAGTCTGGGACGTCGTTCAGGTCGAGCACTCCGGCCGTCGCGATGTTGGCGCCGAGCGAGGCGGCCAGGGCGATGAGGAACCAGCACCAGGCCGCCGCCTTGTCCCGTCCGGAGCGCAGGCGCCGCCAGGCGGCGACGAGGAGCAGGTCGACGGAGACTGGATAGGCCCATGCCTTCCAGCCGTCCTGTCCCGCGGCCGACGCCACGTCGTGAAGGTGCGCGAAGGACAACGCGGCGGCGATGACCGCCTGTACGAGCACCGGGTCGACGCGGGCGAGTCGGTCGCGCACGGGTCGTCTCCTTCCGGTTTCAGGCATGGGAGGGGTAGGGACGCGGCGCGAATCGGTCGCGCCAGCCGGGTTGGGAGTGGAGGTCAGTCGCTCACTGGAACGTCGGGGAGGAAGGGCTTCAGCGCGGGCAGCTCGGGCACCAAGTCGGCGGTTTCCCGGCAGCGGGCGGCGGCGTCGGCCAGCGAGAGGTACGGCGTGCGGATGCGGGACCAGCCGCCGGACGTATCACCGGCGACGGCCAGGCCGGGCCGGTCGGGCGCGATGGCGCAGGCGGCGCCGACCGCTTCGGGGGCGATGTCGCCGAGGGCCATCTTGGCGGACGGTTCGTCGTTCACGCGGTGGCACACGCGGCCCGAGAGCTGGGCGCGGAGCATGGTGGCGCCCTTGCCCAGCTCGGCGCCGAAGCGCTGGCCGCAGACCTCCAGGTAGATGCCGGCGGCGCGGCCGAGCTGGGCGAGGCGAATGAGATGGGTGACCATCTCGTCGCGCCGTTCCTCGTCCTTCCTCGTCGCGACGAGGAAGAGTTCGGCGATCTCATCGACGAACAGCACGATCGGCACGGGCCGTTCGCTCTCCGGCAGGCCCCACACGTCCGAGGTGATGTCCTCGTCCGGAGTCGACGGGGCGATGCCCTGCCGGGCCCTGATCAGGTCGTAGCGGTCTTCCATCTCACGTACGAGCGCGGGCAGCAGCTCGGCCGCCTGGTCCGGGTCGGTGGCGAGGGCGGAGAGCCGGGGCGCGAAGGGCGCCAGCTCGACGCCACGTTTGCAGTCGATTCCAGCGAGCGCGACCCGCTGACCGGCGAGGCCGGTGAGCAGGTGGCGCAGGTACATGGACTTGCCGGAGAGGGTCGCGCCGAGCACGAGTTCGTGCGGGATGGCGCGGAAGTCCCGTAAGAACGCGGTCGCGTCTTCCCTTAGCGCCACGGGCACCCGGAGGAAGCTGCCGCCCGCCTTGCGCGGCATCCGTACGCGGCGGAGCACGTCGAAGCCAACGAGCCGCAGTTCGACGACGCCGGGTTTGATCTCCCGTACGTAGACGGAGTGAACGCCCCAGGCGTGCCGAAGCCGTTCAGCGGAGGCGGCCAGGTCAGCGGGCTCCTGCCCTGGGGCGAGCCGGAGACGAACGCGCAGCCCGGTCGAGGTGGGCCGGAGCAACCCTCGGCGGGGCGGCACGGGCCGTACTTCGCGCCGCGTAGCCGCCCGTACAGCCAGAGCGCGGAAGCGTGACGGCTCGACGGTCAGACCGCACGACTCCATGACCGAGCCGTACGAGCCCAGCAGCCGCACAGAGGACAGCGGCATCCCGAGCGTGGACCAGTAGGCCGCCGGGTGCCGGGCCCGCAGGTAGGCGACCCCGCCTCCGAGCCCGGCTATCGGGCCGCCCACCTCTATCAGCGTCGACAGGTCGGCCATCAGGCTGCCGCTCCGGCAGGTACGACGCCCAGGGTGACGGCGGCGGCGCGGTAGGCGATCCCGTGGCGCTGCTGCCCGTTGAACACCGACTCCCACGGGCGGGCAACGAGGCCGGGGAGCGCGACGGGAGCACCGAGGGCAAGTCCCTCGCTCACGCCGCTCTCGGGAACGGTCACGTGGATCAGCGAGGACTCGCCCTCGTCGATGTAGACGACGCCGACCTTCATCAGCGTCTCGCCGCTGGTGGCGTCCTTGGCGATCTCGCCGGTCTGGCGGTCGCGGACCTTCGGCTCGGGGGCTTCGGTCAGGAGGATGGTGGCGGCGGAGGTCTCCACTCGGATGGTGCGCAAGGTGCTTCTCCTTCTTCGTCATGACACCTAGTCGTCTATACAAGTCCACCTAGCCGAACCGAGGCTCGGCGTCGGGGATGCGAACCACTGTGACACACAGCTTGCCCACTCGTCTATACGAGTATGCCTCTCGGTGTGTACGAGTCCGGGAAGACGCACCTGTCGGCATCGAGACCTCCGAAGTCAGCTCAGGTTGCTGGCAGTTGGTACGCGAGCACGTAGGCGTCGGCGGCCATCACGGTGTCGCAGACTTCGACAGCACGCCCTTCGGTGTCGTACGCGGTCCGCACCAGGTGGATCACCGGCACACCAGAAGCCAGCCGCAGCAGCTTCGCCTCCCCCGGGGAGGGCATCCGGGCCCGTACCTCCTCGTCGAAGTGGTCGAGCCGATGCCCCGCCTCCTCCAGCCGGGCATAGATGCCGCCGGGGCCGGGGTTCGGCTCGGCGATGCGCGTACCACGCGCCAGGTCGAGAGGGAGGTACGAGACGGCGAACTCGACGGGGCGGCCATCGAGCAGGTACCGCCGGCGGCGAGCGAGGACCTTGCGCGGCGAGCCCAGGCGGGCGGAGATGTCGCGACTCGGCTTCTCCTCCTTCACCTCCAGGCTGTCCACCTCTGGCCGGGAGCCCGCCGCGTCCGCCTCCACGATGAACGCCGACTTGCCCTGATCGCGGTGCCGACGCGCGAAGCGGTCGGACGCGAGCCGCCGCACCGGAGGCCGAGGCCGGACGAAGACACCCTTGCCATGCTCGGCGGAGATCAGCCCCTCACTCTGGAGAACCCCGATCGAGTTACGAACGGTCATCCGGGAGACACCGAAGTGCTCGACAAGCTCCGCCTCGGACGGCAGCTTGGAACCCTCCTTGAAGCGGCCCCTGTCGATGGCCTCCCGGAGTTGGTCGGCGATCTGCCGGAAGACGGCACGGTCGCTGGTGGGGTCGACAGCCCCGAGAACACCGGACGGAACGGGCGCCATGTGCGTACTCCTCTGGATATCTAGACGAGAGGCTGAGTGCGGTTGCTACGGTGGAGAGCCTAGCCAGCCGAGGGGACCGAGGACCGTGAGTAGCGCAGAGCGCCCCCACTCCGTGAGCGTCGCCGGAGTCATCGTCAACGACGAGGGCCGCGCCCTGCTCATCCAGCGCCGAGACAACGGCCAATGGGAGCCACCCGGCGGAGTCCTTGAGCCCGGGGAGACGATCCCCGAAGCGCTTCAGCGCGAGGTCCTGGAAGAGACGGGAATCAAGATCGCTCTCCCCGCCACCCTCACCGGCGTGTACAAGAACATGACGGGCCTGATCGTCTCGCTCGTCTTCCGCTGCAACGCCACAGACGGCACACCGACCACCGGCGACGAGACCTACGCCCTCCGCTGGGCCACCCGCGCCGAGGTCAACGAACTCGCCGACGAGGCTTACGCGATCCGCGTCCTGGACGCTCTCGACGCCGCATCGCCGCCGGCCGTGCGCGCGCATGACGGCGTGAGACTCGTCTAGCTCAAACCCACTACCCATGGCGGCCACCAGCATAAAGGAACTTGTATGGACGAGTATACGAGTAGACGTCGAATCTGGGAACTCACCTGCCCAGGACTTCCCGAAGAGGTCGGCCGTGTCCGCCGCTGGACGAGAGACGTACTCGGCGACAGCAGATGTGCGGAAGAGGCCGCACTGATCGTGAGCGAGCTGAGCACGAACGCCCTCCTGCACTCCGCCAGCGGAGCGGCCAGCGGAAGCATGCGCGTCTCGCTCTTCCGCACACCGGGATCGGTCGTCCTGGCAGTCACCGATGTCGGCGGCGGCCGGACGAAACCCCACGAAGTAGCTGCGGCAGAAGGGGACGCCCACGGCCGCGGACTCACTCTCGTCTCGGCACTCGGGCGACGGATGGAAGTAAGCGGAGACGACGAGGGCTACACGGTCATGGTCGAGTTGGACCCCGGCACCACAGAGCCAGAACCCCGGCCGGCGGCCAGCCTGAGGCCGACCACGCGGGAGCGGCACCAATGAGCCAGCGAACTCCCCCGGAACCGCGTTGGTTTCACTGCGAGTGCCACGTCGACGAGCACCGGCTAGGCACCTTCGACGCCTACAGCACAGGCGAGGCACTGCGCTGGCTCACGGCCTCACTGATGATGATCGCGATCAGCATGGACGAGGAGCCCTACCGCCAGGCCCGCGCCTGGATCGACCACGGCCAAGCCGAGACGACCCGCGAACTGTCGAAGGGCCAGGCCCACACGCTCACGCTGAAGCAGGGCACGACGCACGCAACTTGGACGGTCACACCAGTGCCCTACCTCCCACCGCCGAAGCAGGCAGACACCGGTATGTGAGCCCTGTCGAGTCTCAGTTGATGGTTGACGGGTTGGCGCCCGGTGATGCTTGACGTCTGTCCTAGACGATCTTTCGGCGGTTGTGTTCGCCGGAGCTGCGGACGACTACCTCCTTTCTGGTGATGCGGGGGACGGTGGTGATCAGTTCGGTGCCCTGGAAGATGCGGATGCTGGTCTCGTCCAGGTGGGCGGTGACGATCTGGCGGGCATGGCCGCGGCCGAGCTGGATGCGTTGTCCGGCGACCATGAAGCCGCCGGTGCTGCTGACGGTGCGCTCGGCGATCTGCTCGCCTGGTGGCGGCAGCAGCGGGGGTGGCCCGGCCGCACGGCCGCCTTGCAGACGGCTGCAGGCCGAGGGTGGCAGCGGGCTGGGCAGGGTGGCCTTGAGGACCCGCTGTTCGTCGAGGACTTGCAGGATCCGCCCGTCGAGCCGCAGGGTGACGCGTTGTCCGGCGAACGGCCAGCCGATCAGGACCTTGTCGCCGCCCAGACCGACGTAGCCGACCGCGTTGACGGTGCGATCCACCTCCACCGCGTTTGCGGAGTCGTCGGCTGGGCCGGGATCGTCGGGCCAGGGCCCGGCCGGGCGGGCATCGCCACTGGCCAGCAGGGCTTTGAGGTCCCTGCCGGACAGCTTCGAGGGCAGCGTCTTGTGCCGTGCTCCGCCGATCAGCACGTGCAGCCGGTTCACATCGATCCGCAACGTGACCGAGGTGCCGGCCAGGGCCGGGCCGAACCAGATCTGCTGCCCTCGAAGGCTCAGGTTCCCCGACGCAGGCACCAGCCGTTCCACCTCGATCGCGCCGGTCTCGCCGTCGGCCAACGGCCAGGACACCGGCGCCGATTCGGGCTGCGGCGACGGAGGCGGAGCCGCAGGAGTGACCAGGTCGAGGCGGGCGGGCAGCACCACCGGCAGCGTGGTCTGCTCTGCTTGTTCCTTCGGGGCGAACCGGCTGGCCGGGACGGCCATGTCCAGGGCCTGATGCGGCCGCATCCGGTTGTAGTCCTCCAGCCAGGCATCCACCGCTGCCTGCGCGGTCGCGAGGTTCTCGAACGGGCCACGACCGTCGAGGAGCTCGCGTCTGAGCGTCTGATGGAACCGCTCGATCTTCCCGGTCGTGGTCGGGGACTGCGGCTTGGTAAGGCGGTGGGTGATGCCGTTCTCCCGGCAGATCCGGTCGAACATCGTCTCCCCGGGCCGCCCGTGGCCGAACCGTGCGGTGAACTGCTTGCCGTTGTCCGTCAGCACCTCTTCCGGCACTCCGAACCGCAGCAGGGCTTCTCCGAAGGCCCGGCAGACCGCGCGGGCGGTGGCCCGCTCGACCACCTTGGCGATCACCATGAACCGTGAGTGGTCGTCGATCCCGGTGACCATCTTGCACTCGCCGCCACCCTCCAGCAGGATGCCGCCGACGATGTCCATCTGCCACAACTCCATCGCCGCAGACCGCTCCCACCTGCGGTAATCCGACCGGCGCCGCTTACGGACCCCCGGCTCGACCAGACCGTTGCGCACCAAGACCCGATAGACCGTCGCCCGCGAGGGCACCGGCGTGATGCCCCGCCGCTCCAACTCGTGCACCAGCCGGCGCGGACCCCAGCCGGGATGCCGGCGCCGCAGCTCACACACCACCGCTTCCACCTCCCCGCCGATCCGGTGCGGACACGAGACCGGACGGTGCGACCGGTCCGCCAACCCCGGCAGACCCGCCTTCTCGTACTTGCGCACCCAGGAGTGCACCGACTGCCTCGACACCCCATACCAGGCCGCGACTTGAGTGACCGGAACCCCCGCGGCGACCTCCATCACCGCGTGATACCGCTGCTCGACCACGCTCAACTCCACCAGCACGGCCCCGGCCCTCCCCATACGCCCAATCCAGGCGCACAGCCAACCCGAGGCAAGCGGTGTCAAGCATCAAGTGAGGCCACAACGTCAAGCATCAACCGAGACAAGACACCAGCATGTGAGCCCCATGCGTAACAACTTTCTCTACGACTTCAAGGCGGCTCGCTACCGCTCACCGCGCGGCCCGGCTCCCCGGGCCGCCGCTCCTGTCTCCGCCCCGCTCCGCCCCGGTCCGCCGGCCCGCGCTACGGATGGCGAGCCCGCTCAGGAGAAACGACTCATGGCCGGGTCCGGTCGGCTCCGCGGCTTTAGAAGCCGTTGTCTTTCCGAATGTGATCGTTGCGTTTTCACTGTTCAGGCATGATGTCGGTGGTTCTGCGGCAGGGACGGCACGTCGTGTTGTTT
>NZ_VISV01000019.1:0-171974 GCF_007827615.1 Streptomyces sp. CNZ287 | reverse complement strand
TCGTCCAGCAACAGATCGATCCGCTCCCGCGCAGTCAGCTTCCCCTTGGCCCTCTGCGCAGCGGTCGCCCGCTCACTCGGCCCCGCATGAGCCTGGGCACGGATCCGGCGGTACTGCTGCATCCGTTCGCAGGCGACTCCGGTCTCGGTGCGGAGTCGCGCCGGCACCGGTTCCTGGACGGTCGTCATCAGATGTCCCCTCACTGCCAACTGTGCGGAGCGCGATAGGCGGCGGCGCGCTCCCACCGGCGCCGGCCGGCCGCGGAGTGCGGCACGTACTCGCCGGAGATCCCGGCCCCGGTGCGCAGTCTCGACAGCAGGGCGACCGTGAGCGCGGCGAGTTCCGCCGCGTCCGCCGAGCCCCGCTCGACCTTCACCGCGTCCCGGTCACGCACGGGCCACCTCCTCGAGGTCCTCCCGCCACGTTCGGTGCCCCCGGTGCAGCACGGGTGGGCTCCGGCTCGACGCCGCCTCGTACGCCCCGGGCCTCCAACAGGACGCGAGCGCCGGTCCAGCGGACCGCCCCAACGCCGCCGCGCCGCCGTGCGCTCACGCGCCGGCGGCGAGGCTGTCGCCCGGCTCCCCGGCGTTTCCGCGTCCCCGGAGCCGCTGCACGGCCCCGATGTCGCCCGCCGCCTCCCGCGCGGCCAGCTCCGCGTAGCGGCGGTCCATCTCGGCGACGACCTCCCCCGCCCGCTCGGCGCGGTAGTCGAGCTTCCCGAGGACGTCCGGGACGGCGATGAACGGCAGCAGATGGGCGAAGAGCAGCGACACCTTCTCCTCCAGGTCGTCGCCGTTCGACAGCGTGGCCGAATAGACCTGCACTCCGGTCCAGCAGGCGGAGACGACCCAGGCGGTTTCGGCAGGCGTGATGTGGGGAAGCAATTCGCCTTCCTCCTTGGCCTGTTCCAGGAGGCGGCGCGTCTCCGCCAGCCACGCGGGGATCACGCCGCCGCCGAACAGCCGCTGCATCTCCTGACCGAGGGAGAGCCAGGCCCGCGCGCTGATGACCGGATCCCGGCGTACGCGATAGGCGAGCGCCAGGCCCGTATCGATGACTTCCTGGGTGCGGTACTCCCTGGCCGGTGTGTCTATGTCGTTCAACTGCTCGGCCAGCACGCCCTCGGCGAGCGCACGCTTGGACGGAAAGTGAAAGTACAGGGCGCCTTTCGTGACGCCGGCCCTGGCCAATATCTCGCTGACGGTCGCCGCTTCGTACCCACGCTCTCCGAAGACGGACGCAGCCGCAGTGAGGATCTGAGCCCGGGTGCGGATCGCTCGCTCCTGGCGCGCCACGAGGACCTCCTGGGGGGGGTCGTTGCCCCGGACAGGTCCGGGACCGGGGACGACGCCGCCGGAACCGGGGATTCGCGCCCACGCCCCCAGAACGCACATCCACGATTGCCGCGAGCCCGCCGCCCGTTGCGGGAAGAGTTCCGATCATCCCACACGGACCGGTCACAAACGTGGCCGCTCGCCGTCAACTGACCGGGACCGGCCCGTGCACCGGTCGCGCGGGCGGCACCGCGCGCCGCACTCCCCCGGTCGGGACGGAGCAAAGTGCGGGCAAATTCCTGCCCAAACTCAGGGCCGTAATCGCTTGCGCATGTCACGTACCGCACCCATCCACTCGGGCGGCGCCATTGCGGGCGTATTCAAGCCACGGGCGCCGCCCTCCGGCCGGGCCCGGCCCGCCGCGCACCAATTCGCCCGGGCCGATTCGGCAAGTCGCCGCCGGCGCACGGCTCATGGCGGGCCGGACCCGAATGCTTTCCGGGCCGGGCCCGCCTCAGGCGGCGCCCGCCCGCGTCACAGCAGCCGGCGGGTCTCGCCCCGGACCCGGTAGAAACCGCCGGCCGCCGCGTGCAGGGCGTCCACGGCGTAGCGCGCGCCGGGCTCTCGTATCGCGCGCGGGAACTGGACGTTCCAGGACGGGTGGTAGCCCTCGGACACCACGTGCACCCGCACGCGGCCGCCGGCCCGCACGCACTCCACGACGACGGCACCGGCGGGGGCGTGGGCGACGGTGTCCACCGCGGCCACCGCGGTGGCCGGTGTGGACGTCGGCAGCGCCGTGTCGAGCTTGACGTCCCGGGCCGTCGGCACCGTGCCCTGCTCCGCCGCGGAGACGGCCGCCTCGCTCGCGTCCACGCACACCAGCGAGCCGTCCGTGGTCACCGGGTACAGCCGTTCGTCGCGGTACTGCATCGACAGCGCGGAGCCGCCGCCGGTGCCGAGCTTCCAGAGCCGGGCGCCGTCCCGGTCGAAGCAGTAGACGGAGGACTGCGAGTCCCCCGCGAAGACGAACCGCCCGCCGGGCGGGGTGGCGCACGAGTACACCGCGCTGTCGCACCGGTACGTGGCCTCGATCGTGCAGCGGCGGTCTTCGACAGCCGCTGCACGACGTGGTGCGCGGTGCCCGCGTACACGGCGTCGTCCTCCTGCCGGCCGAAGAGGACGCCGCCCCGGGTGGGCGTGTGCCACAACTCGCCGCTGCCGTCGGGCGCGTAGGCGGTGACGCCCTGGTGGTGGCCGTGGTAGACCGCCCGCTCGTCGGCGCGGACCAGCCAGGCGCCGCCGCGAACCAGCGGCCCACAGAGTCCAGGGGGGCCGTTCCGCGTTGCCCGGCCACGGGGGCGAGTTCCCAGACGCCCTCTCAGCCGGCCGGGACCTGCGTGGCCGACGGGTGCCAGTCTCGTCTGATCAGGCCGTACACCCACGAGTCGGAGACCTCGCCGTTCACGACGCAGTCCTCCCGCAGCGTCCCCTCGCGGACGAATCCGGCCTTCTCCAGTACACGGGCCGATGCCGCGTTGCGCGTATCGGCCTCGGCCTGGACGCGGTTCAGGTCCAGGGTGTCGAACGCCCACCGCAGCACCGCGTGTGCCGCTTCCGTCGCGTAGCCGTGGCCCCACATCGCCGGGTCGAGGATGTAGCCCAGCGACGCGCTGCGGTGGTCCGGGTCGAATGCCGTCAGACCGCACCAGCCGACGAAGGCACCGTCGGACGCGCGGTCGATGGCCACCCGCGCCCCGGTGCCTTCCTCCGCCATCGTCCGGCACCTCGCGAGGAAGACCCCGGCACGGGCGCGTTCGGTCCACGGCGGGGAGTCCCAGTACCGCATCGCGTGGGTGCTGCTGTGCAGTGTGAAGAGGGGGTCCGCGTCGGCGCCGGTGAAGGGGCGCAGGCGCAGCCGGGCGGTGTGCAGCGTGGGAGTGGCCAGGGTCATGCGAACCATCTTGCGTCCTCAGGGGGCGGCCACGGCAGCGAATATCCGCGGGCGACCGGCGCGCCGGGGTCGCGGCCGTCGACTCCGTGTGGCCATGGCGGCTGCCAGCCGCATGGCGCGGGAGCCTCCGTACAGAGCAGTCCAGCGGGCGCGCCGGGCGGGGAGCCGCCAGGCTGGGAAGATATGAGAGGCGTGTGCGGTTCCCACAGGCCCCGGCGCCCCCTGCGCTGGGCGGTCACCGGCGCCGGGGCCGTGATCGCGGCCGTCGTGACCGTGCTGGCACTCTCCGGGACCCCGCCCTTCGCCGCCTCCCCGGATCCCGGCGAGCGGTCGCCGAAGGCCGCGGCCGATCCGTACGCCCCCGCCAAGGCGCTGCGGCCCGCCATCGTCGGCCGCAAGCAGTGGGGCGCCGATCGGCGGCTCCTCGACCAGAAGCCGCGCTACGCGGACTCCGTGCACGCCGTCGTCATCCACCACACCGGCCACCTCAACGACTACGACTGCGCGGAGAGCCCTCACTACGTACGCGACATGTACGAGGCACACGCCGTCGGCAAGGGCTGGGGAGACCTCGGCTACAACTTCCTCGTCGACCGATGCGGCACGGTCTTCGAGGGCCGCCTGGGCGGCGTGGGCCGCGCGGTGGTCGGGGCGCACACCCTCGGCCTCAACAGGGGCACCACCGGAATCGCCGTGATCGGCACGTTCCCGGAGGGCGTGCCCGTACCGAAACCGCTGCGGGAGTCCCTCGCGGTGCTCATCGCCTGGAAGCTCGGTCTCACCGGGATCGCCCCCACCGCCCGCACCCAGGTCGTCTCCACCAACAGCAGCACCCGGTTCACCGAGGAAGGCTCCGTCTCGGTGCCGGCCGTCCTCGGCCACATCGACGCGTACGAGACGAACTGCCCGGGGGAGGCGCTCGTACGGCTGCTGCCCACCCTCAGAAAGGAGGCCGCCCAGGTGCAGAGCAAGGCGAAAGTGCTGGTCAAGAAGGACGCAGGACGGGCCGGAACCAAGAAGGCGAAGGACCGGGCCCGGCGGGCTCCCGGCAGCGACGCCCGCCCCGCGGGCACCGTCCCAGACGCCTGACCAGCCGCCGTTCTCCTGGCCGCCGTGTCGTCAGTGCCTCTCGGGGACCACGGCGACAGGGCACGTGGAGCTGTGCAGGAGCGCGTGCGTCACACGCCCCAACTGGAGCCCCGCGTGCCCACGCCGGCGCGGGGCGCCGAGTACGACCAGCCCCGCTTCCGCGGAGGCGCCCATGAGCACGTGGTGAGCCGGGCCCTCGGCAAGCCGGCGCTGTACCCCGACATCCGGGTGAGTGCGTCGCGGCTCGTCCAGGACATCGGAGACGACTGCCGAGGCCTTCTCTTCGTAGAGCGCCACCGAGCCGTGTCCGAGATGGCCTCCCGGCTCGAACACGGGGCACCGCCAGGCCCGTACCGCCAGCAGCGGGCTGTGCCGTGCGGCCGCCTCGCGGAAGGCGAACTCGGTGGCGGCCTGCCCTTCGGCCAGCTCGCTCACGCCCAGGACGACGGGACGGGAGCGGTCGTCCCACGTCTCCTCGTCGCCGCGCACCACGATGACGGGACAGGTGGCACGGGCGGCCACCGCGAGGCTCACCGAGCCGAGCAGCAGCGATGCGGCGCCGCCCCGGCCGCGGGAGCCCGTCACGACGGCGAACGCCTGGTGGCTCTCCTCCGTGAGCGCGGTGTCCGGCTCGTCGGACAGCACCCGGCTGGTCACCTTCAGGTCCGGCTGACGCCTCCTCGCCCGCTCCTCACCGGACCCCGCGATGTCATCGGCGAGGATCTCGAAGGGCGGGCGCTCGCCCCCTCTGATATCGGGGACCATCGATTCGTACCTCTCCCAGAGTGAGGCGAACACGACGCGCAGCGGGACGCCGTGCCGCGCCGCCTCGTCGGCCGCCAGGTCGATGGCGCGCAGGCTGTGGAGTGAGCCGTCGGTGCCGACGACCACGGGATGTTCCATCACCCTCACGTCCTCTCTTCGAGGTCGCCTGCCGGTGCCGGCCGGCGCCGCGGTGTTCCTCCCCAGCGTCCGCCGCGGCGGGGTGGCCGGTGGAGGGGCCACTCGTCCCGACTGCGAACCGAGGGTCCCGGCCGCCGGGCCTCCGGACCGGTGCCGCGGGCCACGGCGCCCTGGGGGATCGACGGCGCAGATGCCGCCCGAACGGGCCCGGCCTGCTCGCCGTCCGGGTGAGAGTCCGGCGTGCACGAGCAGGTTCCCCGGCCGGAGTGGTAGCTCGAACTTACTCACCGGCGCGTGGCCCGTACCCCGTTCCGGCCCCGGAAGGATCGCCATGAACCATTCGCCGTACCTCGTCAGTGACGTCATGACGCATACCGTCGTCGCGGTCGGGCCTGAGGCTTCGTTCAAGGAGATCGCCGAGGCGATGCGGAAGTGGCGGGTCAGCGCGCTGCCCGTGCTGGAGGGCGACGGCCGGGTCACCGGAGTGGTGTCGGAGGCCGATCTGCTGCCCAAGGAGGAGTACCGGGACAGCGCGCTGTCCGTGGCCGACCGGGACCGGCGGCCGGACGGCATCGTGAAGGCCGGTGCGGTGGTCGCGCGTGACCTCATGACGACGCCCGCCGTCTCCGTACGGGCCGACGCCACCCTCGCGGAAGCCGCGCGGGCCATGGCGCGGCGGCGCTTGAAGCGGCTTCCGGTCGTGGACGGTGAGGGGCACCTGACCGGCATCGTCAGCCGCGGCGACCTGCTGAAGGTCTTCCTCCGGCCCGATGAGGACATCGCGGAGGACGTGCAAAGGCAGGTCCTCGACCCGCTGTTCCCTCTCGGCGGGGCCACCGTGCACGCACGGGTCGACAAGGGTGTCGTGACACTCTCCGGCTGGTTCCGCAACACCTCGCTCGTGCCGCTTGCGGCGCGGATGGCGCGGGCGGTCGAAGGGGTCGTGGACGTCGGGTTCCGGCTGGAGCGACCCGGCGGCGCGCCCTCCGGGGACGGGCAGCAGGGCCGGCGGGGGGCGGTCTCCCCGGGGCACGAGGGAGACGGCCCCGGAGACGCGACCGCGCCACCGCCCGCGGAGCCGAGGTGACCGGATCGGACGGGTTCGCCGCCTCGGCCGCGGCGCCGATCCGGGTCTTCCTGCTGGACGATCACGACGTGGTGCGGCGCGGGCTACGGGATCTGCTGGAGGACGAACCCGACATCCGGGTGGCGGGAGAAGCGTCGACGGCCGAGGAGGCCGTGGCCCGCGGCCCCGCGCTCCGGCCCGACGTGGCGGTCCTCGACGTCAGGCTCCCGGACGGCGACGGCATCACGGTCTGCCGGGAACTGCGCTCCCGGATGCCGGACCTCCCCTGCCTGATGCTCACCTCCTTCGACGACGACGAGGCGCTGCTGGACGCGATTCTCGCGGGGGCCGCGGGCTACGTACTCAAGCAGATCAAGGACTCCGACCTGGTCGCGGCCGTGCGCACGGTCGCCTCGGGGCAGTCGATGCTGGATCCGGCCACGACGAGCCGGCTGCTGGACAACCTCCGGGGCGGGCCCGAGGAGTCCGGGGAGGAGGGCCCGCTTTCCGGCCTCTCGCCCCGGGAGCGGGAGATCCTCGGCCTGATCGGCGAAGGACTCACCAACCGCGAGATCGGCGAGCGGCTCTATCTCTCGGAGAAGACGGTCAAGAACAACATCTCCCGGCTGCTGGGCAAGCTCGGCGTGGAGCGCCGCATCCAGGCCGCCGTGATCGCCTCGGAGGAGGGCGTACGGCCGGGCGGCGACGGCGCCCGGGACCGCTGACCGGGGCCCGGGGTCCGGGGTCCGGGGTCCGGGGTCCGGGGTCCGGGGTCCGGGGTGCCGGCCGGTCATCGGCGGGTGAGGGGCACCGACCACGTCACGCACGTGCCGCCCTCGCGCGGAGCGGTGACCGAGAACCGTCCGCCGAGCTTCTCCGCGCGATCGGCGAGGTTCGCGAGTCCGCTGCGCCGGCCGCCGCGCGGCATGCCCACCCCGTCATCCTGTACGGACAGCGTGGTCGTGCCGTCGGTCACGGTGAGGACCACCTCGGCGGCGCTCGCGCGGGCGTGCCGGCCGACGTTGGTGAGCGCCTCCCCCAGCACCGCCCGTACGGCGTCGGCGACGTCCGCGGGGACGTCCGTGTCGATGAGGCCCTCCAGGCGGAGGGAGGGGGTGAACCCGAGCACCGGCACGGCGTCCTCCACGGCCCGGACGACCTGGGCCCGCAGGCCGCCTCCCGCCGCCCCCCGCCCGGTGCGGAGGCCGAAGATCGTCGAGCGGATGATCCGCGTGGTCTCGTCCAGTTCGTCCACGGCGCGCAGCAGGCGGGCCCGGGCCTCCTCGTGCTCGACGAAGCGCAGCGCGCTCTGCACCGAGATCCCGGTCGCGAACAACCGCTGGATCGCGAGGTCGTGCAGGTCCCGCGCGATGCGGTCACGGTCCTTCAGCAGGGCGACTTGTTCGGCGTCGCGCCGACGATCGGCGAGTTCCATGGCGATCGCGGCCTGCCCCGCGAAGGCGAGCAGCGGACCGGTCTCCACGTCGGTGAACACGTCGAGCGGATCGCTGCGTGCGAGCAGGAGCACGCCCCTGACACCCTCCTCGGCGACCATCGGGACGGCCACCGCCGGTCCCGGTCTCCGTGCACCGGGCGACCCCGCGGTGATCCGGGGATCACGGGAGAGGTCGGCGCTCGTGAGGGGTTTACCGGCCTCGGCGGCAGCTCCGGCGAACGAACCGCGGCAGGGCAGGAGCACCCCCTGGTACGTCTCCGCTTCCTTGCCGGAGGCCAGCGCCACCCGCAGCCGTCCTGAGCCGCCCTCGGCCAGGGCGAGGACTCCGAGGTCCGTCTCCAGAATGCGGCGGGCCCGCTCGACGATCATCTCCAGGACGGCGGGTTCCTCCAGCCCGGAGAGCAGTCCCGCGGTGATGTCCGCGGTGGCCTCAAGCCACCGTTCGGTGAACCGCGACGGTTCCCGTCGGCGTACCAGCTCGCCCGGCCGATGCCTGTACGGGCTCACGCTCTGTTCACTCAAGGGCCCTCCGTGACACGTCACTCGTGCCCTTTTCTCAGATTAGCGCCAACTTTCGCCGCCTGCTTCCGGAGCACGAATGTCACTACGGGTAATATTCACCGATTCGGCCACCCTCGCCGGGAAGAGCCGGTGTGCCCGATGGTCCCGGTGATGAACCCGTACGGCTCTCGTGGGCCACACCGCCGCCGCGGCAGGCTGAAGGGGCGGCGTGACCAATGCCGCGGAGTTCTTCCGTGACCGGGCTGCACTCGTGACCATGCCGTCCGGTCGGTTCCCCCCGGGGAGGCAGCAATGACAACGCGGCACGTGGTGGTCGGCGTGGACGGCTCGGATCCGAGCATGGCGGCGGTCCGGTGGGCGGCTGCGGAAGCAGCCGCGCGCCGGATCTCTCTGCGTATCGTCCACGCCGAGGCGGCGTCGACGAGTAGCCCGCAGGCCGCCCCGGGCGGCTCACTGCACGAGGAGTGGGTCCGGGACCGGATCGCCACCGCCTGCCGGGAGACGGCCGAACGATATCCGGAGGTGGAGATCAACGGTGGCGCGACGTCGGAGACGGCGGTGAAGGCACTTCTGGACGAGGCGCAGGACGGAGAACTTCTCGTCCTGGGGTCGCGAGGCATCGGTGCGGCCTCGGGCTTCTTCACCGGAAGTGTGGCGTTGCCGGTGGTTGCGCACGCCACCGGGCCCACCGTCCTCGTACGGCAGGACTGGCACCCGGACACCGCGGACGGCGGGCTTCCCGTGGTGGCGGGAGTGGATCTCGACCACGGGTTCGACCCCGTGCTGGAGTTCGCTTTCGCCGCCGCCCACCGGACGGGCAGCCTGCTCCGCGTCGTCCACATGTGGCGGCGCTCGGCCATCTACGCCTACCCGTCGGCACTGCCGGACCCGAAGGTCGGCTCCGATCTCAAGGCCGTGGCGCGGGAGAACCTCGACTCCGCCCTCGCCGGCTGGCGGGCACGCTATCCGGAGGTGGAGGCGGAGCGCGTCCTGCTGGACGGCGAGGTGGCGCCGCGTCTGCTGGAACAGGCTGCCGGCGCTCAACTGCTCGTCGGGGGACGCCGTACGCACAGGCACCGGATGTTCCCGACGCTGATCGGCCCGGTGACGCACGCCCTGATGCACCACGCCACCGCGCCCGTCGCGGTCGTCCCGCACGAGTGACCACCCCGAACGCGGGAGGGAAGATGCAGCACCGCAAAGTCAGCGATCTGATGACGCGGGATGTCGTCAGCGCCCGTGACGACACCCCGTTCCAGGAAGTCGCCCGCCTGCTGACGGAGAACGAGATCGCCGCGCTCCCCGTGGTCGACAACGGCGGCCGGCCCGTCGGCGTGGTGTCGGAAGCCGATCTGCTGCGCAAGGCCAGTGACCGGCCCGGTACCGACGGACGGGTACCCCTGCCCCCTCTCGAAGCGTGGGAGCGCGCCAAGGCGGAAGGTGCCCGTGCCGAGGAGCTGATGTCCGCCCCCGCCGTCTGCGCGCACCCCGACTGGAACGTCGTCGAGGCCGCCCAGCTCATGGAGGTGCAGCACATCAAGCGACTGCCGGTGGTGGACGACGTGGACCGGCTGCTCGGCATCATCAGCCGCCGGGACCTCCTGCAGATCTTCCTCCGCAAGGACGACGCCGTCCGGGAGGAGATCGAGCACGACGTCCTGCAGGACACCCTCGGCCTGGCACCCGCCCAGGTGTCGGTGGACGTGGAAGGCGGCCGGGTGACGTTGCAGGGACAGGTGGAGAGCAGGAGCCTGATCCCGATCATCGTGCGGCTCTGCACCTCCGTGGACGGCGTGGTCGGCGTCACGGACCGCCTGTCCTTCCGGGTGGACGACGTCGGCCGCACACCGCTCCGGGCCTGAGCCCGCGAAGGAGCCGCCTCCGGCGGCGCTTCGGGGCTTCGGTGCCGTGCGATTCGGTCAGGCGTCGGGAAGCCGGAGCCGGCGGGACTCGCCCGGCTCGACGGTGACGGTACGGTCCGGCAGCACGAGGGTCAGCGGTGGCTCTGCCGACTGCGGGACGTCGACATGGAGCCGCCCGGCGCGCAGGCGCAGCTCGATGCCGCGGTGACCCCGGTAGCGCAGGCGCAGCACGTACTCGGACATCTGCGGCATCGGCACCGGGTCGAGCCACAGCGCGTCCTCGCGGACCGCCAGTCCGGTGAGACCGCGCTGGACCATGTCCAGTGTGCCGGCCATGGCCCCGAGGTGGATGCCCTCGCCGGTGGTACCGCCCTGGATGTCGGCCACGTCGCTGGCGAGCGCCTCCTGGCAGTAGGTCCAGGCCGAACTGCGACGGGCCCGGGCCAGGACCCAGCCGTGCACGAGGCTGGAGAGGGTCGAGCCGTGACTGGTGCGGGCCAGGTAGTAGTCGACGGTGCGGCGCCACAGCTCGTCGTCCATACGGTGGCCCAGCCTGCCGAAGACGTCCCCGAGTTCGGCCGGGGAGAAGAGGTAGCCGAGCATGAGGACGTCGGCCTGCTTCGAGGCCTGGTAGCGGTTGACCGAGTCGCCTTCGGCCTCCAGGATCCGGTCGAGGCGGCGGATGTCGCCGTAGCGGCTGCGGTAGCCGTCCCAGTCGAAATCGGCGAGCTCGCCGTAGCCCTCGAACTGGCTGATCACGTCGCGGTGGAAGGGCACGTGGAGAGTGCGGGAGACCTCCTCCCAGCGCGTCGTCTCCTCCTCGCCCAGCCCCATCCGCCCGGCCAGCTCGCGCCGGCGCGCCCCGGGCAGCCCGGCGAGGAGTTCGCGTGCGCGCGCCAGCACCCAGGCGGCCATGACGTTGGTGTACGCGTTGTCGTCGAGACCCGGCCTGCGGGCATCCGGGTAAGCATCGTGGTATTCGTCGGGGCCGAGCACCCCGCGGATGCGGTGGCGGCCGTACGCGGGGTCCCAGGCGGCGAGGTCCGCGAAGAAGCGCGCCACCTCCAGCACCGTCTCGGCGCCTCTGCCGTACAGGTACGCGGTGTCGCCGGTGGCCTGCCCGTACTGCCAGACGTTGTAGGCGACGGCCAGGCCCACGTGGTGCTGCAGCCGGCTGTGATCCGGCAGCCAGTGGCCCGAGCGCGGGTTGAGATGCATCTCCTGGGTCTCCTCGCGGCCGTCGCTGCCGCTCTGCCAGGGATACATGGCGCCGCGGTACCCGGCCGCAGCGGCCGCCCGGCGGGCCGCGGGCAGGCGCCGGTGGCGGTAGTCGAGCAGGGCTCGGGAGACCTCCGGCAGGTGGAGGTTCAGATAGGGCAGCACGAACAGTTCGTCCCAGAAGACGTGCCCGCGGTACGCCTCGCCGTGCAGCCCGCGCGCGGGCACCCCGGCGTCGAGGCGGGCGGTGTGCGGGGAGAGGGTCTGCAACAGGTGGAACAGGTGCAGCCGCAGAATGCCCCCGGCCTTCCCGGGTACGCAGAGACCGGTGCGCTGCCAGAGATGATCCCAGGCGGCGGTGTGGGAGGCCAGGAGAGCGGTGAAGTCCGGGCTCCGGGAGACGTGTTCGCGGGCGGCCCGGAGCGGGTCGACGTGCGCCGGGTCCCGCGAGGTGGACAGCGCCACGGTCTTCTCGACGGTGACCGGCTCGCCCGTCACGGCTCGTACGGACAGGAGCCGGGCGACGCCGGAGTCACCGTGGCATACGGGCCGTGAGCCGGTGACGTCGCCCGCGGCGACCCGGGTGCGGGCCGCCAGCGCGACGCGTACGCCGGAGGCGCGCGTACGGCAGCACAGCCACACGGTGTCGGGATCGTCGGCGCCGGTCTCGACGCGGGTGAGGTGGCGGCCAGCGTACGCACGGTACCGCGCGACGCCGGAGTTGGTCACGGAGCCGTCGAGCGCCGCTTCGACCTCCAGCTCCCCCGACCAGCCGAGCGGGGTCAGCGTGGTGCGCAGGGCCGCCAGGTGCGGCACGCCCATGTGGACCAGGCGGGTCTCGGCCAGCTCGATCCTGCGCCCTTCGGCGTCGGTGAAGACCGCGCTACGCTCCAGCACCCCGGTACGCAGCCGCAGGCGCCGCCGGTACGCGACGGGGTCGGCGTCGGCGGTGGCCAGCCACCGGCCGGGGGCCGCGGCAGGCGGGCGGGCGCGGAAGCGCAGCGGCAGCCAGTTCGGCAGGTTGACCATGTCCTCGTTCTCGACCTGGCGTCCGGAGACGGTGGAGGTGAGACGGTCGTAGACGCCGGCAGCGTACGTGCCCGGGTAGTGGGTCTCGTCGGCACCGGACTCGGGAGCGGCCCCGCGCGTGGCGAAGTTGCCGTTGCCCAGCGTGCACAGCGCCTCGCGCAGCCGTTCCTGCGACGGGTCGTAGCCCTCGTACGTCCAGGTCCAGTCGTCGCTCACGGGTCCAGCAGCTCCGTCAGATCGCGGATCACCAGATGCGCGCCCCGGCGCTTCAGGTCCGCGGCGCTCGGCCCGGTGCCGGTGCGGTCCACCCCGACCACCAGGGCGAAGTCACCTGCCCGGCCGGCCTCGACACCGGCGAGGGCGTCCTCGACGACGGCGGCGTCGCGCGGCTCCGTCCCCAGCCGCCGGGCGGCTTCGAGGAAGAGGTCGGGCGCGGGCTTGCCCTTCAGGCCCAGCCGGGCGCTGTCGGCCCCGTCCACCAGGCAGGTGAAGTAGTCCCCAACGCCGGCGCGGAGTAGCAGGTCCCGGGCGTGCCGGGAGGCGGAGACGGCCGCGCACGGCAGCCCGGCCCGGCGCAGCCGGTCCAGCAGATGCACGCTGCCCGGGAACGCCGCCACGCCGTGCTCCGCGAGGCAGGCGGTGAAGGCCCTCTCCTTGGCCGCGGCCACCCCCCACACGCTGCCGGTGCCGGGGGGATCCGCGGGCCCGCCGAGGGGCAGAGCCAACCCGCGTGCCGCGAGGAAGTCCTTCGCACCGTCGATGCGGGACTTGCCGTCTACATGCCGCCGGTAGTCCTCGACCGGGTCGAACGGCCCGCGCAGCGCCGGGTCGGCGGGCGGGCGGGCGCGCAGGGCGGCGTCGAAGGCGAGCTGCCAGGCCGCGGCGTGGATCCGGGCCGAATCGATGATGACGCCGTCGGTGTCGAACACGACGGCGTGCAGACCGTCCAGCCGCGACCCGAGCCGTGCGGGGTGGGTGAAGGCCGGTTCACCGGATGCGGCGGGCATCGGCACCGCCTCCTCTCCCGGGTAACGTACGGCCGTCCCCGCGCGACGGCGGGGACCTGCCCGGGAGCGGCTGCCTGCCCGCGTCAGACAGCACCCGGATGCCGTCGGCGCCGTCGGCCGGGCGCCGGTACGTCCCGCTCCGCGTTCGGGATCACGGCGGTGCGCGCGGGGAGCACGCGGGATACCGGCGTCAGCGCCGTTCCGGACGCGGCGGGCCGCCGCCCGGTGGCCGTTCCGGCCGGAGCCTGGCCTGGAGGCGCATGACGACGTGGCCGAGGCCCGAAACCGCGCAGACGATCACCAGGTCGGTGAGCGGAAGCGGCTCCGTGCCCAGCAGCTCCCGCAGGGGCGGCAGGTATACGCCGGCGACCTGGAGGCCCAGGGCGGCACCAACGGCGACCAGGAGAAGAGGATTGGCCGTACTGCCAGGACGGGCCCGGGAACCGAGCGCCACGCCGAGCTGCGTGGCACCGAGGATCAGGAACATCATGGACTGCCAGGGCCGGCCGGTCTCCCGGGCCCAGACGCCGACCACCAGGGTCACGACGGCGATGAAGGCACCCATGAGGAGGATGCGGGGCCACAGACCGGCTCCCAGCACACTCTCCTCGGGAGGGCGCGGGCGGTGGCGCATCGCACCCGGCGCGACGGGTTCGGCGCCCAGTGCGACGCCGGGCAGGCCGTGCGTGAGCAGGTTGACCCACAGGATCTGCGCGGGCAGCAGCGGCAGCGGCATCCCCAGGAACGGGCCCAGGAGCATGACGAGGATCTCCGCGGTGCCGCCGGCGAGGCCGTAGAGCAGGAAGCGGCGCACGTTCGCGTAGATGCGGCGCCCCTCCTCGACGGCGGCCACGATGGTGGCGGGGTCGTCGTCGGCGAGCACGAGATCGGCAGCCTGCCGGGCCACCTCGGTGCCGCGGCCGCCCATGGCGACGCCGATGTCGGCGTGGCGCAGGGCGGGGCCGTCGTTCACGCCGTCCCCCGTCATGGCCACCACGTGCCCGGCACCGCGCCACGCCTGGACGATGTCCAGTTTCTGCTCGGGACCGGTCCGGGCGAAAACGCGTACTCCCGCCAGGTCGCCCGCCGTGCCCTGCCGGATCCGATCGCCCGTGGTGACGTCCTCGTCCCGGGAGCCGATGCCGAGCCGTTCGGCCACGGCACGCGCGGTCAGCGGGTGGTCGCCGGTGATCAGTACCGGGATGATGCCGGCCCGCTTGCAGTCCGCGATCATCGGCGCCGCCCCGCTGCCGGGTGGATCCATGATGCCCACGAGACCGCGCAGCGACAGGCCCGACTCCCGGACCAGGGGCCGCCGCGCCGCCTCGTCGAGGTCGGCGGAGGCGACGGCGAGCACGCGGTACCCACGGCGGGCCAGCACCTCCGCCTGCGCGACCGCCCGGGCCACGGCCTCGGGGCCGTCGCGGAGGATCCCGGGCCGGAGCACGGATTCGGGCGCTCCTTTGCACGCGACCCGCACGCCGCCGCCGGGCCGGCGGTGCACGGTGGTCATGCGCTTGCGGTCGCTGTCGAACGGGATCTCCGCCACGCGCGGGAGTTCGCGAGTCCGGGCCGTACGGTCCAGCCCGAGGCGCGCTCCGGCCACGAGCAGAGCCGCCTCCATGGGATCGCCGAGCGCACTCCACTCCGGGGAGCCGTCGGAGGGAGGCTCCAGCGCCGCGTCGTTGCACAGCATCGCGGCACCGAGCAGTTCCGCCAGATCGGGCGCGGCCTGCGGGGTCGCCGTCGTCCCGGCACGCACCACCCGGCCCACGGGGTCGTAGCCGGTGCCCTCGACCGTGGCCTCGCCGCGCGGTGTCCACAGACGCTCGGCCGCCATCCGGCCCTCGGTCAGCGTGCCGGTCTTGTCGGTGGCGATCGCGGTGACGGAGCCCAGGGTCTCCACCGCGGGCAGCCGGCGGACGATGGCATGCCGTTCCGCCATCCGCCGTGCGCCCAGAGCGAGGGAGAGTGTCACGACGGCGGGCAGGGACTCCGGCACGGCGGCGACGGCGAGGCTGATCGCCGCCACGATCATCAGCTCCACGGGCTGCCCCCGCACCAGCCCGAGCGTGAGGACCGCCGCACACAACGTCACGATGACGGCCGCGAGGGTCCGGCCGAACCTCGCCAGCCGGCGTTGCAGCGGGGTCAGGCCGGGCGCCGTGCCCATCAGGGAGGCGATCCGGCCGAGCGCACTGTCGGCCCCGGTCGCGGTGACCACGGCCCGGCCGTGACCGCGGACGACGACCGTACCTGCCGACACTCCGCCGCCGGCCGGGTCCCCGTCGGATGCCTTCTCCACGGGAACGGACTCGCCCGTCAGGGAGGACTCGTCCACCAGCAGCCGTACCGCGGCAACGAGGTCCGCATCCGCCGGAACGATGTCTCCCCCGGCCAGCAGGACCAGGTCGCCCGGCACCACCTCGGCCGCCGGCACGGAGCGTTCGGTACCGTCCCGCACCACCCGGGCGGCGGGGGCACTCATGGCGGACAGGGCCATGACCGCCTGTTCCGCCCGCACCTCCTGTGCGACACCGACCACGGTGTTCACGGTGATCACGAAGAGGATCACGGTCGCGTCCGAGAAATCTCCGGTGGCCAGTGTCAGGGCGGCGGCCACGAGCAGCACGAGGATCAGCGGGTCGCGCAACTGCTGCAGCACCCGCCGGACCACCGGGGTCCGCGGCTCCGCGGGGATCTCGTTGGGCCCGTGGCGGGCAAGCCGCCGCGCCGCCTCATCCGGGGAGAGCCCCGCGGCCGTGCGGCCCGGGACCGGCTCGGCGCCGGCGGACGTCCGCCGGCCGGGCTCGTCGGGATGCGCACCCGCGCCGTTGTCGTGCCCGGACGGCTCTGCGTCGGGTGCCATCCGCCTCTCCTGTCCAGGTGCCCGGCCGCCCCGCCCGGCGGCTTCTCCCCGCCTGCTCAGCGTGCACCGCCGCTCCTCGCCGCGCAGCGCTGCGCCCCCGGCCGGCAGTCATGATCGCTCCTCCGGCCGCCGCCCGTACGCCGCAATCCGCGGTTGTCCGGGCAGGAGGAACACGGGCACGGTGCGCGGGACATCCGCTGCCGGAGCCGCGCGCGGGCTCCCGCAGAGCCGGTCGGCGCCGGCTCGTCACCAGCCCGGGGCTCCCGGCTACTGCCCGTGCTCCGTGATGCGGCGTCCGGTGATGCGCGTGGGCCGGATCGAGACCCACATCTCCCGTTCGCCCCCGGCCCACGGTGCGGCGTGGGCGCCCTCGGCCAGTCTCCTCACGGCGCCGGGGTCGGTCACCACTCGCGCAGGTCCGACGACCAGCACGCTCCAGCCCTGGCCCATGGCCTCGTCCAGGTGATCGACCTCGAAGGCGACCTCCGATCCCACGGCCGCCGCCGGAACCGAGTCCGGCGCGGTCCGGTAGGCGATCGCCTCGTCGACGACCTCGTAGTTGACCGGAACCACCGCGGGGCCCTGCGGTGTCGAGACCGCCACCCGCCCCACACCGGAGGCGGACAGCAGACGGCGGCACTCGTCGGGACCGAGATCCCGTATCCGGGGGTGCCGCAGCGCCTGCCCCTGACCGGGCGGCCGGTCGATGCCGCCGCCGCGCAGCGCGACGGGGGTCGTGCCGAGCACACCGGCCAGGCGGGCGAGGCAGGCCGCCGTCGGGTCGGCCGCCTGTTCTTCGAGGTACGCCAGGTATTCCGGTGCCATTCCGGCGCGGTGGGCCGTCTCCTCCCGGGTCAGTCCCCGGCGTCTGCGCTCCGCGGACACGCGGCGGCCGATGTCGCCGGGATGGGCCGGCCTGGCGGGTGGGGTCGCGCGCGGCTCGGCGCTTGTCCGCTCTCCCCCGCGGTCCGTACGTGACCGGCCCGCCTCGGCCTCACCCTCCGGCGGGCCTCCGGGGCCGCGGACGTGTGCGTCGGGCCCGGGATAGACGAGGGTCACCTCGTCCGTGTCCGACCAGCGCACCTCGTAGGGAGGAGTGCCGTCCGCATGGCGGACCCCGATGATCTCGCCATCGCGTCTGGCGGCTCCGGTGGCAGGACTCTCCACCACGAGTCGATCGCCCGGTTCAGCTCGCATGATCGCCACCGCCTCCTCGCCATGCTGCCGGGGGCCGGCGGTCAGCCCTCGATCTCGATACGCCGCGCCCCGGTCTTCTCGGCCTTCGGAACGCGGATGGTGAGGACGCCGTTGGTCAGTTCCGCGCTGACGTCACCGGTGTCCGAGTTCGACGGCAGACTGGCGTGGTAGTCGAACTCCCCGACGTGGCGGCCTCGCCGCCGGACCACGCCGGTGCGTTCCTTCTCCCGGATCTCGCCGTGGACGCCGATCTCGGAGTCGGTGATCTCCACGGTGAGGTCGTCCTTGCCTACTCCGGGAAGCTCCAGCTCCACCAGGTAGGCGTCCTCGGTGTCCTCGATGTCGGCCAGAGGAACCCAGGCCCCGGGAGCACCGGGTCCGGGTACGGCCGGAACGGCGGACTGCACGAGGCGGTCCAAACGGCTGTGCAGGTCTTCCATCTCGCGGAAGGGGTCCCACGTCCCGAGGACCCCACCGCTACGGCGGACTGGCTTCGTCATCGTTCGGCCTCCTCACATCCGGTCCGGGGACGGCCAGCCGTCGCCCGAACCCGCGCTCGGCCCCGTGGCCTCGATCGCCTCGACGTCACGCCGGGCGACGTCCACCAGTTGCCGGCCGAGGTCGTCGAGCGCCCGGCCGGCGGCCAGCTCGTCACCGATCTCGGGCACGTCCGGGTCCGCCGGGTTCCTGCGCGCGTCCCCGTGCCCGGTGAACCGCCCGGCCGCGGTGTCCAGCACCACGCGCGCCGTCGTCGTCCCCGCCTCCTCGAAGAGCTGGAGGCTGACGTTCCATTTCACGGTGTGCGTCATCGTCTTCCCTCCGCGTCTCGGTGCGGAGCACGGAGTCGCAACGCGCCCCGCCGTGCTTTCACCCCGGGTGGGAAAGCACCTCTGCCTCCACCGTGTGCCGGTGGCCGCACCCGATCACAGGGCCGATGGTCCCTGCCGCCCGGCCACTCGGCCCCGTGATCACGCCGGAGCCGTCAGCCGGGCGGCTGCCGCCGGTAAGCCTCCGCCAGCCGTCCGGCGTCGAGCAGGGCCCGCCACCGCTCCGCGTCGGACAGCAGGACCGGATGCGGCAGGGACACCGGGCCCACCGGCGGGCTGTGCGGCGCCTGTGACAACCACCGCGGGCCCGTGATGATCAGCCGGGGCGGGGGTGGGGCGCGCGCTCAGTCCCGGGCCTCCAGGAGCGCGCGGCGGAACTCCGCCGCGCTGCCGAAGCCGATCTCCGGGTCCTCGGTGAGGGCGTGGTCGATCACCTTCGCCAGCCGCTCGGGCACCTCGGTGCTCCGGTGGCGGATCGGGACGGCGGGGCTGTCCAGGACCACCCGCCACCGGTCGGCGCCCGCCGGGAAGTCGCGCGGGGTGGAGCCGGTGAGCATGTAGTACAGGCACGCGGCCGCGGACCAGACGTCGACCTCGGGGCGGGCGCGCTTGAACTGGAGCACCTGCTGCCGGGAGACGAACGACGGGCTGCCCGCGCTGGTGCCCGTGTGCGTCAGCCCGCTCAGCCCGGCGGCGTCGAACGCCTTCGCCAGCCCGAAGTCGCCGACCTTCGCGACACCGCCGTCCAGGAAGATGTTGCGCAGGCTCAGGTCCCGGTGGACGAGCCCGCGGACCGCGAGCGGGCGGCCCTGCCGGTCGTACGCGCGGACGTCCGCCTGGTGCGCGTACGCCAGGCCGTCCAGCACCTGGAGGGTGATCCCGACCGCCTGGTAGTCCGGCAGCCGGCCGCCCCGCCGGTGGACGAGCCCGGCGACGTCGCCGCCGTCGCAGTAGTCCATGACGAAGAAGTAGATCCCGTTCCAGCAGCCGTGGTCCTGCAGCCGTACGAGATGGGGGTGGCGCAGCATCTCGACCGTCGACATCTCGCGCAGGAACCGCGCCCTGGCCGTCTCGCTGCCCGCGGCCCGCGGCAGCATCACCTTGAGCGCGCACAGTTCGTCGGTCTGGTGGTCCCGGGCGAGGTACACCGCGCCCATGCCGCCCCGGCCCAGTTGCCGCTGGACGGTGTAGCCGCCGAACAGGTGCAGCCTCCTGGTGCCGTCGTCGGCGACCTGGAGGAGCTGCTCCATGACCCGCTCCGGGTCGCCCTGGCACGCGCCGCACAGTTCGTCCACGGCGGGCCGGGCGGTGCGCTCGGCCGCGAGCCGGCTGCCGCAGGCGGCGCAGTTCCCGTCCGCGCCCGGCTGCCGCCCCGGTTGCGGTTCCGGCGCCGGCCGCGACGCCGGCCCGGGGTCCGGCCCCGGCGTGGTTTCGCGCACCGAAGTCGGCCGCGTCGTACGGCACATCACGCAGCGGTCGCCGTCCTGCTCCCCGCCGATCGCCTTGCCGCAGGTGGCGCAGCGGGCGGGGACGCGGATGCCGACGCGCAGCCGGATGCCGCCGAGCCCGATCTCGTCCTCGTCCCGCAGCGCCCGCTCGGACGAGAGCAGCCGGTCCGCACCGGGCGGCGGGCGGCCGGCGTCCCGCTGGCCGATCTTCTCGCCGTTCACGTAGGTGCCGTTGGCGCTGCCGAGGTCCCGCACCCGCACGTCGGGCGGGTTGATGTCCAGCAGGCAGTGGTGCCGGGAGATCCCCGAGTACTGCTCGTCCTCGGGAAGCTGGAGCGTGCAGCCGTCCGCCCGGCCGACGATGCAGGTCGTACGCTCGTGGAACTCGTACGTCTTGCCGCGCAGCGGTCCCTGGAGCACCGTGAACGCCACCCGGGCGGAGGCGCCGCCCCGGTCCTCACCGCCCGGTGTCCGGTCCGGGAGCAGCGCGCCGGGCAGGTCCGCGACCCCCATCTCGGCGGCCAGCGCCGCCCACGGCGGGGACGGGGTCTCCAGGACGGCCGCCAGGAGGTGGG
The DNA here is from genome assembly GCF_007827615.1 of Streptomyces sp. CNZ287. Taxonomy (NCBI): domain Bacteria; kingdom Bacillati; phylum Actinomycetota; class Actinomycetes; order Kitasatosporales; family Streptomycetaceae; genus Streptomyces; species Streptomyces sp. CNZ287. The sequence continues at coordinate 151,678 of NZ_VISV01000019.1, read as the reverse complement.
GCAGCCCCACCGCGTCGTCGCGCCGCTCCTGGGCCAGCTCCTCCGCCCGGTGGAACAGTTCACGTGCGGCGGCACCGCTCTCCGGCATGCCGTCGGCCCGGGGGCTCCGGTCCGGCCGCGCCACCAGGGCGCGGAGCCGGCGCCGGAAGGCCGCGGTGTCCAGCCCGGCCCGCTCGAAGGCGGCCCTGAGTCCCGCCAGTTCGGCGGCCAGGTCCGCGGCGGGCTCCGGCTCGGCGTCGGCCACCGGCATCTCGCACGCCTTGCAGATCCCCAGCAGGAAGTGCACCGGCTCCGCCTCGTCCGCTCCGCCCATGGCGGCTTCGCCCAGGGCGAGCATCACGGCCAGGCCGACGCCGCCGCTGTAGGGGGCAGTGGTCACCGGGCGCTCCCGTCGTCGTGCGCCAGCGCCCGGAGTCCGCCGGCCACGCCCAGCTCGGCGGCCAGCTCGCCCCAGGGCGGGGCGGGCAACTCCAGCAGCGCCCGCAGGAGTTCGATCAAGCCCACGGCCGCGCCCGTGCCCGGGGCCCGCTCCCCCAGCTCCTCGGCCCTGCGGAAGACCTCGCGGGCGGCCGGGGTCCGGTGCATGACGCCGTCGCCCGAGCGGGTGCGGCGCGCCGCGGGGCGGGCGAGGCTCGTACGCAGCCGGCGGCGGAAGCGGGTGACCTCCAGCCCGGCCCGGCGGAACCGGCCGCGCAGCTCGTCGAGTTCGTCGAGCAGCGGCGGCAGGGTACGGATCAGGGCGGCGGCGGGACCCGGCAGCTCACCGTCACCCAGCTTGCAGACCCCGAGCAGCAGGTGCGCCGGCTCGATCGCGGGCGCGTGGCCCAGCGCGGCCTCGGCGGCGGCGAGCTGCCAGGCGAGCATGACTCCGGGCGAATGCAGGGGGGCGGGTCCTCCCGCCGCCGTGCGGGGACCGCCGGCGGGGCCGCCGGGGCGCAAGTGGTCCTCCCGGCGCAGGCGCACGCCGTCCCCCGGGCCAGGGCGCGCGTCAGTCCTCCGGCCCGGACGTACGTCGGTCCCCCGGGCCGGGCGCGCGCCGTCCTTCCGGCGCTCCACGGGGCCGCCCATCGCGCCCGCGAGCCCGCCCAGCGCGTCCGCGAGATAGCCGGGACCCGGAAGGGGGCCCTTCTGGATCTGGGCCGCGCACTCCAGCGCCTCCTGGTACCGGCCCAGGGTGGTGAGCACCCTCGCCTTGGCGGTGAGCGCCTGGTGGTAGCCCGGGTAGCGGTCGAGGGCCTCGTCCAGGCAGGCCAGCGCCTCCTCCCGGCGGCCGAGCGAGGTCAGGGTCAACGCCTTGTTGAGGAGCGCCCAGCCGTCGCCCGGGGCCACGGTCAGCGCCTTGTCGAACCACGTCAGCGCCTCCTCATGCCGGTCGAGTTCGTCCAGCACCACGCCTCTGCGGATGTACAGGTCCCGGTCGCCGGGCAGGGGCTTCGCCGGCTCCGGCGCCACCCGGCGCGTGACGATCTCGTACACGGCCTGCAGTTCGCCCCGCACGCTGCGGAAGCTGCGCGGCCGCCGCTGCGGTTCCGGTTCCACGCAGGCGAGCACCAGCTCCCGCAGCCCCGCGGGGAGGTCGTCCGTGTCCGACCGCGCCCTGATGTGCTCGGCCGCGACGCTGCCGCTGACGGGCAGGTCGCCGGTGACCATCTGGTAGAGGAGCACGCCGAACCCGTAGACGTCGGTGCGCACGTCCACCCGCGCGCCGTACCTGGACTGCTCGGGCGCCCGGTAGTTGCGGGTGCCGCCCGGCACCATGTAGATGGCCCGCACCGCCGGCTTCAGCTCCGGCAGCCGGCCGCCCATCGCCTGTGCGGGGCCGAACACCTGGGCCAGCCCGAAGTCCGTGACCTTGAGCGTGTCGTCCGCGGTGACGAGGCAGTTGGCGGCCTTCACGTCCCCGTGCACGATGCCGAGGGTGCGGCCCGCGTACTCCATGGCGTCGCAGAACTGCAGGCCGAAGCGGAGCGCCCGCGCCAGGTCGAGCGGTCCCGCGGCGAGAGCGGCGCCCAGGTCGCCGCCGGAGACGTACTCCAGCAGCAGGCAGTGGTGGCGCTCGACCCGTTCGACCCAGAGTGCGGTGACGATGTGCGGGTGCCGGTCCAGCATCATCCAGGTCTTCGCCTCGTTGGCGAAGCGCTCCCGGTCGTCCCCGCTCCACGGTCGCGGGATGTTGAAGGTCTTGAGGACGTAACGCCGGTACCCGACGCGGTCGAAGAAGCTGCTGCGCCCGGCCGGCTCCACGATCGACACCGCACCGTGCGCGCCCATCCTGCGCTCCAGCACGCGGTAGGTGTTGTCCGCGCTCCGCACCACCTGCCCCAGCTCGAAGGCGTGCCGCGACGCCGGCCTGGCGGGCAGGCCGGCGAGCGCGGCCGCGGCCAGCGGCGAGGTCGGGTCGAGCCGGGCGGCGTACTCGTAGATGCGGCGGGCGACCTCGGGCCTGCCGGTCTGCTGGAAGCACTCGCCCAGCGCGAGGTGCGCGGCCACCAGTTCGGGGCGCAGGCACACGGCCTCACCGAGGGCCTCGATCGCCTCCTGGACGTTCCCCGCCGCCAGGGCACGGGTGCCTCTGTCGTGGAGACGCTCGTAGCCGTCCCCGGAAGAAGGCGCGTCGCGCACGCGCGTTCACCTGCCTCACACGGTTCATCGGCGGCGCCGCTGCCGCGCCTGGCGGGGCTGCCGCCGCGTTCTGGCGGACTGCTCGAGTGCCAAGCGGACATCCTCGCGGTCCGGGGCCAGTTCGAGCGCACGCCGCAGCAGCCCCGTGGCCTCGGCGCGTTGCCCGCCCCGCTGACGGTAGCGGATCTTCGCGAGGAGGACGATGGCGTCCACGTCGTTCGGGCGGAGCGCGCGCGTGACCGCCAGGTGCTCGGCGGCGCTCTGCCACCGCTGCGCGCGGGCCAGCGCGACCGCCTGGTTGAAGTACTCGTCGGCGAGGGCGGCGACCTGCGCCAGCGGGCGCAGGTCTCCCCGGCACACCGGGCACTCGGCCACCAGTGCGGCCAGCGCCCGGCCGCACAGCGGGCAGTCGATCACGGCCACCGGCTACCTCCCGCCGGCCTGCGGCAGCCGGGGCCAGATCACTCCGGGCTCGCCGGCCTTGATCTCTTCCATCCAGCGCTCGATCCGTGCGGCCAGCGGCTGCAGCCGGCTGCGGTAGATCCCGGCGAAACGGCCCGCGGCCTGCGGGTCCTCCGTCACGATGCTGCCCACCGCCTGGACGACCGCGGCCACCTCGGCGCGGAACTCCTCGGTCCGGCCCCGGTAGCGCCCCTCGGTGAGCTGGTCGATGTCCTGGAGCGCGCGGTCCAGTTCCTCCAGCTCCCGGTAGAGCATGAGCTGGATGTTCGCCGGACTCGGGGGCGGCTGGTCGGCCTGGAACCGCGCGCGTACCGCCGCGCACCGGTCCTCGACCGCCTGGTTGATGCTGTGCCAGTCCATGCTGTTGCCCGACTGGTACGCCGCCATCCCGGCGGCGCGCAGGCCGGGGATGCTCTCCCGGTGCTGCTGCGCCTCCCTGGCGTCGACGCGCGCGAGGTCGTCGCAGAGCGCGGCCAGCTCGACCAGCTTGTTCTCGAACTCCGGCATCGGCGGGTGCATCGGGTCCGCGCCCGGCAGCCGGATGTTGCCGAGCAGGGTCTCGGCCTCGCGCAGCTTGTGGTGGCTCTTGGCCCGGTCCTGGCGCTGGTTGAGCAGCGCCGTGCACTCTTGGAGGAGCGCGTCCAGCCGCGGTCCGTAGCGCATGGCGTCCTCCGGCCTGGCGACCGCCCGCCGCTCCTGCCAGCCGGACCTGACCTCCAGGTAATGCTGCTGCAGTTCGTCCCAGGAGGGCACGTGTTCCCGCGGTACGGAGATCACCGCCCGGCCCTGCGCGCCGACCGCGGGGATCCGTACCTCCGCCTCGATCGACCAGTCGGGCCGGAACTCCAGCTCCAGTTCGAGCGGGGTGCCGGCGGGCAGCGTGCTGGGCAGGCCGTCGACGTCCACCTGGCCGATGGGGATGAGCCCTTCGTGCAGCCGGACCCGCAGCAGCACCCCCTGGCCCGCGGTCTCCAGCAGGAAGTCGGTGTGGTGGGGCAGCTTGGTGCCCGCCTCGGCGATCCGGTACGGGCCCTCCGCCAGCTCCACGAAGAAGTCGTGCGCCAGCACGTCGCCCTCGTCGGTGGGCGGCGGCTCGTGGCCCGGCGCGACGGTGATCCGCCGGCTCTCGATCTCCTTTCCGCCCGCGACGACCGTGATCGTCAACTCGTTCTCCCCGTCGTGCAGCGCGACGTCGTCGAAGACGAACCTGCCCTCGGCGTCGGTCTCCTGCCGGTGGCTCTGGACGCCGTCTCCGGAGCGCAGCAGGACGTGCAGGTCGCCCGGCGCGGTGCCGTGCCCGCCCGGGTGAACCCTGCCGGTGATGTCGGTCGCGGGCAGGGTGGCCGTCACCTGGTCGACTTCGAGGACGCCCTGCCGGACGCCGGCGGCGCCCGCCTTGATGCCGGCGCCGACCGCGACGCACAGGTCGGGGTCGATCAGCCGCGGCTCGCGGCCGAACCTCTCCCGCAGCAGCCGGCTGATCATCGGCACCCGCGACGAGCCGCCGACCAGGACGATCTCGTCGAGGTCCGCGGGGCCGAGGCCCGCCCGCTGCAGCGCGGCGTCGCAGTGGTCGAAGGTGCGCTGCACGTCCTGCCGGATCAGGTCCTCGAACTCGGCGCGGGAGAAGGGCAGCTTGACGGTCATGGGGATGCCGGCGCGGTCCGCCTCCCCCTCCACGTAGATCTCGGTCTGCGTCTCCCGGGAGAGGAAGTGCTTCTCGGACTCCACCCGGACCAGCAGCCGGGCGAGCAGCCGGGCCTCCTCCGGTTCCTCCGGGTCGAGCCTGAGGTCGTACGCGGGCCGCTGCTCGGCCATCCAGCGCACGACGGCCTTGTCGAACTCGTACCCGCCCAGGTAGCGGTCGCCCTCGAAGGCGAGGTGCTCGAAACCGGCCTCCGGGCTCCAGGTCACGACGGACACGTCGAACGTCCCGCCGCCCAGGTCGTACACGAGGAACGTCCGCGGCCCTTCCGGCTGCTGCTCGTGGGTGGACATGAGGGCGGCGGCGAACGGCTCGATGAGGGTCTCCACCTTCGCCAGGCCGGCGTCGAGGCCGGCCTGCACCGTCTCGTTCTTCGCCCGCATCTCGAAGTACGCGGGCACGGTGACGACCGCCTGGTCCACGGGGACCTGAAGGACCTCCTCTGCGAGGTCCTTGAGCCGGCGCAGCACGTGCGTGGACGCCTGCTGCGGTGTCAGGGAGGCGTGTCCCGCGGTCACCCGCTGGTCGGTGCCCATCGTGCGCTTGAAGAACATCGCGGGCGGCGGCTGCCCGTCGTACTTGACCTTGCTCTTGGCCAGGCTGCCCACGACGGGCGTGCCGTCCTCCTCCAGCCACACCACCGACGGGGTGAGGGGCGCCTGGTACGCGTCGGTGATGATCAGGGCGCCGCCGACCGGCTTCAACCGCCCGGTCCTGATCAGCTCCTGCTTGCCCGGGATGTCCGCGTCGGCGGGCACGGCGACGAGGCTGTTCGTGGTGCCGAGGTCGATCCCGATGGTGAGGCTCACTCCTGCTCCCCCTCCCTCTCCTGCTCTGCCTGCTCTGCCTGCTCTGCCTGCTCTGCCTGTCCTGTCCGCTCGCTCTGCCCGTCCTGCCGTTCGGGGACGGCCGGGGGGACGGCCAGGTACACGCGTGCCCGCTGGGCCAGCTTCCCGTCGGCCATCAGCAGTCCCGGCTGCAGCGTCTCGGCCACCACCGCCCGCTCCAGCCCCGCCCGCTGCTCCGAGCCCACCACGTCGGCCCACATCTCGACCTCCTCGTACGGCTCACCCGCCGGGTCGAGGAAGCGCGCGCCCGAGCCCTCCAGGGCCTTCGCCAGCTTCGCCGTGAGGGACGGCAGCGCGTCGGCCGCGGTGGCCGCGGTGACGCCGTGCAGCCCGTGCAGCGCGTTGGCGACGTCCCGCGCGAAGTGCTCGAACGCGCTCTTGTGCTCGCCTGCCTGCCGGTGGGTCTCCGCCACCGCCGCGTCGGCGGCCTGCGCCCGCTCCCGCAGCAGCCGCCACACGACGCCCTGCGGGGGCTCGGGCCGGGCGGCGAGAAGGCGCTCCTGCTCGTCGATGCGCAGGGGGTCAGCAGGCTGCGTCATCGGCCCGCTCCCGCTCCGCCGGCTGCTCTGGCCGGTGGGTGCACAGCTCGGCGAGGAGGCGCGCCGCCGGGTCCTTGATGCGGTCCTCCGCGGCGTTCACCTCGGCGACCCGCAGGGTGCGGCCGAAGAGCGGGTAGCGGTCGGCGCGGCGCTCGATGCGCTGCCGCCGCTTCCTGACGTGGTTGCGGATCTCCGCCCGCCCGCTCACCTCCGGGCTGAGCGCGAGCACCTGGAAGGGGGTGGTGCGATAGGGGTTGTGCCCGTCGCGCCATGCCCACGGATTGTCAGTCATGCCTCATCTCCCCTGGTCGGCCGGGGCCCCGGATCGAGAGCAGGTTCTCGAGCGAGCGGACGAAACTCTCCAGCGACGGATCGGCCGCCGTGTACTCCCCCGCCTCGTCGAGGAGCTGACGGGCCCTGGCCAGCTCGCGGTCGCCGATACCGAAGGCGGTGAGCAGGAACTGCGCCGACAGCGCGCTCAGCCACGCCCGGTACCGCGGCAGCACGGTGCTCCGCAGCTCCGTGACCTCCGCGTAGCGGGGGTCGTCGCCCATCTCCGGGTACAGCTCCAGCGCCGTCTCCACCTGCCGGCTCGCCCGCCCGGCGGCGCGCCTGGCCTCTTCCACCTCGGCCCGCGAGCCCAGCGAGTCCGGCGACGGCGGGGCCGTGCCGAACGCTCCGAACGACCGCAGCGCGAGGAGGAATTCGTGCCGCGCCAGCTCCTTCGCCAGCTCTCCCGAGGGCGGCCCGGCGAGGGCGAGTCCGGGCCGGACGAGCCGGTCGACGCGGTCGAGCAGCTCGTCCATCCGCCGGGTCGCGTACGGCTCGTCCCGCAGCCGCTCCATCCAGCTCCTGCCGGTGAAGAGCACGGCGCGCAGGAGGCCGTGACCTTCCGGGTCCAGGTGCAGCCAGGTCTCCAGGGTGTCCAGCGTCTCCCCGAACCTGCCCTCGGCGACGGCCTGGGGGACGCCGTCGAGCACGTCGCGCACCAGGTCCGCGCGGGCCTCCGCCACGATCGCGGCGGGGAACCCGGAGTCGGTCACGAGCCGCACGTGCCTGCGTGCACGGCGCGGGTCGGTGATCCTGAACCGGGCGGCGAGGGTCAGATGGGGCTCCAGCAGGTTGCGCGGCAGCCGGGCACGCGCCTCCTCGACGACTTCGCCGGGCACCGGGACCCCCATGGCACCGGTGAGCCGCTCGTACGCCCGCCGCCAGAAGTCCCGGTCCCCGTGGAGCGAGGCCCAGTGCCGCAGGGCCTCCTCGAAGTGGCCGAAAGCGGCATCGTCGCCTGCCGCCTCCAGGTCGTACGCGCGGGCGTGGTGCGCGATGGCGAGGTGATGGACGACCTCGCTGTCCGCGCCGTCCGCAAGCTGCTCCTCCCAGAGCCGGACGGCCGTGCTCGTCCAGGGGTGCAGCTCCCCGTCCTGCCGCAGCGCCTCGTACGCGGACGCGGGCGCCGGCGCCTCTCCTGTGACCAGCCCGGACAACTCCTCCTGCAACCGCTCCAGTTCACCGGCCAGCCGCTCCAGCTCGGGCCCCGCCGTCATCGGCCGGCCCCCTCCCCGCTCCGGCGGGCGAAGCCGCGTCCCAGCTCGGTGCCGGCGAAGGCCGCCGCCATCGCCCGGAAAGTCTCCGGGCACCGGCGCCTGCCCAGCCCCTCCATCGCCAGCGCCCGGGCCTCGCCGCCTTCGTCGCGCCGCAGCGCCGCCTCGGTCGCGAGGGCGTAGACCTCGGGGACCATCGCGGTGTCGGGCAGCGCCCGGTTGAGGTCGAGCGCTTCCCGGCGCAGTTCGTCCGCGAGGTCGAGGTCGCCGCGCCGCAGCGCCCCGCGGAGGTGTTCCGTCAGTGTCTCCAGCCGCTGCCTCGGCGTCAGGGCACGGGGCGGGGGTGCCCCGGCCGGGTCGTCCAGTGCGCGCAGGAGGGCGCCGGCGTCCGGGTACCGGTCGGTGGCCAGCGGGCTGACCGCCCGCATGACGACCGCTTCGAAGGGGTGGCCCCGCACCTCCGGGTTGCGGATGCCGGGCGGCTCCGCGTCGCGCAGCTTCAGCCGTACGAGCGTGTCGGTGTCGGGGGCGGTGACCTCGTCCGGCGCGGCGGCGCGGAGCTGGTCCTGGTGCGGGAGGCGGCCGGTGAGCATCTGGTAGCAGATGAGGCCGAGCGCGTAGACGTCGGCCTCGGGGCCGGCCTCCTGCAACTGCAGCACCTCGGCCGGTACGTACCACACCGTCCCGCCGGCGGCGGGGGCGCGGCGCAGCACCGCGCTGACGCGGCGGGCGAGCCCGAAGTCGCCGATCTTCAGCGATCCCGACGCCGAGACCAGGATGTTGCCGGGCTTCAGATCCAGGTGGACGACGCCCTGCCCGTGCAGGAAGGCGAGGCCCTGGCAGAGCTGGCGGGCGTAGTCGCGCACGGTCGCGACGGGGAGCTGGCCGCCGCGCAGCCGCCAGGCGAGGTCGCCCCTGGCCAGCTCCGTCACCATGTACGGACGGCCGGCGGCGCCGTCCTCGACACCGGCGTCGAGGCAGGTGAGGAAGCGGTCGCGGACCACCGGATCCGGGCACTTCTCCACCACCTCGATCGACTGCAGCGCCTCGCCGAGCAGTTCGGGCACCGGTACCGCGCGCTCGGCGTGGAAGAGCTTGACGCCCACCTGCCGGAGCGTGTGGCCGAGGACGCGGAGTTCGGCCCGGTGGACCGTGCCGAACATGCCCCGGCCGAGCTTCTCGTGCAGCAGGTAGCGACCGTCGAGCAGATCAGCCACCGCCGTTCACCACCGACAGCCGCTCGCCGTCCACGACGATCCGCGCCCGCGCCACGGACTCGCCGCGGGCGTCGGCCTCGTCCAGCAGCCGCAGCAGCGGCGGGAAGACGCCGTCGATGTAGCGGTTGACGCCGCGGGCGGCCTCCTGGCCGCGCCGCGTGACCGCCAGTTCCGCGATCCGCGCGGGCACGTCCTGCTGCCAGTACAGTTCCACGCCGAGCTGGGTCCCCACCCGGGCGGCCTGGCGGCGCAGCCCGCCGAGCGCGATGGCTTCGAGCTGGTCCTGCCGGAACGCCTCGAAGAGGATCACCTCGTCGATCCGGTTGAGGAACTCGGGCCGGAAGAACCCCTCCATGATCCGCCGCATGTGGGCGGCGCCGTCAGGGGCTTCGCCCGCGCCGTACCCGTACGGATCCGGGCCGTCGGCCGGGCCCGTGGTGCCGAGGTTCGAGGTGAGCACGATCACCGAGTCCCGGGCGTCGCGCACGGGTCCCGCCGGATCGCTGATCTGCCCCTCGTCCAGCAGCCGCAGGAGGGCGTCGAGCACCCTGCCGTCCGCCTTCTCGACCTCGTCGAAGAGCAGCACGCGGCGGGGGTTGTCGCGGAGCCCGTTGGTGAGCTTGCCCTCGCCGAAGCCGACGTAGCCGGGCGCGGCGCCGATGAAGTTGTTCATCGACTCCTTGGTGTTGAACTGGCCCATCTCGAAGAAGAGCACGTCGTCCTCCGACCCGTACACGACCTTGGCGAGCACGCGGGCGGCCAGGGTCTTGCCGGTACCGCTCCGGCCGCAGAACAGGAACCGGGCCAGGGGCCGGTCCTGGAGCCGCACTCCGCGCCGGAGCGACCGGGTGATCATTTCGAGGGAGGGGGTGAGGCGCTCGATGACCGACTCCCGCCCGACGAGGCGCTCGTGCATCCAGGCGAGCGATTCGTGCAGGGGCGGCATCTCCGCCAGGGCATCCCCTTCCGGCTCCTGCGGCACGTGCTCCTGGTAGAGGGTGTCGGCGAAGCGGCGCAGCCGGGTGATGTCGATACGGGTGCCGCGCAGGAAGCCGGCGGCCAGGCCGACGGGGGTGTCGAGCAGCGCGGCGAGCAGGTCGCGTTCGGCGACCAGCTCGCCGCGGCGCTGCGCGGTGACCGCGGCGGCCTTCTCCAGCGTGCGCGCGAGCGGTTCGTGGACGCCGTCGCGGGTGAGCGTCACCGGGGCTCCCGTGGCCGGGCCGGGTGCGCCGGAGGGGCCGGCGCCGTTGCCGGTGAGGGACGCGAGCTGCGTGCGCAGGGTACGTACGTCGTGGCCCAGGAAGCCGCACCCCTGCTCGACCAGTCCGTTGGGCACGGCGGCCATGGCCTGGAGCAGGAGCGTGGTGGGCAGCGGGGCGGCCTCGGCACCGCCGCCCTGCGCGGCCAGGCCGGTCAGCCCGGCCAGCACCCGCCGTGCCCCGGGGCTGAAGCGGTCGGGCAGCAGCCGGCCGTCGTCGCCGAACACCTCGCGCGGCGCGGCCGGTTCCGCGCGCAGCTCGCCGATCGCACGGTCGAGGTCCACCCGGCCGTACCTGACCAGCAGTTCGGCGGCGGCGGGCTCCAGGCGGGCGAGGGCGGCGGCCAGCAGGTGCCGCTCACCGGCCCCGGCCGGCAGCGCGCCGAGCAGCTCCCGGGTCGCCCGGGCGGCCGTCCCCGCGGTCAGCTCCGTCGGCGGCAGGCCGGTGCGCGGCGGGCTCTTCGCGCGCAGCGCCTCGACGAACGCCTCCACGGGGATCCCGCTCCGGTCGAAGAGCCGCGCCGCCTCGCTTCCCGGCAGCCGGGCGAGCGTGATCACCAGGTGGGACGGCTCGACCCGGGCGGCACCGGTCTCGACGGCCGCGGCGACGGCACCGACGAGGCCGTCGGCCGCCGCCAGCAGCGCCGGATCCAGCCGGTCGATCCCCAGGTTCTCCAACGCCACGCCTTCCCAGAGCACTTACCCGAGTGAAGCGCCTCGTAAGTACGGCCCGGTCGGGCCTTCGACGGTGTTATATCTAGTGACACCTAGTTATACCTGCGCCGTCTCGGGACCCTTCCCGAAGCGGGCCCGGTAGTCCTGCCGGAGCGCCGAACGAGTCAGGCGGAGGGATGCGCGAAACCATCGACATCGGGATCGAGTTGGGCAACACCGGCAGCGCCGTCGCGCTGGCGGAGGACGGCGGGGCCCGCGCCCTGAGGAACAACGAGTACCGGGACCGCACGCCGTCCGCGGTGTTCATGCCGCGGCCGGGAAGAACCCTCGTCGGCCGCGCGGCGCGCGAGCGGCTGAAGGCGTCTCCGGAGGACGCGTACGCCGGGTTCGTGCTCAGGCTGGGCACGGCGGGCGAGCCGTACCGCTTCCACCGGGCGGGCGTCACCCGCACCGCCGAGCAACTGGCCGCAGAAGTGCTCAAGTCCCTGTGCCGGGACGCCGCCCACGAACGGGGGGAGCCGCCGGCCGCGGCCGTGATCGCCGTCCCCGCGTCGTTCACGCCGGAGCAGCACGACGCCGCCCGCAGGGCGGCGGTGCTGGCCGGGCTCGGCGAGGACTGTCCCCTGCTCCCCGAGCCGGTCGCGGTCGCGCTCGCCTACCGCGCGGACGGCACCGCCCGCCGCGGCCCCCGGATGGTGTTCAGCCTGGGCAGTAGCGGCTTCACCGCCTCGCTCGTCGGCGAGCGGGACGGGGAACTCCGGCTGCTGGGGCACGCCGTCGCACCGCACCTGGGCGGCGGGCGCATCGACCGGGCCATCGTCGACGACCTGCTCGCGCCCGCCGTCGTACGCGACTTCGGGCTGCGGGACTTCACCCGGGGCAGCGAGCGGTGGCGGACGAACTTCGCCAAGCTCCAAGGGGCCGCGGAGGCGGCCAAGATCGAGCTGTCGCGGGCCGCGGAGGCGGAGTTGTACGTCGACCTCACGCTCGACGGCGACGAGGAGACGTTCTCGTACACGCTCACCCGCGGCGCTCTGGACGACCTCGCCCGGCCGTCGTACGCGGAAGCCGTGGCGCTGTGCCGGCACCTGCTGGCCGAGAACTCGCTGCTTCCCGGGGACGTCGACGGGCTGCTGCTCGCCGGTGGCGCCACCCTCGCCCCGGGGCTGCGCGAGCTGCTGGCCGATCCGCGCGCGGGCCTCGGCATCCGGGCCGACCAGAGCCAGGACCCCACCACCGTGGTCGCCCGCGGCGCCGCCCTCCACGCGGGCACCATGCCCCTCCCCGCGGCTGCGCCGGCCCTCGCCCGGGACGAGATCGCCGGTCTGCTGCGCGAGACCCGGGACGCGCTCGGGCGCTGCACCGGCCTGCTCGACCAGGCCGGGACCGGGGCGCCCGGCCGGCTCCGCGCCGCGGTGGCCCTGTTGCAGGAGACGGTCGGCCGGCTCGACGACGACCTCCGCCGCGGCGGCGCGGCCGGATGGCACGCCGCCGCTCCCTCGCGCACCCGCGCCCTCGCCCTGCTGCGCCGGCTGCGGGACCGGCTGGCCGAACTCCACGGCGCGCTGACCGGGGACGCCGGCGGTGAGAGCCGGAGACCGGCCCCCCTTGGGACCGGTCCCGGACCGGGCCTGCCATAGTTCATGCCCCGACCGACCGACGGGCCCCTTCAGCCGACACGAGGTGAGGATCGTGCAGCAGCGCTACCCGCGGGACCGCGTGGCCGACTGGTGGCGGCAGTGGAAGCACCCGCGGGAGTTCCGCGTCGCCCCGGAACGGCTGGACGCCGGCCAGCGCGAGCAGGTCGCCTCCCACCTGACGTCGCTCGACGCCGCGCTCGCGGACCTCGCCGCCGCCAGAACCGCCGCCCGCGAGGCCGCCGCCGCGCCGAGCCCCGCGGCGGAGTTCGACACCGGCCGGCTCGCGGAGGCGGCCACCGGGGTGTGGAAGGCGCAGCGCAAGCTGGACCAGCAGGACGGCGCGCCGCAGAAGACCTCCAGGCAGATCAGCAAGAGCGTGCGGACGGCGCGCGAGGCGCTGCAGGAGGGCATCGAGCTCAAGATCAAGGACCACGACGGGGAGGACTACGACCCCGGCCTTCCGCTGAAGGTCCTCTCCTTCGAGGACGACCCGTCCCTCACCCGCGAGGTCGTCCTCGAAACCTTCAAGCCCACCATCCACTTCCGCGGCGACCGCATCCAGATGGGCGAGGTCGTCGTGGGCAGGCCGCCTCGTCACTGACTCGCATGCGCCGCCGGCCGCCGGACCGGCAGGGAGACCAGATGCGTGAGACCATCGACTTCGGAATCGACCTCGGGACCACGAACAGCGAGATCGCGGTCTTCGCGAACGGCAGACCCCGGATCATCAAGAACAACGAGAACTGGGACTACACCCCGTCCGCGGTGTGGATGCCCAAGCCGGGGATGATCCACGTCGGCCGCCGGGCCCGCGAGCGGGTGGAAGCCGATCCGCACGACGCGTGCGCCGAGTTCAAGCTCCAGATGGGCCTTGAGGACGCCGCGTTCGCCTTCCGCCGGGCGGGCGTCTCCCTGACGCCCGAGCAGCTCTCCGCCGAGGTCCTGAAGTCGCTGCGCCGGGACGCCGCCCACGACCTGGGGGAGCCGCCGGCCGCGGCCGTGATCACCGTTCCCGCGTCGTTCGCGCTGAACCAGTCCAACGCCACCAGCAAGGCGGCGGAGCTGGCCGGGCTCGGCAAGAAGTGCCCGCTCATCCACGAACCGAACGCCGCCGCGCTCGCCTACGGCGTGGACAACGCCGCGGAGTCCGCGTACTGGATGGTCTTCGACCTGGGCGGCGGCACCTTCGACGCGGCGGTGATGAGCAAGCGGGACGGGGAGCTGCAACTGCTCCAGCACGCCGGCGACCCGCACCTGGGCGGCAAGAACATCGACTGGGCCATCGTCGACGACCTGCTCGCGCCCGCCGTCGTACGCGACTTCGGGCTGCGGGACTTCACCCGCGGCAACGGGCAGTGGCGGACGAACTTCGCCAAACTCAAGGCGGCCGCGGAGGCGGCCAAGATCGAGCTGTCGCGGGCCGCGGAGGCGGAGCTGTTCGTCGACCTCAAGATCGACGGCGACGAGGAGACGTTCTCGTACACCCTGACCCGCGGCGCCCTGGACGACCTCGCCCTCCCCGTCTACACCCAGGCCGTCAAGCTCTGCCGGGAGGCGCTGGCCCAGGGCTCGCTCCGTCCCGACCACATCGACCAGCTGCTGCTCGTCGGCGGCGCCACCCTCGCCCCCGGGCTGCGCGAGCTGCTGGCCGACCCGCGCGAGGGCCTCGGCATCAGCATCGACCACAGCCAGGACCCCACCACCGTGGTCGCCCGCGGCGCCGCGATCTTCGCGGGCAGCGTACGCCTCCCGGCACCGCCGCAGCGCCCCACCGCCGGCACGTTCACCGCCGAGCTGATCTACGAACCGCAGTCGCTGGACACCACCGGGATCCCCGTCGCCGGAAAGCTGCGCAGCGCCGACCCGGTGGACTGGACCCGGTACAGCGTCTTCCTGCACAGCCCGGGAGGGGACTACCAGAGCCCGCAGGTCGCCCTCGACGCGAACGGCGGCTTCTACACCACCGTCGCCATCGAGGCGGAGGCCACGACCCGCTTCACCGTGGAGCTGACCGACGCCGCCGGAGTCCGCCAGAAGCTCACCCCGGACACGCTGTCCCTCACCCACACCCGCACCCTGCCGGCGGGTCCCGTCCTCACGCACTCGCTCGGCATCGGCAAGTACGACGGCACCTACGGTCCGATCGTGCGGAAGGGGGCGACCCTGCCGGTCCACGGCAGCAACAAGTACCGCACGACCATCGCCCTGACCCGTACGGACCCCGACGCGGTCATCCGCATCCCCCTCCTGGAGGGCGAGGAGCCCGACGCCAAGAACAACAAGGAGGTCGGCGAGGTGTCGTTCCGCCGCGGCGACCTGCGCTACGACCTCCCGGAGGGCAGCGAGGTCGAAGTGACCTACGAGGTCGGCACCATCGGGCAGGCGAAGGCCATCGTGGAGACGATGGACACGGAGTTCGAGGCCGACGTGCGGCTCCAGGGCGCCCAGCCGGAGCACGGGGAGCTGGTGGCCGGTCTGCACCGGCTGGAGCAGCGGCTGCCCGAACTCGGGGTACGGGCACGGGAGTCCGGGTCCCCGGGCGCCGACGCCGTCCTCCGGGAGGTCTCCGAGGACATGGGGCGGCTGCGCAAGCAGGTCGACAACGCGGTCGCCGACCCGGGCGCCGCGCTGGAGTGCGACCAGCGCCTGCGGAAGCTGCACGCGCAACTCGACGACGTCGAGCGGGATTCCATCGAGGTCCCGCGGCTGATGCTGGAGCTGGGAGACGCGCTCAAGGAGTGCGAGGGGCTGCTCCGGCGCGGCGGAGGCGCGGCCGAGCGGCAGGAGCTGGAGCGGCTGCGCGGCCTGGTCAACCGGGCCATGCAGGGCGGCGGCCAGCGCGTCGCCGAGCTGGAGCGGCTGCTGACGCAGACCCGGGAGCTGTACGTGGAGATCCTGAACAGTACCGGCCAGTTGGAGTACAAGATCTTCGAGGAGCTGGCGGGCAGCCGCGGCCTGATGGAGCCGCGCGCCAAGGCGGAGGCCGCGCTCGCCGAGGGCGAGCGCGCCTATGCCGCGCGGGACCGGTTTGCCCTGGGAGACGTGAACCGGCGGCTCTACGCGATGCTGCCTGCGCACGCCAGAGAGGCGCACGCCGACAAGGCGGCGGCCCGGGGCAACGGAGGACTCCGGTGACCTCGACGGAACCCGCCCGGCAGCCGCTTCCCGGGTCCCGGCCGGAACCGGCCGGTGACACGGCGCTGCGGGTCGAGCTGACCGTGGCCCGGGCCGCCGCCGCGGCCCGGGCCGGCGATCTGGACGCGGCGCTGCGGGAGCTGGCCCGGAGCGACGACCCGGCGGTCACCGGCCACCGGGAGGTGGCGGACCTGCGGGCCCGTATCCACGCCCAGCGCGGCGACTGGGACGAAGCCGAGCGCTGCTGGCGGCAGTTGCTCGACGACCATCCGGACGACCGGTCCGCCACGGCCGGGCTGGACCGGATCCGGCGGTTCCGGCGGACGGGCCCGATGGCCGCGTTCGACCGCAGGCGCCACCGGCTCCTGCCCGCAGCGGCCGTCGTCCTCTGCGCCGGAGCGGTCACGGCGGCGGCCTGGGTGCTCCCCGGGGGCCCGGCCGACGGCTCCGGGGACCGGCCGTCCGACGTCTCGGCGCCGGTGGCCGGGGCGGAGCAGCAAGCCGAGAAGGACGTACGGCAGGACCTGACCGCGGAGCGGGAGCGCGCCGCGGCCGCCGCCGAGACCCGCCGGGAGAAAGCGCTCGACGCCCTCGCGGACGAGGTCCGTACGCCGGGGATCCGGACGGTGCGGCACGAGGACTCGGTGGAAGTGGTCTTCGAGCAGGGCCTGTTCTCCCGGGCGGCGGAGCTGACGGACGCCGGCGCCGCGGATCTGGCCCGGCTCGGCAAGGCCCTCGGCCGGCCCGGGGACATGCGCATCGAGGTGCTCGGGCACATCGCCGAGGTCCGCGAGGCGCCCCCGAGCGGCGGTTCCGACACCTCCGTGTGGCGGGCCATGGTCGCCGCCCGCGCGCTCAGCGACGCCAGCGGCCGGCCGCTCACGGCCTTCTCCATCGCCAGCGCCGAGCAGCGTGACGCCCCGTACGAGACCGACGCGCAGAACCGCACGGTCACGGTCGTCCTCACCCCGCGCACCGCCTCGTGACCCGGCGCACGCGCCATCGACCCAGCAGCCCAGGGAGGTTGCCTTGCAGAGCGGGACCGCACCGGTGGCCGTGGAGCGCCTACGCGAGCTCACCGGCCCGGAGCTCTACCGGCGCAACGCGTTCAGGCTGACCGGCCTCCCGACCACCGCGACGCGCCAGGCGATCCGCCGGTGCAGGCAGCAGATCAACACGGCCGTACGCGCCGGGGTGGACATCCCCGCCGCGGGCGAGCTTCCGGTGCCCGGCCGGCGGAGTGCGGAGCAGTACGGGGCGGTGTTCGACGTCATCGACCATCCGCAGCGCCGGATAGTAGACGAGCTCTTCTGGATCTGGGACGCCCCGGACGGCACCTGCGGCTGCGACCCCGCGCTGCACGAGGCGCACGACTCCGCGGTACGGGCCCACGCCCGGGTGCTGGACGAGGAGTTGGGCGGCCGTGCGGCGCCCTCCACGGGCGAGCCGAGCTGGGGAGCCGCGGCCGCCGGCTGGCGGCGCGCGCTCGAACACCCCGGCTTCTGGGGCCACGTGAAGCACCGCATCACCGCGCTCGACGACGTCCGGATCGGCCTCGCGGCCGTGCCCGTCCTCGAAGGCGAGGTGCGCCGCACGCTGGTCTCCCCCGTGGCCGAGCTCGCCACCGGGGGCAGCGCACCGCACCGGGTGAAGGCGCTCTTCGGCGCCTGGTCCTGGGCCGGGGAAAACCTCCTGGGCCAGGCGGTCGAGGGCCGCGTGGAGCCGGTGCTGGAGGCCGTGAGGTCCGCGCTGGACCGCGCCCGCGACCTGCACACCGAGGACCCCGCCGCCGCGGCCTCGATCGTCGAGAGAGAGGTGCTGCCGCGACTGGAGGGCCTGCGCGCCTTCGACGGCGAGGGCGTGCTGCGCTCCGTCGCCAAGGTGCGGGAACGCACGGCCCTGCTGCTCAACAACTGCGCCATCGCCACCGACGGCGGCACACCGCTGCCCGCGGCGCAAGCGGCCCGGCTGCTCGACCTGGCGCTCGGGCTGACCGAGACCGAGGAGACCCGCCGGCTCGTCGCGGACAACCGGGAGCATGTGGAGTACCTGGCGATCCTGCCGGCGCTCGACAGGGCGCACACGCTCCTGGAGGCGGACGAGCCCTGGAAGGCCGCGCAGGCGCTGCAGAAGGAGGTCCTGCCGCTGCTCGCCGATCTTCGGACGAGCGAGGACAAAGGGGCACGGGACACCGCGGCCAAGTTCACCGACGGGACCGCGATCCTGCTCAACAACTGCGCCCTGGCCCTCGCCGGCGACAGCTCGCCCGCCGCCGTGCGCACGCGCGCCGACTTCCTCGACCAGGCGCTGGAGCTGGCGGAGACCCGCAGGACCCGCAGGCTCGTCAGGAAGAACCGCCGCCAGGCCGCCCGGCACGCCCGCATCGCCCCGTACTCCGACGCGTTCAGGTTCGCCGTGTCCGGCCTGGAGCGCGCCCAGCGGCTGCTGCGCGACAACAGGCCGGACCGCGCCGCCGCGGAGATCGAGAGCCATGTGGTGCCGCACGTCGACAAGCTGGCCGAGTGCCGGGTCCGCAGGCTCCGGCGGCCCGCCGCCAACCTCGTCGACCAGACGGCGATCCTGCTCAACAACTGCGCCCTGGCCCTCGACCCGGTCAAGGTGTCCCCGAACGAGAGCAGGCGGCTCCTGTCCGTCGCGCACGGGGTGGCCAGGAAGCGGAAGACGCGCGCGCTCATCATGAGGAACCGCGACGCTTCCTACTCCACGTATGCGGACCACCGGCTCGACGGCCTCCCCCCGGCCGTGCAGCAGATCATCCGGCGGCTGCCGCCGGAGCAGCAGGCCCAGTACCTGTCGCAACTCCGCGACCGCTGGTGAAAGGAGCGCCGTCTCACCGCCCGCGGTCCGTGCCACGGGCAGGGGCTCCGGGGCGTTGTACAGCCGTGACCTGTCACGGACAACCCTGACCGTGTCCGCGCGGTCATATGGGCATGTCGCGTCTCCCCATGGTGCTTGCCTTTCCCCGCGTGCTGCGGCATCTGCGCTCCGTCGGCGCCTCGCTGCCCCCGGTGACCGGACTGAGCGTCGGCCGCCCCGATCCCGTCCTGCGGCCGGTGCTTTCCGCGGCGTGGGAGGGCGACCACGGCCCGGCGCGCGAGCTGCTCGCCGACACCCGCCGGCGCCGGGAGTGGGAGCGGCGGGACAGGTGCGTGGCCGCACTCGCCGACGTCGCCCTGGTGCGGCCCCGGTGGCTGGAGGTCTGGCTGGAGAAGGAGGGCGACGACCCGGACGCCGCCCTGGTCTCGGCGGACCTGCAGATCGACCGCGCCTGGGAGGCGCGGACCTCCGTGCGGGCCAAGCACGTCTCCCGCGAGCGGTTCGCCGAGTTCTTCCGGATCCTGGGCGAGGCCGCCCCGGTCATCGAGAGGGCGGCGGAACTCAACCCCGGCGACCCGGTGCCCTGGCGCGTCGCCCTTCAGCACGCCCGCGGCAGCCAGGCCCCCCGCCCGGTCTTCGACCGGCTGCTGCTGAACGTCATGGACAGCGACCCCGACCACTACCCCTGCCATGCCAGCGCGCTGCAGTTCCTCTGCGCCAAGTGGTACGGCTCGCACGAGGAGATGTTCGACTTCGCCGAGACGGCGGCGGCCCGGGCCCGGCCGGGACGGCTGCTGGCCGCGCTGCCGGTGGAAGCGGTGACCGAGTACCTCACCGAACACCCCCTCGGCCGCGGCCCGGTGCCCCGGCAGCGGGTGCACGCGGCCGTGGACCGCACGCTGGAGGTGTGCGCCGGGTACGAGCCGGGCGACCCGGCTGCCACCGGCATCCGCAACCACCTGGCGCTGGCGCTGACCCGCTGCGGGCGCTGGGAGGAGGCGCTGCGGCAGTTCGAGCTGATCGGCACGGACGTGCGGGAGCTCCCGTGGGCGTACGTGGACGGGGAGAACGAGGTGCGGGGCTTCGCGGACGCGCGGGAGAACACCCGGGTCCAGGTGGCCAAGGCGGTGCCGTTCTTCTCCCGCTACCGCCCGGCGGCCTGACGGCGGAGACGCCCCGCCGCCCGCCGCCGTACGGCGGCGGGGCCGGCGCCACGTGAGACCCGTCCCCGCGGCGACCGCCGTCACCGGTCCTGCCGGGCGGTCCCGTCGTCCCCGGCGGCACGGTCGGGGGCGCCTTCGGGGTCCGGTGGCGGCGCGGCACCCGAGGGCTGTCCGCCCGGGTCCTGCGCCGCGCCTTCGCGGGTGCCCGTGCCGCCGTGCCTGGTGAGGTTCCGTACCGACGCCTCCAGGCTCTTGACCTGGTCGGCGAGGGCGGGCCCGGTGGGCCCCGCCCTCTCCCGCAGCAGCGACTCGATCTGCACGAGCCGCCAGGTGACGTCGCCGAGCCGTTCCCCGAACCCCGCGCCGCCGCTCTGTTCTGCGAGCAGCAGGCGCTGCAACTGCTCCGCCTGCACGGCGAGTTGCCGGTTCTTGCGGTGCAGCTCCAGGAAGACGTTGACCTTGGTGCGCAGGATCCAGGGCTCGATGGGCTTGGCCAGGAAGTCGGCGGCGCCCACCGCGTAGCCGCGGTAGGCGTAGTCGGGGTCGATGCCCTGGCCGGTGAGCAGGATGATCGGGACGTCCTTGGTCTGGTCGATGCGCTTGATGTTCGCGGCGGTCTCGAAGCCGTCCATCCCCGGCATCAGGATGTCGAGCAGGACGACGGCGAACTGCTGGCGCAGCATCGCCTTCAGGGCCTCCTCGCCGGAGTGGGCGAACACCACGCGCTGGCCGAGCGGACCGAGGACCGCCGCGAGCGCGACCAGGTTCTCCTCCATGTCGTCGACGATGAGGATGCTCGCCGGGTCCGGGGCGGGCGGCGGCGTGGGCGGGGCGGCGGCGGTCGTCATGCGGCCCGTCCCGGTGCCGCCGGGTCGTCGCCGTCGCCCCGCGCGTCGCCTGGCGTCTCTCCGGCCGGGCCGCCGTCCGGGGCCCGGCCGCCGCCGCCCGCCCGCCGGTCGTGCGACTCGAGTTGCTCGTAGATCGCCGTGAGCAGCCGGTCGACGTTGACCGGCTTCGGGACGTAACCGTCCGCACCGGCCTCGATGGCCTTCTCCCGGTCGCCCGGCATGGCCTTGGCGGTGAGCGCGATGATCGGCAGACCGGCGAGGCGCGGCGTGGCGCGGATGGTCCTGATCACCTCGTAGCCGTCGACCTCCGGCATCATGATGTCCATCAGCACCAGCGAGATCTCCGGGGAGCGCTCCAGGACGTCGAAGCCCTCGCGGCCGTTCTCGGCGTACTTCACGGAGATCCCGACCCGGCCCAGCATGTGCGTCAGGGCGAACACGTTGCGGATGTCGTCGTCCACGATGAGCACGTGCCGTCCGGTCAGCACCCGGCCGGGACGGCCGCTGAGCCATTGCCGCAGCCGTGTCGTCTCGGGCCAGGTGTCCGCCCGTTCCCGGTCCGCGGGCGCCTCCGTGTGCGCCACTTCGGGAGCCACCGCCTCGGTGCCCGCCGCCTCCGGCCCCGGTGTCCGCGCCGCGGTACGGGCCGCCTCCCCCTCCGCGGCGGGGGCGCGGACAGCGGGCTTCGCCGGCTGCGCCTCGCCCCGGCCGTCCCGGGGTCCGCCGCGGTCCGCGCCTGCCCGCCTCTTCCCGGGACGGCGCGGCTCCGCCGGTTCGAGCGCCGGCGTCGCGCTCCCCGAGGCGGCCGCGAGCGCCTTGCCGGGCAGTCGCGCCGGTACGTAGAGGGTGAACTGCGAGCCCACGCCCTCCTCGCTCTCCGCGTCGATCCGCCCGCCGAGGAGGCCGGCGATCTCCCGGCTGATGGACAGGCCGAGACCGGTGCCGCCGTACTTGCGGTTGGTGGTGCCCTCGGACTGCTGGAACGCCTCGAAGATCACGTCCAGCTTCTCCGCCGGGATGCCGATGCCGGTGTCCTTCACGGAGAACGCGAGCACCGTCTCCGCGTCGCGCAGCGTGTCCTCCGTGAACTCCTCCGACGGGACCCGCTCCACCCGCAGTTCCACTCCTCCCCTGCTGGTGAACTTCACCGCGTTGGACAGGAGGTTGCGCAGCACCTGCTGGATGCGCTGCTGGTCGCTGTAGAGCTCGGCCGGCACGTCGTCGCCTACGGTCACCTCGAAGCCCAGCCCCCGGTCGACCGTGAGCGGCCGGAACGTGGCGCGTACGTAGTCGAGGAGTTTGGCCAGCGGGATGCGCTGCGGGTGTACGTCGATGCGGCCCGCCTCCACCTTGGAGAGGTCGAGGATGTCGTTGATGAGCTGGAGGAGGTCGGAGCCCGCCTGGTAGATGGTGCCCGCGAACTCCACCTCCTGTTCGGACAGCCGCCCGTCGGCGTTGTCGGCGAGCAACTGGGCGAGGATCAGCAGGGAGTTCAGCGGGGTGCGCAGCTCGTGCGACATGTTCGCCAGGAAGTCCGACTTGTACTGGGACGACGTGGCCAGGAGCGACGCCTTCTCCTCCAGCTCCGCGTTGGACCGCTGCAGTTCCTCGGAGCGGGTGCGCAGCTCGGAGGTGAGGCGCTGCGACTGCGACAGCAGCGCCTCGGTGCGGGCGTTGGAGAGGATGGTGTTGAACGAGACGCCGATGGTGTGCGCGAACTGGTCGACGAACGTGAGCTGGATCTCGTTGAACTTGCTGAAGGACGCCAGCTCGATCACGCCCAGCAGCCGGTCCTCGAAGAGGATCGGCAGGATGAGGATGCTGGAGGCCGGGGCCGAGCCCAGGGCGGACTCGACGGTCACGTAGTGCTGCGGGGCGTCCTCGATGAGGATCCGCTCCTTCTGCCGTACGGCCTGGGCGATCAGCCCGCGGATCGGGGACTCCGACTGGAGGTCCTCCCGGCCGCGGCCGCCGACCCCGTAGTCCGCGATGAGCTCCAGGCCCTCGCCGTCCGGGGCCGAGGTGTCGACCCGGAAGAAGAGCTCGGAGTGCGCGTTCACCAGCGGTGCCAGCTCGCGCAGGATCAGGTCGGCGACCTCCACCATGTCGCGGTGGCCCTGCATCAGTCCGGCGATGCGGGTCAGGTTGGACTCCAGCCAGTCCTTGGTGCGGGTGGTCTCACGCAGGTTGGACACCATGCGGTTGACGTTGTCCTTCAGGTCGGCGACCTCGCCCTGCGCCTCCACGGTGATGGAGCGCGACATGTCGCCCTTGGCGACCGAGCTGGCCACCTCGCCGATGGCGCGCACCTGCGTAGTGAGGTTCAGGGCCAGTTCGTTGACGCTCCTCGTCAGCCGCTTCCAGTTGCCGGAGACGCCCTCGACGCGCGCCTGACCGCCCAGGCGGCCCTCGCTGCCGACCTCGCGGGCCACGCGGGTCACCTCGGAGGAGAAGGCCGACAGCGTGTCCACCATGGTGTTGAGGGTCGTCTTGAGTTCGAGGATCTCGCCGCGCGCGTCCACGTCGATCTTCTTCGACAGGTCACCGTTCGCCACCGCGGTGGCCACCTGGGCGATGTTCCGCACCTGCGACGTCAGATTCGACGCCATGAAGTTGACGTTGTCCGTCAGGTCCTTCCACACCCCGGAGACCCCGTGCACCTGGGCCCGGCCGCCGAGCTTTCCCTCCGTGCCGACCTCGCGGGCCACCCGGGTGACCTCGTCCGCGAAGTCGCGCAACTGCTGCACCATGCTGTTCACGGTGGTCTTGAGTTCGAGGATCTCGCCGCGCGCGTCCACGTCGATCTTCTTCGACAGGTCACCGTTCGCCACCGCGGTGGTCACCAGGGCGATGTTCCGCACCTGCGACGTCAGATTCGACGCCATGAAGTTGACGTTGTCCGTCAGGTCCTTCCACACCCCCGACACGTCCCTGACCTGCGCCTGACCGCCGAGGTTCCCGTCGGTGCCGACCTCGCGGGCCACGCGGGTCACCTCGGAGGAGAAGGCCGACAACTGATCCACCATGGTGTTGAGGGTCGTCTTGAGTTCGAGGATCTCGCCGCGCGCGTCCACGTCGATCTTCTTCGACAGGTCACCGTTCGCCACCGCGGTGGCCACCTGGGCGATGTTCCGCACCTGCGACGTCAGATTCGACGCCATGAAGTTGACGTTGTCCGTCAGGTCCTTCCACACCCCCGACACGTCCTTCACCTGCGCCTGACCGCCGAGCATGCCGTCGGTGCCCACCTCACGGGCGACGCGGGTCACCTCGTCGGCGAACGCGGACAACTGGTCCACCATCGCGTTCACCGTGCTCATGAGCTGGCGGATCTCGCCGCGGGCGTCCGCCGTGATCTTCTGGCTGAGGTCGCCGCGCACCACCGCCGTGGTCACCTGGGCGATGTTGCGGACCTGGGAGGTGAGGTTGGAGGCCATCAGGTTGACGTTGTTCGTCAAGTCCTTCCACACCCCCGACACGTCCCTGACGTGGGCCTGACCGCCGAGCATGCCGTCGGTGCCCACCTCACGCGCCACGCGGGTCACCTCGTCGGCGAACGCGGACAACTGGTCCACCATGGTGTTCACCGTGAGCTTCAGCTCCAGCAGCTCCCCCGCTGTCTCCACCGTCACCTTGCGGGTCAGGTCGCCGCTGGCCACCGCCGTGGTCACGGCGGCGATGTCGCGCACCTGCTGGGTCAGCCGGGAGGCCATGGTGTTGACCGCCTCGGTCACCGCGCGCCACGAGCCGGACAGCCCCCGCACGCTGGCGCGGCCGCCGAGCCGGCCCTCGGTGCCCACCTCGTGCGCCACCCGCATCACCTCGCCGGTGAAGGTGGACAGGTGGTCCACCACGCGGTTGAGCCCCACCCCGAGACTGCGCAGGTCGCCGTGGAGGTGGCGGGTACCGACGCGTAGCTCCATGTGCTGGTTCAGGTCCCCCTCGGCCACCGCCTCCAGCACCCGGGTGGCGTCCGTCATCGGCACGGCCAGGGCGTCGAGCAGGTCGTTCGCGTCGTGGACCACCTGGGCCCAGTCGCCCTGCCCGGTGCTCGCGGAGATCCGCTCGTCCAGGACGCCCTTCCGGGCCACCACCCCCCGCACCCGGCGCACCTCGGACGCCAGGTGCTCGTTGCGGGCGGCCACCCGGTTGAACGCCTCGGCAACCTCGCCCAGCACACCCTCGCCGTTCTCCGGCACCCGCGCCGAGAAGTCGCCGTCGCGCAGCGACCTGAGCGCGCTCAGCAGCGGGTGTAGGTCGGCAGTGGGCACCGACTGCTTCTCACGATCCTCCATCACGCCCATCCCTGCGCGCTCCCTGCTGCATGGCCGGCGGCCGGGCGGACGCTCCGGATCCGCTCCTCACCTCAAGAGGCTTTTGTCTACTATATTAGATTTTGTCACGATGAGGTCTCAGGCAGGAGCCATTTGTGCAGGCCGTCTCTTCGGGCAGGCCCGGCGCGCACGACGGGTCCGGCGCAGGTACGGAACTCCCGGCCGACCGGCGGTCGCCGGCCCGGGCCCGCGCGTTCGTGCGCGCCGTGATCACCGAGCGGGCGCTGGCGACCTCCTCGCTCGGCCCGCGCGCCGAGGAGCTGGCGGACGACGCCGCGCTGCTCGTCGGCGAGCTGGTCACCAACGCGCTGATCCACGCCGGCACCCCGATGGAACTGCGCTGCCGGGTGGAGACGGACCCGGAGGCGGACGACGCGCTGAGCGGCGCCCGGATCGACGTGTACGACCGGCAGCCGACAGCCACGGTGCCGGGTGCCACCGACGGCACGGGCACCGGCCGCGGCCTGGGACTCCAGATCGTGTCAACCCTCGCCGACGCCTGGGGGATCACCTACCGGCACACCGAGAAGGCGGTGTGGTGCCGGCTCGCCCTCCCCGCCCCGGGCGGGACGGAGGTGCCGGTCGGCCCGCTCAGCCCGGTGCTCTACCAGCAGCTCCAGGCCACGGAGCTGGCCCACCCCCTCGCCCGTACCGAATACCGCGGCCAGGCCGGGGGCAGCCGCGGCGGGACGCTGCTCGCGGAGGCCAGCGAACTGCTGGCCGGTCAGCTCGACGAGAACATGGTCGCTGCCCTGGCCACCCAGCTCATGGTGCCCCGGCTCGCCGACTGGTGCGCCGTCTGGCTGCTCGGGGAGGACGGCGCGATGCGGCTCACCAGCGTCTGGCACGCCGACGAGCAGCGCATCGCCCCGCTCCGCGGCGATCTGGAGCCGGAGGCGCCGCCGCCGAAGCTGTGGACCACGGGCACCCCCTGGCCCTGGCCGCAGAGCGCCGGCACGGAGGAAGGCGGCTCTGCGCTGGCGTTCTCCCTGGTCTCCGGCGGGACGTACCGCGGCACCCTGCTGATCGGGCAGGGGGGACCGCCCGAGATCACCGACTCCGTTGCCCACATCGTGGAGGACGTCTCCCGCCAGGTCGCCCAGGCCCTGGCCACCGCCCGCCAGTACACCCGCCAGACGAGCATCAGCCGTGCCCTTCAGCGCCGCCAGCTCCCGTCCACACTGGGCAGGCTGCCCGGCATGGAATCGGCGATCGTCTACGAGCCCCACGCCAGCGGGCAGACCGTCGGGGGCGACTTCTACGACCTCTTCCCCACGGGCGACGGCCGCTGGTGCTTCCTCCTCGGCGATGTGCAGGGCAAGGACGTCGAGGCGATGTCGGTGACCGGCCTGACGCGCCACCTGGTGAGGCTGCTGGCCCGCGAGGGCCACGGCGTGGAGTCCGTGCTGCGCTGGCTGAACGCGGTGATGGCGGAGGACGCCGCGGAGGCGGTGAGCGCCAGGGGGGAGGCGGCCCGGCCGCGCTTCCTCAGCATGGTCTACGGGGAGCTGACCCCCGACCCGAGCGCGGGCGGCGCCCAGTGCCGCCTCGCCAGTGCCGGCCATCCGCTGCCGCTGCGGATGACCGCCGAGGGGGACGTGGGCTCCGTGGTCCGCTCCCAACTGCTGCTCGGCATCGACGAGGACGCCGAGTTCAGCGCCGACACCTTCCGGCTCGCCCCCGGCGAGACCCTGCTGTGCGTCACCGACGGGGTCACCGAGCGGCGCGACGGCCAGCGCCTCCTCGACGACGACAACGGCCTCGCCGCGATCCTGCGGGACTGCGCGGGCATGGGCGCGATGGCGGTGGCCGAACGGGTCCGCCAGGCCACCCACGACTTCAGCCCCGAGCCGGTGGAGGACGACCTCGCCGTGGTGGTGCTGCACGCGGAGGCCCCGGCGCGGTGAGCCGCGGCCGGGCCGTCCTGCGACGCGCCCGCACGCGGGCTCACGGGGCGGCCGGGGGGATGTTCTGGTTGAGGTGGAAGACGTTGTGCGGGTCCCAGACGCCCTTGAGCGCCGTCAGCCGGGCCAGCTTGGCGGCCGGGAAGGCGCGGCGGATGCCGCGGTGCCCGTCGTCGGCGGTGAGGGAGTTGACGTAGACGCCGTTCGCGTACGGGGCGAGCGCCGAGCCCGCGGCGCGGGCGGCGGCCATCCGGGCACCGTCCTCGGCCTCGTCCGTCCAGCGCGATCCGGCGCCGAACTCGAACATCGTGCCGCGATGGCTGAACGCCGCGTCGGCGTCGGGGACGTCGGCGATGGCGCCGCCGTGCGCCTGCAGCCCGACCCCGGGCAGGCCGGCACCGGAGCCGGCGCCCCGCAGGTCCTCCGCCCCGCGCAGCAGGAACCGCTCGATGGCCGCGGCCGGGAAGTCGCGCAGGTAGTGGGCGGCGGAGTAGCGGCGGTAGGCGTGGCCGCCGCTGGAGTCCAGGCTGGACTGCAGCTCCAGGTACGACGGCGTGGTGATCCGCGTCGCGGCCGGCCGGCCGAGCGCGCGCAGCGCCGGCAGCAGCCGGCGCCCGCGCTCCGGGTCGCCGACCCACACGAACCCGACGGTGGCCACCGGGCCGCCGCCCGCCGGGCCGTCGGCGACGGAGGCGGAGAAACTCGCCTCGCGCGGCGCGACGGCGTTCAGATCGCGCCAGCCCTCCAGCACCGGCACGGCGTCCTCGGCGGGGAAGTCGAACTCGGCGACCAGCGTCCGCGTGCCCGTCCGGTGCAGCCGGAACTCGAACTCGGTGACGACGCCGAAGTTGCCGCCGCCCCCGCGCAGCCCCCAGAAAAGCTCCGGGTGCGCGGTCCTGCTCGCCGTCACGATCCCGCCGTCCGCGGTGACCACCGTGTATGACTCGACGTTGTCGCACGCGAGCCCGTACTGCCTGGCCAGCCACCCCATGCCGCCGCCGAGGGTGAGCCCGCCGACACCCGTGTGCGAGACGTTCCCCGCGGTGGTGGCGAGGCCGTACGGCTGCGTGGCCCGGTCCAGCGCGCCGAGCAGCGCGCCGCCCTGGACGCGGGCCCGCCGCCGCACCGGGTCGACGCGCACGCCGCCCATGGGAGTCAGGTCGATCATCAGGCCGTCGTCGGGAACGGCGAAACCCGCCACGTTGTGCCCGCCGCAGCGGACGCCGATCTCCAGATCGTGCTCGCGGGCGAAGCGCACCGCGGCCTGCACGTCGGCGGCGCTCGCGGCCTGGACGATCATCCGCGGCCGGCGGTCGACCATGGCGTTCCAGACGGTACGGGCGGAGTCGTACCCGGCATCGCCGGGGGCGAGGAGCCTGCCGTCGAGGCGGGCGGCGAGGGAGTGTCCGGTACGGGTACGGGTGTGTGTCGCTGTCGTCATGCCCAGAGCCTGACGCGGATCGGTACCCACGGTAAGGTCCGATTCCATGCCCCGCATACGGACCAATTCCAGCACCGCCGAGGATCTGCTCATCGAGCTGGACCGGGACCGCACCCGCGCCGAGCCGCTGCACCGGCAGGTCGCGGCGTCGATCCGGGAGAGCGTACGGGCCGGCCGGCTGCGGCACGGCGCGTCGCTGCCGCCCACCCGCACGCTCGCCGCCGGCCTCGGGGTGTCGCGCGGGGTGGTGGTCGAGGCGTACCAGCAGCTCGTCGCCGAGGGCTACCTGACCAGCCGCGCCGGCGGCTACACCCAGGTCGCGCTGGAGCAGGGCGGGACGGCGGACAGCGCCCGCGCCGCGGCGCCCTCCGCCCCCGCGGGGACGCAGGGCGCGGCGCCTGCCGTCGACTTCGGGTACGGGCACACCGACGTCTCCACGTTCCCCCGCGCCGCGTGGCTGCGCTCGGTGCGTACCGTCTTCGCCGCCACGCCCAACGAGCGGTTCGCCTACCTCGACGGCCGCGGCGTCCCCGAGCTGCACCAGGCCCTGGCCGACTACCTCAACCGCGTCCGCGGCACCTCGGCCAGCCCCCGGCACACCGTGATCTGCAGCGGGTTCGGCCAGGGCGTCTCCCTGCTCGTCCAGGTCCTCGCCGCCCGGGGCGCCCGCCGGCTGGCCGTCGAGGACCCGTCGCCGGACGACGACGCCCGCCCGCTGGCCGCCGCGGCCGGGCTGGACGTCGTGGGCGTCCCGGTCGGTCCCGACGGCATCCGCGTCGAGGAGCTGGAGAAGGCCGACGCCGACGCCGTGGTGCTGACGCCTTCGCACCAGTGGCCGACCGGCGGGGTGCTGTCCGCGGCGGCCCGCGCGCGGGTGATCCGCTGGGCGCAGCGGCGCGGTGCGCTGGTGATCGAGGACGACTACGACGCCGAGTACCGCTACGACCGCGCCCCCGTCGGCGCCATCCAGGGCCTCGCGCCCGACCACGTCGTCTACTGCGGTACGGCCAGCAAGACCCTCGTACCCGGGCTGCGCCTCGGCTGGATGCTGGTGCCGCCGCACCTCGTGGACGACGTGGCCCGGGCCAAGCTGCTCGCCGACCGCGGCTCGTCGGTCATCGACCAGTTGACGTTCGCCGACTTCCTCGCCCGCGGCGAGTTCGACCGCCATCTGCGCCGGATGCGGCCCGTCTACCGCCGCCGCCGCGACGCCCTGCTGGCGGCGCTCGACGCCCGACTGCCGGAGCTGGTCCCGACCGGGGTCGCGGCAGGGCAGCACGTGGTGGCGTGGCTGCCGCCGGACCTCGACGAGGCGGCGGTCGTCGCCGCGGCCGCCCGCCGCGGCGTCGCGCTGCGCGGCGTCGCCCGCTACCGCCTCGACCCGGCCGGGCCCGGCGGCCTGATCTTCGGCTACGCGACGCTCTCCGAGCGCGCCATCGCGGCGGGCATCGCCGGCCTGGCCCGCGCGGTCACGGACGTCCGCGGCCCGCGGGGCGCCGCCACGTAGGCGGCGGACGCGGTTTTCCCCGGCTTCCGGGTCGGGAACGAGCACATCGTCGGCTCGGGTGGCCGGGCCGTCGTGCTGCGCCTGCCGCGCCAACTTCCTGAGCAATTCGGTCAGGGCCGAGATGCTGTGCTCGCGGTGGCCGGCCGCGGCCGCCCTCGCCACCACGTCGTGCAGCGAGGTGTTCCACCTCTCCATGATCGTCAACGGGACCGTGGCGTCCCACATGGACCGGCGGAACTCGGTGTGTCCACCGTGCGGAGACCGTCGCGGAAGCGGTCACCGCGAGCCAGCTCACGATCATCTGTCTCAAGGACTACGCGACCCTGTACGAGGTCTTCGACCCCGCCGGGGACGCCCTGAAGGGCCGCCGCGTACTGGTGAACCTCAACCCGGGCACCCCGCGGGAGGCGGGCGCGGCCGTCGCCTGGGCGGCGGGGCGCGGCGCCGCGTATCTGGACGGCGCGATCATGATGCCGCCACCGATGGCCGGGCAACCGGTCGCCCGGCCGTTCGGCGGCCTCCTCTTCGGCCACTACGGGGACCGGATCGGCCGGAAGAAAGTCCTGGTGATCAGGCTCTGCCTGACGGCGGTGGCCTCCACCCTCATGGGCGTGATCCCCGGTTACGAGAGCATCGGCGTCGCCGCCTTCGCGCTGCTGGTGTTCCTCCGCATCCTCCAGGGACTCGGCGCCGGAGCGGAGTACGCCGGCGGGGCGCTGATGGCGGCCGAGCACGCACCGCCCGGCAAGCGCGGCCTGTACACGGCCGTTCCGCCCACGGGCACCGCGGTGACAAGGGAGTCCGCGGCCGCGATCGCGGGAGGCACCCTGCCGTTCGTCGCAGCCGCCCTCACCGCGGCCACCGGCGGCACGTGGGCGCTCTCCACTCTGATGATCTTCATGTGCGTGCTCTCACCCACCGGGGTCTCCGGCCTACGGGACGGCCGGGAGCTCTCCTTCGTCGAGCAAGACCCCCGTCTGGACAAGGAGACCGCCCCCGCGACCTAGCCCGGGTCGTCCTTGAGGACCCGGCGGCCGTCGGGGCGGCGGTGGGTGTGGCCGGTCTCGTCGAGGGTTTCCAGGAGGGGGATCGCGACGCGGCGGCTGACGGCGAGCGCGCGGGCGGCCTCGCCGACCGTGAACGGCTGGGGCAGCCCGGCGAGTTCGCGGGCCGCACGGCCCACGGACCCGGCGGGGAGGTGGACGGTGCCCACCCGCTCCAGCGCGCCGCGGCGCACCAGGAGGGCCAGCGCCTCGGCGTCGAGGCCCAGTTCGTCCAGACGCCGGCGGGTCGGGGCCTGGAACGGGGCGGACCGCACCTCGTCCAGCAGCCGCTCCAAACCGGCGGCGACCGCGGCGGGCAGCCGGTCCGCCTCCTCCGCGCGGTACAGCCTGCCGTCGCGCACGATCAGTCCGGCGCCGGCCACGGCGGCCAGCCCGGCCAGGGCGGTGTCCGGCGGCAGCGCGAGGAGCCGACGGGCGCGGGCGACCGGCAGCCCCGGGTCGGCGGGGTGGGCCCCGGCGTGTTCCTTCACCGCCGCGGCCAGGGCGGCGGCCAGCCGTTCCGCGTGCGCCCGGTCGAACAGCCAGCGTTCGCCGTCCGCGTCCACGGCGTAGCCCTGCGCGGTGAGCCGGCCGCGGTCGCCCAGGCCGGCGGCGGCCAGCCGAACGGCGGGGTCGGTCGGCTCGCTGATGCCGGCCAGCAGCCGCGCACGGGTGGCGGCGGCTCCCCTGCCGGTCAGCGGGGGCGGCTCCGGGTCCAGCACGGTCGCGCCGGCCAGCAGCCGGGAACCCGGGTCGCGCAGCAGCAGCCGGTCGCCGACGTGGAGCGGCAGCGGCGTGCGCAGGGCGAGGCGGGCGGTATCGAGGCCGAGCGGCCGCAGCCGCGCGCTGGTCGCGGCGGTGCCGCAGTGGACCAGGGGTTCGGCCGGCAGCCGGGGAGGCGCAC
Organism: Streptomyces sp. CNZ287; assembly: GCF_007827615.1. Taxonomy (NCBI): domain Bacteria; kingdom Bacillati; phylum Actinomycetota; class Actinomycetes; order Kitasatosporales; family Streptomycetaceae; genus Streptomyces; species Streptomyces sp. CNZ287. Next base: position 120,051 of record NZ_VISV01000019.1, on the reverse strand, counting down.
CGCCGTCGTCCGTTCCGCCCGTCGGTTCGCAGCGGATGTCCACGAGGTCCGTGGTCCACCAACGCCCGGGGGTGAGCAGCGCGTTGCCCCTGCGAACCTGATCGGCGGCGATGCGGCGGAGGTTGACGGCGACGCGGGCGGGGCCGGTCACCCGGGGAACGGCGTGGCCGAGGCTGTGCAGGCCGCGCACCTGCACGGCGCGGCCGGCGGGGGCCAGGTGCAGGGTGTCGCCCTCGGCGAGGGTTCCGGCGGAGAGGGTGCCGGTGACGACCGTGCCGGCGCCCGCCACGGTGAACGCCCTGTCCAGCCACAGCCGTACGGGAGCCGCCGGATCGGGCGGCGGCAGGGCGGCGGCCAGCGCGTCGAGTTCGCGGAGAAGCCGGTCGAGCCCTTCGCCGGTACGGGCGCTGACGGCGACGGCGGGCGCACCGGCGAGGCCGGTGCCGGAGGTCCGTTCCGCCGCCTCGGCCAGGGTCGGCGCGGGATCGGCGAGGTCCGCGCGGGTGACCGCCAACAGCCCGGTGCGTACGCCGAACGCGTCGAGCGCGGCGAGGTGTTCCGCGGTCTGCGGGCGCCAGCCCTCCTCGGCGGAGACGACCAGCAGCACGGCGGGCGCCGTGGCGATGCCGGCGAAGGTGGTGGCCAGATAGCGGTGGTGGCCGGGCACGTCGACGAAGGCGAGGGTGCGCCCGCCGGGTGCGGTGGTCCAGGCGAAGCCGAGGTCGAGGGTGAGGCCGCGCCGCCGCTCCTCGGCGAGCCGGTCGGGGTCGGTGCCGGTGAGGGCGCGTACCAGCGTCGACTTGCCGTGGTCGACGTGGCCTGCCGTCGCGATCACCAGGCCGGGCGCCGCGGTCACGCCTCCTCCGGCGGCGGGGCCGCCGCGGCGAGAACGGCGGCGAGCATTGTCGCGTCGTCCTCCTCCGGAACGGTCCGCAGGTCGAGCAGGAGCCGGTCGCCGTGGACGCGGCCGACGACGGCCGGGTCGCCGGTGCGCAGCGGCACGGCGAGGGCGGCGGGCAGCGCGACGGCGGCGCTCGGCAGCGTGACGCCGGGCGCTCCCCCGCCGCCGACCCGGGCCTCGCTGGGCACCGCCTCGGCGGCGACGCCCCGTTCGGCGAGCCCGGCCGCCAACGTTCCCGCGCGGGCGGCGAGTTCGGCTTCGCGGGCGGCCAGGGCCCGTGCCACCGGGGGCTGCGGACCCAGCACGGTGGCCTCCAGCGCGGCGAGGGTCAGTTTGTCGACGCGCAGCGCGCGGGCCAGCGGGTGGGTGCGGAGCCGTTCGACGAGGTCGCGCCGGCCGAGCAGCAGACCCGCCTGGGGGCCGCCGAGCAGCTTGTCCGCGCTGGCGGTGACCAGCCCCGCGCCCTGGTCGAGGGAGGTCGCGGCGTCGGGTTCGTCCGGCAGCGCGGGGTGGGGCCGCAACAGGCCGGAACCGATGTCGTGGACCAGCGGTACGCCCAGGGTGGCGAGCCGGGCGACCGGGACGGAGGAGACGAAGCCGGTGGTGAGGAAGTTGGACGGGTGCACCTTGAGGACGAGGCCGGTGCCGGGGCCGACGGCGCGCGCGTAGTCCTCGAAGTGGGTGCGGTTCGTGGTGCCGACCTCGACCAGCCGGGCGCCGGTGCTCTCCAGCAGTTCGGGGAGACGGAAACCGTCGCCGATCTCGACCAGCTCGCCCCGGCTGATGACGATCTCGCGGCCCCCGGCGAGGGCGGTGGCGGCCAGTACCAGCGCGGCGGCGTTGTTGTTGACCAGATGGACGGCCTCGGCGTGGGGGACGGCCTCGGCGAGGGCGGCCAGCGCGCCCCTCCCCCGCCGGGCACGGCGCCCGTCGCCAAGGTCGAACTCGACGTCTGTGGGGCCGGAGGCGGTCCGCAGCGCCTCGGTGGCGGCCGCGGAGAGCGGCGCGCGGCCGAGGTTGGTGTGCACGACGACGCCGGTGGCGTTCACCACCGGGCGCAGCGAGGTGGCGCTCCGGGGCAGGGCGGCGACGGCCGCGTCGGCGGCCTCTTCGGGGGCCAGCCCGCCGTTCCGTACCCGGTGCTGCGCCTCGGCGACCGCGCGCCGGACCAGGGTGCGCCCGAGCCGCCGTGCGGCGTCGGCGAGCCGGGGGTCGGCGAGCAGCGCGTCGGTACGCGGAACGCGGCGTCTGGTGTCCGTCAACGCCGGCCTCCCCCGGTGGCGTCCCAACAGCGTCGGAGCTTCTGGCGGAGGCGTATGGGAATCGAACCCACCCGGCCGGGGTGCCCGGCCGCATCGGTGTTGAAGACCGTGAGGGCCACCAGGCACCCGCCCGCCTCCGGCAGGGAGTCTACGTCCCCGCCCGGCGCCCCCAGTCCCCTGTCCGCGCAGGGGCGTTCGGGCGTAACGTCCGGCGGATGACCGTGCGACTGACCCAGTACGCGGGCGGCGGTGGCTGCGCCTGCAAGATTCCCCCCGGCGAACTCGACACCCTCGTCTCCTCGCTAAGCCTGACGGGCAGCCGCCCGGAGGATCCGGCCGCCGAACTGCTGGTGGGCCTGGAGGGCGGCGGAGACGACGCCGCCGTGGTCCGCCTCGACGATGAGCGGGCCATCGTCACCACGGCCGACTTCTTCACGCCCGTGGTGGACGACGCCTACGACTGGGGCCGGATCGCGGCGGCCAACGCGCTCTCCGACGTCTACGCGATGGGCGGCACCCCGTGGGCGGCGGTCAACCTCCTCGCCTGGCCCGGGGACACGCTGCCGATGGAGCTGGCCGCCGAGGTGCTGCGGGGCGGCCGCGACGTGGCGCACGCGGCGGGCTGCCAGGTCTCGGGCGGCCACAGCGTGACCGATCCGGAGCCCAAGTACGGGATGTCGGTGGTGGGGATGGTCCACCCCGGGCGGATGCTGCGGCTGGACGCGGCCGAGCCGGGGCGGGCACTGACCCTCACCAAGCCGCTCGGCAGCGGGGTGCTCAACGCCCGGCACAAGGCGACCGGGGAGGTCTTTCCCGAGGCGGTGGCCGTGATGGCCGCGCTGAACCGGGACGCGGCGAGCGCGGCGGTGGCCGCGGGCATCCGGGCGGGCACGGACGTCACGGGGTTCGGGCTGCTGGGCCATGCCTACAAGCTGGCGCGTGCCTCCGGCGTGACGCTGGCGATCCACGCGGCGGCCGTCCCGCTGCTGGCGGAGGCCGGGCCGGCGGCGGCGGACGGCTTCGTCAGCGGCGGCACCCGGCGGAATCTGGCGTGGGTCGGGCCCTGGGTGGACTTCGGCGCACTCCCCGAGGTGGAACGGCTGTTGCTGGCCGACGCGCAGACCTCGGGAGGGCTGCTGCTGGCCGGCGAGGTGCCGGGGCACCCGGTGATCGGCGAGGTGCTGCCGGCCGGCGAGTCGCCCGTGGTGGTACGCGCCTGAAGGTGCGGCTCCGGCCCGGGCCGGCGCCCGGCGCGGCGGCTCACGGCCACCCCGGAAAGGTGATCGGCGTTGTATGTACACCGTCATTCTACCCGGGTAGAGTTGACCGCCGGTCAGCGCAGCAGGCTCCGCACACCGTTCTCCGGGAGGACCACGTGGCGTCATCCACTGCCGTCGAGCACCGCGCGCTGGACGGAAGCGCGTACCGCCTCGCCGCCGACCTCGACCTGACGCGGCCCGCGACCTCCGTCGTCGAGGTGATCGCCGACGGCCGTCTCCACGAACTCACCGCCGGGCCCGCCGACCTGGCAGAGGCGGTAGCCGCGTCGCTGGGGATCACCGAGTTCGACAGCGAACTCTCCTTCCAGGGCGGTACGTTGCGTACCGCCACGACCAGCGAGTACGACGCGCAGTCGCAGCAGGTGGAGAACCCGACGCTGGTGGTCTGGCAGGGCCGGCGGTTCAGCCTGATCACCCGGCTCTACCGGGCCGCGCTCACCGACGTGCTGCTGCTCCTGCGCACCCTCGGCATCGCCGAGCACTCCGACGGCATCACCCTCACCCCGGACGCCGCCGCCGGCACCCGCCTGGCGCGGCCCGCCACGGTGCTCAAGGAGGTCCCGACGCTCGGCCTGGTCGAGATGAGCCGGCCCACCCGCGAGCACACCGTGCAACTCCCGCCCTGGCAAGGCGCGTCGGTCGCCTCGGGCGAGCTGTTCCGCGACTCGCTCTCCGACGGGCGCCCGTTCTTCGTGCTCTCCGGCGAGAAGGTGTGGGCGACCATCGTGCCGCTGGCCGACACCACCGCCGACCGCGTTCCCGCGCTGGTCGACGCGCTCGACCTGCGGGCCGTGGGGTGACGTCGCTGATCGCCGCCACGGCGACGGGCGTGGTGCTGCTCGCGCTGCTCGCGGGCGCCGCCTCCCATCTGAGCCGGCCCGCCGCGCTGCCCGGCGCGCTCACCGCCCACCGGCTGCTGCCGCGCCGCGCCGTGGTACCGGCCGCGCGGGCGGCCACGGCGGCCGAGGGCCTGCTCGCCGTCGCCGGCACCGCCGCGCTGCTCGCCGGCCACCGCGCCGCGCTCGCCGCCGTGCTCGGCGCCGCCGCACTGGTCTTCGCCTGCTACGCCCTCTACACCGGGTACGCCCTGGCGGCCGGGCGCGGCGGCCCCTGCGGCTGCTCCCGCTCGGACGTGCCCCTGAGTTCCTGGGTCGCCGGCCGTGCCTGGGCTTTCGCCGGACTGGCGGCCGCCGGCGCCGCGCTGGCCGCGGGGACCGGCGACCCGCCCGGGGGCCCGGCCGAGTGGACCACGGCGGCGCTGGCCGCCGTCGCCCTGGCGGTCCTGCTCTGGGTGCTGCCCGCCGCCATGGGCCGGCCCGCCGCGACCACACGCACACCGGCCCGCAACGGCACCGTCCCCGCCGTCGAAGGAGGCCACTGACCGTGGACTTCACCACCAGTGCCCTGATCCTCTCCTGGGCCGCCATCGCCCTGCTCGCCCTCGTGGTGTCCGGGCTGGTACGGCAGGTCCACCAGCTCTCCCGGGGCGCGGTGGTCCGCTCCCCCGGGCGGCTGGGCGTCACGCCGGGCAGCTCCGCGCCGCATGCGGACGAGCTGCTGGCCGCGGACCGCGAGACGCTGCTGCTCTTCCTCAGCGCCGAATGCCGCACCTGCGCCGAGGTGCTGGCGGCGGCCGGCCGCCTCGACGGGCCGACCGCGGTGCGCGCCGTCTACGCCGGTGACGCCCCTCCCGCCACGGAGGCCGGCGTACCGGTCACGGAGAACCGGCCCGACCTCTTCACCGCCTACGACGCGATCGCGACGCCGTTCGCCGTGCTCGTCGGCACCACCGGGCGCGTCGTGCGCAGCGAGCCGCTCGGCTCCGCCGACGCGCTGGGCGACCTGGTCGCCGCAGCCCCCCACCACACCAGTCAGCCGAGGAGCGCGTGATGACCACCCTCGACGAGGTTCCCCAACTGCGCCGCTCCGGCGCCGCCGACCGGCCCACCCGCCGCCGGAGCACCTCCTCGCTGCCGAGCCTGGCACCCCGGCGGCGTACCGTGCTCCAGTCCGCGACGGTCGTGGGCTTCGCCGCCCTCGGCGTCTTCGGGGCGGCCAGGGAGGCGTACGCCGACGGCTACGACATCTGGGAGGGCGCGTGCCCCTCCTACGCGTCGACGCACGACTGCTCCCCCGGCTGCGGCCCGAGCACCGTGCACGCCGCCGCCTGTGAGACGAGCGGCCCGCACGAGGGCTTCCACCGCAACGACGGCGTCACCTGGACCCTGCGGCCCAACCAGTGCTACTCGGGCTCCTACGACGGCTGGCTGTGGGCGTTCAGCGGCGCCTGCGGCGCCTGCGGCTGCGGCATCGAACGGCGTTGCCACGACGGCTACTTCAACTCCGGCTCCGGCTGGGTGCGTTCCATCTGCCGCTGGACCACCGACTGCGGCTGCGAGGGCGCCGTCACCTGGCCCACGCTGCGGGACGGCTCGCGCGGCCCGGACGTGTACACGGCCCAGCACCTCCTGGGCTTCCACCAGTTCCCCACCGAGCCGGACGGGATCTTCGGCCCCAATACCGCGACCGCGGTCAGCGGCTTCCAGGAGGCCAACGGGCTGCGGGCGACCGGCACGGTCACCGCGACCACCTGGACCCACCTGGTGGTCACCGTCCGGCAGGGCGACTCCGGCGCCGCCGTCAGCGCCGCCCAGCGCCAGCTCGTGAAGCACGGCTACCCGCTGACCGTGGACGGCGAGTTCGGCGCGCTCACCGCGACCGCGACCCGGGAGTTCCAGCGCGGGGCCGGGCTGACCGTCGACGGGATCGTCGGCCAGCAGACCTGGCGCACCCTCGTCGGCGGGGCGTGAGTTGGCGCGGATCGGCACCGGACCGGCCAGACCGGCGTGGCGCGGCCGGCTGACCGACCCGGCGGTGCCGATGCTGGTGCTCAGCAGCGGTGCGGTGGCGGCCGGCTGGTACGGTCCCCTGCTCACCTGGGCGATCCTCGGCGGGCTGGCCGGCTACTCGCTCTCCGGCTCCGTTTGAACGCGGAACAGCGCGCACGCGCTTGCCTCGCCAGGTTGGCGGGCCGTTCACCGACAGACCACCGTGCTGGGGGTCTTCTCCACCGGGCTGCTGCTCGGCGCCCTGCTCTCGGCCACCGTGCTGTGGCTTGCGTCCGGACTGGCCGCACCGGTCCCGGCGGACTGGCGCGCGGGGGCGACGGCCGCCCTCGGGCTGCTCGCCGTCGCCCGCGACGCCGGGGTGCTGCGCCTGCGGCTGCCGCAGAACGCGCGGCAGGTGCCGCAGGACGTGCTGCAACGCCATCTGGCGCGCGGCGCACTCCAGTTCGGGTTCGAGATGGGCACCGGGGTGCGTACGTACGTGTCGGCGAGCCTGCCGTACGCCCTCGCGCTCGGCGTGCTGCTGGCCAACGACGCGGGCGTGGCGCTGGCGGCCGGCCTGGGCTTCGCGCTGGGCCGCGCGGCCACCCCCGCCCTGCGGTTCGCCTCCGGCACCGGCGAGGAGTGGGACGACCGGCTGCTGACCCGCCTTCCCCTCCTCAGACTCGGCGCGGCGACGGCGGCGACGGCGGCCTGGGCGGTGCTGGCCCTGCGGGGCTAGACACCGCCGCGTCGCCCGCATTTCCTTTTCTCCCAGAGGCGCAGGCGCCGCTTGCACTACGCGCGCTTGCGCCATCGCAGCCCGTGACGAAAGTCGGAACGGCCTCATCCGGAAAGGTGCGTGCCGCCGGCAACGCGCGGATCTTCATGAGGCAACAGACGTTTGCAACCGCCGGGTGGCGTCGGTAAGTTCTCGGCACCTCACCCAACCCATCCGTGGCTGAACGTGCGTACGTGCAATTTGTTCCAGGAGCTGTCGGGGTAACGGAAATGAGCACATCGCGGTACAGGAAAACCCGTGGAGAGGCATGAGCCGGGCCTGTAGTTGAGTGGTCCATCATTCGTAAATCCACGGGGGAAGACTTTACGTGAACGATTCAGGCTTTCCGGACCTGGGATTTCCGCACCGTCCTCTCCCTCACCGATTCCCCGATCGCCCTCCGCCGGGGCGCATCGTCTCGGGCCACGCCTCCTCACCGACGTGTGCGAAGGGGTGCTGACACGATGAAGATGGAGATCGCCTGGTGGGATCTGAAGGGCTCTCCCGCCACGGTCGAGAGCCTCAGGCAGCATCTGAACGAGGACGGTGTCGTCCACAACTGGCAGGCCGTCGAGGGGCTGCGGGAGAAGTTCTGGATCGCCGACCCGGACGGCGAGCGCTGGGGCGCGGTCATGGTGTGGGAGGGCGAGCAGCCCGCCTCGCTCCCCGAGAACCGGGCCGCCTCCCTGGTCGGTTCCCCGATCACCCACCGGGACCGCTTCGAGGTGCAGGCCACGGCCCGGGGCGCGGGCGCCGTCCGTATCCGTGACTCCTCGCACCGGTACGTCGTCGTCGACGCCTTCGCCACCCAGCCGCTCTCCGGCACCCCGGTCGCGGTGTTCTTCGACGCGGCGGATCTGACGGACGAGCGGATGCGGCGCATCGCCAAGGCGATGAACCTGTCCGAAGTGGTGTTCCTGCTGCCGCCCGGGGCCACGGACGCGGACGTACGGGCGCGGGTCTTCACCCCCGACGCCGAGCTCCCGTTCGCCGGGCGTCCGCTGCTCGCCGCGGCGGTCGCGGTCGCGCTCGACCTGCGGACGGACCGGCTGCGGTTCGAGACGCGGACGGGTGTCGTGCCCTTCGTCGTCGACCGGACTCCCGCGGCCCAGTCGGGCGGCGGCGTGGCGTACGTCTCCATGGAGCAGCCGATCCCGGTCTGGGAGCCGTACGAGCACGCCGGGGCGCTGCTCGACGCACTCGGCATCGCCGCCTCCACCCTCCCGGTGGACCTCTACCGCGACGGTCCCCGGCACGTGTTCGCGGGACTTCCCGACGCGGCGGCGCTCGCCGGGCTGCGCCCCGACCGCCGGGCGCTCGCCGCCTTCCCCGGCACGGCCGCCACCTGCTTCGCCCCCGAGGGCGAGCGGTGGCACGCGCGGGTGTTCTCGCCGGCCCACGGCGGCGCCGAGGACGCGTCCGCGGGTTCCGCCGCCGGCGCGCTCGCCGTCCACCTCGCGCGGTACGGCCTCGTGGCGTACGGGAAGACCGTCGAGATCCACCAGGGCGGCCACCTCGGCGGCCGCTCCTCGGTGATGTTCGCCGAGGCCACCGTCGCGGGCGGCGGCGAGCTCGACCGCGTGCGGGTGAGCGGCCACGGCACGGTCGCCGCCGAAGGCACCATCCACGTCTGAACCACGCCGTTCCTTGTCCAGCACCAGCCGAAAGGCCACTATGCCCAGGAAACCCACCCACCTCGACTCGATCGTCATAGGCGCCGGATTCGCCGGTATCTACATGCTGCACAAGCTCCGCAACACACTCGGCCTGAACGTGCGGGCCTTCGAGCGGGGGGCCGGCATCGGGGGCACCTGGCACTGGAACCGTTATCCGGGCGCCGCCGCCGACGTCGACAGCATCGCGTACCGCTACTCCTTCGACTCCGACCTGCTGCGGGAGTGGAACTGGAAGACGCGCTACGCGCCCCAGCCGGAGATCCTGGCCTATCTGGAGCACGTGGTCGACCGGTACGACCTGCGCGAGGACATCCAGCTCAACACCACCGTCGAGTCGCTGGCCTACGACGAGTCCTCCGGCCTGTGGACGGTACGGACCGACGGCGGCGAGGAGTTCACCGCCCGCTACGTCGTCGGCGCGCTCGGACCGCTGTCGGCCGCGAGCTTCCCCGAGATCGAGGGGCGGGACCGTTTCGCGGGCACGCAGGTGCACACCGGCGCCTGGCCGGAGGACCTCGACATCACCGGCAAGAAGGTCGGGGTCATCGGTACCGGCTCGACCGGAACCCAGTTCATCGGCGCCGCCGCCAAGATGGCGGAGCACCTCACGGTCTTCCAGCGCTCCGCGCAGTACGTCGTGCCGGCCGGCGACGGGCCGCTCAGCGACGAGTTCATCGAGGACTACCGGGAGAACCACAAGCAGTTCTGGGAGAAGGCTTTCAACTCCCGTGTCGCCTGCGGTTTCGAGGAGAGCCAGATCTCCGCGATGAGCGTCTCCGCCGAGGAACGCGAGCGCAGGTTCCAGGAGAGCTGGGACGCGGGCAACGGGTTCCACTTCATGTTCGGCACCTTTGCCGACATCGCGTTCAACCCGGAGTCGAACGACGCCGCCGCGTCGTTCATCAGGTCGAAGATCAAGGAGATCGTGCGGGACCCGGAGACCGCGCGCAAGCTCATGCCGACCGACCTCTACGCGAAGCGGCCGATCTGCAACACCGATTACTACGAGACCTACAACCGCGACAACGTCACCCTGGTCTCCACCAAGGAGAACCCGATCGTCCGGATCACCCCGGCCGGCGTGGTGACCGAGGACGGCACCGAGCACGAGCTGGACGTGCTGGTCTTCGCGACGGGTTACGAGGCCATGCAGGGGAGTTACAACCGGATCGACATCCGGGGCCGCGGCGGCGTCTCGCTCAGGGAGTACTGGGGCGAGGAGCCGAGCAGCTACCTCGGCATGGCCGTGAACGGCTTCCCGAACCTCTTCACGGTCTTCGGCCCCAACAGCGTCTTCTCCAACCTGCCGCCCGCCCTCCAGACGCAGGTCGAGTGGATCGCGGAGACCATCGACGCCGCCCGGAAGCGCGGGGCCGGCACGGTCGAGGCCACCGCCACCGCGGAGAAGGAATGGACCGCCATGTGCCGGGAGATGGCGGAGCACAGCCTGTTCGCGCAGACGGACTCCTGGATCTTCGGCTCGAACATCCCCGGCAAGAAGCGGCGCACGCTCTTCTACTTCGGCGGCATCGCCGCGTACCGGGCGAAGCTCGGGGAGATCGTCGCCGCGGACTACGAGGGCTTCACGCTCGACGGCGAGGTCTCGCTGACCGCGCCCTGACGGGCGGTCCAGCGCGAGCCGACGGGGTTTCGGGGCGGGCGTCCGGCGTCGCCCGCCCCGCCCCGCCCACGTCACACCCACCGCACAGACCCGCACGATCCCCTTCGACGACGAGAGAAACGGACCATGCCGAAAGCCGACGCTCCTCCGCTGAGGGCACAACTCGACGCCCTGCTCACCGACTCCGACGGGCCATCCGGCCAACGCCCTCCGCTGGCCACTCGCGTGCGGTACGCATGTGTCATCCGGCGGTTCGAGTTCCTGCCGGTCATCCTCACCGTCTCCTTCGCACCGGCCCTGCTCTCCGCGCACGAGTGGTCGGACGTCTACTCGCTCAACACGCTGCTGGGTGTGCTCTTCTCGGTCTCCGGCATGCAGATCGGGAACATGACCAACGCCCTGGCCGACCGTGAGCAGGACGCGCTGTACAAGTCCCGGCAGTCCGAGGCCATCTACGGCCTGGGAGTCTCGCGGGTCGTCGCCCACATCGGCGTATCGACGGCCATCAACTGCGTGCTGGCGGTATTCCTCGCCGTCAGGACCGGGCACTGGGACCTGCTGCCGCTGGCCGTCTTCGTCGGCATCCTCGGCTTCCAGTACTCGGCTCCCCCGCTGAAGCTGAAGGGCGCCGGCGCCTGGCAGCTCCCCACCCTGCAGCTCAGCCTCGTCTTCCTGCCGGGCCTGTTCGTCCTGCGCTCCTCCGAGTACGCCGTGGAATGGGGCAGCGTCGTGGCCCTGGCGGGTTTCGCACTGCTCCTCGTCTCCCTCTTCGTCACCAGCCACGCCGAGGACTACATCGAGGACGAGAAGTTCGGGATCAGGACCTACACCGTCGCCTGGGGACTCAAGAAGACGATGTACATCCAGTCCTCGATGCTGCTCGTGGGCTCCGCGCTGTTCATCGTCGCGGTCTGGGCGACCTTCGGGTTCTCCTGGGCGTTCGTGCCGTGGATCGCCGCCTGGCTGGTGAGCCAGCGGCTCCTGTACACCGTCATCCGGGACGTGAGCGACAACACGCACGAAGCGGCGATCGAGGCGCTGCACAAGAAGTCGCTGATCGGTCCCTACCATGCCGCGCTGATGGGCTGGGCCACGGTGCTCCTGGCGGTCTTCGTCGTCATCGGGCGGTGACCACCCGGCGACCCCCCACCCGTCGTGAGCCAGGCGCAGGGGCGCGGCCCCGCGGACGTCCAGGCCGCCGTCCCGGTCCTCACCGCTCGCTGATCCTCCCCACAGAAATCCCCGCACAGCCGCTCAACCGTAGAGAAAGGTGGCAGCCGTCATGACCGAAACACATTCGCCCGGCATCGTCATCGCCGGGGCCGGGATCGGAGGACTGGCCGCCGCGCTGGCTCTGCACGCCCGTGGCCTGGAAGTCACGCTGCTGGAGGAGGCCGAGGAGATCCGGCCGCTCGGGGTCGGCATCAACATCCAGCCCGCGGCGATCGGCGAACTGACCGCCCTCGGGCTGGGCGGGAGACTGGCGGCCACCGGGATCGCCACCCGCGAGCACCGCTACCTCGACCACCAGGGCAGGACCATCTGGTCCGAGGCCCGCGGCATCGCCGCGGGCAACGACTTTCCGCAGTACTCGATCCACCGCGGCGAGCTGCAGATGATGCTGCTCGACGCGGTGCGCTCGCGCCTCGGAGCCGACGCCATCCGTACGGCGACACGGGTGCGTGGCTTCGAGCAGGACACGGACGGCGTACGCGTCCACATCAGCTCGCGCTCCGGAGGCGAGTCCGGTATCGACGCCGACGCCCTGATCGCCGGGGACGGCATGCACTCGGTCATCCGCGCGCAACTGCACCCCGAGGGGTCTCCGCTGCGCCGGACCCCCGTGCGGATGTGGCGCGGTCTGACCGAGATACCCGAGTTCATCGACGGCAGGACGATGATCATCGCCTCCGACGACCGGAGCAACCGGATGGTGGCGTACCCGTGTTCGCGGCCGCACGCCGAACGCGGCAAGGTGCTCCTGAACTGGGTGTGCCTGGCCGCGGACCCGGAGTGGCAGGGCGAAGTACAGCTCAGCCCCGGCAGGTTCGAGGACCTGCTGCCGCACTTCGCCGACTGGGATTTCGGCTGGCTCGACGTCCACACGGCTCTGAAGTCGAGCGGGCAGCTCATGCACCACGTGATGGCCGACCGCGACCCGCTGCCCTCCTGGGGCGAGCACCGGGTCACCCTCCTCGGTGACGCCGCCCACCCGATGTACCCGATCGGCGCCAACGGCGGCACCCAGGCCATCCTCGACGGCGTCGCCCTGGCCGCCGAACTCGCCGACGCCGGCGGCGACGTGCCGGCCGCGTTCAAGCGGTACGAGAGTGTCCGGCTCCCGGCGGCCAACGCGATCGTCGAGGCCAACCGCAGCATGGACCACTCCGAACGCACCCTGGCGGAAACCTCCGCCGACGAGATGGCCGCCGGTCTGGAGACCATCACGACCGACTACCAGGATGTCGTCGACCGCGCGTCGGCCACCCGGCACTGACAGCGCACGCGGGGGCCGGCGGCGGCCCCCGCCTTCCGGACGGAACGGCTCGCCCCCGCGGCATCATCGCGGGGGCGAGCCGTTCGCCGTACCGTCATAAGGCGAAGCCGGGGCCGAAGGTGCGGCAGCGCCGCAGCGCCGCCCGGCTCTGGGCGATGAGGTGCAGCCTCTTCACCAGACGCTCGACGTGGCGGTGCAGCTCGGCCGGGTTGAGGTCCGGATAGACGTCGGCGAGGATCGCCTGGTCCTCCGGGGTCACGCAGCGGTGGCGTTCGGTCCTGCGGTACGGGGTCGCCGTCTCGAACTCCTTGCGGCCGCCACCCTGTCCGGGGCCGGACACCGAACGCTGCTGGGGATAGAAGTAGTTCGTCAGCCGTGAGAGCGCGGCCCAGATCTCGTTGAGGAGGGCCTGTTCACCCGGGGAGTCGTAGTGATGGTGGCCCGCGAGTTCGTGCAGCATCCGCCAGCTCTGCTGGCCGACGTGGTGGCTGCCCCTGCCGACCGGGCGGGCATGAGTGAAGGTCACCCGGCGCTGCCGGCACCAGCGCAGCAGGGCCTCGTCGATCTCGGCGCCGTGGCTCCCGCAGTCGAGTCCGAGAACCGGGAAGGGCAGGTTCCTGGCAACCACCTCCAGGGCGAGGGGTATCTGCCCGGCACCCCGGACCGTCCGGATCTCGGTCCAGCCGGTGGCGATGTCGGTGGCGGCCACGGTCAGCAGGCAACTGCCGCCCGCCGTACCGCCGTCGTGGCGTACGACCGCGATCTCGAAGAACCCGGGGTGGCCGTGGTCCCACTCCGTCCAGGTGACGAGCGGGAGTTCACCGCGCGGCCGGGAACCGGGCCGCAGCCGCGGGGCGGTTCCGGAGGACTGCCGGTACGGGGCGAGACGGCGGGAGATCGTCGCCGCCGACATGGACATCAGCAGCTCGGCGGACTCGTCGTCGAGGGACAGCTCGCGGTGGCGGCGCAGTACCGGCACCAGCTCGGGAAGCATCGGCGCCAGCCGCTTGCCCGCCGGCCGGTCCAGGATGGTCCAGCACAGCGTCAGCGCCGCGACGACCTCGGCGTCGTACTTCCGGCGCTGCGGGACCCTGCCCGGCTTGGGGCGTGCGGCGTTCAGAAGCGCGTTGCGGGCGTGGCTGCGGTGCCAGCCGGTCGCCGCGCACACCTTGTCGAGGATGAGGGTCTTCTCCTGCTTGTCGGCCCGGGCGTAACAGAGGGCGTAGGTGTGGGCGAGCGCCCTGCGCTCGGCGAGCGTCGCCGCGGACGCACCTGGGGGCGCACCCGGCTCAGGCGGGAGGACGGCCGGACGGTCCCGGGCCGCGGCGGCCGGCACCAGTAGCGCGTTCAGCAACAGGGGCACCGGTGATCGTCTCTGGACCGCCCTGGCCTCCGGGCCGGCATCCGTGGAACTGCCCGCTCCGGTCCGGACCTTGACCTTGACCGCGCTCATGCTCCGCCCTCCGAAGGCTATGGCCTCCTGGCGAGGCCCTTCAGCAAATCGTCGAATGAGCGCAAAGCCCTGGGTTGACAACTTCCCGAAACTTCCCGCGCAATTTCTTGCGTATGGAAACGCCTCGGCAGTGGTGCTCCCGGGATTCGATCACGTTAGGTACTCATTACTTCACCGTCAGCAAACGGAATCCTGCGGGTCGGGCGCGGGAAACATGTCTGATCTTGCGTGTCTTAATCGGGCAATCGGCATACGTGTCTGTTTGCTGCCGCCTGTCCACCGTATTAGGTTGGTAGAGGCACTGCAGTCATATACCGCGGGAATCCGTGAGTCGATTGTGGTGGGTACCGCCCGCCGCCGTGAAAACGCCCGGCGCGGGGCATCTCCGGGCCGGTGCCGGTGAATCCGGACACCCGGTGGCTGCTGGGAGGTCCGAAATGACGCGTGAAGCCGAAGCGCCCGGGGGACAGTCCGACGTGCATGCGCCCCGCTATCTTCCGGTCGCCGAGCACGGTCTCATCGGTGATCTGCGCAGCGCGGCGCTGGTGGGCACGAACGGCACGATCGACTGGTACTGCTGCCCGCGCTTCGATGCTCCCAGTGTGTTCGCCTCACTCCTCGACGCCGAGCGGGGCGGGTCCTTCGAACTTGCCGCGGACGTCCCGACACGCACGAAGCAGTTCTACTTCCCCGATACCAATGTGCTGATCACCCGCTTCTCCGCCGACGACGGGGTGGGGGAGATCCAGGACTTCATGCCGATCACGGACGATTCACGCGAGGCCGACCGGCACCGGCTGATCCGGCGCGTGGTGTGTGTCCGCGGATCGCTGCCCTTCCGCGCCCGCGTGGCACCCCGCTTCGCGTACGGGACGGAGCCGCACACCGTGCGCGTTCAGGACCGCCAGGTGGTCTTCGCGTCACCCTCACTGACCCTCGCGCTGACGTCGAGCGTGCCGGTAGAGGTGTCGGGCCAGGATGCCTGGTCGCTGTTCAAGCTGCGCGAAGGCCAGTCGGCTGTCTTCGCGCTCGACCGGGTCGGCGGCGACGTCCGGCCCCGCCACTGCCCCGAGGCCGAGGCGGAGGAGCAGTTCAACGCCACCGTCGGCTACTGGCGGCGGTGGCTGTCCCAGTCCCGCTACCGGGGCCGCTGGCGGGAGGTCGTGCACCGCTCCGCCCTCACTCTGAAGCTCCTGACCTACGCCCCGACCGGCGCCATCATCGCCGCGCCGACCACCTCCCTGCCCGAGCACATCGGCGGACAGCGCAACTGGGACTACCGCTACGTATGGATCCGTGACGCGGCCTTCTGCGTGTACGCGCTGCTCAGGCTCGGCTTCACCGACGAGGCCCAGGCGTTCATGGGATTCCTCTCCGAGCACGTCCGCCTCGAAGCGGCCGGCGCCGCCGGCCCACTGCAGATCATGTACGGCATCGACGGGCGCCACGACCTGCCCGAACGGGAACTTCCGCACCTGGAGGGCTACCGGGGCTCGGCACCCGTGCGCGTCGGCAACGGCGCCGTCAGCCAACTGCAACTGGACATCTACGGAGCGCTCGTCGACTCCCTCTACCTCTACGACAAGTGGGGGCAGCCCGTCTCCAGTGCCTACTGGGACGGCATCAGCGCACTCGTCGACTGGGTGTGCGCCCACTGGGACCAGCCCGACCGGGGCATCTGGGAAACCCGCGGCGGATCCAGGAACTTCCTCTACTCGCGGCTGATGTGCTGGGTGGCGATCGAACGGGCCATGCGCATGGCCCGGCACCGCGGACTCCCCGCCGACCTGGTCCGGTGGGGACGGTCCCGGGACGACATCTACCGCCGGATCATGCGCCACGGCTGGTCCACCGAACGGAACGCCTTCGTCCAGTTCGAGGACAGCCACCTCCTCGACGCATCCCTCCTGATGATGCCCCTGGCGAAGTTCGTCTCCCCCACCGACCCGAAGTGGCTCGCCACCCTCGACGCCCTGGGCGAGGACCTGGTCTCCGACTCGCTGGTCTACCGCTACGACCCGCAGAGCAGCGCGGACGGTCTGCCCGGCGAGGAGGGGACCTTCTCGATCTGCTCGTTCTGGTACGTCGAAGCGCTGACCCGGGCGGGCCGCGTCGACGAGGGCCGGCTCGCGTTCGAGAAGATGCTCACGTACGCCAACCACCTCGGCCTCTACGCCGAGGAGATCGGCCACACCGGGGAGCAACTCGGAAACTTCCCCCAGGCGTTCACCCACCTCGCCCTCATCAGCGCCGCCTTCAACCTCGACCGCACCCTCGGCTAGCCCCGCCCGGGGCAGTCGGCTCCCGGGCCGGGACGCAGCCGGTGGCGTCGATCAGCCCTGCGGGACGATGCGGTACGTCACCCCCGCTCTGGTCGGCAGCCTGAGGGCGTCGCCGTCGGTGGAGAAGCCGGCGGGCCGGCCGTTGTCGCGGTAGACCCGGACCTCTCCGCGGAACGCCTCGTGCCGGAGCACCGCTTTCCCGCCCTTGGCCGAGGTGAGCCGGATCTCCGTCGGGTCGCCCGCGCGCCACGTCGCACCCACCGTGAACGCGCCCCGGGCCTTCAGCCCGTCCACGCTGCCGTCCTCCCAGGCGCCCGGCAGCGCCGGCAGGACGTCGATCGTGCCGAGGTGGCTCTGCAGCAGCATTTCGGCGATCCCGGCAGTGGCGCCGAAGTTGCCGTCGATCTGGTACGGCGGATGCGTGTCCCACTGGTACGGCGGATGCGTGCCCCAGAGGTTGGGAAGGGTGCTCTGCCCGCACCACGGGACCGCCGCCGCCCGCCCCGACGACCTTTCCGCCGCCGATGCACGACGCCGGGCCGCACTGCGGCATGTCCAGGTCCTCGTAGCCGAACGCGGTGCGCTCGCCGGTCGCCAGGTTCACGGACACGCCGTAGGTGTCCGAGCCGACGGGGTCCCAGGTGACCAGCGCCCCGTCACCGCCGTCGCGCACCTGCACCCCTGACGGGGCGTCCACCGGCACGGAGACCTGCCGCGCGGGCGCCGTCCCGTCGCCGGAGCCGTCCGCGGGGAAGACCGCCAGCCGCACGACCTCCTTGCCGTCGTGCAACTCGCCCTTGCCCTCCATGCCGTGGGCCCACACCACGACGTACTCGCGGCCGTCCTGCTCCACCGTGGCCACGCTCGGAGCCTCCGCCGCCCCGTCCGCCGACGGCTCCCCGACCGGCGACGGCGGGGTCCACGGCTTGCGCCGGCGCCGCGGATCTGGTCGGCCAGCGCGGCCGTGTCGGCCAGCCCGGGGGTGGGAGTGAGCGCGGGGTCGACGGCGTCCTCGTGGCGCAGGACCTCGATTCCGCGGCGGCGGTGATCCTTTTCCGGCGCTCCCGGACGGCGAGGCCGGCGAACCAGCCGGCGCAGACGATCGCGACGTTGGCGACGAGCACGGCCGGCCAGCCCGGGGAGAAACGTCCGATGCCGACCCCGGCGGCCCTCAGCAGGCCGGCGGCACCGGGGGGCACCCACCAGAACGCGTACTCCGTCGTCGCCGCGATGGTGTAGCCGGTGAGGGCGACGCAGACCGACACCTGCGGTGCCCCGCCGAGCGCGGCGACCGCGAAGGCGAGGAGCCGACTGTACGCGGGCGGGCCGTACATCCCTGGTCGCATCCGGAACCCCTCCGGCCCGGACGCGGCCGGGACGGACGCCGGCGGAGCGGAGCCGGGATCGTCCCGGCTCCACTCCGTGGTGCGGGCGTGTCACTGGAACTGTGCGAAGAACCTCCAGATCTCCGCCTTGGTCCAGGTGGTGACGCCGCTTTCGTTGGGGGAGCCGTCGACCGGACCGGGGATGTGGCCGCCGTCGAACGCGGCCCATTGGACCGGGTACCCGGCACGGCAGCCCGTGTAGGTGGTGGTGATGTGCGTCCGGCTGCCCGGGGCGGGCTCACGCGGGCTCTGGGGGGTGCAGCCGTTGTTGCCGACGAATTTGTCGCGCAGGGACCGTCCTTGCGCGATGTTGAGGACGGAGTCGCTGATGCCGTGGATTCCGAAGTAGGCGATGGGCTGGGTGCCGCCGCTGCATCCGCTGATCTGGGCGCCGGAGATGACCGCGACGGCCCGGAAGACGTTCGCCCGGCTGCAGGCGAGCGCGTAGCTCATGCCGCCGCCCCAACTGAATCCGGTGGCGAATCGCTGTGCCGTGTTGACACAGAGGTCGCCCTCGATCAGACGGATCATGTCGTCGACGAAGGTGACGTCCTCACCGCCCGAATTGGCCCAGCCGTTTCCGAGGCCCTGGGGGGCGACCAGGATGGCGCTGTTGTTCGACTGTTCCTGCTGGCCGTAGTAGGACCAGGCGGTCCCGCTGGTTCCGCCCGAGGCGACCTCGCCGGCGGTTCCGCCCCGCCAGTGGAACGCGAAGATCAGCCGGTAGGGGTGGCTGTTGTCATAGTTGGCGGGGACCCTGAGGATGAAGCTGCGGCTCTTGCCGCCGCTCTGAATCGTGTGCGTACCGCTCGTCAGGGTCGGAGGGCTGCCGCATCCGCCCCCGCCGCCGTCGGAGGAGAGCTTGACCATCTGCCATTGCTGGTTGGCACCGCCCCAGTCGGCGTACTGGACGACGTTGGCGCCATCGGCGGTGGAGCCGTCCTGCACCTCCACCGCCTTGCCGCTGTTGCGGTTGATGAGCCGGACGTGGCCCGCGTCGGAGTCGGCCAGGCGGAACTGCTGGTTGGCCCCGTTGTGGTCGGCCCACTGCTGGATCGCGGCACCGTCGGCGGTCGAGGCGCCGGACACGTCGAGGACCTTCCCGGAGTGCCGGGCCTTGAGCCGGTAGAAGCCGCCGCCGGAGTCCACGAACTGCCACTGCTGGTTGGCCCCGTCGTGGCGCGTCCACTGGCTGACCCGCGCGCCGTCGGCGGTGGACACGCCGGAGACGTCGAGCGCCTTGCCGCTGGTGCGATTGACCAGGACGTACCAGGCGTTGGTGTCCACCGTCGCCGCCGCGGCGGGCGCCGGATTCACCACGGCGAGCATGCCGATCGCGAGGGCCGCCGCCACCACGGCGGCGATCCGGGACCACCAGCGATGTCTTCGTGGAGGGGCGGAGGAAACAGCACCGTAGGTCTTCATCGATTCACCCTTTCGTTCGACAGATCCGCTCAGGTGAGGGTCCAGCGCTGGTTGCTGCCGTTCGAGCAGGAATAGAGCTGGATCAGGGTGCCGTTGGCGGTGCCGGCTCCGGCGGCGTCGAGGCAGAGGCCGGACTGGACGCCGACGATGGATCCGTCGGAGTTGAGGCGCCATTTCTGGTTGTCGCCGCCCCAGCAGCTATAGATCTGGACTCTGGCGCCGTTGCCGGTGCCGGCCGCGTCCAGGCACTTGTTGCCGTAGACCCGCAGCTCGCCGGCGTCGGTGGCGGCCCACTGCTGATTGGTGCCGCTGTGGCAGTCCCACAGGTGGACCTGGGTGCCGTCGGACGTGCTGGCGTTCGGCACGTCAAGGCAGCGGCCGGAAGCGACGCCCTTGATCTGCCCGGAATCCCCCGGCGGTGTGGTGGAGCCGCCGTTGAGCGCGTTGAGGACGGCGGTGTAGGCCGGCTTCTTGCTGCCGTCGCCGTTGAAGAGCAGCGGCGTGTCCTGTGCCCGCCAGGAGTCGGTGTCGCGCACACCCCAGACGGTGATGCCCAGGCAGCGCGGGACGGCCAGGCAGTCGTTGGTCACGTTGGCGTACGTCGTGGGCGAGGCACCCTGGATGTCGAGTTCGGTGATGGCCACGTCGACGCCGAGGGCGGCGAAGCTCTGCAGGGTGGTGCGGAAGTTGCTGTTGTACGGGCTGCCGCTGTTGAAGTGCGACTGGAAGCCGACGCAGTCGATCGGCACGCCGCGCTGCTTGAAGTCCCGCACCATGGCGTACACGGCCTGGGTCTTGGCCCAGGTCCAGTTCTCGATGTTGTAGTCGTTGTAGCAGAGCTTGGCGGCCGGGTCGGCGGCACGCGCGGTGCGGAAAGCGACCTCGATCCAGTCGTTGCCGGTGCGCTGGAGGTTGGAGTCGCGCCGTGCGCCCGAACTGCCGTCGGCGAACGCCTCGTTCACGACGTCCCACTGGGTGATCTTGCCCTTGTAGTGGCCCATCACGCCGTTGATGTGGCCGATCATCGCCTGGCGCAGGTCGTTGCCGCTGAGGCTCTGCATCCAGCCGGGCTGCTGGGCGTGCCAGGCCAGGGTGTGGCCGCGCACCTCCTTGCCGTTCTGCACCGCCCAGTTGTAGACGCGGTCACCGGCGCTGAAGTTGAACTGGCCCCGCTGCGGCTCGGTGGCGTCGATCTTCATCTCGTTCTCGGCCGTCACCGAGTTGAACTCGCGGCTCGCGATCGACGTGTACGCCGAGTCGCCCAGCCTGCCCGAGGCGATGGCGGTGCCGAAGTAGCGGCCGCTCTGCGCCGCCGCGGCGCCGAGCGTGCTCTCCGCGGCGTGCGCGGGCGGCGGCGCGGCCAGCGTGCCGACCGCGCCGAGGACGCAGACGACCAACGCCAGCAGCACACCGCGGAGCTTCCGGCGAACGACGGGTCTGGGAAGGGCATACGAGCCCATGACTGTGCCTCCAAGGTAGAAGAGGCCGGGAGGCCGCCACGCGGCGCCGCGTACCTCTCCGACGGTGCGAAGAGCCAGGACGCACTCGTGCGAACCTCACCGGGATGAAACGGGGTGGCACTGGTGCTGTGGTGCGCGGATCTGTCGTGCCGCAGTGCGGGGGAATCTGTAGGTTCGAAATCTCGAACTATGGTCAGCCCCTCAGACGAGGATGATTGAGGGGTGGGCGTGGGTCGTCAACACTCTTCGCAGAAAAAGTTTCCGTTAACGGCTCGAAAATTTCGAACAGCCCGCGCAGTTCACGTGCTGGAGCGTGCGACGAGGTGGGTGGGGAGGATCAGGGAGCTGGGGTCCTCACCCGCGATGAGCCCGGCGAGCATGCGCGCCATCTCGTTGCCCAGGGCTTCGATGGGCTGGTGGACCGTGGTCAGCGACGGTTCGGCGATCCGTGCGATGTCCAGGTCGTCGAATCCCACGACCGCGACGTCGGCGGGCACCGCACGGCCCGAGCCGCGCAGCGTGCGCAGCGCGCCGGCCGCCATGTTGTCGTTGGCGGCGAACACCCCGTCCAGCTCCGGCTGCCGCTTCAGCAGCGTCGCCATGGCGGCGGCGCCGCTGGGTTCGGTGAAGTCCCCGTACTCCGGTGGGAGAGGCCGCAGCCCTGCGAGGATCATGGCCTCCCGGTAGCCGCGGTGACGCGCACGGCTCGCCTCGGTGTCCGGCAATCCGCAGATCATGCCCACCCGCCTCCGGCCGCGGGCGAGCAGGTGCTCCGTGGCCTCGCGGGCGCCACCGGCGTTGTCGACGTCCACGTACCTCGGCGGATCGAATCCCGCCGGGCGCCCGCCGAAGACGACGGGGACCTCCGCCTCCCGGGCGAGGTGGAGCACGGGGTCGTTCTCCCGGACGGCCATGAACATGGCGCCGTCGACGCCCCGGGCGCGCAGGAGTCCCGCGAGCCGCCCCCGGCTGCGCTCGCTTGCCGCGAGGCACAGCATCAGATGCAGGTCGGCCCCCTCCAGGGCGCCGGAAGCTCCGACGATCACCTTCGCGAAGAACGGGTCCGCGAAGATCGACGGAGCCTCGCCCGAGATGACGAGAGCGACCGCGCCTCTCTGGCGGGTGGCCAGCGCCCGCGCCGTCGTGTTCGGCACGTAGTCGAGTTCCCTGATGGCCCGCAGGACCGCCGCACGCTTCGCCGGGCTGACGTGGGGCGCGTTGTTGAGGACCCGCGAGGCGGCCGAGCGGGAGACGCCGGCGCGCTCGGCCACTTCGTCGAGCGTGGGCTGCCGGCGCGGCACGTCTGTCATGGATCCCGGGGCCTCTCCGAGCGTGGTTGCGAGGACGTCCCCCATACGCCGGGAGCGCTTCCAGTCCCGGGACCCTAACGACTGCCCGCCCTCCGGTGAAGAGTGACCGCGCGCCAACTCTTGACAGGTTCCCATCAGCGCCCACACGATGACCGGTAGCACTCGCGAATCTCTGCCACAAATTGGGAGCGCTCCCAAGGGCCGGTGCTCCCGTGCGCCACTCGTGCTCGGAGTGCGGCAGCCCGACATCGTCGCACCGTCATGCCGCGGGCTCAGGACGAGAGCCTCGCGGCGTTCCCCTTCATGAATGAGGTTCACCGATGCGCAAACTCATACGCGGGGCGGTGGCGGCGCTCCTCGCTCTGCCGCTGTTCCTGGCGTCGTCTCCATCCGCGCAGGCGGCGCCCACCCCGCTCGCCATGACCAGCGGCTTCTACGTCGACCCGAACTCCAGCCCCGCGGTCTGGTCGGCCGCCAACCCCGGAGACGGCCGGGCCGCCGCGATCCGCAACTCCATCGCCGGTACCCCCATGGCCCGTTGGTTCGGTTCCTGGAGCGGCGACATCGGCTCCGCCGTGGGGTCCTACACCGGGGCGGCCCAGGCGGCCGACAAGCTGCCGCTCCTCGTCGCGTACAACATGTACGGCCGTGACGCCTGCGGCGGGCACTCGGGCGGTGGGGCCTCGTCGCCGTCCGAGTACGCCAGGTGGATCGACTCCTTCGCCCGCGGTATCGGCAGCCGTCCGGCAGTCGTCGTCCTGGAGCCCGACGCCCTCGGCGACTACAGCTGCATGTCCCAGGCGCAGATCGCCGAGCGGCAGAACATGCTCACCAACGCCCTCTCGCAGTTCCGGTCCAGCGCGCCGAACGCCTGGGTCTATCTCGACGCGGGCAACCCCCGCTGGGTCGACGCCTCGACCATGGCCCAGCGTCTGCACTCCTCCGGGCTGAGCCTCGCCAGGGGCTTCTCCCTCAACGTCTCGAACTACTTCACCACCTCGGAGAACGTGTCCTACGCCGGCGGCGTCAACCAGGCACTGGGCCAGCGCTACGGCTACAGCAAGCCGTTCGTCGTGGACACCAGCCGCAACGGCAACGGCTCGAACGGCGAGTGGTGCAACCCCGGCGGGCGCAAGATCGGCACGCCCACCCAGCAGGGAGGCGGCGCCGAGATGCTCCTGTGGGTCAAGACCCCGGGAGAGTCCGACGGCAACTGCGGTGTCGGAGGAGGCTCCACCGCCGGGCAGTTCCTGCCCGAGGTCGCCTACAAGATGATCTACGGCTACTGACACCCCGCACCGGGCAAGCCTCCCGCTCCGTGCCCGGGCCCGCATGCCCGGGCCGACACCACCCGCCGCACACCGGACAGCCACAGGCGACCGCCCGTCCCGCGGCGAGCGGGACTCCCGCGGGACGGGTGCGCCGGAAGGAGCCGCAATGCTCACCCGATCACGAAGGCGACTGGCCCGCCTGCTCGCGGCGGCGGCCGCGGTGCTGGCGCTCTCCGGCGCCGCGCCCCACCAGCCGGTCGCCCAGGCCGCACCCGGCAGCCCGGCCGTCACCCCGCCGCTGGGCTGGAACAGCTGGAACAGCTTCGGCTGCGGCGTCACCGAGGACATGGTGCGCCAGGCGGCGGACGCCATGGTCAGCTCGGGCATGCGGGATGCGGGCTACGAGTACGTGGTGGTCGACGACTGCTGGTTCGACCCGCAGCGTGACGCCCAGGGCAACCTGCGCGCCCACCCGGCGAAGTTTCCCAGCGGGATGAAGGCGCTGGGCGACTACATCCACAGCCGCGGCCTGAAGTTCGGCCTCTACCAGGTGCCCACCGAGCGCACCTGTGCGCAGCGCGTCGGCACGTTCCCCGGCTCGACCGGCAGCATGGGGCACGAGGTGCAGGACGCCCGTACCTTCGCCTCCTGGGGCGTGGACTACCTCAAGTACGACTGGTGCTCGCCCGCGGGCACGCGCGACGAGCAGGTCGCCCGGTTCTCCCTGATGCGCGACGCCCTGCGGGACACCGGCAGGCCCATCGTCTACAGCATCAACCCGAACAGCTTCCACGCGATCACCGGCTCCACGTACAACTGGGGCGAGGTCGCCGACCTGTGGCGCACCACCGAGGATCTGCTCGACATCTGGCAGAACGGCAACGTCAACAGCTACCCGATGGGCGTCGGCAACGTCGTCGACGTCAACGCCCCGCTCGCCGCCCAGGCCGGCCCGGGCCACTGGAACGATCCGGACATGCTGGTCGTGGGCAGGCCGGGGCTGTCGCTGACCGAGTCGCGGTCGCATTTCACCCTCTGGGCGCTGATGGCCGCGCCGTTGATGGCGGGCAACGACATCCGCACCATGTCCGCCGACGTCAGCGCGGTGTTGCGCAACCAGCGGCTGCTGGCGGTGAACCAGGATCCCCTGGGCGCCGGCGGACGGCGGGTCCGCGATGACGGCGCCACCGAGGTGTTCGCCAAGCCCTTGTCCGACGGCTCGGTCGCCGTCGGCCTCTTCAACCGCGGCAGCAGCACCGCCACCGTCAGCGCCTCGGCCGCACAGATCGGCCTGGCCGGCGGGGCGTTCACGCTCACCGACCTGTGGACCGGTGCCACGTCGAGCACGAGCGGCCAGATCAGCGCGAGCGTGCCGGCGCACGGCGTGACGGCCTTCCGGATCACCGGGGGCACGCCGCTCGCCGCCGAGACCTCCCGGATCCGGGGTAACGGTTCCGGCCGCTGCCTCGATGTGGAGAACTCCTCCACGGCCGCGGGCGCCGCCGCCGTGATCTGGGACTGCCACACCGCCGCCAACCAGCTCTGGACGACGTGGGCCGGCGGAGAGATCCGCGTCTTCGGCGACAAGTGCCTGGACGCCGAGAACCAGGGGACCGCGAACGGCACCCCGGTGATCACCTGGACCTGCAACGGCCAGGACAACCAGAAGTGGAGCTTCGCCGCCGACGGTTCGATCCGCAACGTGCACGCCGGACTGTGCCTGGAGACGAGCGGTGCGGCCACCGCGAACGGCTCGCGGCTGGTCCTGGGGGCCTGCGGCGGCCAGACCCACCAGCGGTGGACCCGTAGCTGACCCCCATACGACCGAGGAGGCCGACCCCCCATGTCCGACCCACTGCGCCCCTGGAGCCGCCGGAGCGTACTGACGGCCGCCACCGGCCTGGCCGCCGCGACCGCGCTGCCCCTCGCACACCCCGCCCATGCCCGGCCGGCCGCGGCGAACGCCGCGCTGGCGACGTACACGAACCCCGTCCTCTGGCAGGACTTCGCGGACATCGACATCATCCGCGTCGGCGACACCTACTACTACTCCGCCTCGACGATGCACTATTCGCCGGGCGCGCCCATCCTGCGCTCCTACGACCTGGTCAACTGGGAGTTCGCCGGCCACTCGGTGCCGGTGCTGGACTTCGGGAGCAAGTACGACCTGAACGGCGGCCGCGGCTACGTCCGCGGCATCTGGGCCTCCTCCCTGGGCTACCGCCCGAGCAGCCGCACGTTCTACTGGGTGGGCCAGATCGACTTCGCCCGCACCTACCTCTACACCGCCGCGTCCGTCGAAGGTCCGTGGACCAGACACGCCTCCCTCGGCAACGTCTACTACGACGCGGGGCTGCTCTTCGACGATGACGACACTCCCTACGTGGCCTACGGCAACACCGCCATCCACGTCGCCCAGCTCTCGCCGGACGCGCGCACCCAGGTCCGCTCCCAGCAGGTGTTCAGCACCCCGCAGAGCGTCGGCACCCTGGAAGGAGCCCGCTTCTACAAGATCAACGGGAAGTACTACATCTTCCTCACCCGCCCGGCCAACGGCCAGTACATCCTGAAGTCCAGCTCCGGCCCCTTCGGCCCGTACGAGATGCGGCAGTTGCTCCTCAACCTGCCCGGGCCGATCGCGGGCGGCGGAGTGCCGCACCAGGGCGGCCTGGTGAGCACTCCGGGCGGACAGTGGCACTACATGGCCTTCGTCGACGCGTACCCCGGCGGCCGGGTCCCGGCGCTCGCCCCGATCACGTGGACCGGGGACGGCTGGCCCGTGCTGCAACTCGTGAACGGTGCCTGGGGGCAGTCGTACACCGCACCGCTGCCCCTGCGCCCCGTCGCGCCGATGACCGGCACGGACACATTCCAGGGCACCCGGCTGGGCCCGCAGTGGGAGTGGAACCACAACCCCGACACCGGCAGATTCTCCGTGGGCAGCGGGCTGACCCTGCGCACCGCGACGGTGACCGACGACCTGTACGGCGCCCGCAACACCCTGACCCATCGCATCCAGGGGCCCACCTCCACCGCCACGATCGAGCTCGACTGCTCCCAGATGGCCGACGGCGACCGGGCGGGTCTGGCCATGCTGCGCGACTCCTCCGCCTGGATCGGGCTCAAGCGCGAGGGGGGCACGACGCGCGTGGTGATGGTCGACGGCCTGACCATGGACGGCAGCTGGAACACCACCGGCAAGGGCACCGAGCGCGCGAGCGCCGGCTTCACGGGCAGCCGGATATGGCTGCGCGCCCGCGCCGACATCCGGCCCGGGAGCGGACGGCAGGCCCAGTTCTCGTACAGCACCGACGGCAGCGGCTTCAGCCCTCTCGGGCCCGCCTTCACGCTCAACAACGCCTGGCAGTTCTTCATGGGCTACCGCTATGCCGTGTTCAACCACGCCACCCGGGCACTCGGTGGCAGCGTGAGGGTGGCGCGATTCGACCTGGCGACTCCCTGATCCGAGGGGCGGAGGCGCTCTCGCGAAGGATGTTCACAGACATGACCAGCGTTCCTGGGACTGACAAGCAGAGAGGGATTTGGTAAGACAGGTTCATGTCAATAAAGAGACGGTCGTTCATGAGTGCGGTCGCGGCGGGCGCGGCCCTGGGGGCGAACGCGGGCGGACCCGCGGGGGCACGGGACACGGAGGGCGCGCCGTTCGGTCCCGCCGGGCCGCGCGACGACGAGTACGACGGCTCCGACATGTGGCTGCGCTACGTGCCCGTCCGCGATCCGCACCTGCTCGGGCAGTACCGGCGGCAGGTGACCGCCGTCGTCGTAGAGAACGCCGACCGGAACGCTTCGTACCGCCACACACCGGACCTGAGCATGGCTCCGGGATCGGCCGAGCGGCTGATGGCCTCCACCCTGGAGGCGGCCAGGGAGGAGCTGGTCAGGGGCCTGAGCGGGCTGCTGGACCGGCCGGTGCGGGCACTCCCGCGGCCGGGGGACGTCCCGCCCGACGGCGCCGTCGTCGTGGGGACCCCGGAGAGTTCACGGGCCGTACGCCGGTTCCTGCCGGCCGGCGAGCTGGAGCGCGCGGGCCGGGACGGGTTCGTCATCAGGTCGGTCTCCCAGGGGCGCCGGGCGTTCACCCTCATCGCGGGCACCACGGAAGTGGGCGCGCTGTACGGCACGTTCGCCTTCCTGCGGCGCATCCAGACGCACAAGCCGATCACGGACCTGGCGCTCACCGAGACCCCGAGGGTCGCCAACCGCCACCTGAACTACTGGGACACTGAGCGCCTCTACGCCGGCAACGACGAGGCGGGCACGGGCGGGCTGCGCGGCGAGAACGGCGCGATCTTCAACTTCGCCGCGACCGGCGCCAGTGCCCCGCTGAACCTGCCGGTCGTCCTCGACCGCTACCTCGTGGCGGCGCGGGCGATGGCCTCCGTCGGGATCAACGGGATCACCATCAACAACGTCAACGCCGACAACCGCTACCTCACCCCCGCGTACATCGCCCAGGAAGCCGCGCTGGCCGACGCGCTGCGGCCGTACGGGATCAGGCTCGCCCTCTCCATCCGGTACGCGGCGCCCATGGACGGCCGCTTCGCACCGGACACGCTCACCGAGGAGCAGATGGCGCCCACGGACGCCGACTTCCGGGCCTGGTGGACGCGGAGGGCCCGGCGGATCCAGGAATCCATACCCGACTTCCTCGGCTTCACCGTGAAGGCCAACTCCGAGGGCCAGCCGGGCCCCCAGGACTTCGGCTACGACCACGGAGACGGCGCCAACGGCATGGCGGCCGCCCTGGCACCTCTCGGCCTGAAGATCTACTGGCGGACCTTCGTCTACAACCCCGACGTCGACAGCGACCGGCTGAAGCGCGCCTACCTGGAGTTCGGCCACATCGACGACGAGGCCCAGCCCGACGGAACCTCCGGCCGCTTCCTGGACAACGTGTTCCTCCAGACCAAGAACGGTCCCCTGGACTTCCAGGCCAGGGAGCCCGTCCACCCGATGTTCGGCCGGATGGAGAACACCAACCAGGCCCTCGAACTCCAGATCACCCAGGAGTACACCGGCCAGAACCGGATGCTCTGCTTCTTGGCGCCCATGTGGGAGGAGATCCTCAAGACCGACACCCACGCCACGGACGCGCGGGGCCGGCCCCTCGACAGGCGCCTGGTCGGCCACGTCGTGGACGGAACGGCCCAGGGCCACTCGGACACCGCCGTCGTCGGCGTGGCCAACCTGGGCAACGCGGACAACCTGACCGGACACCACTTCTCCCAGGCGAACCTGTACGCCTTCGGCCGCCAGTCCTGGGACTGGACCGCGGACTCGGCGGACATCGCCGCCGACTGGGTGCGGATGACCTGGAGCACCAACCGGAAGGTCGTCGACGCGATCGTCTCCATGATGATGGGCTCCTGGGAAGCGCTGGTGAGCTACCAGACCCCCCTCGGGATCGCCCACCAGTTCACCGCCGACGTCCACTACGGCCCCGGCCCCTCGGAATCACACCTCCCGCGCGAGGACTGGAACCCCGTCTACTACAACAAGGCGGACAGCGCCGGCCTCGGCTACGACCGCTCCCCCACCGGAAGCAACTTCACCGCCCAGTACTCCCCCACCCTGGAAGCGGCCTACTCGGACATCGACACCGTCCCCGAGAACCTCATGATGTGGTTCCATCACGTGCCCTGGGACCGCCCCATGAGCAGCGGCAGGATCTTCTGGGACGAACTCGTCCACCACTACTACTCGGGTGTCCGGTACGTCAGCGGCATGCGCCGCACCTGGGACTCGCTGGAACCCTGGCTCGACGCCCGCCGGTTCGCCGAGGTCAGGGCCAAGCTGGCGCTCCACGAGACGGACGCGGCCGACTGGCGGGACACGTGCGTGAGCTACTGGCAGCGGTTCAGCGGCAGAGACGTCCGCGTACCGGACTGAACCGGACTGAACCGGACTGAACCGCGCCCGGCCGCCGGCACGGGCACCGCCGGCCGCGGTGCCCGTGCCCGCCGGTCCGCTAGCCGGTCGGGCCCGCTCGGGAGATCACTTCGCGGGCCCCGGCGGGGATGTCGCCCACGTCGAAGGTGACGTTGTCGCGGGCGACGTTGCCGCGCTGGCCGTCGACGATGCCGGTGATGGCGGGGTTGGTCGTGTAGTTGCCGACCAGGGTGAGGTCGCCGGTGCGGTTGCCGTTCTGGTTGTTGGCGTGCGCCCACTGCCCGGCGCTGCGGACGAAGACGTTGCGGCTGCCGCTGAGGTAGCGGGAGCCCTCGTCGAAGTACAGGCCGAGTTGCCCGCTGTTCTCGCAGTAGTTCTCGTCGACGACGCCGCCCGGAATCGCGGAGAGGCTGTAGATGCAGCCGGCGTCGAACATCGTCTGCACGACGTTGCGCACATGGTTTCCCACGACACGCACGTCACGCAGCGTCGTGGGAGTCTGGTAGACCGGCTGGAAGTCGTAGAGCCCGCGGTTGACGTACTCCGGGCTGCCGCCGGGATCGTTGGCGCCCCAGCCGTAACCGATCCCGATGCCGGTGTAGGGCATGTCGGAGACGTAGTTGTGCTCGATGGCCAGTCCGGATATGTAGCTGGCGAAGATGCCGTCCTGGTCGACGTATTCGAGCGCCGTGGAGTGGATGCGGTTGTTCCTGATCAGGATGTCGCTGTTGGTCATGCGCGCGTCGGACGGGTGGTGCGCGTCCGGGCGCACCCCGCCGGCCACGATGCCGCCGCCGGCGCTAGCGGTGAAGGTGTTGCCCACGACCGACACGTTCTTGGCGCCCAGTCCCACGCCGGTGCCGTGCGCGTTGGCGTCGTTGCCGATGCCGAGGCCGACGGAGCCGAGGTTGACGAAGCTGTTGTCCTCGAAGCCGATGTCCTCTGCCGCCGACACCTGCACCGCCCCGGGGGCCTGTGCCCAGTTGTTGCGGGCGCCCTCGAAGCCGCGGCAGCCGACCGCGCACGAGGTGAAGGCGTCGGACGGCCGGTGGGGCTGGACTCCCGTGATGAACGCGCCCGTCTGCTGGTTGGCGTATCCGTTGGGGCTGCCGGGGTGCAGCCAGGTGGTGCCGGCGAAGGTCAGCCCTTCGAACCGCAGGTTGCGGGCCGGTTCGTCATAGGTGCCGCCGACCTCCAGCAGCGATTCCAGCCTCGGCAGCTCGACCTGCGCGCGTTGAATGTCCTGTCCCGGAAGAGGCTTGTAGTAGAGCGTGCCCGCGGTGGTGTCCAGGTACCACTCACCGGGCTCGTCGAGGAACCGCTTGGAGTTCAGCAGCGAGAACACGGGGGTACGGAACGGGGACTGGATGGTGTCGTACCCGTAGGTGTTGTTGTCCCAGGCCGGTTGCTGCATGACGACCCGTGAGCCGGTGATGCTCTGCACGGGGGCGAACCGGTTGGTGAACGAGAGTTTCGCCTGGAGTTCGATGCGCCGCTGGTCGGGCAGCGTGGCGAGGTAGGCGAGGTCCGGGTTGTCGAGGGTGAAGCCCGTCGCGTCGAGCGTGATGTCGGAGCGGGACAGCCCGGTCCGCGCACGCTGTGCCGGTACGCCGTCGACGTAGAGCTGCCGGCTGTCGAAGCCGGTGCCGACGTCGGCCTTGTAGACGCCCGTCGCGGGGTCGTCGAGTTCCCAGTCCGTGACCGGTTCCGCGCCGCTCACCACGGCTTCCGCTCCCGGTGCCGCCGTCCAGGTCACGGTGTGGCCGTCACGGCCGGAGTCGGCGGCCCCGAAGCGCAGCGGGGAGCCGAGACGGTGGATTCCCTTCAGCAGGCTCACCTTCACGTCTCCGTCGCCGCGGGCGGCGAGGCCCCGTGCCCGCCGCTGCGCCTCCTCCAGGGTCTGCAACGGCTGCCCGGCGGTCCCCGGGCCGTCGTCGGCGGCCCGCGGAGCGCCGGTCGGAGCGACGACGAGCGTGTGCTGCCGGGGTGCTGCGACGGACTCGGTGGGCAGGGCGGCGAGGAGTCCGGCGGCCAGGGCCGCGGCAGCCGCCGCCGCTCTGGTGCGTACGTACCGTGCGCGATGTGGGGGCATGGCCGTGTCCTTTCTTCGCGGTGGGAGTCAGGGCCGGGCGTCGTGGGGCACCCCGTCGAGGTGCTGCGGCGGGGAGGGCACGGGAAGCCCGGGGTGGTGCGTGGCGGGGCGGCCGCGGTCCTCCACGGCCAGCAGTCGCCGTCCGGCGTACTCGGGCCGGACGTCGGGGCCTTCGCACGCGGCGGGGGGCTCGGGGCGTACCGCCGCCGCGATCGCTTCTTCGTCGACCTCGACGCCCAGGCCCGCCGAGTCGCCGAGGACGAAGGCACCGCCCTCGACCCGCAGGTCGAAGGAGAGGCCGACGGGCTCCAGCAGGTTCTGCAGTTCGCTCGCGAGGTGATTGGGCACGGCCGTCGCGGCGTGCAGCAGGGCGATCGGAGAGCCGCCGATCGGGCTCACCGGCAGGTCGTGGGCGTGCGCCAGGGCGGCCACCCGCAGGAAGTGGGTCACGCCCCAGACGGCGGCCGCCTGCACGATGTCGACCGCGCCCTGTGCCAGAAGCGGGCGGTACTGTTCGAGCCCGGTGAGGTTCTCCCCGCTCGCCACCGAGGCGCGGATCCCCCGTCCTACGGCGGCCAGGCCCTCGGCGTCCCAGCGCCGGACGGGCTCCTCCACCCAGGTGAGGTCCAGGGTCTGCTCCAGCTCCCGGACGTGGCGGACCGCCTGCTTGCGGGTCCAGTTCTCGTTCACGTCGAGCATCAGGGCGGGCCGCATCCCGCGCCCGGCTCTGGTCAGCACCTCCCGTACGAGGGTCAGGCGGTCGCGGTCCCGCTCGATGTCGAGGCCGCCCTTGAGCTTGGCCGCCCGCAGGCCGCGCTCGGCGTAGACCTGATAGACCGTCGCCAGGTCGTCGTCGCCGAGGGCGATGTCGAGGCCGGACGCGTAGGCGGGGACTCGCCGGTCCCGTCCGCCGAGCAGGCGCCACAGCGGTTCGCCGGCCGCTTTCGCCTTGATGTCCCACAGGGCGGTGTCGAACGCGCCGATGGTCCCGAAGACGGTTCCGCCATGGCCGGCCTTGAACGCCTGCCGGAGCATGCCGTCGTAGAGCGCGCCGACGCAGCGGGGATCCTCGCCGTCGACGGCGGGGAAGACGGCTTCCCCTGCCGCGTGGGGCCCCAGTCCGACGCCGGTGATCCCGGCGTCGGTGTCCACCAGTACCACCGGCACCGGCGTGATCCCGTCGGTGAGGACGCCGTTGGCGTCCCCGACGGGCCGGCCCCAGTCGAGGAGGGTCGTCAGCGTGCGATATCCGGTGATCCGCATGTCAGCCCTTCGTGGCGCCGGCGGTGATCCCGTCGGCTATCTGGCGCTGGAAGAAGAGGTAGATCACGAGGACCGGCAGGGCGGCGATCAGCACTCCGGAGGCGAAGGTGGGGATGTCGTCGGAGTACTGTCCGCGCAGCGAGGTGACGCCCACCATGAGCGTGCGGTGTTCGGCGGACGGCATCATCAGCAGGGAGATGAGTACGTCGTTCCAGCAGAACAGGGCGTTGAGGATGCCCACCGACAGCAGTGCGGGACGGCCGATCGGCAGCATGATCCGCCGGTAGACGCCGTACAGCGTGTTCCCGTCGACGCGGGCGGCGTCCACGATCTCGCGCGGGATCCCGGAGTAGTAGCTCGTCATCAGGAAGATCGAGAAGGGGAGGAACTGCGCGACGTAGGCGAGGATCAGCCCGGGGTAGGTGTCGATGAGGCCGGTGTCCGCCATGACCTGCGCGAGCGGGACCATGACCACCTGGAACGGAACGAAGAGCGCCGCGAGGAAGCAGAGGAAGAGCGCCCGTGACCCCCGGAACCGCAGGTGGCTCAGCGCGAACCCGGCCATGGAGCCGATCAGCAGGAGGAGCGCGACGGCGGACGCCACCACGACGACGGAGTTGACGAAGTACCGGCCGAGCCCGACGCTCGTCCACGCCGTGGCGATGTTCTCCCAGCGCAGGGAGTCCGCCGGGGAGAACCGGTCGAGGATGTAGTCGCGGCGGGACTTCATGGCGACGTTGGCGGTGAACACCAGGGGGTAGACCGTCGCGAGGGCGAGAGCCGCCATCGGGACGGCGACCACCCAGCGCCTCCGGCGGGGGACGCGCATCAGTTCTCCCTCCCCGCGCGGCGGAGCAGCCCGATCTGGGCCAGCCCCACCACGAGCATGATGAGGAAGAGGACCGTCGAGGCGGCCGAGGCGAGCGCCGGGCGGTTCATCTGCCCCTGCTGGATCCAGATGTAGTACTCCGGCAGGTAGGTCGACCCCTCCGGTCCGCCGCTGGTCATCACGTAGAGCAGGCCGAACATGGAGGTCAGCATCCCGATCATGGTGGTGACGAAGACGAACTGGATGGTGCGGGACAGGCCGGGGACGATCACGTGCCGGATGACCCGGGCGAGCGACGCACCGTCCACGCGGGCGGCGTCGAGGAGGGTGGTGTCCAGCGTGGAGAAGCCGGCGAGGAAGACCACCAGGGCCATCCCGAACGTCGCCCAGACGTGCACGCCGACGACGGTGAACATGGCGACGTCCGGATCGCCGAGCCAGTCGACCGCACCGATGCCGGCCTTCTCCAGAAGGGAGTTGAGCGGACCGTCGAAGGCGAGCAGGAGGTTGAAGATCGCACCGACGATCACCGGCGAGAGCACGGCCGGGAAGAAGTAGACGCTCCGGAAGAGCCGGTGCCCTGGCACGCGCAGGAAGATGAAGGTCGCCAGCATGCCGGGGACCGCCACCGCGACGGGGAGCAGCAGCACCAGCAGGCCGACGTTCTCCAACGCGGTGCGGAAGAGCGGGTCGTCGAAGAGTTCGGCGTAGTTGTCCAGGCCGACCGGGACCCCGTCGCGCGCGCCGTCGCCGGTGAAGGAGTAGTTCACGCCCAGCAGCAGTGGCCACAGCCGCAGCGTCGCGACGACCAGGACGGCCGGGGCCACCAGGACGTAGGGCGCGAGGTGCTCGGTACGCTGCGGGCCGAAGGCACGCGGGGAGCCCGTCCCCGCGCTCGCACGCCGTGCGCGCCGCGGGGTCTTCGTCCCTCCGGTCCGCTCGGCACCGGCCCGGCCGACCGACGCCTGCGTGCCTCCGAGCAGCACGAGGTCAGCCCTTCCGGTCGGAGTCGGCCAGTTGCTCCAGCGCCTCGTCGACGCCGGTCGACCCGCTGAGTATCTGCTGCGAGAGCCTTCCCATCAGATCCAGCGTCTCGGTGGAGAGCGCGACGTGCAGTGCCGGTCTGCCGGCGCCGATCTCCGAGGTGATCGCGGACAGGGCCGCGCCGCCGTCCGACACGTCGACGGTGGTGTCGGAGACGACCGCGCCGGCGTCGGCGTAGAACGCCTGGAGCGCGTCCTTCGAGGTCAGGGAGCGCACCAGGTCCGCGGCCAGGGCCGGCTTCTTCGTCCACTTCGCGACCGCGTAGCCGATTCCGCCGTCGTACGGCAGGACGGGCTCGGCGCCGGCCTCGGCACGCGGAGCCTGCATGACGCCGATGTCGTCCGGGTCCAGGAACTCGCCGAAGTCCTTCCAGTGCCCGACGTCCGACATGAGCCCGACGACGTGCGCTGCCTTGCCGGACTGGAAGAGGGCGAAGGCGTCGTTGAAGAGTGCGGTCGAGTTGGCCCCCTCGTTGTTCAGGCCGGTGTCGCCCGTCTCCTTCCAGAGTTCGAAGATCCGCCGCACGCGCGGGGAGTTCCAGTCCCGGTCACCGGCGATCCAGGCGTCGTACTCGCGCGGGGTAAGGACGCCGGGGCCCAGGCCGGAGAGGAAGAACTGGATGCCGAAGCCCTCCTTGTTCCCGAGGGAGAGGCAACTGGCGTCCGTCGCCTCGGTGATGGCTTCGCAGTCGTCGGTGAACTCCCTCCACGTGGTCGCCGGGCG
The DNA here is from genome assembly GCF_007827615.1 of Streptomyces sp. CNZ287. Classification (NCBI taxonomy): domain Bacteria; kingdom Bacillati; phylum Actinomycetota; class Actinomycetes; order Kitasatosporales; family Streptomycetaceae; genus Streptomyces; species Streptomyces sp. CNZ287. Next base: position 84,761 of record NZ_VISV01000019.1, on the reverse strand, counting down.
ATCGGGGTCGAGCCCGGCCTCTTCGTAGAGCGCCTTGTTGTAGTAGAGGGGGTGGCCCTGCAACGTCACCGGTGCGGCATAGGTCTTGCCCTTCGCGGTGAAGGCTTCCCAGCCGGCCAGCCGCTGCCTGTCCCCGGTGACGTACTCGTCCAGGGGAAGGAGGGCGTCCGCGCGGTCGCGTATCTGGCCGCCGCCGTTGAAGAGCATGACGTCGGGGCCCTTGCCGGCCTGAATGGCCGTGCCGAGCAGGGTGTAGTACTGGTCGAAGGGCTGGGCCACGAACTCGACCTTCACATCGGGGTGCTGGGCGGCGAAGTCGGCTTTCGCCTGCTCGATGTAGGAGGCGGCCGTCTCCTCTCCGGACTTCCAGTCCCAGACCACGAGTGTGCCGTCCGCGGTGCCGGACGACGAGCCGGAGCCGGCGCTGCCGCAGCCGGACAGCAGCCCGGCGGCCAGGACGACCGACCACAGTGCTGGCCGCTTCATGTCGATCACTCTCCGTTGCTGCCGGAAACGGCGGGCCATCGCCGATGGCTCGGAAACGTAACTCGTATGACGTATTACGTCAATGGCTCGTCGCGTATGATTGCCGTCTAGTCATGGCGCCGCGTGGTCGCGGGGCCGCCGGAGGATCCATGACGACATCCCAGTCAGCAGCCCGGAACAGCTCCCCGCCGCCCTCCTGGGCGCAGCGGCCGGCGAGCCTCGCGCGGGCGGTCACGGCCGAACTGGTGGGACGCATCGTCCGCGGGGAGCACCCGCCGGGGACGCCGCTGCCCCCCGAGCCCGCTCTCTGCGAGACCTTCGCCGTGAGCCGGACCGTCGTCCGGGAGGCCGTGAAGGTCCTCCAGGAGAAAGGGCTCGTGCAGGTCCGCCAGGGTTCGGGAACCACGGTGACCGCGCCGGCGCTGTGGAACATGCTCGACGAGCAGGTCCTGGCCGCGAGCATCGCCCAGGACGAGAGCATGGCGATCCTCGACGACCTCGTCGTCACGCGGCGCCTGCTGGAGTCCGACATGGCCAACGTCGCCGCCAGGCTGGCCACTCCGGAGGTCGTCGGCCAGTTGCGCACGCTGGTGGACCGGATGGACGAGCTGGTCGACGACCATGTCACGTACGCCGAGCACGACCGTGCCTTCCACGACGTGATCATGCAGTCGTCGGGGAACCGCATCGCCCGCGGAGTGGTGCGCGCGCTGGAGAGTCAGGTCGTCAACACCGCGCGGTACATGGGGCATCCGGAGCGTGCCATGTGCGTCGCGTCCAACCGCGGTCACCGCCGCATCTACGAGCGCATCGCCGCCCACGATCCGGGCGGCGCCGCCGAGGCGATGTTCACCCACATCACCGAAGCCTGGCTCGTCCGGCGCAGCGCGCCGGGCGACCCGGTGCGGCTGGAACGGTAGCGGGCGCTCCCGGCAGGCGCGGCGGCCCGCGAGCGGGCGAGCGGGCGTTCACACCTCGTCTCCGCCACGCCGCGATCCGAGGGCGTTCGCGCGGTACGTGTGTCCGGACCGCGCGGCGAACTCGATCAGGTCCGGCTCGGGCTGCTCCGGCCGGACCTGACCGCCGCCGGTCAGATCGAGGAGCTGGTAGCCGCCGCGGAACATCCTGCTGCGGACCTTCACGGTCCCGTCACGGTCGGGGGTGAGGGAGAGCCACGTGGCCTGGCCGCCGGTCCAGGCCGCACCCACCGTGTGGCCGCCGCGTCCGCGCAGCCCCTCGACCCTCCCGTTCGGCCAGGCCGGCGGGAGTGCGGGCAGCAGGTGCAGTTCGCCGTGGTGGCTGTGCAGCAGCATCTCGGCGATGCCGGACGTCGCGCCGAAGTTGCCGTCGATCTGGAACGGCGGGTGCAGGTCGAACATGTTGGGCGCGAGCCTCTCCGGCGTCACGAGGTCGCGGATCAGTTCGTGTGCTCGGGCTCCCTCTTCCATCCGCGCCCAGAAGTTGATCTTCCAGGCCAGCGACCAGCCCGTTCCGTCGTCGCCGCGCAGTTCCAGGGTCCGGCGGGCGGCCTCGAACAGCTCGGGTGTGCCGCGCTTGGTGATCTGGCTGCCGGGGTGCAGACCGTAGAGGTGGGAGACGTGCCGGTGGAACTGCTCGGTCTCCGTCCAGTCGTAGAGCCACTCCTGGATGTTGCCGCGGGCGCCGATCCGCGTCGGGGCCAGCCGCTCCCGGGCCGCCAGGACCTCTCCGCGGAAGTCGGCGTCCACGCCCAGGATCTCGCCGGCCCGGGCGCAGCCGTCGAACAGGTCGCGCAGGATCTGCATGTCCATGGTGGGGCCCGCGCAGACGGACGCGTTCGGGTGGTGGGCGAGCTCCGGCGAGTTGGACGGGTTGGTGACCAGCCAGCCCAGGTCCGGTTCCTCGACCAGCGTGTCGAGGAAGAACTGCGCGGCGCCCTTCATGGCGGGGTAGTGGGCACGCAGGAAGCCGACGTCGCCGGTGTACTGGTAGTGATCCCAGATCATGGTGGCCAGCCATGCCCCGCCGGTCTGCCACATGCCCCAGAACGCCCCGTCCACCACCGAGGTGCCCCGCCACGCGTCGGTGTTGTGGTGGGCGACCCAGCCGCCGGCGCCGTACTGCACCCGGGCCGTGCGGGCGCCGGTCGCCGCGAGGTCGTCGATCATGCCGAACACCGGCTCGCAGCACTCGGCGAGGTTCGTCGAGCCCGCCGGCCAGTAGTTCATCGGCAGGTTGGCGTTGAGGGTGTACTTCGAGTCCCAGGGCGGGGCCATCTGGTCGTTCCAGATGCCCTGGAGGTTGGCCGGCTGGGTGCCGGGCCGCGAGGAGGAGATCAGCAGGTACCGGCCGTACTGGAAGAGCAGCGCGGAGAACTGCGGATCGTCGGCGTTCCCGTGCTGGGCGATGCGGACGTCCGTCGGCTGATCGGCCGCTCCGGTACGGCCGAGGTCGATCGTGGTCCGGCCGAACAGCTCCTGGTAGTCGGCCACGTGCCGGTCGCGGAGGTCGTCGTACGCGATGCCCTGTGCGGCGTCGAGGTGCTTGCGGGCGATGCCCCGGTAGTCGCCGCCCACGTTCCGGTAGTCGACGTAGCTGGTGCCGATGGAGACCAGCAGCGTGACGCTGTCGGCGCCGGCCACCCGGAGCGTGCCGCCCGAGCCGGACACCGTGCCGCCCTCGGCGACGGCTCTGGCCAGCGCGAGGAACCGGACCGAGCCGGCGATGCCCTCCATGCTGCCCGAGATCCCTTCCAGCGCGATCGTCGTTCCGTCGGGGCTGGACGCGGAGGAGCTCTGCGGGCTGGCGAACGTGGCCGTGAACGAGATCGAGCCCGGCGCATCGGCGGTCAGGCGCATGACAATCAGCTGGTCGGGCGCGCTGGCGATCACCTCGCGGTGGAACCGCACGCCGTTCGCCGCGTAGGTCACCGCGGTGGTCGCGGTGGTGAGGTCGAGCCACCGCCGGTACCCGGACGTTCCCCCGCTGCCGGGAAAGGTGAGGGTGAGGTCGCCGACGGGCTGGTAGGCCAGCTCTCCGGCCGGCCGGCCGAGCATCGTCCGGTCGATCAGCGACTGCGCCTGTTCCCACTGGCCGTCGAAGACCAGTTGCCTGATCTGCGGCAGGGCATCGGCGCCCGCGGGGTTGGCGGGGTCGTAGGGACCACCCGCCCAGAGCGTGTCCTCGTTGAGCTGAAGCCGCTCGGTGCCGACGTTCCCGAAGACCATGGCGCCGAGGCGGCCGGCCCCGACCGGCAGCGCGCGCAGCCAGTCCGAGCCGGCCGGCGCGTCGTACCACAGCGCCAGGTCGTCGACCGCCCGTACTTCCGGGGGTGCGGCCGAGTCGGCACGGGCGGCAGCCGTCCACGGGACGGGCATCATCACGGCTCCGGTGCCCGCCGTGCCGAGCCTGATCATCTCCCTGCGCGTCAGTCTCCGCATCCTGATCCTCCAGTGAGTCCTGGCAGAGTCCCGGCGGTTCCCTCGTCGCCCGGGTGACCGGCGGGCGACGGTGACGCCGCACCGGCGGCCGACGGCCGGCGCGGATCGGTACGGCGAAAAGCACGGTCAACGCAACCTCATCGGGCGTGACACGCGGGAGACATTAAATGTCCGAGGACACCAACACAACCCTTCTCGCGCAGACTTCACCCACACAAAAGGGAAAGACCTCTCTTCACGCCTCTGTTGCACCGGATCTCACCGTGCAGAGACCGCGCTCCACCGATGGCTCACCTACCCGGACATCAGATGTATCGTGCTGCGCACGATCCAGGAGGCCGAGGCTGGAGGCCGGGCGATGTCACTGACCGACAAGGCGATCAGGCGCATTCGGGAACTGATCACTTCAGGGGAACTCCCGCCGGGTGCGAAGCTGCCGCCGGAGCAGCAACTGGCCGCGGAGCTGGGCCTGTCCCGGGGGCTGATGCGCGAGGCGGTCAAGGCGCTGGTCGTCGCCCGGGTGCTGGAGATCCGCAGGGGCGACGGCACGTACGTCACGACCCTGGAGCCGAGGGTGCTCCTCGAAGGGCTGGGCTCCGCCGTCGAACTGCTCCAGGGTGACACCCTGCTGGAGCTCACCGAGGTGCGCCGGCTCCTCGAGCCGGTCGCCACCGGCCTGGCCGCCACCCGCATCTCGGCCGGCGAACTCGCCGGGGTGGCGGGACATCTGGCCGCGATGCACGCGGCCAGGGACGATGTCGAACTGCTCAACAAGCACGACGCCGCCTTCCACCAGGCCGTCGCCTCCGCCACGGGCAACCAGACGCTGGCGAGCCTGCTGGAGGGGATCTCCGGCCGGACGGTACGGGCCCGGGTCTGGCGCGGGATGGTCGACGGGGACGTCGCCGACCGGACACTCGCCCAGCACCAGGAGATCTACGACGCGCTGGCCGCCGGAGACGCCGCGCTCGCCGAGGCCGCCGCGCTCCTCCACGTCAGCACCACCGAGGCGTGGCTCCGCAGGCATCTCACCCCCGTGAAGGACGCGCCGCGCCAGGAGACCGGCGCGTGAGGGTGCAACTGGCCTACGGCGAACACGGGCTCGGCATCGAGGTTCCCGAGACGGCCACGGTCGTCGCGCCGGTGCACCGGTCCGGCGCCCGCGACCCGTCGGCCGTGCTGCGTACCGCACTGCGCGAGCCCGTGGCCGGACCGCCGTTGCGCGAGCGGGTGCGCCCCGGGCAGACGGTGGCGATCTCGGCCTGCGACGGCACCCGTCCGCAACCACGGCACCTGATGATCCCCGCCCTCCTCGCCGAACTCGACGGCATCGTCCGGCCCGAGGACGTGGTGATCCTGGTCGCCACCGGCACGCACCGCGGCAACACCGACGCCGAGCTGCGCCGGATGTTCGGCGACGCCGTCGTGGACACCGTACGGGTCGTCAACCACGACGCGTCCGACCGCGCGGGCCTCACCTGGATGGGCACCCACGGTGCCGGCGTGCCGGTGTGGCTCAACAGCGAGTGGGCCGCGGCGGACGTGCGGATCACCACCGGCTTCGTCGAACCGCACTTCTTCGCCGGCTTCTCCGGCGGCCCCAAGCTCGTCGCCCCGGGGCTCGCGGCGCTGGAGACGGTCCTCGTCCTGCACGACGCCGCCCGCATCGCCGACGAGCGCGCGACGTGGGGCATCACGCACGGCAATCCGGTCCATGACGACGTGCGGGCGATCGCGGCCGGCACCGGCGTGACGTTCGCACTCGACGTCGTCCTCAACCGCGGCCAGGAGATCGTCGCCGCCTTCGGCGGGGACCTGCCGGCCATGCACGCCGCCGCCACCGCGGAGGCCGCGCGGACGGCGATGCGTCCGGTCGGCACCCGATACGACGTGGTCGTCACGACCAACTCCGGCTTTCCGCTGGACCAGAACCTCTACCAGGCGGTCAAGGGCATGTCCGCCGGGTACCAGGTGGTGCGTCCGGGCGGCACGATCATCTGCGCGGCCGAGTGCCGCGACGGCTTCCCCGACCACGGCTCCTACCGGGAAGTCCTCTCCTCCGCACCGTCGCCGCAGGCGCTGCTGGACGCCATCGGCGCCCGCACCGAGACCGTGCCGGACCAGTGGCAGGTGCAGATCCAGGCCGCCATCCTGGCGCGTTGCCGGGTCGTCATGCACACCGACGGCCTGTCCGCCGCCGACCTCGCGGCCGCCCATCTCGAGCAGACCGGAGACGTCACCGCGGCCGTCGCCGAGGCACTGGCCGCCGCCGGCCCGGCAGCCCGTCTGTGCGTGCTGCCCGAAGGGCCGCAGACGATCCCGTACCTGCGCGAGACGATCGCCTCATGAAGCCCCGGCCGCCGAAAATTTCGGCCCCCAAATCGAAATTGGTTCGCGAGGGGGGTTGACGCGCCGGGCCGACCCTCCAATCATCCATGTCTGAGAGTTCGACCACAGTTCGACATATCGAACACTCGGGGCCTCTACGGCCTGCGATCCGCGCAGGCCGCCGCGCACGGCAGCACTCGCACAGCCAGTTCTTTCGTTCCGGTGAGGCTCTCCCCGCGCGTGTCCGGACTCCCGGGCGCACGACGCCCGCGTGGCGGGCCCTCCGGCTGAGCCGCGATGGAGAACCCCCATGCCTCTGTCGAACCAACGCCGGCGTACGCCTCTCGTACGGGCCGCCGCGGCCGTTCTCTTCGGCCTTGCCCGGGCCAACGCCGCCTGCTGAACCACCCGGGACGCCCCGGCGTCCGCACCGCAGATCCCTTCCCCCCACAGGAGTGTCTTCGTATGTCCATGAAACGGCGCACCGCTCTGAGCGCCCTGCTGGGCGTGGGTATAGCCGGAACGACCGGCGCGGCCTCCCCGGCCGTCGCCGCACCGGCCGCCGCCCGCCCCGCTCCCCGGCCCGCCCTCCTCCGGCAGGCACCGGCCCAGGACTTCGCCATCGGGGTACGCGAGTACAACTGGTCCCGTGGCGGCCGACGGCTGTTCACCAAGATCTTCTACCCGGCCACCGGGACCCCCGGCGGCAATCCCGTCCCGAACGCCCCGCTCGCCGACGGCGTGTTCCCCGTCGCCCACTGGAACCACGGCGCGTACGGCAACTCCGACTCCTACGCCTCGCAGACGCACGCGATAGCCTCCGCCGGCTTCATCTGTCCCGCCCCCTCGATCAGCGACAACACCAACATCGGTTCCGTGTACGGAGGCGAATGGTCGAAGGACGTCTCCGAGGTCATCACCCAGACCCTGGCGCTGAACGACGCCTCGGGCAGCCCCTTCGCCGGGCAGATCGACACCGCGGCCGGCGTCGGCGTCTCCGGGCACTCGATGGGCGGCATGACCGTCCACGGCCTGCTGACCAAGTGGCCGGACGACCGGATCAAGGCCGCCGTCCCGGTCGCCTGCGTGGACATGGGCGACCCGGCGGGGCTGGACGCCAACGTGCTGTTCATCCACGGCGACCAGGACCCCACCTGCCAGTACGGCCTGGCCCGCCAGGCGTACGGGGAGCTGTCCGCCCCCAAGGCGTTCCTCACCCACGTCGGCGCGGACCACGCCGCGTATCTCAACCCGGGCTTCCGGACCTTCGATCAGACCCAGAACACCCTCGTGGACTGGTTCCGCTGGAGCCTGTACGGCGACACCGCCGCCCGCGACCGCCTCCCCGCGGGCGCCACCGCACCCGGCACCCGCTGGGAATCCGTCCTCGGATGAACCACCGGGCCCGGTGCGGCCCCGGCCGCACCGGGCCCCCGGCACCGTTTCCGGACAGAGCCGGACGGCACTGTCACCCTCCACCGGAACACAAGGAGCAGCCATGTTCAGCACCTCCCGCAGGCGGCGTACGCGCCGCCGTGCCTGGTCGGCGGCCGCCGCGGCCGTCACGTCCGCCGGTCTGGCGGCGGCCGGCCTTCTGGCGTTCCCCGGCAGCGCCCACGCCGCCGACACACTCGGCGCCTCGGCGGCCGAGAGCGGCCGCTACTACGGCGCCGCCGTGGCACCCCACCTCCTCGGCGAGGCGAACTACGCCGCCACGCTGAACCGTGAGTTCAACAGCATCGTCGCCGAGAACGTCATGAAGTGGGATGCCACCGAGCCCAGGCGGGGCCAGTTCACCTTCCAGGGCGGCGACCAGCTCGTCGCCCACGCCCAGAGCAACGGCATGTCCGTACGCGGCCACACCCTGGTCTGGCACGCCCAGCAGCCCTCCTGGGTGAGCGGTCTGACCGGCGGCGATCTACGCCAGGCGATGCTCGACCACATCGACGGAGTCGCCGGTCACTACGCCGGGAAGATCGACTCCTGGGACGTGGTCAACGAGGCGTTCGAATGGGACGGCAGCCGCCGCCAGTCCAACCTCCAGCAGCAGATCGGCAACGGCTGGATCGAGGACGCCTTCCGCGCCGCCGACGCCGCCGACCCCGGCGCCACGCTCTGCTACAACGACTACGGCACCGACGGCGTCAACGCCAAGAGCGACGCCATCTACCGCATGGTCCAGGACTTCCTCGCCCGCGGCGTCCCCATCGACTGCGTCGGCTTCCAGTCCCACCTCGACTCGAACTCCAACCTCGGCAGCTACCGGCAGAACCTGCAGCGCTTCGCCGACCTCGGCGTCGACGTGCAGATCACCGAGCTGGACATCGGCGGCTCCGGTACCGCGCAGGCCAACGCCTACCGCACGGTCACCGAGGCGTGTGTGGCGGTGTCCCGCTGCACCGGCATCACCACCTGGGGCATCACCGACAAGTACTCGTGGCGCGGCCAGGACACCCCGCTGCTGTTCGACGGCAACTACCAGAAGAAGCAGGCGTACAACGCCGTGCTGGAAGCCCTGAACAGCGCTCCCTGACGTCCGGCGTACGACCCTCTCGCCGGGACCGGGGGCGGGGCGCCCGGGAGGGTGCCGCGCCGCGCGGATGCAGGGCGCCCGCCCCCTCCCGGCCCGCGCCACGAGGCCGGCACCGACGACGAGTCCGTCCTCGAACAGCCGCGACGCCCCGCGCCGGAACTGGTCACTTGCGCCGCACCTGGCGGCGCACTGCTCAACGGAGGTTCGACATGCGCAGACGGATCACAGCATTTCTCGCGGCGGCGATCTGCCCGCTGCTCGCGACGGCGGGCGCCGTCGCCCTGCAGTCGCCCGCCTCGGCCGACCCCGCCGAGCCGGCCGCCACCCGGCAGGCGGAGTTCCGGCAGGTGACTCTCGCGAAAGGCGTGGCCGAAGTGGGCGAGCCGATGTCGCTCGCCGTGCTGCCCGACCGCTCGGTGCTGCACACCTCGCGCGACGGCACCGTGCGGGTCACCGATCCCCAGGGGACCACCGGGGTCGCGGGGAGACTCGATGTGTACTACCAGTTCGAGGACGGTCTGCTCGGCATCGGCCTCGACCCCGGCTTCACCGACAACCGCTTCGTCTACCTGTACTACTCGCCCGCGCTCAACACCCCGCCGGGGGACGCACCGAGCACCGGCTCGCCCGCCGACTTCGCCCGCTTCGACGGCCTCAACCGGCTCTCCCGGTTCACTCTGAACGAGAACCGCACCCTCGACCTCGGCAGCGAGAAGACGATCCTCGAAGTGCCGACCAACCGCGGCCAGTGCTGCCACACGGGCGGCGACATCGACTTCGACGCCGAGGGCAACCTGTACCTCACCACCGGCGACAACTCCAACCCCTTCGCCTCGGACGGCTACACCCCGATCGACGAGCGCGGCAACCGCAACCCGGTGTTCGACGCACAGCGGTCGGCGGGCAACACCAACGACCTGCGCGGCAAGATCCTCCGGATCAAGGTCGCCGACGACGGCTCGTACGACATCCCGGAGGGCAACCTCTTCGAGCCGGGCACGCCGCAGACGCGGCCGGAGATCTACGCCATGGGCTTCCGCAACCCCTACCGGATGAGCGTCGACCAGGAGACCGGCGTGGTCTACGTGGGTGACTACGGCCCCGACGCCGGGGCGGCCTCCGCGAGCCGGGGTCCGGGCGGCATGGTGGAGTTCACCCGGGTGCCGGCGCCGGGCAACTACGGCTGGCCGTACTGCGTCGGCAACAACGTTCCCTATGTGAACTTCGACTTCGCCACGGGCGCCTCCGGCAGCGCGTTCAACTGCTCCTCGCCCGCCAACGACTCACCGAACAACACCGGCCAGAGCTCCCTTCCGCCGGCCCAGCCGGCGTGGATCCCCTACGACGGCGGCTCCGTGCCGGAGTTCGGCAACGGCCCGGAGGCGCCGATGGCCGGCCCTGTCTACCGCTACGACCCGGACCTGGACTCGGCGGTGAAGTTCCCGCAGGAATTCGACGGTGACTTCTTCGCCATGGAGTGGGGCCGCCGCTGGATCAAGAACATCGCCGTGAACCCCGACGGCAGCCGCGGCAGCATCAGCGCCTTCCCCTGGTCCGGCACCCAGCCGATGGACGCGGCGTTCGGCCCCGACGGCGCCCTGTACGTCCTGGACTACGGCACCACCTGGCACTCCGGCGACCAGAACAGCGCCCTGTACCGCATCGAGAGCGTCTCCGGGGCCGCAGAGTCACCAACGCAGGCGGGCTGACCGGGCACGACCTGCACGGCACCCGGACCAGCCGGCGCCGGGCCGGGCGCTTCGCCGCCCGGACCGGCGCCGGGACGACCCGCCACGGAAGGGAACATCCACATGTCCGAGCTCCCGACCCGCCAGACGCTCCTGGGGGGAGCGCTGGGCGTCGCGGCGCCGCCTGACAGGACGGCGGGCTTCCGCCACGACGGCGGCATCCGCCGGGCCGCGGGCGCCGCCGGAGCCGGCATGTGACGCCCGGCGGGCTCCCGGATACGCGGAGAACCGTGCCGGGAGCGGGACACGTGCGGTCTCCGGGTGCTTCCGGGGTGGGGGGAAGGCTGCGGCGCGGGGGGTGGTGGGTCCCGCGCCGCGGCTGCTTCCGCGTCAGCGGTGCGGGGTCAGGCGCTGCAGGAGACGGTGGGCCAGTTCCAGTTGCCGTTCGCCTGGATGGTCACGCCCCAGTTGTTGCCGCTGCCGTTGGGCCTGGCGACGAGTGTCTGGCTGTCGGGGTAGCTGGCGCTGATGTTCCAGGTCGCGATGATCTTCGCGGGCGACGGGACGTTCATCCTGACGCTCCAGTTACTGGAGCCGGAGGTCGCGACGTTCAGGTTGTAGCGGTCGCTCCACCTCTCCCCCGCGGACAGGGTCGCGGTGCACCCGCCGGGTTCGCCGGGATCGCCGCCGCCGGTGCCGTCCAGCGTGATGTTGGAGCTGCCGCTGCTCTGGTAGCCCTCGGTCGCCATGATCATGTAGTAGTTGAAGCTGCCGAGGTTCATCCCGGCGCGGGACCAGGCGTCGAAGTGGTTGCCGGTGTTGATGGTGCCGCCCGTGCGCCTGCCGCGGTTGACGCTCCAGTACTGCGGGAAGGTCTGGTTGCCCTCGACGGAGGGGGCGTTGTAGCGCATCGTCCGGTAGATGTCGTACGTGACGCCGTCGCTGGTCACGGAGCCGTGGTTCTCGCCGGTGGGCCGGTAGGTGCCGTAGTTGTCGACGATGTAGTACTCGACGAGGGGGTTCGAGGTCCAGCCGTAGAGGCAGAGGTAGCCGTTGCCGGAGGGGCTGAAGCTGCCGGAGTAGTTCACGTTGCGGCGGCTGCCGTTGCTCCAGCCCTTGCCGCAGACGAAGTTGCCGGTGTTCCGCCACGAGGTGCTGTACTGCCCGCCGGATCCCATGGTCATGGAGACGGTGTTCTGGGCGTCGGTCCAGAACGAGAAGTAGTAGCCGTTGTGGGTGCCGGTCTGGTTGGTGGTGACGGTCTGCGCGTGCGCCGTGCCCGGCAGCAGCAGCGGCGATGCGGCTACGGCCAGGGCGCCGGCGCCGCCGACGACGAATCGTCTTCGGCTGAGGGAACGGGCGGGATCGTGGTGCGTGTCCATGCTTCCTCCTCGACAAGGACGGGAGAGGGGCAGGCAGCGTGCTGAGACGCGTGGAGCACGTCGGCGGGATGTGGCCGGTCGTCGTACGGCCCCGGACCGGTGGACCGCGTCCCGCCGGTGAACGAATCGACAGTGGCGAACGCCCGTCGATGCCATGAGAGTTCATCAGGCCGCCCACGCTGTCAATAGTTTCAGTCTGAATCACGCAAATTTCGAAGTCCCCATCAACCGAAGGCTGGCGTTACTCACGCACCACACACGCCCGCGGAGCCTAACTACCCCCGACAAGCTGGGATGCGGCGATCTGAGGTACACCTTCCGCATGACCGAAAGTTTCGCGACGTCCATCGCGCCAGCCCCTTTCACCGAGACCCCTCACCTCTCTCACCTCAGACGTTCGGTATTTCGCACGCTATTCGGAAGAGGCGGATGCCGTCGGCCACAGGGCCGACGGCATGCCCACATCGGCGCCGCGGACCCGACTGGACCCCGCGAGGCCGGCCTGACCTGCGGCAGTTCATCAAGGGCCTGTGCGATTGTTTCGGACCCAACAACGAATCATGCGGGAAGGGTTGACGCCGTTCACCGGCTCCCTATCATCCTCACTGCCCGATACTTCGATCCTCGTTCGATATCACGAACCGATCGACATGACAGTCCGGGCAGCCTCTGACCGGGCCGACCGGAACCACTTGCTCAAAAGATGAGGAGGTTCCCATGCGCAGACGAAGTTCCAGCCGCACACACCCGTTGGTGGTCCTCGCCACCGCGGTTGCGGTCCTGATCGCGTTGGCGCCGACGATCGGCGCCGGCCCGGCTCAGGCGGCAAGCAGCGGCGCCTTGCGCAGCGCCGCATCCAGCCGGTGTCTCGACGTGGCGAACGCCAGCCAGGCCGACGGCGCGTACCTGCAGATCTGGGACTGCTCCGGCGGGTCCAACCAGCAGTGGACGCACACGGACAGCAACCAGCTCACCGTGTACGGAAACAAGTGCCTGGACGTCCCCGGCCACGCCACCACACCGGGTACCCGGGTACAGATCTGGTCCTGCGGCGGTGGTGCGAACCAGCAGTGGCGGGTGAACTCCGACGGCACGGTCGTCGGCGTGGAGTCCGGGCTGTGCCTGGACGTCTCGGGCGCGGCCACGGCCAACGGTACGGCGGTGGTGCTCTGGACGTGCAACGGCGGCAGCAACCAGAAGTGGTCCGGTCAGTCCGGGACACCGGGCGACGCGTGTGCGCTGCCTTCGACGTACCGGTGGTCGTCGACGGGTGCGCTGGCGCAGCCGGCACACGGCTGGGCCTCGCTGAAGGACTTCACCAGCGTGGTGCACAACGGCAAGAACCTGGTCTACGGGACGCAGTTCTCGGGATCGTCCTACGGCTCGATGATGTTCACCCCCTTCTCGAACTGGTCGGACATGGCGTCGACCGGCCAGAACGGGATGAACCAGGCCACGGTGGCACCCACGCTGTTCTACTTCGCACCCAAGAACATCTGGGTGCTGGCGTACCAGTGGGGTCAGTGGCCCTTCATCTACCGTACGTCGAGCGACCCCACCAACCCCAACGGCTGGTCCGCGCCGCAGCCGCTGTTCACCGGCAGCATCTCCGGCTCCGGCACCGGCCCGATCGACCAGACCCTGATCGCCGACGGCCAGAACATGTACCTGTTCTTCGCCGGTGACAACGGCAAGATCTACCGCGCGAGCATGCCGATCGGGAACTTCCCCGGCAACTTCGGCTCGTCGTACACGACGATCATGAGCGACTCGACGAACAACCTGTTCGAGGGGGTGCAGGTCTACAAGGTCAAGGACCAGAACCAGTACCTCATGATCGTCGAGGCGATAGGAGCGAACGGGCGCTACTTCCGCTCGTTCACCTCCTCCAGCCTGAACGGTTCATGGACCCCGCAGGCCGCGAGCGAGAGCAACCCCTTCGCGGGCAAGGCCAACAGCGGTGCCACCTGGACCAATGACATCAGCCACGGCGACCTGGTCCGCCAGAACCCCGACCAGACCATGACCATCGACCCCTGCAACCTGCAGTTCCTCTACCAGGGCAAGGACCCCGCCGCCGGCGGCGACTACAACCGGCTTCCCTGGCGGCCGGGCGTGCTGACCCTGCAGCCCTGACCCGACCGGTCCACGCTCCACGCGTGGTGGTGCCCCGGCCGCACGTCGGCCGGGGCACCTGTGGCCTCAGCTCACCCACGCTCACCGCCCCCTGACCGCGGGCCCGGCGGTGCCGTCGACGCGCGTGCCACCAGTTCCGTGGCGAGTTCGATGTGATGGGACTCCACCTTTTCGCCGTTGGCCAGGCGGAGGGCGGTGCGCAGGGCGACGCCGCCCATCTCCCGCAGCGGCTGGCGTACGGTCGTCAGCGGCGGCGACGCGGTCCGGGCGAGGAGCGTGTCGTCGAAGCCGACCACGCTCAGGTCCTCGGGGACGCGCAGGCCGCGGGTGCGGGCGGCCTCGATGACGCCGAGGGCGATCTCGTCGTTACCCGCGAATATCGCCGTCGGTTGCTCGTCGAGGTCCAGCAGTGCCGCGGCACCCGCCAGGCCGGCCTGGTACGTGAACTCTCCGGGCCGGACGTAGGCGGGGGGCACGGGTGCGCCTGCCGCCTCCATGGCGGCGCGGTAGCCGTGCGCGCGGGCCTGGTTGCAGGCGGCCATGGCCGGTCCGCCGAGGTGCGCGACGCGGCGGTGGCCGAGGGAGAGCAGGTGCTGGGTCGCGGCCAGGCCGCCGGCGAAGTTGGTCGCACCGACGCTGTTGACCCGGTTGTGCGGCAGGTGCAGCGGGTCGAGCACGACCGCGGGGAGGCCGGCGCGGGCCAGGGCCTTCAGGTGCGCTTCGGTGTAGACGCTGGTGACGCCGATGAGGGCGCGGCAGCCGGCTGTGACCAGGTCCCTGGCCCAGTGCGGGGCATGGGACGAGGTGCCGATCACCACCGAGGCCCCCAGCTCGGCGGCGGCGTCGGCGATGCCTTCCACCGCCTCGGCCACGTACGGCCTGAGCCCGCCCGCGAACTGCACTTCGATGGTCGGACTCCGCGGACCCTCGGTGTGGCGGAACACGGGGGCGAAGTAGTCGTGCCGGTGCAGCAGTTCCAGGACCCGGGCGCGCGTCTGCGGCGCCACGTCGCTTCGGTCGTTGACCACTTTGGACACGGTCGCGACCGAGACCCCCGCCGCCCGGGCGATGGTCGCCAAGGTGGTGCGCCTAGCGTCCGTCGGCATCGGCTTCCCCCTGCTGTCTGTCCACCGGCGTCGTGAGCCGCCGGTCGTGGCCGACCACACGGGTGGGGCCGGTCAACCGTACGGTAACCCGGCAGGGGAGATCCGCAGAGGAGGTGCCGACGAGCGCCTCGACCTCCCCTGGTTCGACGATCCGCCGCAGGTCCCTGCCGGTGAACGCGGTCCGGTCGGCATGCACGTGGAACCGGATCCGCGCGCTCTCGCCCGGCTCCAGCCGGACCGGGACGAAGCCGGCCAACTGCCGGGCGGGGCGGGTCACCTGGGCGACGACGTCGCGCAGATACAACTGGACGACCTCGTGGCCGGCACGGGCACCGGTGTTGCGCACCCGCACCGACACGGCGAACTCACCGTCGGTGGGTATCTCCACCGCGCTCACGCGCGGATCGTCGACCTCGAAGGTGGTGTACGACCTGCCGTACCCGAAGGGGAACAGCGGCGTCGGGTCGATGCTGCTGATGCCGTGGCTGTTCCCGCCGAGCGGCGGCTGCAGGTACGTGCCGGGCTGACCGCCCGGACGGCGGGGAATCTGCACCGGCAGCTTGCCGGCGGGCTGGACCCGGCCGGACAGCACGCCGGCGACCGCCGCCGCGCCCTCCTGGCCGGGCATGAACGCCTGGACCAGACCGGCGGCGCGGGGACGCACGTCGCCCAGGGCGTACGGGCGGCCGGAGACCACCACCACGACCACGGGCGTTCCGGTGGCGAAGAGCTCCGCGAGCAGATCGGCCTGGACACCCGGCAGCCGCAGATCCTCGGCGTCGCAGCCCTCGCCCGACGTACCGTTGCCGAACATGCCCGCGCGGTCGCCCACCACCGCCACGCACAGATCCGCTTCGCGGGCCGCGGCCGCCGCGGCGGCGAAGCCGGAGCGGTCGTCGCCCGACACCTCGCACCCCGGCTCGTGGCGGATCCCGGTGTCCGGGAGTTCGCGGCGCAGCGCGTCGAGGACCGTCGGTGCCGCCACACCGAGGCCCAGACCGGGATGGCGGGGCAGGACGTGGTTGGGGAAGGCGTAGCAGCCCATGAGGGTGCGCGAGTCGGCGGCGCAGGGCCCGATCACGGCGAGCCGGCCCGGCGCGGTACGGCCGGCGCCGAGGAGCGGCAGTGCGCTGCCTTCGTCGAGCAGGACGACGGATCGCTCGGCCAGCTCCGCGGCGAGTTCCCGGTTCTCCGGTGAGTCCAGGTCGACCTCGGCGGCCGCGGCGACCGAGCCCTCGGGCGTCCAGCCGGGATCGAGGAGGCCGAGCCGGACCTTCTGCGTGAGCAGCCGGCGCACCGCCCGGTCCACCAGGGACTCGGACAGCTCGCCCCTGCCGACCCGCTCGACGAGATGCGGGCCGAAGCCGAGCGTGTCGGGCAGTTCCACGTCGATGCCGGCGCTGAGCGCCAGTACGCCCGCCTGCTCGGTGTCGGCGGCCACCCCGTGCATGCCGGCCAGGAACGCGACCGCCCCGTAGTCGGAGACCACGGTGCCGGTGAAACCCCAGTCGCCGCGGAGCAGGTCGGTCAGCAGCCAGGAGTCGATCCCCGCCGGGACCCCGTCCACCTCGGAGTACGCGTTCATCACGGAACGGGCCCCGCCCACCGCGATCGCGGTCTCGAACGGCGGCAGCATGACGTCCGCCAGCTCGCGGCGGCCGAGGGGCGCCGGCCCGTGGTTGCGGGCGGCGCGGGACGCGGAGTAGCCGGCGAAGTGCTTCAGGGTGGCGATGACGCCGGCACCCTCGAGTCCCGCGACGTAGGCGGCGCCGAGCATCGAGACCAGGTACGGATCCTCCCCCATGGTCTCCTCGACGCGGCCCCACCGGTAGTCGCGGACCACGTCGAGGACCGGGGCGAGACCCTGGTGCACGCCGACCGCCCGCATGTCCCGCCCGATCGCGGCCCCCAGCCGTCGCACCAGCTCCGGGTCGAACGTCGCCGCCCACGCGAGGGCCGCGGGATAGACCGTGGCGCCGTAGGTGGTGAACCCGGTGAGGCACTCCTCGTGGACGAGCGCGGGGATGCCCAGCCGGGAGCCCCGCAGGACGGTGTGCTGCGACCTGACGAGCTCGGCGGCCCCCTCGACCGGGGTCACCGGCCGGCTGCCGTACACGCGGGTGAGATGGCCGAGGCCGTCCCGGCACGCGTCGGCCAGGGGAATGCTCCCGGACTCGAAGACCTCCTGGATCGGCGCCACGCGCGGCCCTCCGGCCCGCCCGGCACCGTCGTCGACCGTGTGCACCGTGCCGTTGCCGGTCCAGCGGCTGCCGAGCTGCGCGACCTTCTCCGCCACCGTCATCTCGGCCAGGAGGGCCTCGACCCGGTCCGCCACGGGCAGCGCCGGGTCCCGCCAGCGGGGCGCGCCACGGCCCGTGACCGGTAGTGATTCAGCCGTGGGCATCGCGCACTCCTCTGCACTCGATCCGCGAGTCTCGAAAATGTTTCGATCCTGCAAGGTTGCCTCAAAGTCACTTCCACCCGAGCGTACGCGTACAGACCTTGCCCTACAACGGACTTACACATGCCTTGACAGCCAAATGCTCGATACCTAACTTGCACCCACCAGGTTTAACAAAAGCAGGATTTCGAAAACTTTTCAGCCCTGGCCCGCCGGAAGCCGACGGCCCTTCGAGTGCGGAGAACACCCATGGAGATCCATCTCTCTCGTCGTACCCTCCTCGGCCTGGCGGCCGGTGTGCCGGCGTCCGCGGCACTCGCCGCCTGCGGCTCGTCCGGACCCGGCAAGGGCGCCGACGGCGGCACGGCCACGTACTGGCACCTGAGCGGCCAGCCCCAGGAAGGCGTCAGGACCGGCGCGGTGGAGCGGTTCAACGAGGCCAACCCCAAGGGGCAGATCGAGGTCACCACCTTCGAGAACGACGCCTACAAGACGAAGATCAAGACCGCCATCGGGGCCGGGAAGGCGCCCACCGTCATCTGGGGGTGGGGCGGTGGCACGCTGCGCAGCTACGTGGAGGCCGGCCAGGTCGACGACCTCACCCCCTGGTTCGACCAGAACCCTGAGATCAAGAACAGGCTCTTTCCGTCCTCGTTCGGCGCCGCGACCGTCGACGGCAAGATCTACGCGATGCCGTTCGAGAGCGTGGAGCCGATCGTCCTCTTCTACAACAAGAGGGTCTTCGACGACGTCGGTGTGGAGCCGCCCGAGACCTGGGACGACATCATGGCCCTGGTGCCCAGGTTCAACGCGGAGGGCATAGCGCCGTTCTCCCTCGGCGGCCAGTCCCGGTGGACGAACATGATGTGGCTGGAGTTCCTCTTCGACCGCATCGGCGGCCCCGAGGTCTTCCAGGCCGTCTTCGACGGCGAGAAGGACGCCTGGTCCCACCCGGCCGCCATCGAGGCCCTCACCAAGGTGCAGGACCTGATCAAGGCGGACGGCTTCATCAAGGGCTTCTCCTCGATCACCGCGGACTCCAACGCCGACCAGGCGCTCCTGTACACCGGCAAGGCCGCGATGATGCTGCACGGCTCCTGGTCGTACGGCATCCAGCAGGCCGAGGGCGGAGACTTCGTCTCCGGCGGCGGCCTCGGCTTCATGAACTTCCCGCCCGTCGAAGGCGGCAAGGGCGATCCGGGCAACTCCGTCGGCAACCCCGCCCAGTACCTGTCCATCTCCTCGAAGGCCAGCGCCGAGCAGAAGAAGATCGCAAAGGACTTCTTCGCCACCGGCGTCCTCACGGACGAGGAGGTGAAGGAGTGGATCGACACCGGGGCGGTGCCCATCGCGAAGGGCTCGGAGAAGCTGCTGGCCGAGTCCGAGAGCGCCGAGTTCCTTCAGTTCGTCTACGGCATCGCCAGCAACGCGAAGACGTTCGGCCAGTCCTGGGACCAGGCACTCAGCCCGACGGCCGCCGAGACGCTGCTGGACAACATCGCCAGGCTGTTCCAGTTGTCCATCTCGCCACAGCAGTTCACCGACAACCTCAACGAGGTCATCGGCAAGTGAGTACCCTCACCGGCTCCACGGGGCGCGGGGACCGGCCCGGCATCCTGCCCTGGCTGGCGGTTCCGGCCCTGCTCTTCTTCGTCGGCTTCGCCGTCGTCCCGCTGGTCGGCGTCCTCCTGCTGAGCTTCACGACGTGGGACGGGATCGGCGGCATCCACCCGTCCGGGCTGACCAGTTGGCGTGCGGTGCTCACCGACCCCGGGCTGCCGCACGCCCTCTGGGTGACGTTCCTGGTGATGGCCGTCTCCTGGGCGGTACAGACACCGGCGAGCATTCTGCTCGGCACCTTCCTGGCCGGGCGCCAGCGCTACCGCGCGGTGCTGAGCCTGATCTACTTCGTCCCGCTCCTGCTCAGCTCCGCGGCGATCGCGGTCGCGTACAAGGCGCTGCTGGACCCCAACTTCGGGCTGGGCGCCGGGCTGGGGACCGAGTGGCTCAGCAAGGACTGGCTGGGGCGCCCCTGGCTCGCGTTCGGCGTCGTCGTCTTCATCGTCTCCTGGCAGTTCGTCCCGTTCCACTCGCTGATCTACCAGGGGGGCGTCCAGCAGATCCCCCAGTCCCTCTACGAGGCCGCACAGTTGGACGGCGCGGGGCGGGTCCGCCAGTTCTTCAGCATCACGCTGCCGCAGCTCAAGTACACCATCATCACCTCGTCGACGCTGATGGTGATCGGGTCGCTCACCTTCTTCGACCTCATCTTCGTCCTGACGGAGGGCGGCCCCGGAGACGCCACCCGGGTCCTCGCGCTGGACATGTACAAGCGGGGCTTCCAGGCCAACCTGATGGGGCCGGCCAGCGCCATCGCGGTCATCCTCGTCCTCATGGGTCTCGCCATCGCCCTGCTGCTGCGCCGGCTCGGCGGCCGGGACGCCGGTGACAGCCAGCTCGAGGGGGCCTGACGTGACCACCACGCTGACCAAGCCGCGACCGCAGCGGACCGTGGACCGCGAGCGGCGGCGGCGCCCCGGTCCGACCGCCCGCCGGCGCAACTGGCTCGGCGGTCTGGCCGGATGGCTCTGGCTCGCCGTCGTCGTCGTACCCCTCTACTGGATCCTCATCACCAGCCTCAAGGCCCAGAGCAACTACTACGCGAGCAACCCGCTGGCGCCGCCGGACGAGCCCACACTGGAGAACTACGAGCTGGTCCTGGAGTCCGACTTCATCAGCTACTTCGTGAACAGTGTCGTGGTCACCGCGGGCGCCGTGGTGCCGGCGGTGACGGTCTCCTTCATGGCGGCCTACGCGATCGTGCGCGGCTGGCGCCTGCGCTTCCTGCGCGTGGTGAACGGGCTGTTCCTCATGGGTCTCGCCATCCCGCTGCAGGCGACGGCGATCCCGGTCTACCTGATCATCATCAAGCTGCAGCTCTATGACAGCCTGCTGGCGCTGATCCTGCCGTCGATCGCCTTCGCCATCCCGCTGTCCGTGCTGATACTCGCCAACTTCATCCGGGACGTGCCCAAGGAGCTGTTCGACTCGATGCGGGTGGACGGGGCCACCGAGTGGGGAACACTGTGGCGCCTGGCGGCCCCGCTCACCCGGCCGGCCATCCTCACCGTGACCATCTTCAACGCGCTGACCATCTGGAACGGATTCCTGCTGCCGCTGATCCTCACCCAGAGCCCTTCCCAGCGGACTCTGCCCCTCGCGCTGTGGACGTTCCAGGGCGAGTACGGGGTCAACATCCCCGCGGTCCTGGCCGCCGTCGTCCTCACCACCCTGCCCTTGATCGTTCTGTACGCCTTCGGCCGCCGCCAACTTCTCAGCGGTCTGACCGCCGGATTCAGCCGGTGAGCCCGGCCGGCCGGCTCCGCTCCACGGCGCCCGGCGACCCGAAGGGAGCACCTCCCGTGCGTACGTACGACAACCCCGTGATCAGCGGGTTCCATCCCGATCCGAGCGTGTGCCGGGTCGGCGGCGACTACTACCTGGTGTGCTCCAGCTTCGAGTACTTCCCCGGGCTGCCGCTCTTCCACAGCAAGGACCTCGTCCACTGGGAGCAGATCGGCAACGTGCTCGACCGGCCCGGGCAACTGCCGCTGCCGCTCCCCGGCGCCAAGGCGTCCGGCGGCCTCTACGCCCCCACGATCCGCCACCACCGCGGCCGTTACTGGGTCATCAACACCAACGTCGACGGCGGCGGCAACTTCGTCGTCTCGGCAGCGCGGCCCGAGGGGCCGTGGAGCGACCCGGTGTGGATCGACCTGCCCGGGATCGACCCCGATCTGGCGTGGGAGGAGGACGGCACCTGCTGGAGCGCCTTCTCCGGGCCCCAAGGCGGTATCAACCTGGCCAGGATCGACCCGGTCGAGGGGGAGGTGCTGGAAGGTCCTTTCGCCACCTGGTCGGGCACGGGCCTGAAGTTTCCCGAGGCGCCGCATCTCTACCGCATCGGCGACTGGTGGTACCTGCTGATCGCGGAGGGCGGCACCGAACGCGGCCACAGCGTGTCCGTCGCCCGCAGCCGCTCGCCGCGCGGTCCCTGGGAAGGCGCACCCGCCAACCCTCTGCTGTCCCACAGCGGTACCGCCCGCCCGATCCAGAACACCGGCCACGCCGACCTGGTCGAGGCTCCCGACGGCGGTTGGTGGATGGTGCTGCTCGGCGTCCGGCCCCGGGGCTTCACCCCCGACGTGCACGTGCTCGGCCGCGAGACGTTCCTCACCCCCGTGGAGTGGACGGAGGACGGCTGGCCCGTCGTCGCACCCGTTCCCGAGAGCCATACGGCACCGGGCGGCGCCTGGCACCCCGTTCCGGCCCCGCCCGCCCGCGACGACTTCGACGGCCCCGCTCTCGCGCCGCACTGGATCTCGCCGTTCGCCCGCCCGGAGGAGTCCTGGTCACTCACCGAGCGCCCCGGCTGGCTGACGCTCAGCGCCACCGGCACCACCCTCGACCGCCCCGGATACACGTTCGTCGGCCGCCGCCAGCAGCACCACGACTGCCGCGTCACCGTCGCCATCGACCCGGGTACGGGACGCGGCGGCCTCGGCGTCCGCCTCGACGAGGCCCACCACTACGAACTGGAGGTCGGGAACGGGGAGGCCGGCGTCGTCGCCCGTATCGGCCCACTGCGCCAGACCGTGGCCGCCCGGCCGGTCCCGCCCGGGCCGCTGACCCTCACCCTCGCGATCCGCACGTCCCGCCTCGTGCCCGCGTCGCCCGGACTCACCGACGCCGCGGCCACCGGCCCCGACACCCTCGCCTTCTGGCTCGGCGATCCCGGCGCCCCGGACGCCCGGCTCCTCGCCGAACTGGACGGACGCTACCTGGCCACCGAGATCGCCTGCGGCTTCACCGGCCGCGTCATCGGCATGTACGCCACCGAAGGCACGGTCGCCTTCGACTGGTTCGCGTACACCCCGGCCTCCCCGGCCTCCGCCTGATGCCCGGCCGCATCGGCTCCGCCTCCCGCGCCGCCGGACAGCGCGGAATCCAGCGGCCCCTTGGGCCGGCGCATCCGTTTACAGCTCCGAGGAGGAGCGCTAGCCTCATCTGGGAGCGCTCCCAAACGTATGATGTCTACGGGCCCACGCTCTCCCGGCCGGCCCTCCGCCGGCGCCCGAAGGAATACCTCCATGCCTGGTCCACGATCCGGCACATGAAGCGGCCTGCCCGCAGACTGCCGAGAACCGGAGGAACGATGAAGAAGGTGCTTGTCCTCGTCGGCGACGCGGCCGAGGAGCTGGACACGATGTACCCGATCTTCCGCATGCGCGAGGCGGGCCATCAGGTCGACGTCGCGGCCCTGACGCGCCGGGACGTGCAACTGGTGATCCACGATTTCGAGCCGGGGTCCGACGCCTACACAGAGAAGAACGGGCGCAGGCTCCCCGTCGACCTGGCGTTCTCGGAGGTCGATCCGACGGGGTACGCGGGCCTGATCATCCCCGGTGGCCGCGCTCCCGAGTACATCCGCCTCGACGCCGACGTCCGCCGCGTCACGGAGTACTTCTTCGCCCGGAACCTGCCCGTGGGCACGGTGTGTCACGGACCGCAGGTACCGGCGGCCTACGGACTCCTGAAGGGGCGCAAGACGGCTGCGTTCGGGCCTCTGGCCGCGGACATGGAGAACGCCGGCGCGACGGTCGTGGACGGGCCCGACGTCGTCGACGGGAACATGGTCTCCTGCCGGGGCTGGCCGGATCTGCCGGAGTGGTCACGGGCGTTCGTGGCCGTTCTCGAACGCTCCGCCGGCCCTGCCTGACCGCCGTCGCATGGGCATTCCCGTGGGCGGCGCGCGCCCGGACGGCGCGAGGACGACGCACACCGGCATCGAGGGACGGATGGTCCGGACCGCCGGGTCGGAGACCTATGTGCGCGAGGCTGGTTCGGGTCCGGCCGTCGTCCTGCTGCACGGCTCAGGCCCGGGGACCTCGGGTGCGGCCTGGGAGCCCCTCATGGCTGCCATGGCACCCGGCTTCCGCGTCATCGCACCCGACTTCGCCGGCTTCGGGCGGAGCACGCTGCTCCCCGGTCCTGCGGCCGACGGGGAGCACTCCTACGGCCGCCGGGTGTGGACGGCGCAGATCCTGGAGCTCCTGGACGAGCTGGCGCTGGACCGCTGCGCCGTCGTCGGCAACTCCATGGGCGGCGCCATCGCGCTCTCCGTGGCCCATGCCCGGCCGCGAACGGTCGCCCGGCTGGCGGGGATCGGCACCCTCGGCGTCGACATGCCGCTACCGCCGGGTCTTGACCGGCTCTGGGCGTACCGCCCCGGGCGCGCGGCGGCCCGCGGGCTCCTTGAGCTGCTCCACGTCGACGAGGCGTTCCGCACCACCGAAGCAGTCGAGGCACGGCTGGCCGCCACTCTCGAGCCGGGTCCGCTCGAGGCGTTCGCCGTCATGTTCCCGCCGCCGCGCGAGCGATGGGTCCGTGACCTCGCGCTGACCGCCGGCGAACTCGGGCGGATCCGGGCGCCCACGCTCCTCGTACACGGCACGGATGATCGCGTCGTGCCGCTGGAGTCCAGCACCCTGCGACTTCTTCACCTGCTGCCCGATGTACGGGCGCACCTGTTCGGGGCGTGCGGGCACGCCGCACCGGCCGAACGACCGGCGGAGCTGCACCGGCTCCTGACGACCTTCCTGGAGGAGCCGTGGACGACTTCGCGATCCTGCGCACACCCGCCCAGGTGATCTTCGGCACCGGGATGGCCTCGGCGACAGGTTCTCTCGCCGCCGAATACGGCGACCGGGCGCTGGTCATCACCGATCCGAACATCGCCGGATCGCCCGGCTTCAACTCGGTGCGCACCTCGCTGCACGAGGCGGGTGTCGACGTACGCGTCTTCTCCGAAGCCGTCGTGGACGTGCCGGAGAGCACCATCACAGAAGCGGTCGGGTACGCCGCAGAGTACCGGCCGGACGTGGTCGTCGCCGTCGGGGGCGGAAGCACCATCGACCTCGCGAAGGTCACCGCTCTGTTGGCGAGGCACCCGGGCCCGCTGAGCACCTACTACCCTGTCGGGTCGGTGCCGGGTCCGGTGCTGCCGCTGATCGCGGTGCCCACCACGGCCGGGACGGGTTCGGAGGTCACACCTGTCTCGGTGATCACCGACGCGACGACGCGGATGAAGGTCGGCATCGCCAGCCGGCACCTCATCCCGCGGCACGCGCTGTGCGACCCGCTGCTGACCGTTGGCGCACCGCGGACGGTGACCGCGCACTCGGGGATGGATGCGCTGGCCCACGCCGTGGAGTCCTTCATGGCGATCCGCCGGCCCGCAGCCCCGTCCTCGGTGCTCTCCCGGCCGCAGGTCGGCAAGAACCCGCTCTCCGACACCCTCGCACTCGCCGCGGCCGATGGCATCTGCGCGAACCTGGCCCGCGCCGTCGACGACGGGGACGACCTGGAAGCCCGGTCCGCCATGCTCTACGGCAGCCTGCTCGCCGGCATCGCCTTCGGCAACGCCGGCGTCACCGCCGGGCACGCCCTCCAGTTCGCGGTCGGGGCGGCGACCCACACGTCGCACGGGCTCGGGACCGGCCTCCTGCTCCCCTACGTCATGGAGTTCAACCGACCGGCGCGCCTGGCCGAGATGGCAGCTCTGGCCGAAGCGATGGCGTGCACCGACCCCGTGGCAGCCGTCCACGAGCTAGGGCTGCGCGTCGGACTGCCCGCATCGCTGGCCGAGATCGGGGTCGAGGCCGGTGAGGTCCGCGGACTGGCCGAGGCTTCGATCGGCATCCGGAGACTCATCGACAACAACCCCGTGCGGCTCGACGTGGACGCGCTGGAACAGATCCTGACGGCGGCCTGGCACGGCGAGCCGGACCGGATCAGCGCGGCACGCGTGTGAGGTCGCGGACCGTGCGCTCGACGTGCCGGGCAGGGCCATCCGCTCACGACCAGGGTGATGCAGAAGCTATTGACGCTCCCGTGAACCCCGGTCATCATACGTATCAGCATTCAGTGAGTCGACCAATGGTCGAAATCTCGAACAGCCGCTCAGGCGGCGAGCCGCACCACCACCCAGGCATCGCATCGCCCGCACCGTCAGGGGTTCTCCCACCTCGTCGGCGTTCACGGCAACGCGCCACGTGGAGTACCCGGGGTGGACACGACGGCCCCATGACCGGCGCCGGACATGCGATCGGGACCCCCCACGAGAGGCCAGTGTCATGCCCGCGTCACCATCCCCGTTCCCGTTAAGCCGCCGCGGACTGCTCGCCACGGCCGGCGCCGCCGCGGCCGGCGGCCTGCTGCTGAGGGCCGGCACCGCACGGGCCGCCGGCCTGCAGGAGTACACCCCGGACTGGCCCTCGGTCGACCAGCACCCACCGGCTCCCGAGTGGTTCCAGGACGCCAAGTTCGGCATCTACTTCCACTGGGGGGTCTACAGCGTCCCCGCGTTCGGCAACGAGTGGTACCCCCGCAACATGTACGCGGGCGGCTCCGCCGAGAACGCCCATCACCGCGCCGCCTACGGGGACCCGGCCGGGTGGCCTTACCACAACTTCATCAACGGCGCCCAGGACCTCGCCGGCAACCACGTGCAGTTCGCCCCGAAACTCGCCTCTCAGGGCGGCGCCTTCGACCCCGAGGAGTGGGCGAAGCTGTTCGCCGACGCCGGCGCCAGGTTCGCCGGGCCGGTGGCCGAGCACCACGACGGCTACTCGATGTGGGACAGCGCGGTGAACGAGTGGAACTCCGTCGCCACCGGACCCGGGCTCGACCTGGTGGGCCTGCACGCCGACGCCATCCGGGCACAGGGCCTGAAGTTCATGGTGTCCCTGCACCACGCGTACCACTTCACCGGCTACTACGAGCACGTACCGGCGCAGTCCGACCCCCGCCTCCGGAAGCTGTACGGCCAGCTCGACCGGGAGGCGGGCAGCCGGCTCTGGTACGACAAGCTCGAAGAGGTCATCGACGGGTACGAGCCCGACCTCATCTGGCACGACTTCAACCTGCCCCAGGTCGGCGAGGACAAGCGGCTGGAGTTCCTCGCGTACTACTTCAACCGGGCCCTCGCCTGGGAGAAGGACGTGGTCGTCACCTACAAGGACGGCTTCAACGACAAGGGCGAGGTCTTCGACTACGAACGCGGCGGGCCGGCCGACATCCAGGTCCCCTACTGGCTGACGGACGACAGCATCTCCAGCTCAAGCTGGTGCTACACCGAGGGCATCGGCTACTACCCGCTGGCGGCCATGCTCCACTCGCTGATCGACCGGGTCAGCAAGAACGGCACCATGCTGCTGAACATCGCGCCGACGGCCGACGGCACCATCCCCGGGGAACAGCGGGCGCTCCTGCGGGGCTTCGGGGACTACCTCGGGCGCTTCGGTGAGTCCGTCTACGCCACCCGGGCCTGGACGGACTACGGCGAGGGCCCGACGGAGATGGGCGGCGGTTCCTTCACCGAGCCGGTGGCGGGAACCAGCGAGGACATCCGGTTCACCCGCAGCAAGGACAACACGGTGCTGTACGCGACGGTGCTCGGCTGGCCGGGCGGCATGCTCACCGTGACGACGCTGAGCGCGGACCGGATCGACCTGAGCACCCTGACGGCGACTCAGCTCCTCGACTCCACGGCCGGGTCGTATACCGACCTGCCCGACACCGTCCAGGACGGCGCCGGCCTGCACGTCTCGATGCCCGCGTCCGACGCGCCGTTCGACGCCCTGGCCTACGTGATCAAGCTGACCTTCTCCGGCGGGATCCCCGACCTGCGCGGGTGAGGACCGCCCCGCACCGGCACTCCCGTCCCGACACCCGCATCCCCCACCCTGGCACCCGCAAAGGAGCAGCCAGTGCAGCCCTCATCGGTTCATCTCCCGGTACGCACCCCGCGCAGACGGCGCTCCCCGGCCGCGATCGCGGTGGCCCTCATGGCGCTGCTGGCCGCCGTGCTGGCCACCGCGTCGACGTCGTCCGCCGAGGTCTCGGCGCAGGCCGAAGGCCCCTGCGACATCTACGAGTCGGGCGGCACGCCCTGCGTCGCCGCGCACAGCACGACCCGCGCGCTCTACGGCTCGTACGACGGCAGCCTCTACCAGATCCGGCGTGCCTCGGACCGCACGACGCTCGGCATCGGCGTGCTGACGGCGGGCGGCCCCGCCGACGGCACGGCGCAGGACGCGTTCTGCGCCGGCACCTCGTGCGTCGTCACCGTCGTCTACGACCAGTCCGGCAACGGCAACGACCTCTGGTATCAGGGATCGGAGCAGGTCCCCGGCTCCGACCAGAGCAGCCCCGCGGACGCGATGACCGAGTCGCTGGCGGTCGGCGGCAGCAAGGTCTACTCGCTCCACATCAAGCCCGGGAACAGTTACTGGCGTGACGGCCACGAGACGGGCGTTCCCACCGGCAGCGAGCCCGAGGGCATGTACATGGTCACCAGCGGCACGCACGTCAACGGCGGCTGCTGCTTCGACTACGGCAACAGTGAGACGACGAGGACGGCCGACGGCGCCGGCACCATGGACGCGATCAACTTCAGCACGCAGTGCTGGTTCGGCGGGTGTGACGGGAGAGGGCCGTGGGTGCAGGCGGACCTCGAATGGGGCCTCTACCCCGGTGGCAGCCAGCAGTGGAATCCCCAGCAGCGTGCCTTCACCGACCCGTACGTCACGGCGATGCTCAAGAACAACGGGACGACACGGTTCGCGCTCAAGGGCGCCGACGCGCGGTCCGGCAGCCTCACCACGCTGTGGGACGGGTCGCTGCCCCCGGGATACAGCCCCATGAAGAAGCAGGGGGCCATCGTCCTGGGAAGCGGTGGCGACTGCTGCAAGCCCGGCGGCGGCGCCAACCTCAGCGAGGGCACCTTCTATGAAGGAGCCATGGTCTCCGGCTACCCGTCGGACGAGACCGAGGACTCGGTGCAGGCCAACATCACGGCCGCCGGCTACGCATCATCGACCGCCGGCGAGTGACACAGCGCCGGTCCGGCAGCGACGGTTCCCGCCGCCGCCCGGACCCGGCCCGCTTGCCCAGGACACCTTCCCTTCTCCGGCCGGCAGCGCCGGAGCCGCATCCCATTCGAGAGGAACCCCCCACATGAAGGAAGAACACCGCGGACGCCCACGCACCCTCGTGGCTCTCGCCCTGGCGCCGCTGCTCGCGGCCGGTGCCCTGATGACGACCGCGTCCCACGCGGAGGCCGCCGAGGACCGGGTCCTGCTCTTCACCAGGGCCGTCGGCTATGTCCACGGCTCCATACCGGCCGGCATCAGGATGTTCCAGGAGGAGGCAGCCGAGCAGGACATCGAGCTCGTCCAGACCGACGACCCGGCCGTCTTCAACGACGCGGAGCTCTCCGGCTTCGACGCCGTCATCATGCTCCAGAACTCCGGCATGGTCTGGAACACCGACGAACAGCGTCAGGCCATGCAGGACTACGTGACCGGCGGCGGGGGCGTGGTGGCCATCCACAACACCCTCGACGCGGGCATCGAGGGCGAGTTCCCCTGGTGGGACGAGGTCATCAACGGCGGCGCACACATGCCCGGCCACGCCGCCGGCATCCAGAACGGCACCGTCCACATCGAGGACCCGGATCACCCCTCGACCCAGGATCTTCCCGCATCCTGGACGCGGCCCGAGGAGTGGTACAACTTCGCCCCCAACCCGCGGCCGAACGTCCACGTGCTCGCCACCGTCGACGAATCGACCTACGACCCGGGCCAGTTCGCGATGGGTGACGACCACCCCATCTCCTGGTGCAGCGTCGCCTCCGGCGGCAAGGTCTGGGCCACCGCCATGGGACACGACGCCGCCGCCTACGCGGAGGAGGACTTCCGCAAGCACGTGATGGGCGGCGTGCAGTGGGCGACGGGCAGCCAGCCGGGAGAGTGCGGGGAGCCCGCACCCGCCCAGGCCACCTTCCAGAAGGTGACGCTCGACGACGACACCCTCGATCCCATGGAGCTGGACGTCGCACCGGACGGCCGCGTCATCTACATCCAGCGCGGCGGCGCGGTGCGCGTCTTCGACCCGGCGACCCAATCCGCCACCACCGCCGGAACCCTCAAGGTGTACACCGGAGGCGAGGACGGGCTCATCGGGCTGGCCCTCGACCCGGACTTCGCCACCAACAACAAGATCTACCTCAACTACTCCCCGGCCGACAGCGCCGAAGACGTCAACAGAGTGTCCGCCTTCACCCTTGCCGGAAACACCCTGGAGCTGGCGAGCGAGCAGAAGGTGATCGACATCCCCGCCTACCGGGACCGGACCTTCCCGGAACCCGGCCACACCGGCGGCAGCATCGAGTTCGGCCCGGACGGCACCCTCTACATCGGTGTGGGCGACGACACCGCGCCCAACCTCGAATCGGCCTGGCGGGGCTACGCCCCGCTGGACTGGCGCCCGGGCCACGAGATGCAGGACTCCGCGCGCACCGCCGGCAACACCAACGACCTGCGCGGCAAGATCCTGCGCATCCAGCCCACCAACGGCGGCGGATACACCGTCCCCGACGGCAACCTCTTCCCCGCGGGTACGGACAACACCCGCCCCGAAATCTACGCCATGGGCTTCCGCAACCCCTTCCGCTTCACCGTCGACCCCGCCACCGGCGACGTGCACATGGCCGACTACGGCCCCGACCGGCAGGGTGCCACCGACAACCGCGGCCCCGCGGGCCTGGGCGAGTACAACGTCATCACCGAGCCGGGAAACTACGGCTGGCCCTTCTGCCACGGCAACAACGAGCCCTACGCCCCGTACAACCCCGACAACGGCCAGGTCGGCCAGAAGTTCGACTGCGCCAACCCCGTCAACGAGTCCCCCAACAACACCGGCCTGACCGAGCTGCCGCCTGTCCAGAAGCCCGACATGTGGTACGGCTACGGCGCCTCGGCGGAGTTCCCCGAGCTCGGCTCGGGTGGCATCGCCCCGATGGCCGGACCCGTGTACCGCTACGACGCGGACAACCCCTCCACCACGAAGTTCCCGCAGTCGTTCGACGGCTCGGCGTTCTTCTACGAGTGGGACCGCGGCTTCATCAAGGAGATGCGCTTCGGCGGCGGCGGGCTGGGGTCCGTCAACGCCTTCATGTCCGGCACCAGGTTCATCAAGCCGATGGACATGACCTTCGGCCCGGACGGCTCGCTGTACCTGCTGGAGTGGGGCAGCGCCTTCAACGGCGGCAACAACGACTCCGGCCTCTACCGCATTGACAGCACCGGCTGACCCATCGACGTCCAGACGCCCTGAGGCGTCCCGACCCGGCACAGCACTCGTGCAGGCCCTCCGGCAAGGCGGAGGGCCTGCACGACCGTAACCCCCCGCACAAGGAGGCAACCCACCATGCGCAGACCCCACCGCAAGCGCCGCCCGCACCGCCTCGCCGCCGCCCTCGCCGCCGCGACGGCCACGCTTCTGATCACCACATCCCCGGGAGCCGCCCAGCCGCCGCCCCGGCCCCTCGACGACGCCGTCACCGTCGACTTCTCGGCCGACCTGGGCGCTCCGCAGCATCGCGCCTCCGGCATCCTCTACGGCATCACCGAGGACGGCGCCGATCCGCCGGACGAGTTCTTCACCGGCATCGACTTCCGCTACGAACGGGCCGGCGGCGCCCAACTGAGCCCCGGAGGGTGGGTCGCGGGAGGCTACGAGCGGCGCTGGAACTCCACGCTCGCCCAGTACCGGCGCACCGTGGACCTCGGCGGCACGTTCCAGATGCTGCCCCACGATCTCTGGGGTGCCGACGGCAGCGCCATCCCCCGCTTCCCCGGCGACAACGGCGACTGGTCGGACTACGACGCCTTCCTCGATCGCCTGATCTCGGACATCCAGACCGCCGGGATCAATCCCCAGTGGGATATATGGAACGAGCCAGACCTCTCGATATTCTGGAACAGGTCCCAGGAGCAGTACCTGGACATGTGGGACCGCACCTATGCCAGGATCCGCGAGGAACTCCCCGACGCGGTGATCGTCGGCCCGAGCAGCGCGAACGAGCCTACTGCGAACAACGGCTGGTGGAGCGCGTACCTCGACCACGTTGCGGCTGCCGGCACCGTGCCCGACATCCTTAGCTGGCACGAGATCGGCGGCAGCCCGCACGGCCAGGACCCGGTGGCCAGCAGGGCAGCCCTCCAGAACATGATCGCCGCGCGCGGCATCGCCGTAGACGAGTTTCAGGTCAACGAATACGCCTGGCCCGAGCAGCAGAACCCGGGCAACTCAGGATGGTTCATCGCCCGCCTGGAGCACGCCGACGTCGACGGCCTGCGCGCCAACTGGGGCTCGGGCAACGGCCTCCACGACAACATGGCCGCGCTTGTCACCCGGGTCGGCGGTGCCTACCAGCCACTGGGCGACTGGCAGCTGTACCGCGCGTACGCCCGGATGACCGGTACCCGCGCCGAGGTCACCCCGGGCGCCGATCTCGACGGATACGCGACACGCGACGACGAGGCGCACCGCGCCTCCGTCCTCCTCGGCACCAAGGGTTCCACCGGCAGCATGGCCGTCAACCTCACCGGGCTCGACGCCGTGACCGGCCTGATCCGGGACGGCGCCGTGCGCGCCGTCGTCGAGCGCGTGCCGTGGAACAACGGCGGGGTGGTGAACGGCCCACAAGCGGTGTCCGACGAGTTGGTGGCGGTCGAGGACAACGCGGCCACGGTCGCCGTCCCGTGGACCGACTTTCACGACGCCTACACCGTCACCCTGCTCCCGCCGGAGGCGTCATCGCCCTGACGTGTCGCACTCCCCGCCGGAGCCGGGTGGTGCCACCCCGACCGCCATCACCGCGGGCCGGTGCAGTCGGGCCCTGACCAGGACGTGCGTCCTGGTCAGGGCCGTTTCTCACGCAGCCTCTACTGGGCCGCCGGCTCGTAGGGGCATGTGTGCCGGTACCGACCAGGGACGCAGCCCCGACTCCGAAGCGAACTCCGCAGCAGCTCGGCCACCGCGTCCGCGCAGTCCGCGCACGCCGTCCAGGTTCGCAAGCGCCTACCGCCTACGCGGCGCGGCCGATCTCGCTGCGGGCTGCGGCACGCCTGATGTCACGGGCTTCCGGCCCGGTGATCACCCCGTCGTCCATGAGCGCGGCGGTCACCTCCCGTACGTGTCTACCGAACTCGCCCGGGCTGCTCCACGGCTGTTCGTCCAGGATGCGGTCGTTGATCGTGCACCCGCCGCCGGCCTCGTGGTTCCTCACCCCGCTGTCGACGTCGCCGACGACCACCGTCGCCCGCTGATCGGGAGTGGCGCACTCCCCCGGATCGACTCCGGACTTGCCGAACTCCATCCAGTTGACCCGCACCTGACCATCCGGGAAGACGAGGTACAGCGGGAACGTACCCTCGGTCGACTTCAGGTCCACCGTCACGTTCTGCCAGGTCGCAGCGGACTCGGCGAGTACGATGCGCGCGTCGTTGCCCTGCTCGGAGGAGTCCGCGACGTGCGCGCCGCCGTCCTCGTCGAACCGGTACCAGGCGATGTTTCCACCGCCCACGTCGCCGCCGGGGGCGGCGGTCAGCGACTTGATCTCTCCCGGCGCCAGCGCGCGGTCGAAGAGGTGGAAATCGTCGACCGTGCCGTTGAGCAGCGGGTCCGCCGACCACTGGGAGTCGCCGATCCAGTTCTGCGCCGTGGGGCCCAGATCCGACGGGTCCAACGTGATGTTGTCGTTGGTCCCGACCGGCTCTCCGTTGAGGTACAGCGTTCCCGTGGTGCCCGACAGCGTGACCGCGACGTGCTGCCAGCCGTCGGTGGGCAGCGGCTGCGAGCCGTCGATCTGCTGCTCGCCGGAGCCGGTCGTGATCGCGAACCTGAGGTTGCCGGTGCCGCCGGCGCTCGGCGTCAGGAACATGTAGGTGCCGGTGCCGGAGCCGAAGTCGAAGATCCGGGCCCAGCTCTGGCCGCCGGACCAGTTCACCCATGCCGAGGCGGTGAAGTCCTCGGCACCCTCGACGATGCCCGTGGGCAGTTCCACCTTCTCCGACTCGCCGGACCCGCCGAGTCGGACGGCGTTGCCGAAGCCCTCCGGGCCGCCGGCCCGCGGCACCTCGACGTTGCCCTCGATCTCCGCGCTGCCCAGCAGTTCGCCGTCGGGCGCACCGCGCCGTACCTCGACCGTGGCGTCCTCGGCCGCCGCCGCACGGAGCGTCACATCGCCGACGCCGTCGAGGTTGTAGGGGGCGTACGACGCCCAGGCGCCGTCCCCGGCGGTGATCGCCTCACCGCCCCCGGTCTCCTCGTCTTCCGCGTCGCCGACGCTCACCTTCGACGAGTCGCCGAAGTGCTCGACCTCCTTCCGCGTCTGCTGCAGGAAGTGCGTCACCCCGCCGGTGAGCGCAGGGGCGCCGGCCTCGCCACCGAGGTCGGTGTAGCCGGCGGTCACGGTGAGCGCGATGTCCGCGGCTTCGCCGTGCTCCGCGTCGCTCTGGGTGGCGAGTACGCCTTGGCACCCGTTCTGCGCCTCGCCCGGATGCACGTGCGCGTTACCGCCCTCGTCGTGGTAGAGCCCTTGCTGGACGGTCACGCGCTCGCAGTCGATCGCGTTGCCGGAGCCGTCCTCGGCGTCCGAGACCGAGACCTTGAAGGGGATCTCGTCGCCCCAGTCGAAGACCTGGCCGTTGTACGGCAGTTCCACGGTCACCTCGGGACGGGTGTTCCCCGCGGTGATCGTGACGTTGGAGCTGCTGGACCGTCCCGACGGGTCGCTGACCGTGAGTTGCGCGGTGTACTCGCCGGGCTCGGTGTAGGTGTGGGTCGGGTCGGGTTCGTCCGATGTCGTACCGTCACCGAGGTCCCAGGTGTACGTCAGTTCGTCGCCGTCCGGGTCGTGGCTGCCCTCGCTGGAGAAGGCGACGTCCAGCGGAGCGGGCCCGGAGTCCTTGTCGACGGCCGCCTTCGCGACCGGGGTGCGTGCGCCCTTGGTGTAGTTGATCTTGTAGAGGCCCGAGTCCGGGTTGACGTTCGCCCCGCCGTAGTTGAAGTCCATGCCCCACTCGATCAGGTACATCGCCCCGTCAGGACCGAACTCCATGTCGTGCGGGCTGCGGAAGGTGGTGTTCGGCATGAACCGCTCGAAGCTCTTGTAGTCGCCGTTCTCGTCCAGCCGGAGCGCGCCAATCCACTTGCGCGACCATTCCATGACGAAGACCGCGTCGTCGTAGTACTCCGGGAACTGCCCGTCTCCCAGCAGTCCGGGGTCGTAGTGGTACACGTCGCCGGCGTACGCGGAGCGCCCGCCGCCCTGGGGGAGCTCCGGGAACTGCGGCGACTCCCCGTACGGGTACCAGACGAAGGCGTCCTTGGCCGGCGGGACGGTCTCCAGGCCGGTGTTGAACGGGGACCTGTTGGCGGGACCGTTCTCGCAGTCGAAGGACTCACCCGGGGTGCCCGAGGCGAAGTCCCATTCGCGGTACGCCTGGTTGTCGGCGATGCAGTACGGCCAGCCGTAGTTGCCGGCCTCGCGGATCTGGTTCCACTCGTCGTAGCCGCGCGGGCCGCGGTCGGCGTTGTCGCTGCCCGCGTCGGGACCGACCTCGCCGGCGTAGACCCAGCCGGTCTCGTCGTCGACGGCGATCCGGAACGGGTTGCGGTGGCCCATCGTGTAGATCTCGGGCCGTGTCTTCTCCGTGCCCGGCGGGAACAGGTTGCCCTCCGGGATGGCGTAGGTGCCGTCGTCCTCGGGCCTGATCCGGAGGATCTTGCCGCGCAGGTCGTTGGTGTTGCCGGAGGTGCGTCGCGCGTCGTACGAGTGCTTGGCGTCCTCGCTGTTGTGGTCGTCGTGGACGCGCCCGTCGATCGGGGCGAAGCCGTTCGAGGCGAAGTGCGCGGTGTCGTCGCCGGTGGAGATGAAGAGGCTGCCGTCGGGACCGAACCTCATCGAGCCGGCGGAGTGGCAGCACACCTCCCGCTGGTGCGGGATCTCCAGCAGCACCTTCTCGGACTCCATGTCCAGGGTGTCGCCGTCGGCGGTGAATCTGGAGACGTGCTGTACCTCGGGCGACGGTGCGCTGTAGAAGAGGTAGACCCACTGGTTCGTCTCGAAGTCGGGGTCGAGGGCGATGCCCAGCAGCCCGTTCTCGTTGCCGCGGTGGACCGGGATCTGCGCTGCCGTCTGCACGCCGCCGGACTCGGGGTCGTAGAGCTTCACCGTGCCGCCCAGCTCGACGTAGAAGACACGTCCGTCGGGGGCGACGGCCAGTTCCATCGGGTTGGCCGTGTTGTCGTCCAGCGCGACCTTCTCGAAGGAGGACTCCGTCGGGCTCCCTTCGCGGGGCTCGCCGCAGTCGCCCTCGGCGGTGCCCGCCGCCCACTCGATGCCGCCGAGGATGTGCCGGCGCAACTGCGGCTCGTCGTAGTCGTCCGGGCTGTGGCCCAGCGCCGAGTACCAGGTCCGGCCGCCGTCGAAGGCGGAGCACCAGGCGATGGGGTGGTCCTCGCCCATGGCGTCCGGGCCCGGGTTGTATGTCGACTCGTCCAGCGTCGCCAGGACGTGGACGTCCTCACGCGGATTGGCGGTGAAGTTGTACCACTCGTCCTCGCGGACCCATTCGGCCGGCAGCCCGGCCGTCGACGGGTGGTCGGGGTCCTCTATCCGTACGGTCGCCTCCTGGAACTGGTCGGCCCCGGAGGGGTGGCTCTTGAAGAACGCGCCGCCCATGAGCTCGGACCACCAGGGCCAGTCCGTCTTGTCCATGTTCGACGACGAGTGCAGCCCGGCGAATCCTCCGCCGCGCTGGATGTAGCGCTCGAACGCGTGCCGCTGCCCGGTGTCGAGGGTTTTCTCACCGTCGGTGAAGAAGACGACGGCCTCGTACTGCGCCAGCCCTTCGTCGGTGAAGACCGAGGCGTCCTGTGTCTCGGTGACGGTGAAGCCGTTCTCCTGGCCGAGTTGTTCGACCGCCGCCAGGGCGGACGGGATCGAATCGTGCCGGAAGCCGGTCGTCTTGTGGAAGAAGAGCACATCGTATTCCTGCTCGGCGTCCTGTGCCGCGCTGGTGGCCATTCCTGGAAGGAACGAGACCAGGAGCGCGATCACCACCGTGAGCAGGGCATTTCTATGGCGTTGTCGCATAGTCCTCTCCGTCGCTTCGTGGCGGGTGCTGACCGAAGAATTCAGGGGGTGCGGTGGTGCCCGGCGGACAGCCCGGCGAGGAAGGACAGCCCGTCGACGGCGATCGCGTCCTGGCTCGGTGCCAGTGCCCGCCAGATCGAGGCGGCCGTCGCGATCGTCTCGTTGTCGCCGGTGAACGACTCGATCACGAGCGGCCCCCGGTAGCCGGCGGCGTCGAGCGCGGTGAGGATTCCCGGCCAGTCGAGGTGGTCCGCGCCGGGAGCGCCCCGGTCGTTGGCGCATACCTGGACGTGGGCGATCCGGTCGCCCGCCCTCCGGATGGCCGCCGGGATGTCCTGCTCCTCGATGTTCATGTGGTAGACGTCCAGAGCCACCCCGCAGCCTTCGGCCGGCAGCCCGGCCAGCGCGTCCAGAGTCTGGTCGACGGTGTTGACCACGCTGGTCTCGTACCGGTTGAGGGGCTCGACCGCCACGGTGACGCCGGCTGCACGCGCATGCTCGACCACCGGGGCGAGGCCGTCCCGCACCTGCGCGTAACAGGCGCGCCGCTCCGCGTCGTCCATCCGCCAGGTGCGCCCCACCGAGGCGTACAGCGGGCCCGCGACGACCGGCGAGGACACGGTGGCCGCCGCGTCGACCACGCGCCGCAGGAGATCCTGCGTGGCGGCGATCGTCTCCCCGCCGGCGGCCACCAGCTCGCGCCCCGGTCCCATCGCCACGACGAGGGTGGCCGACAGACCGAGCGAGTCGAGCAGCTTCGCCGCCCGGCCGGGATCCCAGTCGCCGACGTTCTCCACCGGGAGCTCGATCACGTCGAAGCCCCACTCCCGTACGCGGGGTGCCAGCTCGGCCAGCCTGCGGTCGGTCAGGGGCGAGGTCCACACCCAGGTGTTGACCCCGAACGTCCTTGTCGCCTTCATCGGTTCTCCCCTCGCGATCTTCTTCGTCCACCACACGGCGGAGCCGGACCTCTCACCGGAGTGCCCGGCCGGCGCCGCCGACGCCGAGGTACCTGCTCTGCAGGTCCGGCCGGTTGAGCAGGTCGTCGCCGGTGAACTCGGCCTCCAGCCGGCCGGACACCATCACGAGCTGCCGCCGGGCCATCCGGACCGCGGCGCGCAGGTTCTGCTCGACGACGAGTACGGCCACCCCCTCGTCGACGAGGTGGTGCACGACGTCGACGAGGACGTCGACGACGGTCGGAGCCAGCCCTTCGGACGGCTCGTCCATCACGATCAGGCGCGCGTTCAGCAGCAGCGCCCGTCCCACGGCGAGCATCTGCTGCTCGCCGCCGGAGAGGGCGGCACCGCCGTGCTTCTTGCGCTCGGCCAGCCGCGGGAAGAGTTCGTAGACCGCCTCGGGGGTCCATCGCTTGGCGCGTGCCCGCCTGGCCAGCATGGCCAGGTGCTCGTCGACGGTCAGCGACGGGAAGAGCCGCCGGCCCTGCGGGACGTAGGCGATACCGGCGCGTGCGATCTTCTCCGGCGTCCGGCCCTCGACCCGCTCACCGCGCAGCCTGACCTCCCCGCCCGACGCCGGAAGGAATCCGACCAGGGTGTCGCAGAGCGTGCTCTTCCCCATGCCGTTGCGGCCGACGATCCCGACGGCCTCGACGCCCATGCTGAAGCTGAGTTCCTCCAGGACCACAGAGGCGCCGTAGCCGGAGCGCAGCCGGCGAACGTCGAGAAGGGGGGCCGTGCTCATAGCGGTGCCTCCGTGCCCAGGTAGATCCGGTGGACGTGTGGATCACCGCGTACCTGGGCGGGGGTTCCGGCCGTGACCTGCTCCCCGTCGGCCATCACCACCACCCGCTGGGCGATGCTGAATGCCACGTCCATGTCATGCTCGACGAGCAGCAGGGTCAGCTCCTCGTCGAACGACTCCAGCAGTTCGACGAGGCGTTCGCGCTCGCCCCGCGACAGGCCGGACGCCGGTTCGTCGAGCAGCATCACGTCCGGCCTCGTGGCGATGGCCATGCCGAGTTCCAGTTGGCGCTGCTGCCCGTGGGCCAGTTCTCCCGCCGTGGCGTCGAGC
This sequence comes from Streptomyces sp. CNZ287, assembly GCF_007827615.1. NCBI lineage: Bacteria > Bacillati > Actinomycetota > Actinomycetes > Kitasatosporales > Streptomycetaceae > Streptomyces > Streptomyces sp. CNZ287. The sequence goes on along the minus strand of NZ_VISV01000019.1, from coordinate 46,179 downwards.
TGTCCCGCCAGCCAGACCCGGCGCGCCACGTCGGCGGCCTCGTCGCTCATCCGCCGGTCGGTGGACGACCGCCACAGTGCCCGGTGCCGGCCCCGCAGTCCGGCGAGCGCGAGGTAGATGTTCTCGCGTACGGTGAGGCCGGCCAGGGCCCGGGCCTTCTGGTACGTCCGTGCGACTCCCAGCCGGGGGCGGTAGCGCGACGGCCGGTGGACGCACTCGACGCCCTTGATGAGGACGGATCCGCTGACAGGCGTCACATCGCCGGCGATCACGTTGAACAGGGTGGTCTTTCCGGCTCCGTTCGGGCCGATGACTGCCAGCCGCTCGCCCCGCGTGACGGCGAGGTCGATACCGTTCAGGGCGAGCAGCCCGCCGAACGCCACCGTGAGCGCGCGGACCTGGACGACGGGCGCCCTGCCGGCCGGCTCGGACGGCACCGTGCTGGTGTGGGCCATGACCGGGATCTCCTATCGCTGCGGGGCGCCGTCGACGACGGGGATGGCCTTGCCCTCCCAGGGCAGGTCCCGCTTCTCACACGCCGGGAAGTCCCGGCCCGGCGACGGGGTGTCCGGGCTGAACGTGCCGCCGAAGGTCTGGTCGACGCCGGGAACGACGGCCACGCTCTCCTGTACGACCTCGCCGGAGTCGTCGACGACGAGGCGCGAGAGCCCGACGTCGACGATGCCGCTGCGGTTCTCGTCCAGGCTGATGCTGCCGTGCGGCAGGTCGAGGGTGAGGCCGGCGACGGCGGCCTGGAACGCCTGGGGGTCGGAGATGTCGCCGTCGACCGCCTTGAGTCCTTCGACCAGCGCCACGCCGGCCGTGTAGTACCCGTAGAAGAAGCCGAAGGCCGCGGCGGTGGACGGTGGGGCGGGATCGTTGCCGCTCAGCGATCCCGGTATCGACTCCCACGTCTCGTCGGCGGCCGCCAGGTACTCCTCGATCTCCGGCGTCCGGATGTCGCCCGGCAGGGTGGCGAAGCCGCCGACGTGCGCGCCGGCGATGTCGGTGCCGAGCGCCTGGGCGAGGTCCGGGTTGAAGAAGAAGTTGCCCGCGTGCTCGTCGCCGGTGAGGTCGCCCTTGGCGTTGACGAACGCCTCAAGCGCGGCCTGCGTACCGGTGCCGCCCACGGCCCAGAAGTAGCCGTCCACCTCATCCGGGTTCGGGAGCTGGGAGATGTAGGAGGAGTAGTCGGTGGTGCCCAGGGGCGGGAACACCCGGTGGGTGACCTCGCCGCCGACGCCGCAGAAGTCGGCGATGAAGCCGGCCGCCGAGGTGTGGCCGAAGCTGTAGTCGTCGGCGATGACCGCGACCTTGCGCCAGCCCTCCTCGTGGTAGAGCAGGTCGCCGAGGCCGGCGTTCCAGATCGCGCCGTCCCCGTAGAAACGGAAGTAGTTCGGCGCCTGGACCTGCAGGGTCTGCTCCTGCGAGCCGGAGATGCCCGCGAACACCGTGAGGTCGGGCTTGCCCTTCGCGTACTCGGCGACCGCGATGCCCTCGTCGCCGGAGAGCGGGCCGATGATGACGTTGGCTCCCTGCTGCTCCACCAGGCGGCGTACCTCCTGGAGGATGCGGTCGGCGGTGTCGTCGCCGCAGCCGATGCCGACGAGTTCGATCGGGGTGCCCTCGACCTCCGCGCCGCTGAAGCCCTTCAGTGCGCTGGTGGACGAGTTCGGGCTCGCGCCGGCGAAGCGGGCGAAGGCGAGCGTCGTGCCCGCGGCCACGTCCTCGTGGAACCCGCCGAACGGGCCCTCGCACTGGCCCAGGATCCCGAGCCGGACGCCGTCGCCGTCCTTGGGCGAGAACGCGGACGACTGCTCGTCGGCGGGCAGCCCGGAGGAGCTGTCGTCCCCGCTGCATCCGGCGGCCACCAGAGCCAGGCTCGCCACCATGGAGAGTGTCAGTGCCACGGGGCGTCTGAGTGCACTCATGATCGTGTAACTCCCAGTTCCTTCTCGGTCGTACGGGTGGACGGCGCTTCTCCGGCGGACGGGTCCTGCCCTGTTCCGGCGCGCGGCCGGGGGCCGGGGCGCAGCCGCCGGGCGATTCCGGTGAGCCCTTCGGGAGAGAGCATCATGATCAGCAGGACGATCACTCCGATCACGGTGTTGAACCGCGCCTCGGTGATGCCGATCCGGTCGATCAGCGGCAGATCGCGCAGGTAGGTGAAGATCAGGACGTAGACGAAGGCGCCGAGCCAGGCGCCCTCGAAGGACGAGATGCCGCCGATCACCGCGATGATCAGCAGGATCAGGGTGGGTCCGATCGCGATCGACGCGGGGTCGATCTGGCCGTTCCACCAGACGTTGAGCAGGCCGCCCGCCCCGGCCACGAACCCGGCCATGGTGAAGGCCAGCGTCCGGTGCAGCGGCACGTTGAACCCCAGCGACGCCATCCGGACCGGGTCGTCGCGGACGCCCTGCAGCGTCAGCCCGAACCCGGTCCGCCCGACCGCCCGGAAGCCGAGGTAGGCCAGCACGGAGAGGCCGAGGCCCGTGTAGTACAGCCGCACGGGCGGCCCCAGGAGGTCCGGCCGCCGGATGCTGGTGAGCCCGCCGGGCCCGGAGATCTCGACGATCTGGGCGAACACGTAGTAGCCGATGACGGCGTAGACCATCGTGAGCATCAGGAAGTAGAGCCCTGTGGTGCGGCTGGCGAGGGCGCCGAGGACGAACGCGGCCGCGGTGGTGACCACGACGGCGAACGCGACCGCCGCCCAGGGGTGCCAGCCGAGGTTCAGGCCACGGGCGCCGGTCTCCTGGGCCGCGTTGCCGAACATGAAGCCGGCGATGCCGAAGAGCAGGAACTGGGCGAGCGAGGTCATCCCCCCGTACTTGGCGAGGAAGACGATGGTCGCCGCCGCCAGGCCCAGGATGAGCGTCTGCGTCATGACGAAGTTGACGAAGTACGCCGTCGCCAGATTCGGCAGGAGCAGCAGGACGACGACCAGGGCGGTCCCGAGGAGGTTGCTCCGGGTCAGCAGATGACGCGCCGTCATGCCGGTCTCCCGAACAGTCCGTAGGGCCGGATCGCCAGGACCAGCGCCAGCAGGACGAAGGTCATGATGATCGCGTAGTAGGAGTACGCGCTCGGCAGGTAGGCGGGCGAGAACGCGACGACGGTGCCGTACAGCAGCGAGCCGGCGGCGGCACCCCGGAGCGAGCCGAGGCCGCCGACGATGACGACGACGAGTGAGTTCAGCAGCCAGTTTCCGTCGGTGCCGGGCGCGGCTCCGGCGAAGGAGGCCCCGAGCACACCGCCCACCCCGGCAAGGAACGATCCGACGAAGAACGTGATCGCGAAGACCAGCTTGATGTTGATGCCGAGTCCGCGCACCATCTCGCGGTCGTCCACGCCGGCGCGTATCACCGTCCCCATGCCCGTCCTGGTGAGCCAGAGCCACAGCAGCATGCCGACCAGCACGGCCACGCCGAGGATGAACAAACGGGTGACCGGGTAGCGCTCGCCCTGGACGGAGAAGAAGTGCGTGACCGCACCGGGCCAGACCATCGTCTGGGCCAGCCCGCCGAACTCACGCAGCATCTGGTCGGCCAGGACGACCGTCAGGGCCAGCGTCATCAGCGCCTGGCGCAGTTCCTGGCCCTCGTTCCACTGCAGGAAGAGCTGCTGGATCGCCAGACCGGCGACGGCCGCGACGCCGGCGCCGGCCAGCATCGGCACCAGCCAGTCGAGCATGCCGACCTGTGCCGGTTCGATGTTGCGGGACTGGCCGACCATCGCCTCCTGCACGCGGATGGCGAGGTACGCGGCGAGCAGGAACAGGGAGCCGTGCGCCATGTTCACCGTGCGCATCAGACCGAAGATGAGGGTGAAGCCGGACGCCGCGACGAAGAGGAGCCCCGCGAAGGTGACCGCGTCGAGCACGGTGACGAGGAACTTGCCCGGGTCCTCCGCCGCGGGTCCGGCCGGTGTGCCGTCGGCGAGGAACGCCACCCACACGGCTACGGCGGTGACGGCCAGGCCGACCGCCCAGACCGGCAGCCTGCGGAGGGCCGTGCGCCCACGTGGTGCCCGGTGTCCCGGCCCGCGCCGCGGGCTCGTGTTCAGGCGGCTCCCGCCTTTGCGCGTACGGGCGCTCCCCTCTTCCGCATCGTCGTGCGCTGCCTGTGGTGGGTCGATCCGGGCAGGCTTCATCCATTCCTCCCGTTGCTCGGTGCCGTGCGGCGGCGCGTGTTCTGGTTCCCTCGGGCGGGCACACCGCGCGTCGCCGCACGCGCCCGGTCGATGCATCCGCCGCCGGTCAGTTCGCGGCGGAGCCCTGCTCGCGGAGTTCCTCGTAGTCGGGGACCGCCACCCGCGCTCCCCCGTCCATCGCCGACGCGTGCGCGCAGATGCCCACGGACGTCCAGTTCGCCGCGGTGACCTCGTCGATCGCGGACGCCCGCTCCTCGACGATGCTCCGGATGAACTCGTGTGCCAGATGCGGGTGCGAGCCGCCGTGGCCGCCGCCCTGGACGAAGGAGAGGTGCTCGTTCTCGTCGTCGTAGACGCCACGCGTCGTGAACGGAGCGATCTGAGGCGGCAGCCGGTGCCCGAAGTCCGGGATCCCGATGCTCTTCGGCTCCTCCCCGGTGTGCAGCACATGCCCGGAGCCCTGCGTCTGCTCCCATTCGAAGCTCGCCCGGCTCCCGAACACCGTGAAGCTCTCCACGTACTCACGTGCCGTCTCGAAGAGCGAACGCGCGATCTCGGCGCCGACGGGTGTACCGCGGAGGGTGATCAGGGCGCTTTCGACGGCGAACGGTGAACCGTACTTCTCGGCGAGGCGCGGGGAGATGCGGCCGGAACCGATGCACACGACGCTCTCCGCCAGCGCACCGGCGAGACTCAGCACCGGACTCACCGCGTGCGTCGCGTAATGCATGGGCGGCAGTCCTTCCCAGTACCCGGGCCAGCCCGCCATTTCCTGGTAGTGGGCGCCGCGCAGGAACTGGACCCGGCCAATGGTGCCGTTCGCCACGAGATCGCGGACGTGCAGGAACTCGCGGGAGTAGACGACCGTTTCCATCATCATGTAATTCCGGCCCGATTCCCGGACGGCGGCGACAATCTCCCGGCATTCGTCGAGCGTCGTGGCCATCGGCACCGTACACGCGACATGCTTGCCGGCCCGGAGCGCCGCGACGGTGTGCTCGGCATGTTCCGGAATCGGGGTGTTGATGTGGACGGCATCGATGCCGGGGTCCCGCAGCATCGCGTCGAAGCTGGTGAACCGGCCCGGGACACCGAAGTGATCGGCGACCTGCGTCAGCGCCGTCTCGGTGCGCTGGCAGACGGCCGCCAACTCGGCATCGGGGTGGGCCTGATAGATGGGGATGAACTCGGCACCGAATCCGAGGCCGGCAATCGCCACCCGTACCTTCTGCGTCATCGTTGACCTCCCATGGCCGTGTAGATTACGAACGGCGGTGGAGACCAAGCCATGCGTTATCCCGCAGTCTGGCTTAGAGTTTTTACATGCCCGCCCACCGGACTCGTCACGTCGCGCTGCTGGTCGAGACCTCGAACGCGTACGCCCGCGGTGTGCTGGTGGGCGTGAAGAAGTACGTCGAGGCCCACCCGGGCTGGTCGATGTATCTCGCCGAGCACAGCCGCCACGAGACCGACTTCTCCTGGCTCGAAGACTGGCAGGGCCACGGCGTACTGGCCCGCATCGAAAGCGCCGAGACCGCTTCTTTCATCCGGCGGCTCGGTCTGCCCACCGTCGATCTCAGCGCCGCCCGGCTCGTGCCCGAACTACCCGGCGTCGAGACCGACGACGGCACGATCGCGCGGTGGGCCCTCCGGCACTTCGAGGAACGCGGACTGCGCCACTTCGCCTTCTGCGGCGACGAGAGATTCGGCTGGTCCCTGAAGCGCGGCGCATGGTTCGCCGAGCACGTGCGCGAGCGTGGCTCGGTTCCGCGGGAGTTCCGGATGAAGTCCACGGGCATGCGCGCCGCCGACCGCGAACTCCTCGCGGAATGGCTCCGCGGCCTTCCCAAACCTGTCGGTGTCTTCGCTTGCTATGACATTGCCGGTCAGGAAGTGCTGGAGGCATGCAAGACCGCCGACCTGGCGGTGCCGGACTCGGTCGCCGTCATCGGTGTCGACAACGACGAACTCATCGGCAACCTCACGACCCCGCCGCTGTCGAGCATCGAGCCCGACACGACGCGGACGGGATATCTCGCCGCCGAACTCCTGGACCTCATGATGCAGGGCCGCGTCCTCGAACCGGGCCTGCGCCTGATCGAACCGACCCGGCTCGTCACCCGGCAGTCCTCGGACATCCTGGCCGTGGACGACCCCCTCGTCGCCGAGGCGCTGCGGTTCATCCGCGACCGCTCGGACCAGAATCTCGCGGTCACCGCCGTCCTCAGGCATATCGGGCTCTCCCGGCGCGCACTCGACCACCGTTTTCTCCGGAGCCTCGGCCGGACCGTCCACGGCGAGATCGTGCGCGTCCGGGTGGCCCACGTCGCCGAACTGCTCTCCTCCACGGACTGGACCCTCCAGCAGATCGCCCAGCGCCTCCGCTTCAGCCATTCCGAGTACATGAGCGTCGTGTTCAAGAAGCACACCGGCAAGTCACCGGGCCAGTACCGCCGGTCGGTGAACGGGTCCGTCGCCCGCCAGGCTTTCTGGAGTGAGTAGCCGCACGAGTCGGTGACATGTACGGCGCGTCCGTGCCGCGCACGGCCGGTTTCCACCCGGTCCTTTCACACCGGGCCCGGGTCACGCGGTGCCGCGGGCAGCCACACGCGCATGGTGGCGGGACCGCGCTCCGCCCAGCGGTGATAGGGGGTCAACGGCAGCTCCCTCGCGGGCCCGGAGGACGCCGCCGGCCCGGGCTCCGGCGCGTAGGGCCAGGCGGGTTCCGCCTCCGGGGCATGACGGGGCGCGGGCACCGCGCGTGCCAGGACGGTGCCGTCACGCTCCACGGGCGGGGCGGTGGTGTCCAGCAGGACGTCGTCCAGGCTCAGGCCGTCCGGCAGATCGGTCGACTCGGCGCAGTACACGAGCGGTCCCCGCTCGACGGCGACGCTGCCGCGCAGGGCGTCGATGCGGCGGTCCGGCCAGGTGAAGCGGGAGGTGACGGGGAGGTTCAGCCGGATCTCCTCGCCCGGCACGAGGACGCGGTCGACCACCACCGGGCCCGGGGCGGCGGGGCGTTGCCGGCCACCCTCGTGGAGCACCGCGCCCCGTGCCCACCCGGGCACCCGCAGCCGCAGGGCCATCGCGCCCGCGGGCGCGTCCACCACCCGGACCGTCACCAGTCCTGCCACCGGATACGCCGTCTCCACCTCCACGGCCACCGTCCTGCCGTCGCCCAGCTCGGCCGCGATCCGGCCGCTCGCGTACTGCAGCAGCGTCAGCTCCCGCGGCCCTGCCGTGGCCAGGTAGGTGTGCCAGGAGGCCAGGGTGCGGGCGACGTTGGTGGGACAGCACGAGACGTCGAACCAGGCCGCCCGGGTGCCGCCCTCGGCGCGCGGGCTGACCTCCCCGTCGGCGGAGCGGCCGGGACCCTCGCCCCGAGTGCGCTGCTGGAGCGGGTTGGCGTAGAAGAACGCGCGGCCGTCGGCGCTCGGCGAGGTGGCGACGACGTTGAAGAGCGTGCGCTCCATCAGGTCGGCGTAGCGCATGTCGCCGGTGGCCAGGTGCAGTCGCCAGGACACCATGACCGACGCGACGCCCGCGCACGTCTCGCAGTACGCGCGGTCGGGCGCAAGCTCCCAGTCGTCGCCGAAGCCCTCGTCCCGGTGCCGTGAGCCCATGCCGCCCGTCAGATGCGTACGGCGGGCGACGGCGTGGGCCCACTGCCGCTCGACGGCGGCGATCAGTTTCCGGTCGTCGCGCTCCACGGCCACGTCCACGGCGCCGGCCGCCAGATAGAGCTGGCGCACGGCGTGGCCGCGCCAGCCGCCGGCCTCGCGGACGGGCACGTCGTCCTGGAAGTATCCGGCGCCGCCGATGCCGAACGGCACCGCCAGGGTGCGGTGGCCGCGGCGGTCGAGGAAGAGCTGCGCCTGGTCGGTGTACGCGGGCTCGCCGAGGGCGCGGCCCAGTTCGGTGAGGGCGGTCTCGATCCCGGGGTGGCCGCAGACGCCCTTCAGCCCGTCGGGGCCGAAGGTGGCGCAGACGTGGTCGGCGGCCCGGCGGGCGACGGCGACGAGTTCGTCCTCGCCGGTGGTGCGCAGCCGGGCGACAGCGGCCTGGAGGAGGTGCCCGGTGCAGTACAGCTCGTGGCCGAACTCCAGGTCGCTGTAGCGCGGCGGGCGGCCGGGGTGCCCGTAGCAGGTGTTGAGGTAGCCGTCGGGGTCCTGGGCGCGGGCGATACGGGCCGTCAGCCGCCGTACGGCCGCGCCGTGAACGGGGTCGCCGGTGCTGCCGTACTCCCACGCCAGCGCCTCGACGAGCTTGTAGACCTCGGAGTCGGCGAAGGACCAGCCGGCCCGGTCCGGCCCGGTCGTACCGTCGGCGACACGGTCGAAGTTGGCGAGCCAGCCGAGCCGCTCCATCCACCGCTCGCAGTGCGCCAGCGTGGCCGCGGCGTTGGTCCGCTGCAGGTCCTGCCAGAATCCGCCGCCGGTGGGCGTCACCTCCGCCAGACCCAGGGGGCGCCGTTCGCCCCTGCTCGGGACGACCGGCCGGCCGCCCCTGGGATCGGTGCCGCCTGGCACCCGGGCCACCTGCGCGTTCTCCTTCATGCGGTCGCCGCCGCGCCGGTCACGCCCAGCGGCACGTCGGCGCCTTCGCGGGTGAAGACGGGGATCCGGTCGAGGGGGGCGGCGGCCGTGACCGCGCTTCCGCCGTCGTACGTCCGGCCGGTCGCGGCGCAGACCCAGCGGGCGCCGGCCGGCAGGTACACCTCCCGGGCGCGCTGCCCGGCCTCGGCCACCGGCGCGACGAGCACGTCGGGGCCGAAGAGGAACGCGTCGTCCACGGTCCACGTGCGCGGGTCGCCCGGGTGGTCGAGGAAGAGCGGTCGCATCGGCGGCAGCCCGGTGCGGGCGGCGGTGGTCATCTGCTCGTGGAGGTACGGACGCAGCCGCTCGCGCAGGTGCAGGAGCCCGGCGATGATCCCGTACGCCTCGTCGCCGTAGGACCAGACCTCGTTGGGGCCGCCGGTCTGGGCGTACGAGGTGGGGGTGCGCGGCTCGCGGTCGCCGTGCAGCCGGAACAGCGGGCAGAACACGCCGAACTGGAACCACCGGATCATCAACTCCCGGTACGCGGGGTCGCGGGCGTCGCCGCCGTGGAAGCCCCCGATGTCGGTGGTCCACCACGGGATGCCGGAGACGGCGACGGACAGCCCGGCCCGTATCTGCCGCCGCAGCGACTCCCAGGTGGCGGGGATGTCGCCGGACCAGAGCGCGGCGCCGTACTTCTGCGCGCCCGCCCACGCGGAGCGGCACAGCAGCACGGTCGGCCCGGCACCGTCGGCCGCCATGCCCTCGGCGAAGAGGCGGGCGTTGTCGCGGGGATAGACGCCGGCGACCTCGGCGCCCGGACCGGCGTAGAGGGCGAGGTTCTCCGGCTGGGCGGGATTCAGCTCGGGCTCGCAGGCGTCCAGCCAGAAGACCCGGATGCCGGCGTCTCGGTAGCCGCGCCGGATCCGCTCCCACACGTACGCCCGCGTCTCGGGGTTGGTCGGGTCGTAGAAGGCGACGGGCATGGGCACGGCCATGCCCTTGTCCTGGATGGTCTGGTGGAACTCCACCCCCTGCGCGGTGCCGGCGAGCAGCCCGCGGTCGCGGTAGTCGGGCCAGGACTCGGCGAGCGGCGAGACGGTCGGCCAGACGGAGACCATCAGCTCCACGCCCTGCTCCGCCAGTTCTTCGACCATCGCCCGGGGCTCTGGCCACTCGGCGGGATCGAAGCGGTGGTCGCCCATCGCCGGCCAGTGGAAGTAGTCGGCGACGATCACGGACAGGGGCAGGCCGCGGCGGCGGTGCTCGCGCGCGACGGCGAGCAGCTCGTCCTGGTCGCGGTAGCGCAGCTTCGACTGCCAGAAGCCGCTGGCCCAGCACGGCAGTTCGGGGGCGTGCCCGGTGGCGTCGGCGTACCGGGCGAGGATCCCGGCGGGCGTCGGCGCCGCGGTGAGCCAGTAGTCGATCTCCCGGGCGCGGCCGGCCTGCCACCGGGTGCCGTTCTCCGCGAACTCGGCCCGGCCGACGGCGGGCAGGTTCCACAGCAGTCCGTAGCCGCGGCTGGAGAGCACGAACGGGATGGACACCTCACCGTTGCGGTGGACGAGGTCCAGGGCCAGGCCCTTGAGGTCGAGCCGGCCGTGGGTGCGCTGGCCCATGCCGTAGAGACGCTCGCCGGTGTACGCGGTGAACCGCTGGCGGACTTCGTAGGCGCCGGTGCCGTCCCCGCGGAAGACGCGGGCGCCGGGCAGCCAGAAGTGCTCGCGACTCTCGGCCAGCAGCTCGGCGCCGGTGCTCGTGCGGGAGAAGGCGAGCAGCGGCTCGGGGTACGCGGCGCGGCGGTCGAAGGCGGCCGTCACGGTCAGCTCCCCGTGGACGAGGACGGCGCGGTCGCCGTCGACGGTGATCCGCGGGGGTGCGGGCGACGGCGGAAGCTCGCCGAGAGCGCCGTGGCTCTCCGCCGGGAGCCGGAAGGGCGCGGCCCGTACGCGGACGCTGTCCGCGCCCCATGCCTGGACGGTCAGCACCTCGTGCCGGTGGCGGATCTCCAGAGCGGTCCGGGTCGGTCGGAAGCTCACCATGTACGCGTATTCCTCACAGGTGGGGTCGTCGTGGCGTCATCTGCGTCAGTCCTTGACGGCGCCGGCGACGACGCCGCCGGCGACGAAGCGCTGCGCGATGACGAGCAGCACCGCCGCGGGGACGGACGCGACGACGGCGGTGGCCATGATCGAGTTCCATTCGGTGGTGTTGTTGCCGATGTACTGGTAGATGCCGAGAGTGATCGGGATCGCGTCGGCGTTGCGGCTGAGGGTGGAGGCGAAGACGAAGTCCGACCACGCCCACAGGAACGCGAACAGCGACACGGTCAGCAGTGCGTTGCGGCTCAGCGGCAGGACCACGGAGACGAACGTCCGCCAGGTGCCCGCGCCGTCGATCCGCGCGGCCTGCAGCAACTCGGCCGGGATGCCGGACATGAAGGCGGTCAGCACCATGACGCCGAAGGGGACGGCGATGGTGGAGTCCGCGAGGATCAGGCCCCAGACGGAGTTGAGCCAGCCGAGCCGCACATAGACGGCGTAGAAGCCGATCGCCATGACCACGCTGGGGATCATCTGCGCGACCAGCAGCAGGAACCCGACCGCGCCCACGCTCCGCGGACGCAGCCTGGCCAGTGAGTACGCGGCGGGCGCGGCGACGGCGAGGGTGAGCGCGACGCAGCCCAGGCCGATGCCCAGGCTAGTGGTCAGCGCCGGGATCTGATCGCGCAGCACGTCGGCGTAGCCGGCGAAGGTGGGGTTCCGGGGGAACCAGTGCGGCGGGTCGGCCCGCATGTCCCCGGTCCTGGTCAGCGAGACGTTGACCATCCAGTAGACGGGGAAGAGCATCACCGCGGTGAACAGGATTCCGAGCGCGGTCCTGCCCCGGCTGGCGCGCCGGGTCCGGTGCCTGGTCACGATGGATCCCCCCGGCGCGCCCGGCCCTCAAGGCGGATGTAGAGGAGGCCGAAGGCGAGCGCGAGGAAGATGAGCAGGTTGCCGGCGGTGGCGGCGGGCGAGAAGTCGGGCAGCCCGGTGCCGAATGCCTCGCGGTAGGACCAGACGGCGAGCGTGGTTGAGGAGGTGCCAGGCCCGCCGGTGGTCATGATCCAGATGACGTCGACCACCTTGAGCGTGTAGACAAGGCCGAGCAGCAGGGTGATCGCGGAGACCGGGCGCAGCAGCGGGAAGGTCACCCGCCGGAACTGCTGCCAGGCGCTCGCGCCGTCCAGGGCAGCCGCCTCGTACAGCTCGTCCGGGATGTTCTGCAGCCCGGAGTAGAGGATGACGAGGTTGAACGGGATGCCGAGCCAGATGTTCGCGATGATCACGGAGGTGAGTGCCCAGCCGGGATCGGTCAGCCAGTTGATCTGCCCGATGCCGAACGCCTCCAGGACGGAGTTCACGATGCCGTTGTCACTGTTCAGCATCCAGGACCAGGTCGATCCGGAGACGATCAGCGGCAGCAGCCACGGCACCAGGAACATGCCGCGCAGCAGTCCCGACAGCCGGAAGCCGTTGCGGAAGAAGACCGCGAGCGCGAGGCCGATGGCGTATTGCGCGGCGATGGAGACGAAGGTGAACACGAGCGTGTTGCGCAGCGCGGGGACGAAGGCGTCGGCGCCGATCACGTCGCGGTAGTTGGCGAGCCCGGTGAACTCGGCACCACCCTGCACGAACGAGCGGACGGTGTACTCGTGCAGGCTGAGGTCGACGTTCCGGAAGAGCGGATAGGCGTAGAAGGCCAGCAGATAGACGAGGAGCGGGGCCAGAAACGCGCGGCCGGCCCAGCGGACGGAGCGCTCCTGCGCGGTCCGCCCTCCGCGGCGCCGGGCGGACGGCTCCGCCGGGCCGGACGCCTGGGATCCTGAGCCCGCTGCCTGCGGCACGGTCGTGGTGGTGGTCTCCATGGTGCGGCTCCCGGTGCGGCGTCAGCCGCCGGCCTCGTCCTCGGCTGCCGACTGCGCTTCGCGCAGGGCGTCCTCGGGGCTCGTGGACCCGCTGAGCGCCTTCTGCACGGCGGTCCAGAGCTGCTCGGAGATCTTCGGGTAGTCGGTGCCGAGGTTGTCGCTTGTCCGGCCCCGGGCGGTGCGCACGGCCTCGGTCCACGGCTTGAGCCCGGCGTTCTTCGCGAGCAGCTTCTCCTGGCCGGCCCGCGTCGGCGGGATGTAGTACGCGAAGGTCGTCGCGGTCTCCACCATGCCCGCGGGCGTGGTCATGCACTCGACGATCTTCTTGGTGACGTCGTAGCGGGAGGTGTCGTCCTGCATGGGGGCGGTGATGAACTCGCCGCCCGTGGGGGCCGGGGCGGCCCCGCCGTCCTTGCCGGGGATCTGCACCACACCGGTCGGGAAACCGGCCTCCGCGGCGCTGTTGACCTGCCAGGTCCCGTTGACGGCGAAGGCGAAGTCGCCGGTGAGGAACTCCTCCCAGGTCGTGTTCTGGGAGTTGTTGATCACCGAGTTGGGCGCGTAGCCCTCCGCCAGCCAACCGGTCCACAGCTCCAGGGCCGAGACGGCCTGCGCCGAGTCGAGGTCGCGCAGTTCGGCGCCCGCGCCCCAGAACCAGGGCAGGAACTGGAAGGATCCCTCCTCGGTGTTGGTACCGGCGAAGGTGATGCCCTTGTGCCCGGCGCCGGTCGCCTTCCGCAGAGCGGCGGTGAGCGATTCCCAGTCCTCGACCGAGGCGGGGTCGACACCGGCGTCGTCGAGGACGTCCTCGTTGTAGTACAGCGCCAGGGTGTTGGCGCCGATGGGGATGCCGTACGCCTTGTCGTCCACGACCCCGGCCGCGAGCAGGTTCTCGTCGATGCCGGACGTGTCGAGCCCGAACTCGTCCGTGGTGGTGAGCATCCCGCTGTCGGCGAGGGTGGAGACGGCCGGGTTGTCCAGCAGGATGACGTCGGGCGAGGTGCCCTCCTGGGCGGCGAGCAGCGCCTGGTTCGTCAGGGCGGAGGTGTCGTACGCGGTGCGCTTGATGGTCACCCCCGCCTCGTCGCCGCAGGCGGTCACGCGCTTCGCCCAGTCCGAGGACTTGTCGTGCTGCGGATAGGGGTCCCACCAGGTGTACGTGTCGTCGGACTGATCGCCGCCGGTGCCGCCGGTCTTCGATGAGCAGGCGGCGGGCGCCGTCATGACGAGGAGCGCGGCGGCCAGAACGCCGGCGGCCCGGACGGGAGTGGGCAGGGATATCACGGTGTTCCTCCTTGGGCACGTGCGGTGCTGGGGTCCGCGGGCGGGGCTCCTGTGCTCCCTCGGTCGACGAGTTCGGGCGGCACGAGCCGCAGCACGTGCGGTTCGTCGCGGGCCGCGGGGGAGACGAGGCGGCTGACGAGCTGGCGCACCGCCAGCGCGCCCAGCAGGTCGGGGGCGGATTCGATGGAGGAGAACGGCAGCGAGAAGGTGCGGGCGAATTCGTCGGAGTAGCGGCCGATGACCGACAGGTCCCGCGACACCCGAAGGCCGCGCGCGTGCAGCACGGAGGGCAGGGCCGCGGCTGCGGCCTCGTTGTTCAGCAGCAGCCCCGTCGCGGCCGGATGCGCGTCGAGCAGTGCGCTCAGGTGCCGGCCGACGCCGGGCTGGCGGGAGAAGCCGAAAGCCGCGTGCAGGCGGATGCCGCGGAACCGCGCCTGCTGCACCACGGCGTCCTGCAGCCGCCATACGTACGCGCCGCCCCGCTCGATGACGTGCTCGGGCTGCGATACGAGGATCAGCTCGCGGTGGTGCAGCCGGTGCATGTGGTCGACCATCGCCCGGCCGGCGGCCTCGAAGTCCAGGTCGAAGACGTCGACGCCGGTCGGGTCGCCCGGCAGCCCGACGAGCGCCCCGGGCTGGGGTGCGTCGCGCAGCAGCGGCAGCCGGGCGTCGTCCTGCGCGACGTTGAGCAGGACGACGCCGTCGACCATGCGGGAGTCGGTGATCCGGCGCAGTGCCCTGGCCCCGTCCGCCTCGGTGACGAGCAGGGTGTCGTAGCCCAGCTCGCGGGCGGTGTCGGAGACGCCCAGCATGTACTGGAGCATCGCCGGGGCGAACTCGTCCTCGTGGAACTGGGCGAGCAGCCCGAGGACCATGGTCTCCGCGGTGGCCAGGGCCCGGGCGCCGGCGTTGGGCGTGTAGCCCAGTTCCCGCGCGGCGTCCGCCACGCGCTGCCGGACCTCGGCGGAGATGGACCGCTTGCCGGACAGTGCGTACGAGGCGGTGCTGCGGGACACGCCGGCCGCGTGCGCGATGTCGCCGATGGTCACCATTCGGACCCCCTTTCCGGATGTGCTGCGGGCTACGGCTGCCCGACCGCGTACGGCGCGAGCGTGATCCTGTCGAGGACGGGCGCGTACTGCGAGCGCAGCAGCACGCCCGGCCAGGTGTCGGAGGCGTAGGACTCGCCGTCGAAGTTCGGCAGTTCCTCGGCGCGGAAGGCGATGGTGTTGTCGCCCCGCTCCAGCCGCACCGGCACGGTCAGGTCCCAGAAGTTGTTCTCGTGGAACGAGTGCGGGAACGTGACGCGCCGGGCCTCGCCGCCGTTGACGGACACGTCGGCGTGCCGGACGAGTGGGTCGGGGTTGTAGTGCGTGGCCTCGGACTGCTCGGGGTTGGCGTAGCGGACACGCATGGCGTACAGGCCGGCCGTGTCCGCGGTGACGCGGAAGGTAGCGGTGTTGCCGTTGCCCGGCTCGCCGCCGACGCCCTGCACCGCCTTGCCGCCGTCGGCGAGGGAGAAGTCCGCGACCTCGGCGGTACCGGCGAGGTCGGCCGCCTCGGCCTGGTACTCGCGCGGCTCCAGCACTCCGCCGCCCGGGGCGACGGCGAGGTGGTCGATGAGCACGGTGCCGGCGGTGGCGGTGACGGTGACCTTGTTGACCCCGCCGGAGAGGGAGACGGCCACCTCGCCCGACGCCCGGGTCACGTTCTGCACGTCCTGCCCGTTGACGGCGAGCCGGGACCGCCCCCCGCCGAGCGCGGCGACGCCGAGGCGCGCCTCGGCGTCGGCCTCCGAGTAGACCCAGAAGGTCGCGCTCTCGCCGTCGGCGAGCCGCGCCGCGCCGGCGCCGGCGCCGGTGGTGCTGCCGTCCTGCGGCAGGTCGTACACGGGGCCGCCGCCGTCGAAGGAGGCCAACTCACCCTCGTAGACCGCCTGGTCGGCCGTGGCGGCGGGCTGGGAGAGGGTGATGCGGTCGATGATCGCGTCGCCCTTGGTGGCCCCGGTGCCGTCGAGGCTCCGGGCGGCGAGGGAGAGGGTGTGTTCACCCTCGGTCAGCTCGACGGTGGTGTCGGCGTGGTCCCAGACCACCCACTTGTAGCCGAGCGGCAGGTGGAGCTCCTGCTCGTCCTCGCCGTCGACGCGGAGGAAGACGTTGGTCGGGCCCTGCTCCGCGACGAGGCCGTAGGTGTTGAGGGAGTTGGCGAAGACTCGGAGGTCGTACGTGCCGTCCGCGGGCACGTCGACGGTGAAGTCGAGCCGGACGTCGGAGCCCGTGCGCAGGCCCCCGACGTTGTAACCGCCGGAGGTGTAGAACTTGGACACCTCCTTCGGCGAGCCCTCGGGGCCGTTCAGGCTGTAGCCGGAGCCGGTGTGCGCGGCGTCCTCGGCCTCGTAGCTGCCCTGCCAGAGGGCGCGCGGCGGTGACGCATCCCCGCCGCCGCCCGGTGCCAGGACGATCTCGTACGCGGACGACTCCTCCAGCTCCGGCAGGTCGCCGCCGAAGTCGAACTCGACGGCGCCGTCCTGGACGTCGGCGTCCCCCTCGGCAACCGGCTCGGGGCGGTCGGAGTCGCCGATCTGGCCGGTCCAGGGGATCTCGCGGACCCAGGCGTGGACGGTGTCGCCGAAGACGGCGGCGGGCACGTTGTCGAACCGGACGCGGCTCGGGCCGTCCGCGCCCCCGAACAGCGCCCGTGCCTGCCGCTTCTCCTCATCCAGCGTGGCGACGCCCTGCATGGTGTAGTTCTCGCCGGGCGACGGCGGGGTGACCTCGACGGTGTGGCCGGACATGGCGCCGTAGGCGTTGAACAGCCACCACTGGCCGTTGCCGCGGTTGGACTGCACGGCGGAGTCGGAGATGTTGCCGTCGATGTTCCAGTACGCCATGTCGGCGTCGACCTTCGACTCCTCGATCGCGGAGATCCACTGAATCATCTGGCCCGGTACGGAGGTGTGGTAGTTGAACGCGTACTCGTTGACGTTCACGGGCAGCGGCGTCTTCTCCTCGTACGCGGTCCCCGCGAAGACCTCCTTCTCCCACGCGCGGTACGTCGCCACGCTGGTGCGCACCTGCTCGGGGTGGCTCAGCTCGTGCCAGGTGACGACGTCGGGCACCGTGCCGGCCTCGACGGTGTGCTCCAGGAAGCCCTTGACCTGGTCGTAGAGGATGCTGGTGTTGGGTCCTGCGATACGGGCGCCGGGCATCTTGCCCTTGATCAGCCGGTAGAAGTCGTCCCAGGTGGCGAAGTAGTCGGCGGGGTCGTCGAGCCAAGAGGTGCGGTCGTAGCTCCACTCGCCGGTGCCGAACATGTTGCCCTCGGGCTCGTTGAACGGCACGAAGACGATGTTGTCCCGGTACTCCTCGGGCAGTTCGAGCACCTGGTCTACCTGCTTGGCGATCTTCTCGCGGTAGATCGAGACCTTCTCCCCGGGGGTGTCGCCCTCCCACTGGTACGGGAAGCCCCGGTGGATGTCGGTCATGTAGATGTACACGTCGCCGCCGGTGGAGTCCGCGAGCGGTTTGACCACGTCGAGCGCGTCGGCGCCGGGGTGCTGGGGGCCGTCCTGGGCCTTGGTCGAGACGGTCCGGAGGTTCATTCCCTCGATGAGGTTGTTCGTCGGTACGTCCTGGCCGTAGAGGCCGTAGAGGGTGCCGGCGGCGCCGCCGTGGAACGCGCCGGTGCCGGCGGCCAGATCGATGCTCAGCTCCTGCTCGTCGGCGGTCGCGGCGGGCATCCCGAGGCCCGAGGCCAGCAGCCCGGCGCCCGCGGCGACGGCCAGTGCGTGACGCAGACCGCGGCGGGGCCGTTTCGCTCTCGTATGCACCATCGTCACTGCTCCTGTGAGTTGCCCGGTGGGGGGCGAACCGGTTCGACAGCGAGACTTTGTCGAACCGGTTCGACAACGTTCTGGTTCGAAATCTCAGACACAATTCGGGATCTCGTGCGGCAGGATGCTCGCTCCACCGGTGCGCGTCAATAGACCTCACACACATCCGCCGTCGGGGCGGCGAGGCGGGTACGGTGAGCCCGCACCGGCTGAACCGGGTCCGGTGGTACCGCACGCCGACCGGCACCACCGCGGGTGTCGTTGCCGAGGAGGGGCCGGATCGCGGGACACCGGGACCGTGCATTCAGGTCAGACGGATGACGTTCCAGGACATGGGCTCCAGCACGGCCCGCAGGACCCCGCCCGACAGCGCCGTGCCCTCCGCCCCGTGCGGGGTGACACGGTCCGGGTCGGCGGCGGTGTTGCGGGCCTCGGGGTCGGTGTCGGAGAGCACGCTGTGCCCGGCGATGCCGGTCACGCCCGTCCCGTGCACGGCGATCTCCACCGGGAGTACGGCCTGCTGCGCCCGGTTGACCGCGAAGACCGTGACGGCGCCGCTCGCCTCGTCCCGTACCGCCGTGGCGTGCAGCAGCGGGACCCGGCCGTAGCGCGCGGTGTCGTACGTCGGGGAGTCGGCGCGCACCTCCAGGACCGTGCCCCGGCCGTGGCGCGCCGCCTGCGCGAAGGGATGGAACGTGGTCTGCCGCCAGGCCGTGCCGCCCGGCTCCGTCATGATCGGCGCGATGACGTTGACGAGTTGTGCGAGGCAGGCCAGCTTCACCCGGTCCGCGTGCCGCAGCAACGCGATCAGCAGCGAGCCGACGACGACGGCGTCGGTGACGCTGTAGCTGTCCTCCAGCAGCCGCGGGGCCTCGGCCCAGCCGGGCGGGTTCCGGTCGAACTCGGCGTGGAAGCGGCTCTGGTACCAGACGTTCCACTCGTCGAAGGAGAGGTTGATCCGCTTCTCCGACTTCAGCCTTGCCCCTACGTGGTCGCAGGTGGCGACGACGTTGTCGATGAAGGACTCCATGTCCACGGCCGAGGCCAGGAAGGAGCCGCGGTCGCCGTCCACTTCCTCGTAGTAGGCGTGCAGGGAGATGTAGTCGACCAGGTCGTAGCACTCGGTGAGGACCGTCCTCTCCCACTCGGCGAAGGTCGGCATGGCCTGGTTCGAGCTTCCGCACGCGACCAGTTCCAGGCCCGGGTCGATCTGCCGCATCGCCCGCGCGGTCTCGGCGGCCAGCCGCCCGTACTCCGCCGCGGTCTTGTGACCCGTCTGCCACGGCCCGTCCATCTCGTTGCCCAGGCACCACAGCCGGATCCCGTACGGCTCCTTGCTCCCGTGCGCGATACGGAGGTCGGCCAGCGCCGTGCCCTGGGGATGGTTGGCGTACTCCTGGAGCTCGACGGCCTCGGCGACGCCCCTGGTGCCGAGGTTGAGGGCCAGCACGGGTTCGCAGCCCGTCTTGCGGAGGAAGTCGGCGTACTCGCCGAGCCCGAAGTGGTTGCTCTCCGTGGTCTGCCAGGCCGGGTCGAGGCGGCGCGGCCGGTCCTGCCGGGGGCCGACGCCGTCCTCCCACTTGTAGCCGGAGACGAAGTTGCCGCCGGGGTAGCGGACGGCGGTCACCCCCAGCTCGCGGACGAGGTCCAGCACGTCCGTGCGCAGCCCGGCCGGGTCGGCGGCGGGGTGGCCCGGCTCGTAGATGCCCGTGTAGACGCACCGGCCGAGGTGCTCGACGAAGGAGCCGAACAGCCGCGGGCCGGCCTCGCCCACGGTGAAGGCGGGGTCGAGGGTGAAGCGTGCGGTGGCGCTCATGGGTTCCTCTCTGTGGCTGCGGGGCCCGGTTCGCTGGACGGCTGTCGTCACTTCCCCGCGAGGCCGGTGTGGGCGACGCCGCGGACGATCTGGCGCTGGAAGAGGGCGAAGACCACCAGCAGCGGCAGCCCTGCCATCACCAGGGAGGCCATCACCTGGGAGTAGCGGACGCCGTAGCTGGACTGGATGTTGACGAGGCCCACGGGCAGCGTCATGCCGTTCGGGTCGGTGGTGACCAGGAAGGGCCAGAGGAAGTTGTTCCACGTGTGGATGAAGACGAAGATCGAGACCGCGGCGAGGATGGGCCGGGAGAGCGGCAGCACGATCGTGAAGAACACCCGCCAGCGCCCGGCGCCGTCGCAGAAGGCAGCCTCCTCCAGCTCGCGCGGCACCCCTTCGAAGAACTTCACCAGGAT
The DNA here is from genome assembly GCF_007827615.1 of Streptomyces sp. CNZ287. Taxonomy (NCBI): domain Bacteria; kingdom Bacillati; phylum Actinomycetota; class Actinomycetes; order Kitasatosporales; family Streptomycetaceae; genus Streptomyces; species Streptomyces sp. CNZ287. Next base: position 26,228 of record NZ_VISV01000019.1, on the reverse strand, counting down.
GAACACCATCGCGGGGACGGCGACCTGCGGCAGGATCACGCCCCAGTAGGTGTCCACCAGGCCGAGCGCCGCCATCTCCGCGAAGAGCGGCGCCATCAGCACCTGCGGCGGCACCATGATGCCGGCGAGGACGAGAGCGTAGAGCGCCTTCCGGCCGCGGAACTCGGTGCGCGCGAACCCGTACGCCGCCATGGCGCACAGCAGCACGGTCAGCAAGGTGGTCATCACCGAGATGTAGAGGGTGTTGAGCATCCAGCGGGGGATGTCCCCGGCCGCCCACACCTTGTCGTACGCGTCGAAGGTGACGCTGGAACCGATCCAGGTGAGCGGGGTCTCGACCTCCTCGCCCATGGGCTTGAGCGAGGTGGCTAGGGCGTAGGCGAGCGGCAGCACCCAGGCGGCGGCGAGGACGAGTGCGGCCAGCAGCATGGCGACGCGGCCCCGGGTCCAGCGCGGCCGCCGGCCGCCGCCGGTGCCGCCGGCGGGGGTGGGCGCGGTGGAGGAGACCGGGTCCTGGCGGGAGGTGCCGGCCGCTGCGCTCATGAGGTGCTCTCCTGCCGTGTCCTGCGGGCGAGGTGCAGGTGGATGAGGGAGACGAGGACGATCAGGGCGAAGAAGATGTACGAGGCGGCGGAGGCGTAGCCGATCCGGTAGCCGGTGAAGCCCTCCTCGAAGACGTAGAGCAGGGTGGTCCTCGTGGCGCCGTCCGGCCCGCCCTGGGTCATGATGTAGACCTGGTCGAAGATCTTGAGCGAGGCCAGCAACTGGAGGATCACCACCACTCCCGTGGTGCGCCGCAGCATCGGCAGGGTGATGTGCCACAGGCGCTGCCAGGCGGTCGCGCCGTCCAGCTCGGCCGCCTCGTAGAGGTGCTGCGGGATGGACTGCAGTGCCGCGAGGTAGAGCAGGAAGTTGAAGCCCACGGTCCACCAGATGGTGGTGATGACGATGGAGAGCATCGCGTACTGCGGGTCGGTGAGCCAGCCGATGCCCGGGTGCAGGCCGAACTCGGCCAGCAGTTGGTCGGCGAGGCCGAAGTCGGCGGGATAGATGATCCACAGCCACAGGAGCCCGACGACGCCGGAGGGCAGCAGGTAGGGCGCGAACCAGCTCAGCCGCCACAGCCAGTCCACGAACCGCAGGCCGTGCGCGAGCAGGGCCATCACCAGGCCGAGCAGCACCAGCGGCACCGTGGACAGGAGGGTGAACCAGACGGTCTGCCAGAGCGCCTCCCACATGTCGGGGTCGGAGAGCGCCTCGGTGTAGTTGTCGAACCCGACGTACTCGCCGCCGCTGCCGGTGATGTTGTCGCTGGTCAGGCTCATCTTGATGCCGAGCACCACGGGCCAGACCAGGAAGAGGGCGTAGAGGGCGAGGAAGGGCGCGACGAACATCAGCCCGTGCTCGAAGCGGCCGTGCCGGATGGCGGTGCCGCCGGGTACGGGGGCGGGGGCGCCGGTGGCCTCGTGCGCGGCGGTGGTGTCCGGTTCTGTCCGCGCGGGTGCGGTCATGCCTGATCACCTCCCGGGGCCGGGATGTCGCCGAGCGGACTGGGCGTGTCCAGCAGCTTCTTCAGGCCCGCCCTCGCCTCGGCCAGGGCGCTTTCCGGCGTACGGGATCCCGTGAACACTCCGGAGAAGATGTGCCCCAGCTCCAGCCACATGAGGGAGGCGGAGCCCGCGAACCAGGCGGGCGGGTCGAGTGCGACGTAGTCGATCACGTGGCGGTACTCGGACTGCGGTTCCAGCTTCAGGTAGGCGGGCTTGCTGAGCGTGGGGGTGTACGCGGGTATGTGCCCGCCGCTGGCCCAGTCGGCCGAGTGCCTGAGCATCCAGGCGACGAACCGGTGGGCGGCGCGGTTCGCCTCGCCGCCGCGATCCTCCTGGTGCGGCAGGACGAAGGAGTGGGAGTCGGCCTGAGCCGCGGGACGGTCGAAGAGGGTCGGCACCGGGGCCATGGAGAACGGCAGCTCGGTCTCCAGATACGTGCTGACCTCCCAGTCGCCGTTGAGCGCCAGGCCCGTCTCGCCCGCGTTGAAGATCCCGACGCTGCCCTGGTAGTCGGCGACGCGGACGGCGAGGCCGTCGTGGGTGAGCATGCGCATGAACTCCAGCACGCGCAGCGCCTTGTCCTCGTCGAGGGTGAGGCGGGTGCCGGTGTCGTCCAGCAGGGTGCCGCCGGTCTGCGCGTAGAAGGTGGCGAAGACCCGGGCGGGGCCCGCCGCGTCCGCGCCGGTGGTCTCCATGACCAGCGGCGGCCGGCCGGTCACCCGGCGGATCGCGCGCAGCGCGTCGACGAACTCCCCGGCGCCTTCCAGGGTCTTGATCCGCCCGTCCGCCCGCAGCAGCCCGGCCTGCTCGCAGATCTCGGTCTGGTAGTAGAGCACGAGGGGGTGGGTGTCGAGCGGTACGGCGTACTGCTTGCCGCCGATCGCGCCGCGGTCCCAGATCTCCGCCGGGAAGTCCCCGGGCCGTACGCCGTATTCGGCCAGCAGGTCGAGGTCGAACGCGTCCAGCAGCTTTCCGGGCCCGAAGCCCGGCAGCCGCGCCAGGTGCAGCACCGCCACCTCGGGCGCCCGGCCCCCGGCGCCGGCCATGCCGAGCTTGGTGTAGTACGGCGCCCCCCACTCCAGTTGGGCAGCGTCCAGCGCGATGCCGGCGTGCTCGGCTTCGAACGCGTCGAGCATCGCCTGCATGGTGACGCCGTCGCCGCCGCCGAACAGGTGCCAGTAGCGCAGCGGCGTCTTGCCGGACGCCACGGAGGAGGGCGCGGCGCAACTCGCCGTGCCGGCCGCGCCGGCACCGGTGAGCGCGACGAGCCCGGCGAGCCGCGCGGCCGAGCCGAGCAGACGCCGGCGACTGGGCGGAGGGACGGAGGGAACGGTCGGAACAGGAGGCGGTGGGGACATGAACGGCTCCTTGCCGGAGGCGAGGCGGTTCGCAATTTCGAACAACGACCGGCTTTCCGGACGGAAAGTAGGCTCGAAGCGTGCCCACGTCAATGCCGGAGCAGCCGCCAATCCCCTCCGGGATGCTCCGCCGGGGACGTGTTCGTGCGGGGCGGAGGCGGCTCCACGGAAGCCGCACGTCTCGCCCGGGTTGCCCCTTCTGACGCGGCACTTCCGGCTGCTTCCACCGCGGCCCACGTCCACGTGATCACTGCCGTGGAGGGTCAGCCGCCCTGAAGTAATTCGTATTAGCACCTTGACGGCGCCTCCGGGCCCGAAGAGTCTGTCCGATCAGCAGGACGGCCACGCACCGTCGGCTTCTCGCCACTCTCATGACCTCCAGGAGACGCCCATGACGTCCGGATTCCCGCTGTCGCGCCGCGCGCTCATCACGGCGGCCGGAGCGGCCGGCCTCGCCGCCGCCATGCCCGCCCCTCATGCACTCGCCGCCGGCACCCTGCCGACACTGCCGGCCCTGCCCCCGGGCTCGCCCTCCCGGCGCGCCTTCGCCGCCGGCGAACAGCTCTACGCCCCCTATCTGGTCAGCCTCGCCCCGATGGCCAACGACGTCGAGGACGACGGCTTCATGGGCGGCGGCTGGTGGCGATCGCCCGCGGCCCCGTACAACACGCGAGTCCAGGAGCATGTCTACACACTGAGCTGGTTCCTCACCCAGAACCGCTCCTGGAACCCCTACCGGGGCGACTCCGCCCTCCTGGCGCGGCTCGACGCGGCGCTCGGCCACTACCTCGGCCTCCAGCACTCCGACGGCTCATGGCCGGAGTACAGCGCGGGCGAGCACTCCCTCGCCGCGACCGGCTTCGCCCTCGGCTACCTGAGCAAGACCCATGTGCTGCTGAAGGACGCGGGGCTGCTTCCCGGCCGGCGCAGCCAGATCGCCCGCGCCCTGCACGGGGCGATGACCTGGCTTCTCGACCCGTCCAACACCCGCGCCTGGCAGGCCCCGATCAGATACACCAACCAGGTCACCGCCGGACTGGCGGGAGCTGCACTGGCGCTCAGAACCAACCCCGACGGAACCCTGCGGAGCCGGCTGAACGACGCCTTCGCCCGCATGGCCGGGAACGGGCAGGGCCCGGCCGGCTTCTTCTACGAAGAGGGCGGGATGGACATGAACTACAACTTCGAGGTCATGCTGCCCGAGATGGCCGACGCCTGGCGGCAGTCGCACAACGGGCACCTGGTCACCATGGCCCGGACGTACACCGACTGGCTCGGCTACAACCTGCTGCGGGAACCCGACGGCTCGGGCTGGTTCTGCAACATCGCCCCTTCCTCCCGTACCAGCACCCTCGCCTACGACGACACCCGGCCCGACCCGGAACGCACCGCGCTCAACAACCAGTTCGTCCCCCTGGTGCCCGCGCTGGGCGCGTTCATGTCCGCCCGGGAGGACCTTGCGTCGGCCCGCGACGCCTGGGCCGCTGACCCCTCGCCGGTGGCCGGGCTCACCAAGCAGAACACCTCTCCGCGGATCCTCACCCACGCGATGTACGACGAGGAGTACCCGACGCGGTCGGCCAAGACCCGGGCGATCAAGGCCGTCCCGTACCTCGCCTCGACGAACTTCACCGAGCACCGCACCGACCAGGGCCAGGACTTCCTCTACGTCCGCCGTCCCGGCGTCTACCTGGGTGCCTACCTCGGTGCCCGGCCGACGAGCAGGGCCCGCACCGGCCTCAGCTTCCTGTGGCACCCGGTCGCCGGGACCGTCATCCAGTCCCTGAACGACAACAACCACGGCGTGTGGGCCACCGTCCTCCCGGGCCAGGCACCGGACTCCAACGGGCCCCAGGCCGGGCAGTTCTTCGGCGGCAGCCCCTACGCCTTCCGCTTCGGCACGCCCAGCGGGTCGGTCGTCACCGACGTCGAGGTCGGCAACGGACTGGTCCGGCGGTCCGTCCGGGCCAACTCGGCGGCGACCGAGACCGTGCCGCTGATCCTCCGGGCATCCGACCGCGTGGTCTTCACCGACGGCACCGTCCTCTCCTGGGGAGGCTCCGCCTCGGCCACCGCAACCGGCATCGACGTGCACCGCAACTCCGGCGTGGTCCGGATCCGCTGGGGCGCTGCCCGGAACGCGAGCATCGCCGCCGCCTCCCTCGTCTACCTGCGCGACGGCAGCAGGCGGATGCACATCCTGAAGGTCCCGCACGACGGTTCCCTGGACGTCGGCATCCGGCTCGCCTACTGACGGCCCGGCCGGTCCGCCCTCCTGGCGGACCGGCCGCAGGACGGGTGGCCGGCAGGCGGCCTGCTCGCGGACGGACCGTAGAGTACGTGCCGGTTCAGTCGCCGGAGGGGTCCGGCAGGAGTTGAGCCGCGAGCGATCGTGCCGTGGCGGTACGGGTGGCCGCGTCCATCCCGGTCCGGCTCACGAACACGAGCCCTTGCTGCGCGGCCAGGAGGGCGCGCGCCAGTGCGATCGGATCCGCTCCGGCCGGTAGGCCGCCCACGCGTTGGGCGCGGGCGACGCAGGATCGACGGCGGATACGGCGCACAGCCGACCGCTCAACTGAGCTCTCGACTGAGCTCTCGTGCGGCGCAGTCCGTGAAGAAGGGTGGGTATGCGTCGCGGCATTGTCGTCGTGGTGGCCGTAGTACTTGCTGGTTCTCAGGGAGGTGAGGAAGGTGAGGAGGGTGGTGGCGAGTTCGGCCGGGGCGTCGAGCGGGGCCAGGTGGCCGGCGTCCGGGAAGGTGTGCAGGCGGGCGCCGGGGATGAGTGCGGCGAGTCCGTGGCCGCGAGGGAGCGGCACCCAGCTCGTGTCGTCCTCGCCCCAGCAGATCAGGACCGGCAGGTCGATCGCGGAATAGCCGGGCTGCATGGCGTCGGTGTAGCGCCGGTCGTCCAGACGGTGGGTGAGCGCCACACCGACTTACCAAATTTCGTCACATATGTATAAACAGTATGCCCGAGGGGTGAGTTGACCTTTTGTCGAGCCCGAGTCGGCGCCTGTACCGTAAACCCACCCCGCCGCATCACGACCACGTCGAGGTGGTCGCCAACGGGGGTGTGGCCCTCGCCGCCGCCGGGGCCTGTGGCGGTCCCCCCAGCCCTTCGCCGACTGGAGCATGCGCCCCCGCACGCTGACTCCGACCTGAGCATCGGAGGTTGTGGCCGTGACGCGGATCGGCGTGACCGGACACCGGGACATCCCCGCCGCCGCCCTGGAGTCCGTGCGCTCGGGGATCCGGGCGGCGCTGTGCAGGCGCAGCGTGGTGGAAGCGCTCAGCAGTCTCGCGGCGGGTGCCGACCAGCTCTTCGCGGACATCGCCCTGAGCTGCGGCGTCCCCGTCACCGCGGTCATCCCCGGCATGGACTACGAGCGGAGCCTCGGCACCGGAGACACGCTGACCGCCTACCGCCGGCTACTGACGTCGAGTGTGTCCCAGGTGCGGTTGCCGCGCGAGGCGAGCGACGAGGCGGCCTACCGCGCGGCGGGACGCTGGATCGTCGATCACGTCGACTCCATGGTCGCCGTCTGGGACGGGCGCCCCGCGCGCGGGCCGGGCGGCACGGGGGACGTGGTGGCGTACGCGCACCGCGTCGGTGTCCCCGTGACTGTGGTGTGGAGCCCCGGGGTGCGCCGGCAGTGAGTCCGCCGCGGCCCTCGGGCCCCGCGGGCCGGAAGCCGTCAGGAGCCGAACCGCCCCAGCCAGTCGGTGTGCTGGGGGGAGACCAGCCGCTCCGTCTCCGCCACCGCGTCCGCCCAGCCCTCCTCCGTCACCGTGGTGCCCATGGCGACGCGCATCCCGTCCAGTTCCTGCTCGATGCGGGAGTGGGCGTAGGTGAGCGGCCGGTGCCGCCGCACCTCATGCCAGGCCACCGCGGCGGCAGCGGCCGCGGAGAGCAGGCCGGTGAGGTCCCAGCCGCCGGTCATCCCCAGGGTGCGTAGCACCGCCGCCAGCAGCGCGAAGAACGTCAGGCCGGCGGTCACCGCCGACCAGCGGACGGCGGCCTGGTGCTCCTGGACTGATTTGTTCCGGTACCAGACGAGCTGTTCCAGCACCCGTTCCCGCAGGTAGAAGTTGCGGCGGGCCTCGAAGGACCCGGCCCGTACCGCGCGCATGGCCGGGGTGATCTGCCCGGCCCCGAGCAGGTCGGAGGTGGCGCGGGAGTCCTCCCATCCCACCTGCCGCAGTTGGTTGAGGCGTTCCTCCAGGCGTTCCGCGAACAGTGCCTCCGGGTTGGGCACACCTGTGTGGAGGGGACCGCCACGGACCATGTAGTGCCACGCCAGCGACTTGACGGTCTCGGCGACGGCCCGGTGCACCTGCCACGCGGCCCGCGCCCGCCGGCGGGCGGTGTGCAGCCCGACGGCGATCGTCAGCCCGTACAGGACCGCCGCGAGGGCGGTCGGCGCCCGGCTGTCCATCTGCTCGGCGACCATCGCCGCGGTGGCGGCCAGAAGCAGGATCGTCAGATGCCGGCGTAACGACTGAAAGGACTCCCGCTGCCGGGCGATCGCCTGGAGGTCGTTCACGCGGAACAGCGGCGGAAGATCCTGGTCACGTAATGTGGTACTCGGCCCCGGAGTTCTCGCAGCGGCCATTCCCGCCCCCCACCCACGAAGGTGCCTTCGCTCTTACCCGCCTTGTGGGCTAATCACTCGGGCTCTGTCCACTTCAAGTCCACCACGGTGCTATACACTCCGTGCTCCCGGCCGGGGTTTTCCGGCAGGAATCGTCGGACAGTTCCAGTCCTCTCCAGGTGATCGGCTGAAGATCCCAGGCTGAGCCGGGGCGGCTGGCCCGAGCCAAAGGTCTGGAGTCATGCGCCTTCCAGTGACCGCGTTGAAGCGGCGATCTTCCACCCCCCGGCCGGCGAGCAAGCAGCACGTCCCTCTTTCTGCCGTTGATCCCGACTGCACCGAGGCACTGCGCTCCGCCTGGCGTGTGACGGACTTCGCGGGCACAACGTCCACGAGGCCGATCACCTTCGACTCGGCGCTCTGACCCGTCCTGCTGCCGCCCGATCGGGTGCACTGTGACGTCGCAGAATCGCGGTCACTCCCGGTGAGAACAGCAAGACCCTGCTAACACGGCACGTGCGGGCTTCGGGACGCGGCGAAGCCTGGGAGACTCGAGTGTGACGAGCATCCCGACCCGCCCTCCTCTCCGGCAGGTTGTCCTGAAGGTGCACAGCAGATGCGACCTGGCCTGCGATCACTGCTATGTGTACGAGCACGCCGACCAGAGCTGGAGAGCGCGGCCGGTCGTCATCTCCGAGGACACGGTCAAGCATGCCGCCCATCGGCTCGCCGCCTACGCGGAAGAACGGGCCCTCGACTCCGTCTCGGTGATCCTGCACGGCGGCGAGCCCCTGCTCGCAGGTCCCGCCCGGCTCCGCAGCACGTGTGCGGAGCTCACCCGGACCATCACCCGGGTCGCCCGCCTCGACCTTCGCATCCACACCAACGGCGTTCAGCTCGGCACCCGCCATCTGGAGGTTTTCCGCGAGTTCGGCGTCAAGGTCAGCGTCTCCCTCGACGGCGACCGGGCCGCCAACGACCTCCACCGGCGCGACCGCAGGGGCGGAAGCAGCTACGACCGGGTCATCCGCGCGGTCCGGCTGCTGCGCACGCCGGAGTACCGTCACCTGTTCGCGGGTCTGCTCTGCACCGTCGACCTGCGTAACGACCCCGTAGCCGTGCACAGGGCGCTCACGGCGCTCGACCCGCCCCGTATCGACTACCTGCTGCCCCATTCCACCTGGGAGAACCCACCACCCCGGCCGGACACTGGCTCCCCGACGCCGTACGCCGACTGGCTGCTGAAGATCTTCGATGTATGGCAGCGCGAGGGCCGCAGCGTCCGCGTGCGCACCTTCGAGTCGGTGCTCAGCACCCTGCGCCACGGCCCCAGCCTGACCGAGGCCATGGGGCTGGCGCCCTCGGACCTGGCGGTGGTGGAGACCGACGGCTCGTTCGAGCAGGCCGACTCGCTCAAGACCGCGTACCACGGGGCGCCGGCCACCGGATACGACGTCTACTGGAACGGCTTCGCGGAGCTGGCCGAGCATCCGGGCGTACGGGCCCGCCAGTCGGGCATCGACGGGGTCAGCGCCGAGTGCCGCCGCTGCCCGGTGGTGGAGTCCTGCGGCGGCGGACTGTACGCGCACCGGTACAGCGCGGAGCGCGGCTTCGACAATCCGTCCGTGTACTGCGCCGACCTGCGGGCTCTCGTCGACGGGGTGGCCGAGCGGATCACGGACAGGAGCCACAGTCCGGCGGTGTACAGCGACGACGAACTCCGCTTCGCCCAGGAGCGGCAGACCCGCGACCTGCTCGCCCGGCTGCACCACCGGCATGCCGGGACGGCGGACTGGGACGAGGCGTGGCGGCTCCTGCTGCGCCTCGACTCCGACGAGGCCGCAGCCCCCCAGCTCAACGCCGTGCTCGCCCACCCCTACGTCCGCACCGCCCTGCGCCGCGCTCTCTCCGGGGAGGAGCCGGCCGACGCCGGCCTGCTGCCCGCCATCGCCATGGCCGCCGCCGTACGGGCGCGGGCGGAGGCGGCGCTGACGTGGGACCACGCGGGGCCGGAGCTGCACCTGCCGACGCTGGGCACGCTGCGGATGCCCGGTCCCGGCCGGGTCGAGGTCCGGTCCTGTGGCGGCCGGTTCGCCGTGCGGCAGGGCCCGGACTCCTCCGGCACCGGCGACCCCGAGCGGTGGCGGCCGCTGCGCTCGTGGGACTCCTCGGCCGGCCGGGACGACGCGACCGGGCCGCGCCTCCTCGTCGACGACGCCGACCCGTACCGCGACTGCTTCCCCCGCCCCGCCGCCGGTCCGATGAGCCCCGACGACCTCGACGCCTTCCTCGAACGGCTGGCCGGCGGATGCGCCCTGCTGCGCGAACGCACGCCCGGCTGGTGGGAGAGCGACGGCGCCTGGCTCGTCACCACCGTCACCCCGCTGGCGCCGGGCGCAGGACTGAGGCTCGGCGCACACGGGCTGGGTGCGCTGGGCGTGGCCGTCGACGTCGACCCCGCGGAGTTCGCCCGCGCCCTGCCGCGTGTCGCGCGGCGGGCGAGGTTCGCCGCGTTGAAGGAGTCGGCGGACCTGGCCGTGCCCGGCAGTCCCGCCGAGCGGCTGCTGGACGAAGCGGACGACTGGGTCGGCAAGGCGTCCTTCTGGCAGCGGGACCCGGCCGGGGGTGCGGACCGCCGCGGCGACGCGCTCGGCCGGGCCGGCCGGGCCCTGGTGCGGCTCGGCACCCGACCGGGACGCGAGCTCACGCCGAACGGTGCGGTGCTGGCAAGCGGCCTGTGGACGCAGTGGACCGAGCAGCACGGCCATGTCGCCCGGCTGGCCGGATTCTTCCGCGGGCTGGGCGTACGAGAAGGCGGTTCCCTCCTCGTACACGCCTCTCTGGGCGGCAGCGGACTCTCTCCCGACGAGGTACGGGACGCGCTGCTGGACGTCCTCGGCCCCGACGGCACCCTGGTCGTCCCGGCCTTCACACCGGAGAACTCCGACACCTCCTCCGCCCACCGCGCACGTACCGCGGGCATGAACGAGCGGGAGAAGGCGCGATTCCGTGCCTCGATGCCGCCGTTCGAGCCGGAGACCACCCCGTGTCCAGGCATGGGAGCGTTGGCGGAATGCGTGCGCACCACACCCGGTGCCGTGCGCAGCGCACATCCCCAGACCTCGTTCGCCGGCCTCGGACCACGGGCGGCAGAGCTGCTCGACGAGCACGACGTGACCTGCCATCTCGGGGAACGCTCGCCGCTGGCCCGGCTTTACCGGGTCGGGGCCCAGGTGCTGCTGCTGGGTGTGGGGTTCGAGGTGTGCAGCTCTTTCCATCTCGCCGAGTACCGGATGAATCCGGCCCGCCCCCTGCGAACCTATCGCTGCGTGCTGCGTGAGAAGGGATACTGGTTCGCGTACGAGGATCTCGACCTGCACGACGAGGACTTCGGTGAGATCGGCCGCATGCTGCCGCCAGAGCTCCTGAGTGTCGACCAGGTGGCCGGAAAGCGGGCGACGTTGTTCGGCATGAAGGAGGCGGTCGACCGCGCGGTCAGCTATATGGCCGCGTCTCGCCGTTGAGGCATGTGGGAGGCGGACCGTACGTGGGGGGCGGGATACGGGGCAGGCCACCTGCCTCTGTCCGGGCAGCTCCGCCGGCGGGAGGGCCAGCCGTCCGGAGGCGGTCACATGGAGACAGCGTGGTGGGAGCGGGCGGCGGACAACCAGCCCTACTTCTTTCTCAGTTACGCGCACATGCCGCGCTGGGAACAGGGCGGCGGCGATCCCGACCACTGGGTGCACGTCCTGTACAAGGATCTCTGTGAGAACATCATGCATCTCACCGACCTGCCTGCGGGCGCGCCCGCGGGCTTCATGGACAGGGAGCTGCGGTCGGGAGAGGGCTGGTCGGAGAAGCTCGCCGAGAATCTCGCCACCTGCCGGGTCTTCATCCCGCTGTTCTCGCCCCGCTACTTCGGCAGCGAGATGTGCGGCCGGGAGCTGTTCGCGTTCAACCAGCGCCTCGTCGAGGCCCGGACCACCGGACTGGGTGCCATTCCCGCCATCGTGCCCGTGATGTGGACACGCGTCGCCTACAGCCAGCTCCCGGAGTCGGTAGGGCACCTGCACATCGACAACTCCGCCTTCGGCGGCACCCACGCCAACGAGGGCCTGTACCGGCTGATCAAGCTCAACCGGCGGCGGGACGAGTACCAGGAGACCGTCCTGCAACTCGCCGAGCACATCGTGCGCGTCGCCCAGGAGTCCCCGCTGCCGCCCGGTACGCCCCGTGATTACCACGCCACGCCCAGCGCGTTCAAGCCACGCGGCCAGAGCCCCCGCCGCATCCGGCTGACGGTCGCCGCCCCCACCCGGGACACGATCCCGGAGCACCGCGACGTCCGGCCCTACGGGGAGCGGGCGCAGGACTGGAACCCCTACCACAGCGAGGCCACGCGCCCGCTGTCGGAACACGCCGCGGAGCTGATCCGCTCGCTCGACTACCGGGTCACCGTCTCCTCCCTGGACGAGTCGGACGCCTCTCTCGTCGCCGGGAGGGAGCCCGGCGTCGACAGCACCCCGGTCGGTGACGACGAGCCCCACCAGCCGCACGTCCTGATCGTCGACCGCTGGGTGGTCACCGCCAGGAAGCACTGCGACGAGCTGAGGCGCTTCGACGACCACGCCCAGTCCTGGATGCACGTGGTCGTTCCCTGGAACGATGCGGACGTCCAGTGCCACAGCGCCGAGGGCCTGGAGCTGCGCCGGTTACTTGAGGACCTGCTGCCCAGGCTGCTCGACCGGGGGCGGCGCGCCCCCTGGCACCGGGCCGTCGACGGTGTGCCCACGCTGAAGGAGTTCACCGACGTGCTGCCGGCCGTCGTGGCCCACGCGGCCGGGCAGTTCTTCAAGCACGCCCATGCACATCCCCCCAGAGGGCCGCACGTCCCCAGACCCCGTCTCCTGGGCCCGGCACCGCGGACCGCCGCCCCGGGCCCCCACGAGGGAGGAGAGGAATGACGACCCGACCCCAAGGACGGATCATCACCTTCTACTCGTACAAGGGCGGCACCGGCCGCACCATGGCCCTCGCCAACGTGGCGTGGATCCTCGCCGCCAACGGCAAGCGCGTACTCGCCGTCGACTGGGATCTGGAGGCCCCCGGGCTGCACCGCTTCTTCCACCCGTTCCTTGACAGCAACACCCTGGCATCGACCACCGGCGTCATCGACATCATCACCGAGTACTCCTGGGCCGCGACGACCGGGCCGCCGCGCGTCGGGGAGTGGCACCGGGAGTACGCCAGGACGGAGGACCACGCGGTCTCCCTCAACCCCGGGCGGCTCCGCTGGAGCTTCCCCGAGAACGGCTGCCTGGACTTCCTGTCGGCGGGCCGGCAGAGCCGCGAGTACTCGGCCACGGTGACCTCCTTCGAATGGGACAACTTCTACGAGCGGCTCGGCGGCGGCCTGTTCCTGGACGCGCTTCGCGACGACATGAAGTCCCTGTACGACTACGTCCTCATCGACAGCCGCACCGGCCTGTCGGACAACGCAGACATCTGCACCATCCACATGCCCGACGTGCTGGTCGACTGCTTCACGCTCAGCGACCAGTCCCTCGACGGTGCCGCGCTGGTGGCCCACAGCGTGGCGGGCGGCTACCGCGGCCGGGAGATCCGGGTGCTGCCGGTGCCGATGCGGATCGACGAGGGTGAGAAGGACAAGATGGACGCCGGACGCGCGTTGGCCCGGCTGAGGTTCGACGGGCTTCCCGCCGGGCTCGGCGGGGAGGAGCTGACCGCGTACTGGGGTGCCGTGGAGATCCCGTACCGGCCGTACTACGCCTACGAGGAGACCCTGGCCACCGTCAGCGACGAGCCGGGGCTCGCCAGCTCCCTCCTTTCCGCCTTCGAACGGCTCACCGACGTGATCACCGAGGGTGACGTGGATGCCCTGCCGACCATGCCCGAGCCAGTGCGACTGCGGTGCAAGGACGCGTTCACGCGGCGCCGGCCGTCGGCTACGAGGACCGACGTCGTGCTCGTGTACGTGGCCGAGAACCGGATGTGGGCCGACTGGGTCGAGTCGCTGCTGACGCGCTCCGGCTGCCAGGTCACACCGGTCGACCTGTCCGTGAGGGCGATGGAGCAGCCGGACGGCCCGGCCCGCACGGTGGTGCTCTTATCGAAGTCGTTCTTCAAGGCCCGGGGCAGGGAAGCCACATGGCGCGCTCTGGCCGAGACCGACCTGGGCAGCCCTCAGGGCGGACTGGTCGCGCTGCGCCTCGACGACGTATACGCACCCGGCGCCTATCCCGACCGCAACCTGGTCAGCCTCCGGGTGGACGAGGAGGCGGATACGGCGAGCGTGCTGAGGGCCCTGGACCTGCCCGCCCTGCCCGCCGACACCGGCCCCTCGGCCTGCCGCTACCCGGGCAGTACGCCGCGGATCTGGAACGCCCCTCAGCGCAACGCCGCGTTCACCGGGCGCAACGTCGTCCTGGAGAGGATGCGCGACCAGCTCAGCAGCGGCATGTCGGTCGTCCTCCCGCGGTCCCAGGCGCTGTTCGGACTCGGCGGGGTCGGCAAGACGCAGGTGGCCATCGAGTACGTGCACCGGTTCATGGCGGAGTACGACCTGGTGTGGTGGATCTCTGCGGAGAACACCGACAACGTGATCGCCTCACTCGCCGAGCTCGCCGCCCGGCTCGGCACGCACAGCGGCGAGAACATGGCCATGGCCAGCCGCGAGGCCGTGCGGATGCTGTCCCGCGGGGAGCCGACCAGCCGATGGATCCTGGTCTTCGACAACGCGGCCGAACCGGAGGCCCTCACCGACTACTTCCCCTCGGAAGGCAGCGGACACATCGTCATCACCTCCCGGAACCAGGCGTGGGCACAGCACGGCGACTCGCTGCCCATCGACGTGTTCCTCCGCGAGGAGAGCGTCGACCACCTGATGAGCCACGACGCCAGGCTCACCGCGGAAGAGGCCGACCGGGTGGCGACCGCCGTGGGCGACCTGCCGCTCGCCGTGGTGCAGGCCGCGGCCTGGCTCGCGGAGACGGCGACCCCGATCGAGGACTACCTGCAGCAGCTGGCGGACCAGACCACCGCCGCGCTCAGCCTCAACCAGCCCGCCGACTACCCGCATCCGGTGGCGGCGACGTGGAACATCTCCATAGCCCGGCTCAAGGAGCGCTCCCCCGCCTCCGTACGGCTGCTTGAGCTGTGTGCGTTCCTGGCGCCCGAACCGATCTCCGCCCAGCTCCTCTACAGCAGGGAGATGATCGACGCGCTGAAGCCGTACGACCCTGCGCTCCAGGAGAAGCTGGTGCTCGGCCGGGTCATCCGGGAGATAGGCCGGTTCGCGCTGGCCAAGATCGACCAGGTGAGCAACTCCCTGCAGGTACACCGGCTCGTGCAGGCGGTCGTTCGCTCGCAGCTCACCGAGGAGGAGCAACGGGAGGCCCGGCACCTCGTGCACACCGTTCTCGCCGGCGCCCGGCCCGACGGCGAAGAACCGATCGACGACCCCGAGACGTGGCCGCAGTTCGGCATCATCTGGCCGCACCTGCTCCCCTCGGACACGCCCCACTGCGTCACCCACGAGACCCGCCGGCTGCTGATCGACCGCGTCCGCTATCTGTGGAAGCGCGGCGACTTCCCCCGTGCCCAGCAGCTCGCCGAGGAGGTCCTCGACCACTGGCGGCCGACTCTCGGCGAAACGGACGTCCAGTACCTGTACCTGCGCAACCAGCTCGCCAACGTGCTGCGCTCCCAGGGGCGGTACGTCGAGGCGCGGGACATCGACACCGAACTCCTGGAGCAGCAGCGCCAGGCTCTCGGCCCCGACCATCCGCACACGTACGTGACCATGTCCAGCCTCGCCAGCGACCTCGCCGCGCTCAGCTCCTACGGCCGCGCGGCGGAGCTGGCCCGCGAGGCGCACGAGGGCTTCAGCCGGATCTTCCACAGCTCCCACCGGCGCACGCTGAGCGCCGCCAACAACCTGGCGCTGGCCCTGCGCCTGGACGGCCGTTACCGCGACGCCCTCAAGCTGGACCAGGACGTGCTGGACATGCGCAAGGAAGTCCTCGGCCCGGACCATCCGTACACCCTGGCGTCCGCCGAGCGGCTCGGCCGCGACCTGCGCGAGGTCGGCCGCTACGCAGAGGCCGTGTCACTGCTCCAGCGGACGTACGAGGCGCACACGCGAGTCCTCGGCAAGGACTTCCCCGGCACGCTGCGGTGTGCCAAGTCCCTCGCCGTATCGCTGCGCAGGAGCGGACAGTTCGAGAACGCCCGCCGGCTTACCGCCGCGACCCGGGCCCAGTACAGGGCCCAGTACGAGGAGGCGACTCCGGACTCGCTCGCCTGCGACCTCAACATGGCCGCCGACCTGTTCGCCGCCGACGAGCGCCAGGCGGCCCGCGAGGTGGCCCGGGAGGCCATCGCCGAGTACACGAAGGTGCCCGGCGAAGCGCACCCGTACACCCTGGCGGCGCTCAACAACCTCGCGATCTTCCACTGGGGCTGCGGGGACGACGACGAGGCCGAGACGGTGTTCCGTGCCGTGCTGCCCCGCATGACGGAGGTGCTCGGTGACGCGCACCCGCACACGATGTTCTGCGCCATCAACTACGCCAACGTGCTCGCCGGCCAGCGCCGCTGGGAGGATGCGCGGAAGCTGGAGGCCAGGGCGGTGGAGGTGCTGGGCACATCCCTCGGTCGCCACCATCCGGAGACTCTGGCCATCGTTACCAACGCCGCGCTCACTCTCAAGGCCCTCGGGCACACGGACGAGGCCCAGGTGATGCGCGACGAGGCGATGGCCGAACTGCGGCGGCAGCTCGGCGAGGACAACGGGATCACGAAGGTCGCGGGTGACAGCCGGCGAATCTACCGGGACCTGGAGCCCCTCGCGGTGTGAGCCCCCGACGCGGCCGGCGTGTCCGACAGCAGCCAGGCGATGGCCTCCGGCAGGGCGCGCAGCGCTGCGAAGTGGGCCGCGGCGGGGTCGAGCACAGCCGTGGCCCGGGCGATGCGCCCGGCGAGCCAGGAGTGGTGCGCCACGGGGGAGAACGCGTCCTTCCTGCCGTGCCACAGCAGCACCGGCACCTGGATGTCCGCCGGGTCGAAGCCCCAGTCGGAGATCAGCGCGAGGATGTCGTCGACCCATCCGTACGGCGACTTGCGCAGCGCCTCGCGATAGTTGCGCAGCAGCATGGCCCGGATGCCGCGATCCGAGACGATCTGCCGGTCCTCGTCGGTCAGATCGCCGCGCAGCTCGTTGAGCAGCCGGGCCGGGTCCTCGCGGATCGCGGCGGAGCGCGGAATGAGCCGGGCGACGAACCGCTCCGGGTCGGTGGCGGCCGTCCGGAACACCCGCACGTTGCCGGGAGCCATCCCCTCGAACCAGTCGAGCCCCTCCGCGTCCCGCGGCGCCAGCCCGACCAGCGCGGCGGCCCGCGTCACACGCCGCGGCAGCAGCGCGGCGCAGGCCAACGCATGCGGAGCGCCCCCCGATCGGCCCGCCACGACGAAGCGATTCAGCCCCAGCGCGTCGGCGACCTGGGTCACGTCCTCCACGACGTCGGCCACGCGGCGCCCCGGCCTGCGGTCGGAACCGCCGTAACCGGGACGGTCGTACGAGATGAGCCGGATTCCCCGCTGGTAGAGGAACATGGGCCGTGGCCGGGGACCGACGCGGCACCCCGGCATACCGTGCAGCAGGAACACGGGCCGCCCGCACGGATCTCCTGAGCACTCCACCCGCAGTATCCGGCCGTCCGTCGCCCGGACCCGGTCGGGCGCCGGCACGACGTCATGCACAGCGCATCCCCTCCCCGGGGCCCGAACTGGGGCCACCTTCCCACAAGTTCCCGCCCTCTCCGCCCGCGAAACGACCCGCGTACCGCCCGAGCCGGCCGGGCTCCTGGGCTGCTTGCGACGTCCTCACCCACCACCGGCTCGTCGTGTCTGCGCCGTGCCGTGGCAGGCCGGGGTCGAGGCCGCGGCGGCTGTGCATGCGCCCGTTGAGGGTCTGCGCGCCCTCACTCCGTGGGCGGTGCGCCCCGGCTCGTACCGCCGGTATGGCCAGCCGGCGTCCAATCGGCGTCCAGACCTTCTGCGTAGCTTGTGGCCTGCTCTCCAACCACGAGGGGGAAAGCCAGTGACAGGGATCAAGAAGAGAGCCGTTGCGGCGGTCGCCGCACTCTCCGCTGTCGCGACGCTCGCCGTGGCCACCCCGGCCGCCGGCAGCTCGGCCTCGCAAAGCGCCGCCGGCCTGCGCGGCTTCGGCATCTCCAGCGACGGCACGCTCATGGCCACCTTCACCACCGACCGGCACACCGTGCTCGACTGGGTCCGGGGCGTCACCGGGCGGAAGGGCGCCACAGCCCTGCTCGGCATCGACGAGCGCGTCCAGGACGGCACCATGTACGGCCTCGGCGACCAGGGCGGGGTCTACACCATCAGCACCCCGCCGCAGACGCCCGGCGTGGTCGTCACCAAAGTCTCGCAGTTGCAGGTCCCGCGGTACGGGAAGAACGTCGGTTTCGACTTCAACCCCGCCGCCGACCGGCTGCAGGTGGTCAGTGACAACGGCCAGAACCTGCGGCACCACCTGAAGGATCACACCACCGTCTGGTCGGGCGCCGCTGCGGGCCGAGAACGTGACACTGGCCTACGATCCGGCGGACCAGACCCTCACCGCCGCCCGACGAGTAAAGAATCCGCACGAGCTACCGACGGCATACGGATACCGCGGCACGCGGCGAGCCCCCCGACCACGATGCGCCTCACGCAGCGGCGGCGTCTGTGCACTGTCCGTCGCGCTGATGGCAAGGGATGCCTGCTGCCCTGAGGCCCCGTCCACCAAGGCGCGGCCCGCACCTCATGACGCCGCCGCGCTTGAGATGCCCGGGAGGCCCGGCCGCCCCCTGCGGGATTGTTCACGAACCCCCGAACCGGGTACCCGGGCGCCATGCCTGCTTCTAATCCCGATCCCGACCCCGACCGCACTACCGGCCTGGAGCCCGGTGGGTCGGTGCCCCCGGGCGAGACTCCGCCTGCCGAGGGCAGCACGCCCGGGGCGGGACCGGACGAGACGCACAACCCGACGAAGGGCTGGGCGAAGGGTCCGCTGTTCCTGATCGGGCTCGTGGTCGTGTTGTTCGCCGTCGGTTACGTCGGGTATGCGCTGGCACTCACCCGCTGACGCCGCTCGCGCCCGTCCGAGCAGGGCGACGAGCCCTCGTGGCGGCCACGGGAGAGGGCCGACGAGCCCTGCGCGCCCCTTGCCGGGGCCCCGCGTCCTGAGGGGGTCCCGGGCGGGGTCGTACTCCTTCGGCGGGTCAGGTCTGGAGGGTTGCGGGGCCGCCCGACAGGCCCAGCTCCAGGCCGCCGTCGGTGACGGCGAGCGAGCTGGGCTCAAGGCGCAGGGGGAGGCCGCCGAGCGGAATCCGCCGCTCGGCGCGCGCCGAGACGGCGTCGGCGGCCTCCGCGGGCAGCGGCCGGCCTTGAGGGTCGGTTCGCCGGGCTCCAGCTCGATGGCGGAACCCCGCAGCCGCGGCGTCAGCGGCAGCTCGACGATTCCGCCGGGCCCGGCGCGTACCACCAGGCGGCCGGCCTGCGGATCGGGCTCGATCTGCGCCGCGCCGCCGCCCGGCGCAACCGCGGCGGCGCCGGCGAGCAGCCGTGGCACCGCCTCGCGGCCGGCGGAGATCTCGCCCCCAGTCCGTACGGCCCAGCCTAGCCAGCTCACCGTCCGCGGGCCGCTCGCTTCACGTGCGGCGGTTCTCCCCGCCGAGGCCGAGGGCGTCGGCGATCGCCTGGAGGTTGCCGTACTCCCCGTCGGGGAGGCGCTCGGCCAGCTCCGTCAGCCGGTCCGGGGCGTTGTTGCTGCGCAGCGTCTCCAGCACCGCCTCGCGGTCGGCGGGATAGACGGCGCGACCGAGGTTCCGGCCCAGCTCGCTGCGGAGCTCGACGCCTTCCGCGGTGATCCCCGGGGGCGTGCCACCGACGAGCGCGGTGCCGGGTGCGCGGTCCGTCTCCGGCTGATCTCCTCCCGGTGGCTGCAGCTCGCGCTCTTCCTCCGCGCGGGTGGACCGGCTCGCGCGCAGCTCGCCGCTCATCTCCTTGGCGATCACGTCGTCGCGTATCGCGCTGGTCTTGTTCCTGCCATGTTCGGCCATGTCTGCCTCGCCTCCCTGTGTGCTTGAGGCGTGAGCCATACGGGCCGGGTTCCCAGAAGTGCCCGGAAGAACCGGAGATCCCGGGACGCGACGGCCACGCGGGAACGACGACGACCGCGGGGCGGGGACGCCCGCGGGATCGCTGCATGACCGGACTCCGGCTGGATACCCTAAATCCATGCATAACATGCCATACGAGCCGGCCTTGCCGGTCGGCCGCGGAGAACTGTCCGCGGCGACGCTCGCCTACCTGCGAGGCGACTCGGCCTCGCTGCCCCACGCGGACGGCCCTGCGCGCAGCGACCCGTACGGCGACGACCTGCAACTGGCCCTCTACCTCTGCTACGAACTCCACTACCGAGGATTCGCAGGCGTAGACGACGAGATGGAGTGGGACGCCGCCCTGCTGGCCTTCCGCCGTGCACTGGAGGACCGCTTTCTGACGGCGCTGCGAGAGGACGCGCCGCTGCCCGTGGATGTCGGCACCGCCCTCACGGCGCTGCTGGTCGAACCCGTGAAGGGCGACTCCGTCTCCCACCACCTGCGGGACGACGGCACGATGTGGCAGCTACGGGAATACGCGGTACAGCGCTCGCTCTACCACCTGAAGGAGGCCGACCCGCACGCCTGGGTGCTCCCCCGTCTGCACGGGCGGGCCAAGGCGGGCATGGCGGCGGTGGAGTACGACGAGTTCGGTGCCGGCCGCGGCGAGCGGGTACACGCCCGGCTGTTCGCCGATCTCATGCGGGACCTTTCGCTCGACCCCGGCTACGGGCGTTATCTGGACGCCGCCTGCCCTCAGATGCTCGCCGTCGTGAACCTCATGTCGCTGCTCGGCCTCCACCGCAGCCTGCGCGGTGCGCTGGTCGGCCACTTCGCCACGGTCGAGATCACCTCCTCCCCAAGCTCCCGCCGACTCGTGCAGGCCATCGAGCGGCTGGGCGCGGGTCCGGCCGCGGAGCACTTCCACCGCGAGCACGTGGAGGCCGACGCCGTCCACGAGCAGGTCGTACGGCACGAGGTGGTGGCCGGGCTGCTGGAGGCGGAGCCGCAGCTCGCGGCCGACGTGACGTTCGGGATCGCTGCCACCGGCCTGGTCGAGGACCGGTTCACCGAGCACGTCCTCGGGTCGTGGCGCGCCGAGCGCTCGTCACTGCGTCTCCCCCTGTAGGACGCCTTCCTGCAAAGCGGGCGTTTCATCCGGAATGTTCGGGTACCCGAGATGTGGCTCTCGGTGCCTCGACGGGCCTGAACCGGACGGAAAGGCTGGTGGTGATCCGTGCACAGCGCCCGAGACGAATCCCCGTGCCGGCTGCGCGTCCAGCGCACGGGCCCTCTGCTCATCGAGGGCCCGGTGGAGGTCATGCTCGACGACGGCACCGTCGCCGACTCGGACCGCTTCACCGTCGCCGTCTGCACCTGCCGGCGCAGCCGTACCTACCCCTGGTGCGATACCAGCCACCGCCGCCGAACCGGGGACTGACCCGGCCGTGGCACGATCGCTGTCGGCGGCGGGGCAGGCGGTCCCCGGTTGAGCGGGACCCGGGCGTAGTACCGGGACGGGAGATCTTCGTCGCACGGCCGGCGGATCGACACCGCCAGGCTGCCGGCCCTCACCCGCAGCGGCTTCGTCGTCACCGACGTCGTCCCCACCTGACCGACGACGCGGCAGCTCGCCCGCGCCGCAGCCGGGACCCCCGCGGCGTGCGGACCCCGTTGCCCGTACGCGCCGATCCCCACCGGAGGCCACCATGAGCGAAGCGAAACGTGAGACACCGCACCCGGCCGAGCAGCACCCGCGGCCGGAACTGCCGGCGCAGGACCAGCCCCACCCCGGCTGGACCGGCCCGATGGACCCGCCGCCGGACCACGGCGAGGACACCTACCGCGGCGCCCGGCGGCTGCAGGGACTCAAGGCCGTGATCACCGGCGGCGATTCCGGCATCGGCCGCGCGGTGGCCATCGCCTACGCACGCGAAGGCGCCGACGTGCTGCTGACCCACCTTCCGGAAGAGGAGGACGAGGCCCACGAGACGGCCGGCTGGGTGAAGGAGGCCGGGCGCAAGGCCGTGACCGTCCCCTGCGACATCCGCGAGGAGAGCGCCTGCGCCGACCTGATCGGCCGGGCGGCAGAGGAGTTCGGGCGCATCGATCTCCTGGTGAACAACGCGGCTTATCAGATGTCGCAGCCCGACGGGATCGAGGCGATCACCACCGAGCAGTTCGACCGGGTGATGCGCACCAACCTGTACGGGATGTTCTGGCTGTCGAAGAAGGCCCTGGCGCACATGGGCCCAGGCGGGGGCATCATCAACTCCGCATCGGTGCAGGGATACAAACCCAGCCCGCACCTGCTCGACTACGCCATGACCAAGGCGGCCATCGTCGCGTTCACCCAGGGGCTGGCCCAGATGCTCACCGACCGCGGCATCCGCGTCAACGCGGTGGCCCCCGGCCCGGTGTGGACGCCCCTCATCCCGGCCACACTGCCCGACACCGTCCACTTCGGGAAGCAGTCACCGCTGGGCCGCCCGGCGCAGCCCGCGGAGATGGCACCGGCGTACGTGTTCCTGGCCTCACCGGAATCCGGCTTCATCACCGCGGAGATCGTCAACGCCACAGGCGGCACCCCGCTGCCGTAGCGGACGGTCACCGGCCCCCGGCGGTGGCCGGCGGGTCGTCGCGGCGATTGCAGCCCGGCGGCATCTCCTGGACCTCGGCCGCGATCTGGGCCGCGATCTGGGCGGTGTGGAACGCGGTGCCGCTCGCGTAGCGACACGGCGACGTCTTCACGGTGACGGCGGGTCGTCGCCCAGGTGAGGGAAGTCGTCCAGCAGGACGATAGCCACGGCGTCGGCCGCGGCGGCGCACCGCTCGTGCTCCTCCTCCGACAGTGCGCCGGGCGTGTGCCTGACCAGGCCGATCGACCCGAGGACGTGGCCGCGGAACCGCAGCGGGAAGGCGTACAGCGCGCCGGCGTCCGGCGGCGGCGTCCGCCCCGGAGGCCGGAGCGCCGGCCGCTCCCCGGGACGGCGCAGGTCGGCGGCGACGGGCCGGCCCAGGGTGGCCGCGCGTACGGACGGTCCCTCGCCCGGCGCGAAGTGCCGCGCCTCCAGGTCCAGCGCAGCGGCGTCGGAGGCGTAGCACACGTGCTGGTGCGGGCCGTGGCCGAGCAGCGAGATCGTCACGGCGTCCATGGCGAGATCGCCGCGAAGCAGCCGGCACAGCCGACCGGGCAGCCCGCCCGGTCCGCCGCCGGCCGCGGTGTCGAACACCGACTGCCGGACGGTGAAGGGGTCGTCCATTCCTCTTACTCGATACGAGACGACGTCTACTGGTCACCGCCATGAGTACCCGCGGTACGGCATTCAGTCACCCCGACTTTGCCAGCGGATACAGGGCCCGTACACCCTCAGGGATTGGCGCATGCCGTACGGGGCACTCGGGGTGTGTCCCGTCGACGTCGAGGAGGTCGCCATGCCCGTCGCCACGTTCTGCCTGGTCGCGGTGGACTGCCCGGAGCCGCTCCGGTTGGCCGGGTTCTACCGCGGGCTGCTCGGGGGCGAGGTGAAGGCGTACAGCGACGACTGGTACGACCTCTTCGCGCCGGACGTGACCCGGCTCGCCTTCCAGCGCGCGCCCGGCCTGCGCCCGCCGGACTGGCAGCGCGCCGACCAGGACTCGCAGCAACTCCACCTCGACCTGCGGGCCACGGATGTCGAGTCGGCGGAGCGGCATGCCCTGGAACCGGGCGCCCGGCCGCTGGACACGGACGACGACGGGGGCAGGCGCGAGTTCCGCGTGTACGCGGATCCGGCGGGCCACCCGTTCTGCTTCGTCTACGGGTCGTGAGCGTCGGGGCGGGTACCCGGGCGAGGCACACGTAACGACCCCGGAGGTGAGCCGATGAGGGCCGCAGTATGGCACGGCAAGCGGGACGTACGCGTCGAGGAGGTCCCCGATCCGTCGCTGAAGCACCCCACGGACGCGGTGGTGCGGATCACCTCATCCGGACTGTGCGGCTCGGATCTGCACCTGTACGAGATCCTCACCCCGTTCATGACGCCCGGGGACATCCTGGGCCACGAGCCGATGGGCGTGGTCGAGGAGGTCGGCGGCGAGGTCACGAACCTCTCGCCCGGTGATCGGGTCGTCGTGCCCTTCCAGATCGCCTGCGGCGACTGCCACATGTGCCGGCAAGGGCTGCAGACCCAGTGCGAGACGACCCAGGTGCGCGAGCACGGCATGGGTGCCCGGCTCTTCGGCTACACCAAGCTCTACGGTGCCGTCCCCGGGGCGCAGGCCGAGTACCTGCGCGTGCCGCAGGCGCACTACGGCCCCGTGAAGGTGCCCGAGGGACCGGCGGACGACCGCTACCTGTTCCTGTCCGACGTGCTGCCCACCGCGTGGCAGGCGGTGGAGTACGCCGGCATCCCCGAGGGCGGCAGCGTCGCGGTCATCGGTCTCGGCCCGATCGGCGACATGTGCTGCCGCATCGCGCTGCACCGGGGCGCCGGACAGGTCATCGGCGTGGACCTGGTCGACGAGCGGCTGCGGCGCGTCCGCGAGCGCGGCGCCGAGGCGATCGACCTGCGCGACGAGAAGGACGTGGCCGCCGCCGTCCGCGACCGGACCCGGGGGCGCGGCCCCGACGCCGTCATCGACGCGGTCGGCGCGGAGGCACACGGCAGCCCCGCCGGCAAGCTGATGCAGACCATCGGCGGGCTGCTGCCCGGCAAGCTCGCGGAACAGGTGGCCGGCAAGGTGGGCGTGGACCGGATGGCCGCCCTGTACACGGCCTTCGACATGGTGCGCCGCGGCGGCACGGTCTCGGTGATCGGCGTCTACGGCGGCGCGGCCGACCCGCTGCCGCTGCTGACCGTCTTCGACAAGCAGCTCCAGCTCCGCTTCGGCCAGGCCAACGTCCGCCGCTGGGTGCCGGACATCCTGCCGCTGCTGGAGGGCGAGGACGTCCTGGGCGTCGACTCCTTCGCCACCCACCATCTGCCGCTGGAGCGTACGCCCGACGCGTACGAGATGTTCCAGAAGAAGGCGGACGGTGCGGTGAAGGTCGTGCTCGAACCCTGAGCCGGCGCGCAGCCGGCGTCCGCGCTCCCGCCGGGAGCGCGGGCGCCTCCTCACGCGTGCCTCCTCCCACAGCAGGGAGTGCACGCCGGCCTTCGGCTTCCAGTGCCACTTCACCAGTGTGGTGCCGCCGTCGGCGGCGACCAGCCGGAAGGTGTGGATGCCGAAGCCCTCCATCATCCGGTACGACCGCGGGATCCCGCGGTCGGACATGTTCCAGATGGTGTGGTGAGTGGCCTCCGTGTGCAGGGTGACGAAGTCCCAGAAGGTGTCGTGCGCGCTCTGCGCCTGCGGGATCTCCCGGTCGGGGTGGGGCTTGCCCGCGTGGATGACGTCCGGGAACTTGACGGCGTCCTGGATGAAGAAGGCGGGGATGTTGTTGCCGACGAGGTCGAACGTTCCTTCGGCGGTCTAGAACTTCGTCGCGAAGCCGCGCGTGTCGCGCACGGTGTCGGCAGAGCCGCGGGAGCCGAGGACGGTGGAGAAGCGCACGAAGACGGGCGTCTCGGCACCCTCGGCGAGGAACGCCGCCTTGCACACCGGCGTGGCGGTGCCGTAACCGCGGAAGATCCCGTGCGCGGCGGCGCCCCGCGCGTGGACGACGCGCTCGGGGATGCGCTCGTGGTCGAAGTGCGTGATCTTCTCACGCAGATGGTGGTCCTGGAGCAGCACGGGCCCGCGCGGGCCGGCCTTGAGCGAGTGGTCGCTGTCCGGCAGCCGCAGACCCTGGGCCGTCGTGAGGTAGGCGCCCGTCTGCGCCCGCACCGCGGGATCCGCGGCGACGGGGTCGCCGGTGGGCGAGTACATCCCGGGACCGGCCTGGTCGGGAGCGGGCGGGAGGGGCTCGCGGGGTGTCGTCGGCTCGTCGTGCGCGGGTGTCCCGGAGTGAGCGGGGGTACGCGCTGCCGCGCCGGGGCCGTTGTCGTTCGTGGACGGCATCGCGGTTCCTCGTTCCTGTCGGACCTCGGGCACCGCCCGGGGCAGCCCCCGTATTGCGGCTCGAAACGCCGTGAGGTCCAGACTTCCACGGTTCGTACGGGTCCATCCCGATGAGATCCCCCAGCAGTGGCGCGGGAGGGCGCCGGGGCGGGGCGGGCGGCGTCCGGTCGTGCGATGGGCCGCGGCGGCGTAATCTGAAGAAGTCGTCCGCCGCACCCTCGTTTGCGTCGCCTGGTGCCGGGCAGGCGGACTTACGTGCTTCGGACCAGAGGCACGCCGCGGGAGTCCTCGGCTTCTCATCGTGGGCGCTCCGGACGGTCGGCGGTCCGGAGCGTTGCCGTTTCCGGCTTCCTCACCGCTGACGCGGTGCGGCGCCGCCGTCCTCCCGCGAGAACTGAACGCTGACCCACCCGCCCGAGGGAGGCCACCCGTGGCGTACATCCGGGCAAAAACCAGCAAACACCCCCACGACGACGCACCCGACACCTCCGCACAGTTCCGCCGGCTCTCCGGCATGCCGGAAGGGCCGGAGAAGAAGGCGCTGCGACAGGACGTCGTACG
>NZ_VISV01000018.1:0-183459 GCF_007827615.1 Streptomyces sp. CNZ287 | reverse complement strand
CGTACGACGTCCTGTCGCAGCGCCTTCTTCTCCGGCCCTTCCGGCATGCCGGAGAGCCGGCGGAACTGTGCGGAGGTGTCGGGTGCGTCGTCGTGCGGGTGTTTCCCGCTCCTTGCCCGGACATGCGCCACGGGGGCCTCCCTCGGGCGAGTTGCGAACGTTCGGTTCTCGCGGGAGGAAGGCTGCGGCCTGATACCGGAGTAGCGGTGGGCGGGCCGCGAACGACAGTCCGGACCGTACGCGGCCGGAGCACCGACGGCTGACAAGCCGTCCGCTCCCGCGGCGTGCCTCTGGTCCGAAGCACTTGAGTCCACCTGCCCGAGGTCCGGCGCCGTAAACGCGAATCGCCCGGCCTACGGCCACACCACACGCCGCATGCCCGGGACCTGAGCGGTCCTTTGGAGGGCTGCGCCGCACACAGGGCCCGCGCCCCTGCCCGTCCTCGTGGGTGCCTTGTGCCGGCCGCGACGGCGCTCACCCGCGCCGGCCGCCGTCCTGGTGCCACCGGGGCGCGTCGGGCGACTCGGCGACCTGGCGCAGCGTGAGGCCGCTGCGGGCGGAGCGGGCCCGCCGCGGGTCCGGCGTGCCGCCGGTGCCGCGCCCGGATCCGGTCCGTACGAGCAGCCACATCGGCTTCTCACCGGAGCCGCCGCCCGGGGCGCCGCCGCGGAAGCGGGTGAGCGCGTACCGGCCGCACAGCTTCCGGCCGTGCAGCTCGAAGGCGGCGTGGCCGTCGTCGATGGCCTGCCCGAACGGCACCGGCTGCCCGCGCCTGCCGTGGCTGAGCGGGCGATAGGTGCCGGTGTCCCAGACGATGACGGTGCCGCCGCCGTACTCCCCCTCGGGGATCACGCCCTCGAACCCCAGGTAGGCCAGGGGATGGTCCTCGGTGGGGATGGCGAGCCTCTTGTCGTGGGGATCGGTGGAGGGCCCCTTGGGGACCGCCCAGGACTTCAGGACGCCGCCGACCTCCAGGCGGAAGTCGAAGTGCACGGTGCTCGCGTCGTGGATCTGCACCACGAACGCCGGCCCGTCCGCGTCACCCGGCGCGGCTTCGCCGCGCGCGGCGGGTTCGCCGCCCGGCTCGCTCGTCCTGTCGAAGTGCCGCTTCTCGCGGCAGGTCCGCAGCTCGTCCCTCTTGCCCACGACAGCCCCTTGCGTCGCCTCGCTCGTTCCGCCTCGGCCGGTGCTCCCGCCGCTCCTTCGCGGCACGTGCGTCCGGGCCTTCATCATCCGCCGGGGCCCGGGTGGTGCGGGCGTGTTACTCCTCCGCCCGGGTGCGGCACGAGCGCGTCGGTGAACGGGCTGGCGAGAGGTCCCGTACGACCGGATCGCGACGGGCTGCGACGGGCATGCGCGGGTCGTGTCAGGTGCCCGTCAGGCGTGTGCCCTCTGCCTGCCCCGCGTCCGGTCCCGTCGTCGTCTGTTCGTGATCGACGCCTACGTCTGCCCACCGGGATCGTCCGGTGGTGGGTGGGGGAGGGCCGGGGGCGCGGGGTCCGGCCGGATCCCGGGCGCTTCGTGCCGCGCCAGGAGGGCCAGGAGGGTGGCCACGGTCAGGCCGGACTCGGCCGGGTGGCGCAGAGGAACGTCCTCCTGGATGCGGTAGGTGTTGGTGCGGCCGTGCCGGGTGCGGGAGAGATAGCCGGCCTGCTCCAGGTCGGCGATGATCCGCTGGCAGGCGCGCTCGGTGAGCCGGCAATGTGCCGCTATGTCACGGATCCGCACCGAGGGGTTGTCGGCGATCACGGCCAGGATGCGGGCGTGGTTGGTGAGGAAGGTCCAGCCGGTGTGGGATTCGGGTGCGGTAGCCATTGCCGGTATCGTACGATGTTTCGTTCGCGTACCGTAAGACACGAAATTCATGTCGCGAATCGTCGTGCGTCATCGAGTGAGGCGAGCAGGAGACCGTCATGCCCTCTCCGCACAGGGACCCCGGGAAGCCCCACACACGGCCTGTGGCCGACAACGACACCACCGCTCAGCCATCACCGCAGCCGGCGGGAGAGCCCGGCACGGCCCTCGGCGAGCTGCCGCCGTGGGTCCGCCACCGGCTGGCCGAGTTGAGCGAGGAGAACGCCCAGCTCAAACAGGCCATCCGGACCAGGCCGGTGGTCGATCAGGCCCGCGGGGTTCTGATGGCCGTCCTCGATGGCGATGCCGACGACGCCTGGCAGGTGCTCCGTCAGACCTCCCAGCACGCGAACGTCCCTCTGCGCGACGTGGCCTCGTGGGTGGTTTCCTCCACCGGGGGCACACCGATGTGCGATGACCTGCGGGTTCCGATGCGCAAGGCGATCGAGCGGGTGTGGAGGCAGCGAGATGGTGAAGGCAGCAGACGCACCGCATCTGCTTCTTGACGAGGTCTGCCGCCTCCTCACCGCCGCCGGCTTCGACGTCACCGCCGGCGGCGGAGAAGGGACGGCGGGCCTGCACGTGCGGCGCAGCGTCGACGCCGTGGTGGTGCGGTGGGAGCCTGGCGCCGCCCTCGATCCCGCCGGACGTGGCCACAACGAGCACGACGGCATCCGGGCGGCCCTGCGTTACGCGCTGCTGGCGACCCTCACCCAGGCCGGCCATGCCGTCGACGTCGACCACGACAGCGACGACGTCCACGTGAGAGAGCCCGTACGAACGGAGCCGGCAGGCGGCTGAGAGCCCGTGGGGCGGCCGCAGGGGAGTCGCGGTCGCGGGAACCGCCGCCCCGGCCCTTCAGGTGGGTGGGTAGGTGGCGGCGGGCAGCCGGTCGATGTTGCCGTGCCACTGGCAGAGCAGGACGGTCGCGTCATCGTCGAGCTTCCCGTCGTGGTAGTCGAGGACGGCGTGGATGAGGCGGCGCAGCGTCTCGGGTACGGGCAGGGCGTCGCTCTGGTGGCGGATGACGAAATCGACGAAGCGTTCGCGCCCGAACTCCCGGCCGTCGGCGTCCCGTGCCTCGGTGATGCCGTCGGTGTACAGCAAAACCCGGTCTCCCGGCTCCAGTTGCACCTCGCACGCGTGGACCGGGAGGCCGAGGTCGGTGCCCAGGGGGTGCGACGGCGGACACGACAGTTCCGACGTCCAGCGTCCGCCCCGGACCAGAACCGGGGAGTGGTGACCGCAGTTGACCCAGGTCAGTACCCCGGTGACCATGTCGAGTTCGGCCAGGATTCCGGTCGCGTAGCGGGTGTGGGTGTAGTGGGCGATGAGCACGTCCTCGATGGCCGCGCACGTATCGGGCAGGCTGACGCCCTGACGGCGCTGGTTGCGGAAGGTGGCCATGGCCAGGTTGGCGGTGAGCCCGGCGGCGGTGTCGTGGCCCATGGCGTCCAGGATCGCCAGGTAGGTGGTCTCGCCGGCGATGCCGTAGTCGAAGGCGTCTCCGGCGGTGGTGTAGGCGGGTTCCATGGCCGCGGCGAGCGTGACCCGGTCGTTGGAGAAGCTCCGGGGCGGCATGAGGGGCCACTGCATCTCCGCGGAAACCGTCATGCTCGTGGTCCGGATCAGCCGGGCGTAGGCGTCGCTGTTGGTTCGCTTGCTCGCCAGCAGCAGGGACACCAGGGAGGTCAGGTCCTGGACCGCCTCCAGGTCCGCGTCGTTGCTGTGGTCGGTGTCGACGCTCAGCACCCCCAGGCGTTCGGCGCCGTTCAGCAGGGGGATCCACTGCCGGAACCGGCCGTGCTCCTCGGTCCGGACCGTGATCAGCCGGGTCTCGGTATAGGCGGTCCCGGGCACGGTGGTGAGGATCCGGAACTCCTGGCCGCCCCGCCCGGCGTCGGAACCGCGCCCGGTCACCTCCCGCAGCACTTCCCCCTGGAGGTCGGCCACGAAGATCCTCGCCCGGTGCAGTCCCGCGGTCCTGGCGTGCTGGGCGACCAGCAGGGGCATCTGTTCGAAGGTGGCCAGATGGCCGGCACGCAGGAGCGCGCGCTGCATCCGCGCGGTGGGCTGGGAAATCAGAAGAAACCCCGGAGAACAGGGACACCCCGAGTTCGCCCGCCTGCGGTCTCGCCGAATGCACGAGAGACCGCTCCCCGGCGTCGGGAGGCGAAAACAAGGAACCGAGCGACTGTTACCAACCGCCAGAGTACGGACCACATGTCCCTGAAAGGCGGTTTTCAGGTTTTACCGAGTGTTGCCCCGTTCGGCGCCCTGATGCCCTGCCCGGTCGCGAACGGAGTTCGGTGATGCGCGCGTCGACGGCGCGCAACCCTGGCGTGAGCGTCGCCGGCCGGTCGTCGGAGGATCGTGACGACCGGCCTGGCCGTGGGGGACGCCCGGGGGGAGTGGGTCCGCTGTCGGGTGCCGCTCGTTCCGATCAGGCGGTCACGGCGTGCACTTGCTTCCACCGCCTATGCCGGCGGCCCAGCCGATGCCTCCGGTGAGGTGCTTGACGAGGTTGTTGTTCCCGCCGTTCTCCGAGTAGGACTCGGCGAAGTGGCCCATGCCGGTGACCCAGATGCGGCCGCCGTCGTACTGCTTGCACCAGGAGATCGGGTGGTCCTCACCCATCGCGTTGGGGCCCGGCTCGTATGTCTCCTCGTCGAGCGTTGCCAGCACGTGCGCGTCGCCGCGTACGCTGCGGGCGAAGTTGTAGTGCTCGTCTCCGAAGCCGAACTCCTTCGGGAGGTTGCGCGTCGACGGGTGGCGGCGGTCCTCGACACGCACCGTGGCGACGTTGTTCAGGTCGCTGGCGGCGTGGCCGGTCATGAGCGTGCCGACCGCGCTGCCGGCCGCGCCGTCCCACCAGTCCCAGGTGGTGACGCCGGCGCCCATGTCGACCGCGTTGTGGTTGGCGGCGATGCCGCCGCCGGCGTTGACGAACCCCCTGATCGCGGCGCGCTGCTCCTCGTCCCACAGCGGGCCCGGGCGGCCCCCGCCGAGCCACTGCGACGAGGAGTTGAAGAGGAAGATCGCGTCGTACTGGGCCAGGTTCTCCGGGGTGAAGACGCGGGGGTTCGCGTCCGGGTGGTCGCAGTTGCCGACGGCCCCGCCGAGGCCGTCGCAGTCCTCTCGTACCGATGAGATCCCGGCCCGATCCAGCGCTTTCTGGATCGGGCCGATGCCGCCGTCGATCGAGCCGGCGTGGCGGTACCCGGTCGTCCCGGTGTAGATCAGGACCTTCGGCTCGGACTTGGCCTCGGCAGGTACGGCCGATGTCGCGACGAGCCCGATCGCCGCCACCGCCAACAACGCACGGTGCACGCCTTGTCGTGCGTAACGCATGGCACTCCCCTCACCTCTGATGTCGTCATCAACTACGGCCTCATTTCGGGGACATGTCAAGACGACCATGCAGGCGGGGAACTCGTCGTGCCGCCGCAAGGTTCCTGCGACCTGGGCTTTTGAGCTGTGCCGCACGTGCCTGTCCGGGCCGGCGCCGGTATGCGAGGCTCTCCGGCAACGCAATCACCCGAGAGGTCCTGAACGACCCGGAACGCACCCGGACGCAGGAGAGTCGAATCCCGGGCGCAGGAGTACCGGAACCCGAACCCGGCACCTCGGTGGTGATCGGCTCACGCATGGTCCGGCTCGCCGCTGCCGGCGACACCGGCGAGGGCGCCGATGTCCGGCTCGGCGGCTACGGGGACACAAGTCGCCGGCCGACCCGGCAAGGCCGCCCGAGGAGTCATGAAGTATCGGTCGGCCCCCTGGCGGGCCGCGGTCGCTCCGGCGCAGCGGAGCGGGCCCCGCCGCGTCTTCTGGATGGAAAGCCAGCATGTCCGTCTACATTCGCCCCAGAACCCACTGGGCGCCGTATGTCGTCGAAGACCCACGTATCAAGGCGCTCGCGGCGGCGCTCGGCCTCCCCGTCGACATGGTGGTGGTGCGCGCCGAGAATCCCCCGCCGAATGACAGGGCGTGGGAGCCGTGGACGGAGGCGTCTTCATCCACCACCGCGGGGAGGGGACCTTCAAGCCCGCCGCGGAGCGCGACTGCCAGAGGGGAATAGCGAAGGTGTGGGCGTCCGGTCATCTCGATGTCGGTGACATTCACTACAACTTCCTGGTGTGCCCGCACGGGGAGATCTACGAGGGCCGGGGGTTCCGGCGAGCAGAGGGGAACGCCGCCGGCTATGTGAACGGTGTGGGGCGCACTACCGGGTTCTATTCGATCTGCGGCCTCCTGCGTTCGGAGGACACCCCGACCCCGAGGCCCGGAGCCGCCCGGAGATCCGGCGCGGTTCCACCGCGGTCAGGCACGCGCAGTGCCTGCTCAGGAATGGGGCGGGCTACGTCAACGTGGAGATCGACGGGATCTTCGGCCGCATCACCGAGACGGCCACGAAGGACGCGCAGAGCCGGTGCGGCGCAGCCGTCGACGGCATCATCGGTCCCGACCCCTGGCGCTGTCTGCACGCGTTCAACCGCTAACCGCCCCTGACGGCGTACGTGACCGGCGGCCCCGTCGCGCCCGACACGCCGTCACCTCCATCCGCCGGTGCACCCCGGCCCCTGCCCGAACCCGGCGTCTGCCACGCGCAGGCGCCGGCAAGCATGCGGTTCACGCTCGTTGAACAGCCGTTTATCGTTTCCTGATCACAGCTTCCTACGCTCGTCCGGCCAGATCCCGCGCCGGGCGGACGAGGCGCGCTGTCGGGCAGGATCCGAACTCAGGCTGGGGGAACGACGTGCTCCGCATTCACTTCACCGATGTGGACCTGGCGAGGACCCGGCTCGCCCCCGCTCCGGACCCCATGTTCGAGATCGCCGCGAGTCTGCACCGGCTGCAGTCCCGCGGGGGCCGGTGGGCCTACGCCGGCTGGTACCGCTCGGCACGGCAACGGCTGCGGGAGGCGGGGCTGGAGCGGGTGCTGCGGAGTGTCCTGCTGCCCCTGTACCCAAGGGCCGCGTACTTCCCGGACTTCCTCACTCCGGCGGATGCGGTGAACGGCCTGGACGCCGGACTGGAGTCGATCCTGGACACGCCTCCGCGACGGGTCGTCGAGGAGATGACCATCCTCGACCGTACCGTCGGAGCACCCGCGTGGGCCGGGCAACTGGCCGGACGGGAGGAGCGCAAGGAGTTCGCGGGCATCCTGCGCGCGTACTTCGACGGCGTCGTCGCTCCCCACGCGGAGCAGGTGCAGGCGCGGATCGAGGCCGAGCGGGCGGCACGCTGCCGCGGGCTCCTCGACGGCGGAGTGGAGGGCATGCTCGCGGGACTCAGACCCATGCTGCGCTGGTCCCCGCCCGTCCTGGAGGTCGCCTACCCCAGGCAGGCCGAGGACCGGGACCTCTATCTGAACGGCCGCGGACTCACCCTCGTCCCTTCGTACTTCAACTGGGGCGAGCCGGTCGCCTTCGCCGACCCGGGACTGCCGCCCGTGGTCTGGTACTCCCTGCTCCACGAGCCCGAAGCCCGCTCCGTGACCGACGGCGCCCCCGAGCAGTCCCTCACCAACCTGTTCGGGCGCGCCCGGGCGGTCGCCCTGCGCGCCGCGTCCGCGGGTGCCACGACCGGCGAGATCGCCCGCGCTGCTGGCGTTTCGGCCTCCGCCGCCAGCAGGCACGCCACCGCGCTGCGCGACGCCGGCCTCATCACCACCGTTCGGCACGGCCCGGCCGTGCTGCACACCCTCACGCCCACGGGCGCATCGGTGCTGCGCGCCGCCATGCGCCGGGCCGAGGACGACGTCACGGGCACCGCCGTCTGAGCCGGCGGCCCCGGCGCCGGGTCCGTGCCCGCGGCATCGCGTCGGCCATGCCGGGCACGACGCCGGCCGGGCAGCCACCGAAACCGGCCGTGACACCCGCTCACGGCGGTTCGTCGCCCAGCAGGACCGCGGCGCCGTACGCGCCCGAGGCCAGGGCCACGGCGGCTGTCATCGCCGCGCTTCTGCTCGCGGGCCGGCGCGCCATGGTCGCGGGCCAGGGGAGCAGGAGCGGGAAGGCCGGGGTCATGAGGCGGCGGCGGGTGATGTCGCCGAACCCGTCCGTGTCCTGGACCGGACTTGCCGCGGCCGTCGCCGGGTCAGCTCCGGTGCCGGTGCTCCTGCCGTACGAGCAGAACGCTCCGCACCAGCGCCCAGACGAGCGTCGCGACCAGCGCCGGCACCCCGAAGAACATCACGAACCCGGCGCCGATGTTGGCGCCGATGCCGCCGGCGGTGAGGATCCGCCAGCCGTACCCGGTGCCGATCCCGGCGAGGACCAGCGGCCCGATCACCTGCCACCACCGCCAGTCGAACCACTCCAGGCAGGTGGCGACCAGGAGCACCAGACCGCAGACGACGGCGACGGCTATCCCGGTGATGCCGAGTGCGGGCTCCAGACCCGGGGGCAGGTCCGGCGGCCGGATGTAGTAGTCCAGGTCGTCGAAGTCCGCGTCCAGCGGACCGATGACCCACCACACCCAGACCGGGCAGGCCAGCACGAGACCCACGGCCGCGACGGCGGAGAGCTGTCTCATGGAGCCATGGTCCGCCGCGCGCGGGATACGGGCATGAGTACGCGTACTCATGCCCGGCGGGGGCCGGGCCGGGAGCGGGAGCGCCGCGAAGTCCTCCTTGGGGGACTTCGCGGGTCGGGAAGGAACCTGTTGTTGCAGGGTTGTTGCCCTACGTGGTGAGGACGCCGAAGGAAAGTCGGTACGCTCCCCGTGACTTCGGGGTGTCGGCAGGATCTCGACTGCCGTGAACAGGGGATGATCACCATGACCAGTGGACCTTCGGCGAACCTTTTCCGGCCGCTCGAGCAGAGCGACCCGGCCGTCGTCGGTGGTTACCGGCTCGCCGCCGTGCTCGGCACGGGCGGGATGGGCAAGGTGTACCTCTCCTACACACCCGGCGGCCGACCCATCGCGATCAAGGTGATCCGGCCCGAGTTCAGTGAGGACCCCGAGTTCCGGCGGCGCTTCCAGCGGGAGGTCCAGTCCGCCCAGCGGGTGCAGGGCCTGTACACCGCGCCGGTCATCGACTCCGACACCGAGGGCGCCCAGCCCTGGCTGGCCACGGCGTACGTACCGGGTCCCTCCCTCGCGCACGCCGTGGCGCAGCACGGCGCGCTGCCGCTGCGCAGTGTGCTGCTGCTGTCCGTCGGCGTCGCCGAGGCGTTGCACGTCATCCACGGTGCGGGCATCGTCCACCGCGACCTCAAGCCCGCCAACGTGCTGCTCGCCTCCGACGGTCCGCGCGTGATCGACTTCGGCATCGCGCGAGCCGCCGAGACCACCGCGCTGACCGGCACCGGGGTGAGCGTGGGCACCCCGTCGTTCATGGCGCCGGAGCAGGCGGCGGCGGGGACGGTCAGCAAGGCGACGGACATCTTCGCCCTCGGCCAGATCGCGGCCTACGCGGCGATCGGCTCACCGGCGTACGGCGAAGGGCCCTCGCACGCGGTGCTCTACCGGATCGTGCACGAGGACCCCGATCTCAGCCGGGTGCCCGCGGAGTTGCTGCCCCTGGTGACGCGCTGTCTGACGCGCGACCCGGACGGCAGGCCCAGCCTGACGGAGATCATCGAGCAGTGCCACGAGATCTCGCCGGAACCGCTGCGGCAGGGCGAGGACTGGCTGCCCCAGGCGGTCGTGGGCTCGATCACCGAGCGGCTGCGGCTGCCGGAACCGGCGAAGACCCCGCCGCCCCAGCCGACCGCCGCGCCGACCCCGGCGCAGGCCGCGCCGCAGCACCCGCCGACCGAGTTCGCACCGCAGCATCCGGCACCGGCACCGGGCCAGATGACGCCGCACCCGCAGGCCGCGTTCTCCCCGACCGCCGCCGCGCCGACGCAGAGCGCGCCGGGGGTCCCCGGAGCGCCGCCGCCGCCCGGGCACCCGATGCAGCCCCCGCCCGGATACCGCACGCCCCCTCCCGGCTACCGCACCCCGCCGCCGGGTGCCCGTCCGCCCTACGCGGCCCCGCCGCCACCCAAGAAGAAGCGGACCGGGCTGATCGTCGCCGCCTCCGTGGTGGGGGCGCTCGTGGTCCTCGGGATCATCGGCTCGCTGCTGCCGGACGGCTCCGACAAGGACAACGAGAGCAAGGCGCCCGCGAGCAGCAGCACCGGCGGCGGCTCGCACAGTTCGGGTGAGGGGGCGGCCTCGGACGCGGAGAAGAAGCCGGTCGACCCGGAGCCGGTCACGTACGAGGGCGTCGACGTGACGCAGAACTACGCCCTCAACCTCGCCGACAACCCTCCGCGGCCGGAGGAAGGCGACGTGGCCTACAGCGGCAAGGACTTGTACTACTAC
Organism: Streptomyces sp. CNZ287; assembly: GCF_007827615.1. Classification (NCBI taxonomy): domain Bacteria; kingdom Bacillati; phylum Actinomycetota; class Actinomycetes; order Kitasatosporales; family Streptomycetaceae; genus Streptomyces; species Streptomyces sp. CNZ287. The sequence goes on along the minus strand of NZ_VISV01000018.1, from coordinate 173,289 downwards.
GTCGACACCCTCTTCTCGGACTCCTGGATCGGCACCGACAACGGGAAGTTCATCCTGCTGAACAACTCGGAGCAGGGCTCCCTGGAGACCTGCCGTGCGGAGACCCGCTTCACCGAGAAGATCACTCTCGACCAGGTCGGCGACGGCTCGCAGTTCTGCGTGCTCAGCGACGCGGGCCATATCGCGGTGGCGACGTACCGCGGGAAGCGGGAGTCGGGTGACGCGTCGTACGTCACCTTCGACCTGACGATCTGGCGCAACGCGGAGGAACCCACCACGGAGGACTAGGCCCTTTCCGGCACGAAGTCCGCAGACAGCGGCGCCCGGCGCGTACTCCGCGCCGGGCGCCGCTGTCTGCCGCAAGGAGCCGACGCATCCGCGTCTTGCCCCAACACGCCGCCGTACAGGCTGAGTTGGCTGCCGGGCCGGTCCGGGCGCCCGCGGGGCGGCGCCAAGCACCCTTGCGAGGCGCATTCTTTCGTGGTCCGATATCAACGACCTTGATAGTCAATATCGGTTCCACCGTCGCAAGCGAATCAGTGCCGCCCAAAAGCGAAGCAAGAGGTTCGAATGCGGAACGAAGCGCTGGCGAGCCTCGTCCTCGGTGACGTACTCCGAGAGCGGGCCGAAACCCATCGGACAGAGACCTTCCTCAAATTCCGCGAGGGCGAGGTCACTTACGGCGAGGTCGACTCGATGGCCGACCGCGTGGCCCAGGGACTGGCCACCGCGGGCATCGACCGGGGCGACCACGTCGGCGTGATGCTCCCCAACTGCGCCGACTTCATCCACGTGATCTTCGCGCTGGCCCGGCTGGGCGCCGTCGCCGTGCCGATCAACGTCGGCTACCGCGGCGAACTGCTCCGGCACGTCCTGCACTCCTCCGACGCCTCGGCGCTGATCATCGACGCGCCGTACGCCGACAGACTCCCGGAGGTGGCCCGGCACCTGCCCGACCTGGGCCGCCTCATCGTACGGACGGAAGGCGCGTCCGACGTCCGGCTCGGCGCGCTCGGCAAGCCCGCCGCGACGCTGTCCAGCCTGCTGTCCAACGGCGTGGAGGCACCGCGCGTCGACGTCGGCTTCGGCGACCTCCAGGCGATCATGTACACCTCGGGCACCACGGGTCCCTCCAAGGGCGCGATGATCCCGCACGCTCTGGCGCTGACCTGCGCGCTGGACTCGCTCGACTTCCTCGACCGCTGGGGCAAGACGACGTACTGCCCGCTGCCCCTGTTCCACGCCGCCGGACTCTGGGACGGCGTGATGTCGGCGCTCCTCGCCGGCGGGGCCATCGCCATCGTCGAGCGCTTCAGCGCCTCGCGCTTCTGGGATGACGTGCGCCTGTTCGACGCGCAGGTCGCCATGAGCGTCTTCTCGATGATCCCGATCCTGCTCAACCAGCCGCGCACCGAGCGCGACAAGGAACACCCGCTGGAGACCTTCTACATGGGCAAGTCGAGCCTCGACGAGCCGCTGTGGGAACGTTTCGGCGTCCGCTCGGTGGAGACGTACACCAGCACGGAGGTCGGGATCGCCACCGCCAGCCCGTACGGCGAGTGGCGGCTCGGCTCGTGCGGGCAGGCCCACGAGGAGCGGTTCGAGGTGGCGGTGGTCGACGAGTGGGACCGCGAAGTCGGGGCGGACGAGCCCGGCGAACTGGTCGTACGGCCCAGGCAGCCGTTCGTCATCACCACGGGGTACTACGGCGCCCCCGAGGCCACCGCCGACTGCTTCCGCAACATGTGGTTCCACACCGGGGACCGCGTGTGGCGCGACGCCGACGGCTACTTCTACTTCCTCGACCGGATGAAGGACGCCATCCGGCGCCGCGGCGAGAACATCTCGGCCTTCGACCTGGAGTGCGAGGTCAACCTGCACCCGTCGATCCTGGAGTCGGCCGCCATCGGCGTGCCCTCCGAGCTGGGCGACGAGGACGTCAAGCTGGCGGTCGTGCTCCAGCCGGGAGCGGCGCTGGAGCCCGCGGAACTGGTGGCGTTCTGCGCGGAGCGGCTGCCGCGCTCGATGGTCCCGCGCTACATCGAGTTCATCGACGCCCTGCCGCGCACGCCCACCGACAAGGTCGCCAAGTACCGGCTGCGGGCCGAGGGCGACCACGGCCTCACCCCCGGCACCTGGGACCGGGAGGAGACGCCGTGAACTGGGCGGACACCCCGGAGCAGGCGGCCTTCCGGGAGGAGGTGCGCGCCTTCGTGCGTGACCGCTTCCCGCCTGCCTATGTGCCGGACCCCGAGGCCGAGCAGAGCCTCGAACCCGAGGACGTCTGGGGCTACAACTGGCCGGTCGACCGGCTCTCCGACGACCCGGCGCGGCGCGAGGGGGCCCGCGCGTGGGCGGCGGCCCTCGCCGAGCGCGGGTGGATAGCGCCGCACTGGCCGGCCGAGTACGGCGGCGCGGGACTGCCGGCGCTGGAGGAGTTCGTCCTCCAGGAGGAGATGATGCGCGCCCGCGTCCCGACCGTGAACGGGATCGGCGCCTTCCTGCTCGGCCCGACGCTCCTGGAGCACGGCACCGCCGCGCAGCGCGCCGCACACCTGCCGCCGATCGCCCGCGGCGAGGTTACCTGGGCGCAGGGCTTCTCGGAGCCGGGCTCCGGCTCCGACCTCGCCTCGCTGCGCACCCGGGCGGTCCGCGAGGGCGACGAGGCCACCGGCACGTACACGGTGAACGGGCAGAAGGTGTGGACCTCGCTCGGGCAGTACGCGGACTGGCTGTTCGTGCTCGTACGCACCGATCCGGAGGCGGCGAAGCCGCACCGCGGCATCACGTTCCTGCTGATCGACGCGACCGCTCCCGGGGTGACCATCCGCCCGATCACCGACATCCGCGGGGCGGCGCCGTTCTGCGAGATCTTCTTCGAGGACGTCCGGGTGCCGGCGGCCGACCGGGTCGGCGAGGAGAACCGCGGCTGGTACGTCGCGATGACCGCGCTGAGCTTCGAACGGGCCGGCATCGGCGCCACGATCAAGTACGAGCAGGCGCTGTCGGAGCTCGTCGGCTACGTCGGCTCCGACGAGGGCCGCGCGTACCTCAGGGCCGACACCGGGGCCGCGCTGCGCCGGGAGATCGCCCGCCGCCACACCGAGATCCGGGTGCAGTACAACCTCGCCCGCTACACGGTGTCCAAGCAGGCGGCCGGCGGGGTGCCCGGCTACGAGGCGTCGGTCAACCAGCTCTTCGGCGCGGAGCTGCACCAGCGCCTGGCCCGTACCGGCGCCGCGGCCTTCGGCCGGTCCGCCCAGCTCTGGCAGCGCCGCGACGCCCCGCTCGGCGGCGTCTTCACCCACATGTCGCGCGACTCCGTCGCGTCCACCTTCCTCGGCGGCGCGTCGGAGATCCAGCGCGACGTCATCGCCACCCGGGGCCTGAACCTGCCTCGCAGCCGATAACGACCAAGGAGGAGTCCTCTCCATGTACGAGACCCTCGACCTGAAGATCGAGGAGCGGGTCGCCTGGCTGACCCTGAACCGGCCCGAGAAGCTCAACGCGCTCACCCCGACGACGATGCACGAACTCCGCCGGTTCTTCACCGAGGTGGACGACGACGAGGACGTCTGCGTGGTGGTGCTGCGGGGGGCCGGCGAGCGGGCGTTCTGCGCGGGCATGGACCTCGGCTGGTCGGAGCAGCTCACCAAGCAGGAGCGGGTGGAGCAGGGGCGGCTCGGCGAGAAGACGTTCGCGATGATGGAACGGCTGTCCGTCCCGGTCGTCGCGGCCGTGCACGGCTACGCCGTCGGCGGCGGGCTGGAGCTGGCGCTGGCCGCCGACTTCATCGTCGCCTCCGACGACGCGAAGATGGGCCTGGTCGAGATCACGCTCTCCGCCCGCCCGCCGTACCGGCCGAAGATGACCGAGGACGGCGACCCCGACCAGCCGGAGTTCGGCGGGTCCGCGCCCGGCTGGGGCGGCGTCAAGCGGCTGCCGCGCCGGGTCGGCAAGGCCATGGCCAAGGAGCTGCTCTTCACCGGCGTCCGGCTCGACGCCGCGCGGGCGCAGCGGATCGGCCTGGTCAACGACGTGTATCCGGCGGACGAGTTCGACAAGCGGGTCGGTGAACTGGCCGAGCGGATCGCGGCGATGAACCGGTACAACCTGCGGCTCGTGAAGGAACTGGTCACCAACGAGTACGACTGGATCGAGCCGCACCCGAGCTGAGCGGTGCCGGGCCCGGGAGTGGAAACGAGCGAGGAGGATCTGTGCGGATTTACCGGATCGACCACATCGGCCAGGTCGCACCGGAGCTGGAGCCGCAGGTGGCGCTCCTGGAGGGCCTGTTCGGGTTCCGCTCTACGCGGAGCTGGGAGAACCCCGAAGAGGGCTGCCGCGGCGTACGACTGGAGCTGCCGGGGAACCCGGGGCACACCTGGGAGGTGCTGGCGCCGGCCGGCGAGCGGTCCGCGGTCCAGGAGTTCCTGGACGGCCAGGGCGGCCGCCCGGGACTGCACCACGTCGCCGCGGAGGTCCCCGACCTCGCCGCGGTACGCGCCGAGCTGGAGGCGCTCGGCGTCAAGCCGGCGGCCGGCGGGGACGGCGGCTGGCTGGAGGCGTCGCTGTCGCCGCCCGAGCGCGGCCCCGGCGTGCTGTTCCGGCTGCGCGGCCCCGGCGGCCTCGACCTGTGCGGCGACGGCCCCGCCGTACCGGTGACCGCCGAGCCCCCGGACGCGCCCTCGCTCGGCATCGTCGCCCTCGACCACGTGTGCCAGGCGTTCCCCGACCGCGACGAGCTGGCCCGCTGGTACGAGCGGCTCGCCGGCTTCGTGCAGGTCTGGCGGACGCCCGGGGACGAGCACCCGGACATGGCGGACCTCGTGCTGAACATCCCCGGATCGACGATCTGCTGGGAGGTCATCATGCCGCGCGGCGAGGACTCGTTCATCGAGCGGTTCTGGGACCGCAACGGCGCCGCCGCGCACCACGTGACGTTCGAGGTCGCCGACTGGGACCGGGCGGCGGCGGCCTGCGCGTACCACGGCGTGCCGACGTTCGGCGAGAACGAGGGCAGCACCGACGGCGCCGCCTGGCGCGACACGTTCATCCACCCGAAGCACACCGGCGGCGTGCTCGTGCAGCTCTTCTGGGAGGAACGGCCCGGCGTGTGGGTGCGGTCCGACAAGATCCCGCCGGTGGACTGATGGACCTGACGCTCACCGAGGACCAGGAGCTGATCAAGGACACCGCCCGCGGGCTGCTGGAGTCGCGGAGCGCGAGCGCCGGGGCGCGGGCGGTGGCCGGCGAGCCTGCCGGCTACTCCGCCGCGCTGTGGAAGGAGATGGTCGGGCTCGGCTGGACCGGGCTGGCCCTGCCGGAGGCCCACGGCGGCGTCGGCACCGGGTTCCTGGAGCTGTGCCTGGTCGTGGAGGAGATGGGGCACGCCCTGGTGCCGAGCCCTTTCCTGGCCACGGCGGCGTGCTGCGGGCTGCCCCTCGCCCGGTTCGGCACGGAGGCGCAGCAGGCGCGGTGGCTCGGGGAGATCGCCCGCGGCCGGGTCATGAGCGCCGTGCCTGGCCGCTGGGACGGCACGGGCGGCGAGATCGCCGCGGTCGGGGCGGGCGACGGCTTCGTGCTCGACGGCACGGCGGAGTTCGTGCCGTACGCGCAGGCCGCGGAGGACCTGCTCGTCGTGCCCGGCGAGGGGCCCGCGCTGCTGGTGGACGCCTCGGCGCCCGGCGTCGTCCGCGAGCCGCTCGACGCCGTCGGCGCCGACCGGCCGTGCCGGGTCCGCTTCGACGGGGTGAGGGTGCCCCGCGACCGTGCCCTGCCCGCCGGCCGCGAGGTCGCCCAGGCGATCGACGCGTACGGCGCCGCCGCCACCTGCGCCGCGATGGTCGGCGCGGCCCAGCGGGTCCTCGACCTGACGGTCGCGTACGCCGCGGAGCGGGAGCAGTTCGGCCGGCCTATCGGCTCCTTCCAGGCGGTCCAGCACCACTGCGCGAACATGGCCATCGACGTGCTGAGTTCGCGCTTCATGGCGTACGAGGCGATCTGGCGGCTCTCGGAGGGGCTGGACGCCGCGGCGGAGGTGTCGATGGCCAAGGCGTGGGTGAGCGAGGCGTGCCGGCGGGTCTGCGACACGGGCCACCAGGTGCACGGCGCGATCGGCTTCACGCACGAGCACGACCTGCACTTCTTCTCCGGCCAGATGGCGGCGTGGGCGCTGGCCTTCGGCGATGCCGACCACCACTGGGACCGGGTGGCGGACCACCTGGGCTGGCCCGCCTGAGCGGTACCGGCGCCCGTCGCCCGCCCGGTGCGGGCGACGGGGTGTGCGGCTTTCGCCCTGCGGGACGCAGCGTCGGCGCGCGAGGGCGCGGCCGCGGCGGCTCGGCGGGTCGGGGTCAGTCTCCGGCGGCGTAGTGCAGGAGGAAGTCGCGCTCACGGTCGCGCCCGCTGTCGGGGTCGTGCCTCGGCGTGGCCGGCTGGGTGGCGATCGTGTCGTCCAGCGCGATACGCGGCGGGAGGTGCCGGTAGCGCTCGGATCCCCGCTCCTCGTCCGCGTCGCGGGCCGGGGACTCCTCGTGTCCGGGGAGGCCCGTGGCGATCTCCATGACGACCCAGCCGTTGCCGTCCGGGTCGCTGAACGAGAGGAACGAGCCGTAGCCGCGGCGCCCCGGATCCGGCCCGGAAGCCCCGGCGTCGGCGGCGGTGTGGTGGACGACCTCGCTCGGCCCGGCACCGAGCCGCGTGAGCTCTCCGTACGCGGCGTCGATGTCGTCGACGACCAGGTGCAGGCCCTGCGCCGAGCCCGGCGCCAGGGATGTCACGGAGGTGCCGAAGACGACGGAAGCGGACGAACCCGGCGGGGTCACCTGCACGACCCGGAAGTGCCCGTCCGTGGTGACGTCGGCGTCGAGGCGCCACCCCAGCGCGAGGTAGAAGTCCTTGGCCCGGTCGATGTCGGCGACGGGTATGACGACGACTTCGAGTCTCATGTCCATGATCTGCGCTTCCTTCTCGACGGCCTCGGACACCGTAGTCCTGAGTGGCTATAACGGCCCAGAAGGGGAAGTTCTTCCAGACCGCGGACCCCGCTGCGAGGCGACGTCCCGCTCCCGCCCCTGCCCGTGGCGCACGCCGCCCTGTACATCACTTTCCTGACCTGGGGTTTTCCGGTGGCGGCCTGGCCTGTCACGGGGCCGCGGAAGGAGTGTCCGGCGAGCACGCCCCGTCCTTCGGCGATCTTGGGGTAACGGCGTAGGGGGGCGCGCCAGACCCCCCGTCCCCAGCCCGCGGGTGGACGGGAGGCGGGGGGCGGGGCCGGTTCGGGGTGCGGGTGCGCCGTCGGGTGAGCCTGTCGTGCGCCGGTGCGCGGAGCCCGGCGGTGATGTCAGTGGCGGGTGCGACGATCCGGGTATGACGCACTCCGGGGCCATCGGCGCCTACCGGGACGGTCAGGCAGGCACTTTCGACGACGAAGCCGATCACGGGCTGCGGGACGCGTCCACCCGGGCCGCCTGGGCGGTCGGCTGGACGCGTGGATGCCGCGCCCGGCGGCCGACGTGCTCGACGTCGGCTGCGGGGCCGGCTCGCTGACCTGTCTGCTGGCCGCCGCCGGGCACCGGGTCACCGGTGTGGACCTGGCGCCGCGGATGGTCGGCCAGGCGCGGGCCAAGGTGGCGGCGGCAGGGCTGCGGGCCCGGCTGCTCGTGGCGGACGCCTCGGTTCCGCCGACCGGGGACGAGAGGTTCGACGCCGTGCTCTCCCGGCATCTGGTGTGGACCCTGCCGGAGCCCGAGGCCGCGCTGCGGGAGTGGGTGGCACGGCTCCGCCCCGGCGGGGTGCTCGTGCTGGTCGAGGGGTGCTGGGGCGGCGCGGAGCCGGCCGCCGAGCCGTACGGGCCGGGCACGGGAGTGCTGCCGTGGAGCGGCGGCGTCGGGGCGGAAGCTCTGGCCGGGGCGGTGCGCCCGCCGGTGGCCGGCGTCCGGGTCGAAGACCTCGGCGCCGACGAGCAGTTGTGGGGCGGGCCGGTCGCCGACGAGCGTTACGTCCTGATAGGCAGGGTGTGAACGGGCCGCCTGAGGCGGCCCGTTCGGCCTGCTAAACCTCAGTGCTTCCGAGAGCACCCATCGTGTGGTCTCCATCCTCGTGGGATCTAAGTGGCGGGCGGGGAGGGGACACCGACGTTGGCGCAGTGAGCCGGATGGGTGACCACCGGCCGCACCCGTCGCGCTCGTCACTGGCGCGGCGCAGTCACTCCCTCCCGTCGCGATTCGCGAGGGGACGACTCTTGGAGGCAAGATGTCCGCACAGACGACCCCGGGTCTCTTCCCCGTCCGGGCCGGCGTGGCCGAGCGGGCCGCGCTCACGGCGCTGGTCGACGAGCCGGAGGCACCGTTCAGCGACGCGCCCGTGTACACCCCGCAGGGCGCCGGAGTCCTGCTGCTCCTCGCGCTCCTGTCCCCGAGGGCCCCGAAGGAGTCGCGCCCCTCGTAACGGTCCGCGGACCCGAACTCGAACAACCACGTCCGTGACCGACAGCAGAAGGTGAGCGCCCGATGTCGAATGCCGCGCTGGGGGCCGGGTACGCCGAAGCGGTGGAGCAGTTGGCCGGGCGCGTCCTGGGTGCCCTCCGGGGCACCCGGGTTCCGCTGCCGGCCGTGTCCCACGCGGACCGGCCGGCAGACGCCACCGCGCTGGCCGCCGTGCGCGTCCTGGGACCCGACCTGTTCGCGCCGGCGCTCTTCTGCCGCCAGCCGCTCCCGCAGCCCGACCGGGAGACCCTGGGCTCCGCCCTGCGGGTCTTCCCGCCCCGCCCCGGTGACAGCACCGAGGCGCGCTGGCGCGACCGCACCACCGCCGCGCTGCTCGCCCGCGGCGCGGCCGGGGCCCGGGCGGCGGTCCCGTACGCGGAGGAGGACTCCGAGCGCGCCGCGATCGCCGAGGTGGTGGAGATCGCCGGGTTCGCCGAGGACGCCGAGGACACCGAGTTGACGTGGCAGGAGCGGTCGCAGCGCATGGCGCGGCTCGCCCCGCTGGCGCTTCCGGAGGTGGACGGGCCCTACCAGCAGCGGGCCTGTCTGCACGTCCGGGCGCTCAGCCAGGGCGCGGTCCGCTCCCTGATGCGCCGTGACCACCCCACCGCGGCCCGGCTCGTACGCTGGCTCGCCCTGGCCCAGAGCCGCGGCGCTTCGCCGGCCCTCGACGTCCCGACGGCGCTGGAACACCTGCGCCTGTGGGGCGCCCCCAACGCCCGTACGGCGCTCGACCTCGCCATCGCCGGAAGACTCCTGGCCGCGGCCGAAGGGGGCCCGCGATGACCGCCCCCGGACCGGTGGATCCGGTACGTACCGCGGCGCTGTGCCTGGGCCCCGGCGCCCTGGGCTGGCTGCACCGCAACCGTGCACGGGGCACGTTCGCCGACGGCGCGACGGCCGAACTGGCCGAGCCCGACAGCGTCTACAAGCCGCTGGCCGAGCTGGCACTGGCCGGATCCCTGGTCGTACGCGACGACGCGTTCCCCGCCGCCGAGCGCGACGCGGCCGCGGAACTGCTCGACTTCGCCTGGGACCAGCTCCGCGGCGGCGACCTGCTCTACGAGCGGCAGTTGCGGTTCCCCGCCATGACCGACCCGCTGGAGACGTACGTCCACTTCCACCGCGCCGGCTACCGGCACGAGCCGCTCCAGGAACTGCTCGCCCACCTGACCTCTCTCACGTCCTTCCGCGAGTACGAGCACGTGCCCAACCGCCGCATGGCGGTGGCCAACGCGGCCCGGATCATCGGGGTCGCCGACCGCACCGACGGGCCCGCGCGCACCGCGGCCACCTGGCTCGGGGCGACGCCCGAGCCGTGGACCATGGACTGGATGACGGCGTACCACGTGACCCACACCGTCTTCCATCTCACCGACTGGGGCGCGCAACCGCAGGCCCTGCCGTCCCGCCTGCGCGACTATCTGGCGACCTGGCTGCCGGTGTGGACGGACGTGTGGCTGGAGATCGAGGAGTGGGACCTCGTCGCCGAACTCCTCATCGTCGACGCCTGCATGCCCGAGCCGTCCTTCGAACCGGCCGCCTGGCGGCGGCTGGCCGCCGTGCAGCACGAGGACGGGCTGCTCCCGCGCGACGGCAGGACCGGCACGGACGACGAGGACCGGAGATTCGAGGACCACTACCACACCGCCGCGGTCGCCGCGGTCGCCGGATCCCTCGTGCTCTCGCGCCTGGGCGCCTAGCCGGCGGCGGCGACGTGAACCTCCGTGACCAGCCCCTCAAAGCGGTGGCCGCCGCCGCGGAACCGCGGGCGGCGGTCGTCGTCGCGGTCTTCGCGGGCGGCACGTACCGCGCGCTGTGCCGCGGCGGTGTCGACCGCAAGGGCACCGCCTCGGTCACCGACCGCACGCGCTTCGAAGTCGGCTCGGTGACCAAGACCTTCACCGGGCTGCTGCTCGCCGACACCGCGGCGCGCGGGGAGGTCAGCTTCACGGACCGGATCGCAGAACGGCTCCCGTACGCCGCCCTCCCGCGCGGCCACGGCCGGGCCATCACCTACGAGCACCTGGCGACCCACACCTCCGGCCTGCCCCGGCTCCCGCCCGGGCTGGTGCTCAACGGGCTGCCGTCCTGGTTCGCCAACCCGTACCGGTCGTTCACACCCGAGATGCTGCTGCCCGCGCTCGGCCGCGCCGTCGTGCACCACCCGCCCGGCACCCTCATGCGCTACTCCAACCTCGGCGTCGGCCTGCTCGGCAGGCTGCTGGCCGACGGGGCGGGGACGGACTACGGATCGATGCTCCGCGAGCGCGTCCTCGACCCGCTGGACCTCACCGACACCGGCACCGCGGCCCCGGCCGCCCCGGACCCCGCGTACGCCGTCGGCTACTGGCACGGCCGCCGCCGCCCGCCCTGGGTCATCCCCGCCCTCCCCGGCGCGGGGGCGGTGCGCTCCAGCGCCCACGACCTGATCCGCTTCCTCCGCGCGCACCTCCACCCGGAGGACTCGGACACGCCCCAGCCGCTGCGGATTCCGCTGGCGGAGGCGGTACGGATCCGTGAACTGCCCGCGGGTTACGAGGAGAAGTCGGGCCTGGCGTGGAGCGTCCGCACCCTCTCGGGGGCGACGCTGTACTTCCACAGCGGCACGACCCGCGGCTGCACGGCGTTCGCGGGCCTGAGCCCGGAACGGGAGGTGTGCGTGGTGGCCCTCACCAACTCGGGTGTCACGCTGAGAAGTAGGTTCGTCCAGTCGTCGTATCTGCTGCTGCGGGCGCTGGCGCTGGGCGAGGCCAAGTGACGTTGCGGGGGCGGGGATAGCGGGTGACGGTGCCTTCGGAGAAGTGCTCGACGCCCCGGACGGTGGTGGCCTTCCGGATCACAAACTTGGTCAGGTCGGCCATGTTCCGCAAGGGCGTGAGATCGACTTCCCGGTGATTACGGTGGCACATGACGATGAGGGTCGTGAGTCCGGGAAGTGCCACGGGCACCGGGGACAGATCGATGTCGCCGGGCTGCGAGTAGACGTGGAGCTGGCGGACCTGTGGAGACGGCGGCAGGAGCGCCAGCATCCTCAGGCTGGCCTCGAGTTGGAGCCAAAGGCTCTCGAGTAGAGGAAGTTCGGCCGCCCGGGCGACGCCCTCGACGGGGCAGCAGAGATTGAGGTGGGAGAGGTGTGGCCAGCGCTCGATGCCGTCCAGCCGGAGGTGAGGGGCCGCTGTCGGACCGAGGAGGAGGGAGCAGCCGGGCGGCTGCGCCGCCGCCAGCGGGCAGCGGACCGCGGCCAAGTACTCCTCCGGAGCCGGAAGTTCGCCGCGGCGTACGAGCGTGCGCAGCGGCAGCCAGAACGGCACGCCCCCGCTGAGCTGGCCGAGCCCGCCCGGTAGCGCTCCGTCTGCCGTCGACACCGCCAGCCACTGGAGCAGCGCCGTCTTGCCGCAGCCTGCCAGGCCCCGCACCAGTACCCGCCGCAGCCCCGCCAGCGCCTGCTCGGCGCGCTCCACCCGGACCTCGGTGCGGTGGCCGGGGCCCGCGGCCATGGCGCCGCCGTCGGTGACGGCGGTGTGCAGGGGGTGGCGAGTTCGAGGCTGAGGTAGGCGGCGTCCAGGGGCCAGCGGGCCCGGTCGGGGCGCGACAGGTCCAGGCCGATCACCGAGAGCATGCCGTGGCGTCCGGCGACGTAGCGGCGGTAGCGCTCCTCGAACAACGCCGCCGTGCCGCCCGGGGGAGCCAGCCTCGCCCTGGGCGGCTGCGCTCTGTCGCGTAACTCCAGCAGTTCGCCCGCGTCCGCGCCGAGCGCCCGTGCCGGCTCCACCAGCGTGGTCTCGCTCGGCAGCGCCGAGCCGTTCAGCGCGCGGCTGACCGTCGTGTGCCCCAGCCCCGCCCGCCGCTCCAGACCGCCCATCGTCAGCCGCCGCTCGGCCCGCAACAGCCGTAAGCGCCGCGCCAGTTCCGCCTGCACCTCCCGCTCGTCCCTGCCGTCCGCCCGCACTCCCGGTCCCTCCCCGCGGCCCGTACACCGGTGTTCATCTTCGTACGCTCCGCACTCCCGCGTACGCCGCTCCGGCCATTTTCGTTCCCGACCGCACGGTCTCGCCGGAAGGGGACAGAAACATGCCCGCATCGCCGACCACGCTCACGATCCTCGCGCTCGCCCTCCTCGTCGCCGGCCTGCTCGCCCTCCTGGCCGGCGTCGCCACCGGGCTGCTCGCCCACTGGGACGGCGCCTCCGCTCCCGCCGCCCTGCTGCGCGCCGGTGCCGCCTTCGGCGCGACCCTCACCGTGGCGACCGCGCTGCTCGCCCTCGTCGCCGGCGCGCTGACGTGACTCGCGCTACGCCTCCGGCTCCACCGCCGCCGTCAGCCGCGCCGCCAGCGCCGCGACCGCCGCGCGCAGCTCCGGGCCGCCCTCGACGCGGAACGCGAACGGCATCCGGGCCAGCCAGTCCCGCGCGTACATCGTCGGCGCGCTCGTGCTGCCGGCCAGCACGCAGCCGTCGCCCGCCGCCTCCAGGCGGCCCATCGGCGGCCGCACCCAGCGCGCGACCTCCGCCACCGGGGCGTCGAACGCCACCCGGGTCGGGTACTCCCAGCCCGCGCCGAGGTTCTCCTCCAGCACCGCGACCGCATCGAGGCCGTCGGGCGGGGCGAAGGCGCGGGTCGTCCGGCGGACCTCGCCGATGCGGTCGACGCGGTACGTGCGGATGGCGTCCGCGCGGTGGGAGCGGCACAGCAGGTACCAGCGCCCGTGGCGTACGACCACCGCCCAGGGGTCGACCAGCCCCTCCGACTCCCGCCCCGACTCGCTGCGGTACGTCACCCGCACGCTCGTCCGCTCCGCGCACGCCGCGACCAGCGCGCCGGTCGTCGCCGGGTCGGGGCGGGCCGAGTTCGGGTCGGGGGCGGCAGCGGCGTGGTCCCGCAGCGTCGCCGCCTGCCGGCCGACGCTCTCCGGCAGCACCCGGATCACCTTGTCCAGCGCCTTGCCCACCAGCTCGTCCGCGTCGTCCAGCGCCGCCATGACCAGCGCCAGGGCCTGGGCCTCGGTGAAGACCACCGGCGGCAGCCGCGCGCCGCGCCCCAGCCGGTAACCGCCGTACGGGCCGCGGGCCGACTCCACCGGGACGCCCGCCTCCCGGAGGATCCCGACGTACCGGCGCGCCGCCCGCTCGGTGACGCCCAGCTCGGCGGCGAGTTCGTCCGCGGTCACGCCGGGGCGGGCCCGGAGGAGCTCCGTCGTGCGCAGGGCCCGCGCGGTGGGGCTGAGGTCGGTCGGCATCCGGGCAGGTTATGCGGCCGTGGGGTATTCCGGAAGTGGATTGTCCGGAACCGGTCGTAGCGTGTCGGGTGTCCCACCCCAGGAAGCAGGGAAACGATCATGGACATCTCCCGGTCCGCCGCCGCGCGCCCGCGCGTGCTCGTCGTCGGCGGCAGACTCGCGCAGGTGCGCAAGGCCCGGGCGCTCGGCCTGGACGTCGTGCACGTCCAGTACCCCGACGCGTACGGCAGCGGCCACTGGCCGTACGTCGATCAGGCCCTGCTGCTCGACTACGCCGACACCGGCCGGCTCCTGCCGCTCGTGCGGGCGCTGCACGCGGCGTATCCGGTACGGGCGGCGGTGTCGCTCTTCGAGCTGGGACTGCTGCCCGCGGCCCGGATCAACGAGGCGCTCGGGCTGGGCGGCGAGTCCGTCGAGACCGTGGAACTGCTGCTCGACAAGGGGCGGATGCGCCGGCGCCTGGCCGAGCGCGGCGTCAGCCCGGTGGCCGCGGCGGTCGGCCGGTCGGCGGCGGACGTCCGGGAGTTCACCGCGGCCCACGGGCTGCCGGTCATCGTCAAGCCGGTCCGCGAATCCGGCAGCCTGGGCGTGTTCCACGTACGGGACCTGGCCGCGGCGGACACCGTCGCCGACCGCTTCCGGGCGCTCGACGGCGCGTGGACCGCGCGCGACCTCTCCGACGCCGGCTCCTTCGAGGAGTTCCTCATGGAGGAGTACCTGGACGGACCGGAGATCAGCGTGGAGACCCTGAGCTTCGACGGCCGGCACGTGGTGGTCGCGGTGACCGACAAGGAGACGGGCGGCGCCGGCTTCGTGGAGATCGGCCACGCGCAGCCCAGCGCGGTCGCGCCCGGCACGCTGCGCGACGTCACGCGGCTGGTCGCGGACTTCCTCGACGCCGTCGGGCTGCGCAACGGCCCCGGGCACACCGAGGTCAAGCTCACCTCCCGCGGCCCGCGGATCGTCGAGTCCCACAACCGCGTCGGCGGGGACCGCATCAACGAGCTGACCGAGATCGCCTACGGCGTCGACATGGAGAGCCACGCCCTGGCCGCCGGGCTCGGCGTCCTGCCGCCGCTGACCGCGGCGCCAGAGCCGCGGGGCGGGGCGGCCGTGCGGTTCCTCACCCCGGAACCCGGCCGCGTCGTGGCGGTGACGGGCGCCGACGAGGTGCGCGCCGACCCCGCCTGCGTCGAACTCCGGCTCGGCGTGCGGCCCGGCGCCGTGGTGTCCCCGCTGACCTGGAACGAGGACAAGGCCGGCCACGTCCTCACCCGCGGTGCCACCGCCGCCGAGGCCGCCGCCCACGCCCGCCGCCTGGCCGCCGCGGTCCGGATACGCACCGAGCCCGCCCCGTGACCGCCGCCCCGCGGGGCCTTCCGGACGCCGCCGAGCAGCGGTTCCGCGACGCCCTGCGCGGTCTGCCGGGACGGGTGTGGATCGTGAGCCTCGGCATCCTGGTCAACCGGGTCGGCAACTTCCTGCCCGTGTTCCTCGTGCTCTACCTCACCGGGCGCGGTCACTCCGCCGGCGCCGCGGGCCTCGTGCTCGGCGTCTCCGGCCTCGGCAACGTGCTCGGCAACACGCTCGGCGGCTACCTCGCCGACACCCTCGGCCGCCGCTGGACCATCGTGCTCTCCGGCGTCACCACCGCGGGGCTGACGGCCGCCGTGCCGTACCTCGGGCCGCTGTCCGCCATCGTCGCCGTCGTCGGGCTCATAGGCGTCACGTCGCACGTCTACCGCCCGGCCGCCGCCGCGGCGCTGCTCGACTCGGTGACGACCAACCGGCAGCGCCTCGCCGCCTTCGGCGTGTTCCGGGCCGCGATGAACACCGGCGCCGCGCTCGGCGGAGTCGCCGGCGGCGTGCTGGCCGGCGTCTCGTACACGCAGCTCTTCCTCGCCAACGCCGCCGCCTCCCTGCTCTTCGGAGTGGTCGCGGCGGTGCTGCTGCGCGACGCGCCCCGCCCGCGGGCGGCGGAAGAAGAGCAGGCCGAACGGGCCGCCGGATACCGCCGGGCGCTCGCCGACCGCCTCCTGCTGCGCTTCCTGCTGATGACCGCGGTCGCCGAGTTCGTCTACATCCAGTCCACCGTCGGCCTGCCCCTGCACGTCACCGACGCGGGGCTCGACGCCCGCGACTTCGGCCTCCTCATCGGGCTCAACGGCCTGCTGGTGCTGGCCCTGGAGCTGCCCGCGACGGGCGCGGTGGCCCGCTACCGGCCGGAGCACGTCCTCGCCGCCGGGAACCTCCTCGTCGGCGCAGGGCTCGCGCTCACCGGGCTGATGACGGACATGACCCTGCTGGCGGCGACGGTCGTGGTGTGGACGTGCGGGGAGATGATCACCAGCTCGGTCTCGTACGCCTACCTCGGCAGCCTGACCCCGCCGCACCTGACCGGCCGCTACCAGGGCCTGCACGGCGCCGCGTACACCGTGGGCACCGGTGCCGGGCCGCTCCTCGGCGGCGCCGCGTACGCCGTCGGGCCCTGGGCGCTGTGGAGCCTGGTCGCCGCCGCCGGGGTGCTGTCCGCGTACCTCTGCCTGCCGCCCCGCCCCGCCCCGGCCGGCTGACGCCCCCACCTCTCAGGAGCGGCGGGGCGCGAACTCCGTCGTGGCGAACGTCACCGCGTCGCGGTCCGTCGCGCCCTCGGTGATCCACCAGTACGCGGGCTTCTCCCCGTACAGCGCGAAGAGCGGGTCGGGCGCCCAGTTGAGGATCAGCTCGTCCCGGCCGTCTCCGTCGAAGTCGGCGGCGCCGACCGGCCGGGCGTTGCGGTCCTCCGCCTTCGTCCGCTCGCCGTCCGCGGTCCGGGCCGGACCCTCGCGCAGCACGGGCGTGCGCGCGTCGCCGTCGAGGAGCACGGCGCCGTCGTACGTCGCGACGAGCAGCGCGTCGCGGCCGTCGCCGTCCGGGTCGGCGGCGGCGAAGCCGCCGGGGCCGTAGTACGAGTCCTCGCCGGCCGGCGGCTCGGGCAGGTCGAGGACGACGGGCTCGTCGCCGCTGCCGGGGTAGAGGGTGGCCCTGCCGTCGACCTCCGGCGCCTCCGTCTCGTAGCCGGGCTCGTTGTTGCGGCCGCCGTCGTCGCCCACCGCGACGTCGCGCTCTCCGTCGCCGTCGAAGTCCCCGAAGGCGTGGCCGCTGCCGGCGGTCAGCTCGCGGACCTCGCCGGTCAGCCCGGTGCCGGGGCGCGCCGGGTAGAGCGTGTTCGGGTCCTGCCCGCCGTCGCCGAGCCCCTGCCGCAGCAGCGCGGTCGCGCGCGGCTCGCCGGTGGGGTCGATCCCGTCGGCGGAGAGTGTGCCCTCCTCGTACGGCAGGCTCGTGTCGATGCGCGCGGGCTCGCCCGCCCGGCTGAACGGCCCGTACACCACCACCAGTCTCGCCGCACCCGGGGTGGCCCGCTCCGGCACCGCCAGATCGTGGTGGCCGTCGGCGTCGAAGTCCCCGCGCACCAGCGAGCCCGGCTCCACGCCGGCCACGCCCGGCAGCCGCAGCGGAACCGCCTCGGGCTTCGCGGCGGGCTGTTCCGGGCCGCCGAAGCTCACGTACGGCGCCGCCGGCTCCCCCCTCGGGTCCTGCCGCTCGGCGGTCTCGGTGGAGGGCGTCGTCACGAAGTCGGGGAAGCCGTCGTCGTCCAGGTCGGCGGTGGTCACGTCGGCCGCGCGGAGGCCGTCCGGCCCGGGGAAGCCGGCGGGCAGGGCGGGCAGGCCGAGGTCGCGGCGTCCGTAGACCGTACGGGTCGCCGGGTCCAGGCCGTCCGCCGAGCCGTAGACGACGGCGACGCGCTCCTCTGCGGTCTGCCGGTCGTCGCCGGGGAAGACCGGTACGAGGAGGTCGCGGTGCCCGTCGCCGTTGATGTCGTCGGGGTCCTGCGAGCCGTCGCCGGGCGCCGGGGCCCGGCTCGCGGCCGGGGGCGCGGGCACGCCGGGCTCCGGCGCGCCGTCCGCCGTGGGGGACGGCCCGCCGCCCGCGCCGTCCTCACCGCAGGCGGTGAGGACGAGCAGGGGGCACAGGACGAGCGCGGGGAGCGTGGCACGACGGGTCATGCGCGCCACTGTCGCAGCGCGCGAACGGCGGCCGGCCCGCCGAACGGGCGATCGTTGCACGTTCGTTGGCATCCGCCGCCCGCGTACGGGAGGCTCCGTCAGCGCGGCAGCACGGCCTCGACGGCCGCGATCAGCGCGGCGTCGTCCGGCGTGGTCTGCGGGCGGAACCGGGCGACCGGCCTGCCCTCCGGGTCGAGCAGGAACTTCTCGAAGTTCCACTGGACATCGCCCGCCGTGCCGTCCGCGTCCGGCGTCTGCACCAGCTCCCGGTAGAGGGGGTGCCGGTCCGGGCCGTTCACCTCGATCTTCTCGAACACCGGGAACGTCACGCCGTACGTCGCCGAACAGAACGTCGCGATCTCCTCGGCCGTGCCCGGCTCCTGACCGCCGAACTGATTGCACGGGAACCCGGCGACCGCGAACCCGCGGGCCGCGTACTGCGTGTGCAGCTTCTCCAGGCCCGCGTACTGGGGCGTGAGACCGCACTTCGACGCCACGTTGACGGCGAGCACCGCGGTGCCCCGGAATCGCCCCAGCGAGGCGGGTTCGCCGGCCAGGGTGCGCAGCTCGACGTCGTAGACGCTCATGGGCAAGCAGGTCCTCTCCGCGTGCGGTCATCGCCTCGGGTACGGCCTCACCCGCACCCGCCGCAAGTCTGCCATCTGCGGATGAACGGAAGGGCACCCGGTGGGCCTACGCTTCGGCTGGTCGGCACGGCACGCACACGGCGTACGGCATGGGCACGGCGGTCCCGGCGCGGAGGGGAGGGGCGCGTTGGCGGAGCTGGAACACGGGGACCCGCGTGAGATCGGCGGGTACCGCGTGCTGAAGCGGCTCGGCGCCGGAGGGATGGGCGTCGTCTATCTCGGCCGCTCGCCCGCCGGGACGCTCGTCGCGGTCAAGGTCGTACGCCCCCGGCTGGTCGTCGACGGCCGCTACCGCGCCCGCTTCCGCCGCGAGGTCGCCGCCGCCCGCAGGGTCACGGGCGCGTACACCGCGCCGCTCGTCGGCGCCGACCCGGACGCGGACCCGCCGTGGCTGGCGACCGCCTATCTGCCGGGGCTCTCGCTGGACGAGGCCGTCGGGACCTTCGGCGCGCTGCCCGCCCCCGTGGTGCGGCTGCTCGCCGCGGCGCTCGCGGAGGCGCTGGCCGGGATCCACGGCGCCGGGCTCGTGCACCGCGACTTCAAGCCCGGCAACATCATGCTCACGCCCGGCGGCCCGCGCGTCATCGACTTCGGCATCGCCCGCCCCGAGGACTCCGCGACCCTCACCCAGGACGGCGCGCTGATCGGCACGCCCGGGTTCATGTCGCCGGAGCAGGCCGCCGGCGGCCGGGCCGGGCCGCCCGCCGACGTGTTCGCCCTCGGCTCGGTGCTCGCATACGCGACGACGGGCAGGGCTCCGTTCGACGCGGGCAACCGGATCGACACGCTGCGGCGCATCCAGCGCGGGCAGGCCGACCTCGCGGGCGTGCAGGACCGCAGGCTGCGGAGCGTCGTCGCGGCCTGCCTGCGCGCGGAGCCGCGCCGCAGACCGGCCGCGGCGGCGCTGCTCGACCTGCTGGGGGAGCCCGCGGAGAGCGTGCACGGCACGCGCTGGCTGCCAGCCGCGCTCGCCGAGGAGATCGACGCCCCCAGCGCCCGCGCGCCGTGGCCGGGAGGAGGCGCGGCCGGGTCGGTACGGCCCGGGGAGGCGACCGCGGACCCGTTCGCCGGGACGGCCGCGACCGGCACGGGAGAAGCGGGGGAGGCGGGGGAGGAAGGCGAAGCCCGCGGCGCGCTGCGGCCCCGCCGCCGCGCCCTGCTCGTCGCGCTGACCGCCGCGGGGGTCGCCGGAGCGGGGGCCCTCACCCGCCCGCTGCTGGACGCGTTCGACGACTCCCCGCCTGCGGGAGGCCACCGCCCGCGCACGGACTCCGGTGCCCGGGCCGCGCCGCCCGCCGAGGCGGCGGAGGTCTGGCGGGTACGGGCCCGCTACCGCGGTGAGAGCCTCACCGGGCTCCACGCCGCCGGCGGCGTGGTGTTCGCCCACGGCGGCGAGAAGGGCGGCGTGCAGGCCCTCGATCCCCGTACCGGCGACGAGTCGTGGCACCGTCGCTGGGGCTCCGGCGGCGACGGCGAGTTCACCACCGGCGCCGGCGCCGCCTACCTCGTCGGTCCGCGGGGGGCCGGGACCCAGCGCGTCCTGGCCCTCGCCCCCGCCTCGGGCGGCGAACGCTGGACGTATGCGGAGGAGTTCGGCATCTTCCACGCCGTGGCCGCCGCCGACGGCCTCACCTACGTCGCCACCGGGGGCATCGTCGCGCTGGACAGCCGCAGCGGCGACGAGCGCTGGTCCGACGGGACCACCGCCTTCTCCTTCACCACCGGCTCCGGGTTCGTGGTCGCCGACGACGGTGAGGAGGTCCACGCGCTCGACGCCGCCGGCGGCGGGAAGCGCTGGAGCCACCCGGCCGAGAACTCCACCGCCGTGCTCGCCGCGGACGGCCTCGTCTTCGTCTGCGACGCCTACCTCCGCCTCGTCGCCCTCGCCGCGGCGGACGGAGCCGTCGCCTGGGAGAAGGAACTCGTGTACCCCAGCACCGTCCACGCCGCCGGCGACGGCATCCTCTACCTCACCGAGGACCGCCGCTTCCACGCGTGCCACGCGGACACCGGGGAGGCCGGCTGGTCGTTGCCGGGGGTGGAGTTCGCCGGCCTCGCCGGCGGTGCCGTGCACGTCTGGGGGAGCGTTGCGGAAGACGGCACCACGGGCGGGCGTCCGCGGCTGTACGCTCTGGACCCGTCCGGCGGAGACGTCCTGTGGACGTACGGCGGCGCCGAGTACGTCCACGTCGTCGCCGCCGGCCCGGCCGGGCTGGTCTTCGCCGGTCTCCCCGACGGGTACGTACAGGCACTCAGACCCCCCACCGCACGCCGGCCGAACGGAGGCACGAGTGGAGCCCCTTGAGCCCGACGACCCCCGCTCCCTGGGTGGGCACCGCATCCTGGCGCGGCTGGGCACCGGCGCCACGGCCGTCGTCTACCTCGGCCGCTCCCGCGGCGGGCGGCTGGTCGCCGTGAAGGTCGTGCACGCCGAACGGGCCGGACGCCCCGAGGCGCGGGACCACTTCGTCCGGGAGGTCGCGGCCACCACCGCCGCGGGCGGCGTGCACAGCCCGCCGGTCGTCGCCGCCGACCCCGGCGGCCGGGTGCCGTGGATGGCGACGGAGTTCGTGCCGTCCGTATCGCTGCACGAGGCGGTGGAGCGGTTCGGGCCGCTGCCCGCCCACTCGGTACGCCGGCTGGCCGCCGGGCTCGCGGAGGCGCTGGCCGCGGTGCACCGCGCCGGAGTCGTCCACCGCGACGTCAAGCCCGCCAACGTGCTGCTCACCGCCGACGGGCCCAAGCTCGTCGACTTCGGCATCGCCGCCGCGGCGCAGCCCGCGGAGCTCGCCGGCACCCCCGGCTTCATGTCGCCCGAGCAGGTCGCGGGGGCCGTGGCCGGACCGGCCACCGACGTGTACTCGCTCGGCTCCACTCTCGCCTACGCCTACGCCCGCGGCGACACCGACACCGACACCGACACCGCCGACCCGCCCGGCCCCGGGGACGACGCCGCCCTGCGCGAACTGATCGCCGACTGCCGCCGCCTGGAGCCGGCGGAACGCCCCACGCCCGCCGCGCTCGGCGACCGCCTCGCGGCGGCCGCGGACCCCGGTGCCCCGCCGCCCGGCGCCGCCTGGCTGCCCGCGCCGGTCCTCGCGGCGATCGACGCGCACGCCGGCGAGGCCGCCAACCCGCCGCTGGCACCGACCGGGTCCCCGCGCCGCCGCCTGCTCCTCGGCGGTGCAGCGGCCCTCGCGGCCGGTGCCGGGGCCGTCGCCCTGCTCAGCCTCCGCGAGGACGGCCCGGAGCCGGGGGCGCGGGACAACGCCCGCCCGGCGGCGGAGAACTCCGCCCCGCCCGCACGGAAACCCGAACCCGCGCCGCCGCCGCCCGAGCCGGTGCCGGTCGAGATCGCCCTCACCGGCGACGGGCCCGTCGAGGAGATGACGTACGCCGTCAACCGCGAGCCCGTCACGCTCAAGGACGTCGCGCTGCCCTGGCGCAAGACCGTCGAGGTCCCCCGGGAGAAGGGCAAGGCCGCCTGGAGCATCGACCTGTCCCACTACGGCGAGGTCGCCTACGAGATCCACGTCGACGGCGTCAGGAGGATGTCCCAGCGCTCGCCGGACCCCGGCCTCCCCGCCGCCATGCGCGGTCCCGGCCCGTACAGCCTCCAGGCCGGCGGCGAAACCGCCTGGAGCGCCCCGCCCGCCGACTCGAACGCCTAGTCTCCCGGGCTCGGGACCCCTCCGGGGCGGGCATGGTTACGGTGAGGCGCAGTCACCCGGAGAAGGGGGTACCCGTCATGGCGAGCAAGATCATTCTGCTGCCGAAGGAAGTCGGCAGCCTCAGCCGCGGGCTGCCGCCCGCCGACGTGCCGCCGCAGCCGGAGACGCTGTTCGTGCTCGGTGCGAACGGCGGGATGAGCGTGGCGCCCGACGCGGACTTCACGGTGGTGTTCGGGCGCAACGAGCCTGAGGTGCACGTCTGCGTCGGCGGCGGGGACCAGCACGTCAGCCGCCGGCAGGGGATCCTGACCCGCCAGTACGCGCGCTGGGTCCTCACCAACACCGGGAAGCGCCCCATCCGTTTCCCCGACTCCCGGCTGGTGCACCGCGGCGACCAGGCGTTCCTGCCCGCCGGCTACACCCCGCTGTTCGTCGTCTCACCCCGCCAGGACCACCTGCTGGAGGTACGGATCTCCGCGGCCAGGCCCGGCGGCGGGGCGGGGGGGACGACCGTGCAGGAGGAGTCGACCCTGAGCGACGAGCGCGAACTCGAGGACGACGAGCGGCTCGTGATCGTCTGCCTCGCCCAGCGCTATCTCCAGGGCGACCCGCAGCCCCAGCCGCTGACCTGGGCCCAGGTCGCGGACGAGCTGAAGCGGCGCGAACCGCACCGCAACTGGACGGAGAAGACGACCGCGCACATCGTCTCGGGCGTGCGGCGGAAGCTCAGCCGCAAGGGGGTGCAGGGGCTGCTGGCGAAGGAGGTGCCGCCGCCGGTGGGCAACGCGCTCAACCACAACCTCATCACGGACCTGCTGGAGACCGCGACGATCAAGAAGGAAGACCTGTCGCTGCTGGGGCCGTGAACCCGCGGGGCCGGCGGGCGGGTCAGGGGGCGCCGGGGTCGAAGGGGATGCCCGCGGGCAGGGCCTTCTCCAGGTGGGAGACGAAGGAGGAGTCCTTGAGGCCGAAGTTGGCGCTGCCGAAGTCCGTCGTGGAGAGCTTGTCGCGCAGCCCCGCGGGATAGCCGTTCCAGCCCACCAGATCGGGGAACTGCCAGCCGCCGTGGTGGTTCTCCGGCGGTTCGTCGTTGCCGGTGGCGGGGCGGAAGGCGTGGGTGCCGACGCCGTCCTTGTGGTAGACGACCTTGGGGTGGGTGCCGTCCCACCGGATCTGGTCGCGCGGGTAGGTGTCGAAGTCGCCGTGCGCGGAGGTCGAGACGTACTGCGCCTGGTCGTCCCGGATCCACAGTACGACGTGCTCCCAGTCGTGCCGGTGCCCGAAGAGACCGGTGCCGGGCAGGGCCTGGTCCTTCTCGAAGTACAGGCCGTAGACGACGGCGCACCAGCCGTTGTTGCACTTCGCGCGCGAGTAACCGTTGGTGTTGTCCAGGTCCGCGGCGTCGCGGCAGCCGCCGTCGAGCGCGCCGCCCGGCTCCAGCCCCGGGTTGACCGTGCCGTCGGGGCCGATGGCCGGGGTGGGATAGCAGCCGTCGGTGTCGTAGTCGTACGCGGGCTGGAAGGTCTGCTCCAGGCCGTCCGCGTTGGCCGGCAGCGCCTGCGGCGGTGCGGCGGCCGCCGCGGAGGCGGCGTGCGGTAAGGCGACGACGAGCGCGAACGCGCCGCCCAGGACGGCGGATACGCGGCGGATCCGGCTGCTCGACCTCATGCGGCCTCCCCAGGCGGCTTCGTGGAGCCCCGACGACCGTCACATCCTCCGGCCGCGGTCACCGGCCGGGCAACGGCACAAAGCCGCCCATGGGTGACATGTGACGCGGCGACCGGGCGAAGAGCCGGTGGCCGCGCGGTGGCGCCGCGCCGTCGCTTCGGTGCGCGCGGGCCGGCCGGTCGGCCGGGTCAGCCGGTCAGCGGGATGAGGCCCGCCGGCGTCGGCTCGAAGCCGCAGCCTTCGACGTAGAACGGGCGCAACTCGTCGTCGAAGTCGACGTGCAGCCACTCGCACCCGGCCGCGCGGGCACCGGCCACCGCCGCCGCGACCAGGGCGACGCCGATGCCCTCGCGCCGCCGCGCCGCGGGCACGACGGTGTCCAGGACGAAGGCGTGCACGCCGCCGTCCCAGGCGACGTTGACGAAGCCGACGAGCGCGCCGCCGTCCCGGGCGCACACCCAGCCGAGGCTGTGCCGGTCCAGTTGCGCGCGCCAGTCGGTGTCCAGGACCCGGTGGTGGAACCCCTCGGCGTGCAGGACGTTGACGTCGGCGTTGTCGAACTCGCCGCGCCACTCGTACGTGATCGTCATGGGCCGAGCGTACGGCCGCGGGGGCGAAGCCGGGGGAGCGGCAACTACTCCAGGACGGCGGGGGTCTCGCGGCGCGAGGTGATCCCCGGCTTGGCGAAGATGTGCTCCACGTGCGCGTCCGCGGTCCGCTTGGAGATCACCAGTCGCTCCGCGGCCTCCCGGTTGGACAGCCCCTGCGCGACCAGCGCGGCCACCTCGCGCTCCCGCCGCGTCAGGGCGGGCGCCGCGCTCCTGCCGTCCGCCTCCGGAAGCGCCGTCGCCGCGGGGGCCGCGGCCCCGCCGGGCGGCTCGTCCGCGTCGGTGCGCACCGCCGCGAGGACCGCCGCCCCCGGCATCCGCGCCCCGTCGTCGGCCGGCTCGACGGCATGCCGCTGGTGCTGGAGCTGGCCGCGGTGCGGCTGCGGGCGGTGCCGCTCGCGGAGCTGGCCGACCGGCGCGACCGCCGCTTCGAGGTGCTGACCGGCGGCCGGCGCACCGCCCACATCCGGCACCAGACGCTCCGTACCGCCATCGGCTGGTCCCACGAGATGTGCAAGCGCGAGCAACTGCTCGCGGTTGGCGTCGGTGACCGCGAAGCCCGGCGCCACGGACGCAGCGCGCTGCACGAACAGCTCCAGCGAGTCGGCGGGGCCCAGCGGCGCTGTCGTCAGGCAGCGCTCGCCCGGCACGTCGAGCGGCTGCCGGCTGGTGGCCAGCACGCTGACGCCGGGGGCCTCGCGCAGCAGCACGTCGGAGAGCATCGCGCAGGCGTCCAGCAGATGCTCGCAGGTGTCGAGGACGATCAGCAGCCGCCGCTCGCGCAGATGCGCCACCATCGCGTCCAGCGTGCCCATGCCCGGCTGCTCCGGCAGCTCCAGCACCGCGGCGAGCGAGGTGAGCAGCAGCTCGGGATCGCGCAGCCCCGACAGCTCCGCCAGCCACACGCCGTCGGGGAAGCGGGAGTGAGCCCGGCGGCGGCGCGCATCGCCGTCCGGCTCTTGCCGACCCCGCCGGGGCCGGCCAGCGTGACGAGCCGCGACCGCGCCAACTCGGCGCGGATCAGGGCGATCTCCTCCGTCCTGCCGACGAAGCCGGTGAGCTCCACCGGGAGTTCGCCGCCGCGCCGCTGGCCGAAGCCGAATCCCATGGCACCCCCGGGGCGGTCCGTCCACGTCGGTCGCGATCCCACCACAGCGTACGCAGATCACCGCCGAGCGTGCAGGCCGTACGGCAGCCCTCACCCGTTCGGGACGAAGGCGCTGCCGGAAGCTGGCAGAGGAGCCGGTGCGGGGCCGGGGGAGGGGGCCGGGGAGCGCGGGTCGTAGGCTGCACGGGTGAATGGGAAGCTGTGGCAGATCGAGCCGTCCGGACCGCTCCGCGGTGACGTCACCGTGCGCGGGGCGAAGAACGCGGTGAGCAAGCACATGGTGGCCGCGATGCTCGGTTCCGGGCCGAGCACCATACGCAACGCGCCCGACGTCGGCGAGGTCGGTATCACCGCCCGGATGCTGGAGCACGTGGGCATGAAGGTCGAGCGCACCGACGGCGAGGTCACCGTCGTGCCGGCGCCGGTGGCGGACCCGAGCGTCGACAAGGCGTTCACCGGGCTCAACCGGATCCCGATCCTGCTGCTCGGACCGCTGCTGCACCTGACCGGCGAGGCGTTCGTGCCGATGGTCGGCGGCGATCCCATCGGCCGCCGTCCGGTCGACTTCCACCTCGACGCGCTGCGCCGCTTCGGCGCCGAGGTGGAGCTGGCCGAGGACGGCATCCACGCCCGCGCCGCCCGGCTGCGCGGCACCCGCATCGACCTGCCGTACCCCAGCGTCGGCGCCACCGAGACGGTGCTGCTGACCGCCGTACGGGCCGAGGGCCGCACCGTCATCCGCAACGCCGCGACCGAGCCGGAGATCGTCGAGCTGGCGCTGTTCCTGCAGCGCATGGGCGCGCGGATCTCCCTCTACCCGGACCGCCGCATCGTCGTCGAGGGCGTCGACGCGCTCGGCGGCGCCACCACCCGGCTCGGCGGCGACCGGATCGAGGCGTTCTCCTACCTGGTCGCCGGGCTGGTCA
This sequence comes from Streptomyces sp. CNZ287, assembly GCF_007827615.1. Classification (NCBI taxonomy): domain Bacteria; kingdom Bacillati; phylum Actinomycetota; class Actinomycetes; order Kitasatosporales; family Streptomycetaceae; genus Streptomyces; species Streptomyces sp. CNZ287. The sequence continues at coordinate 146,888 of NZ_VISV01000018.1, read as the reverse complement.
CCGGGGGAGAGGTGCGGGTGCACGGCTGCCCGCAGGACCGGCTGGTGACGCCGATCACCACGCTGGCGCGGATGGGCGCCCGGTTCGAGATCACCGACGAGTGGATCACGGCCTCGGCCCCGCGGACGCTGCGTGCCGCGGCCGTGCAGACCGACACCCACCCGGGCTTCGCCACCGACTGGCAGACGCCGCTGATGGTGCTCTTCACGCAGGCCGAGGGGATGTCGGTGCTGCACGAGACGGTGTACGAGAACCGGCTGGCGTACGTCTCCGCACTGCAGGGCATGGGCGCCGAGATCGAGGTGTACGACACCTGCCTGGGCGGCCCCGCCTGCCGCTACCACGACACGGGCGCGCTGCACTCCGCCGTCGTGCGTGGCGTCAGCGGCCTGCGCGGCGGTGACGTCACGATGCCCGACATCCGCGCCGGGTTCTCCGCCGTGCTGGCCGCGGCGGTCGCCACCGGCGGCTCGACGCTGCGCGGGGTGCACCACATCGAGCGCGGCTACCACCGGCCCGTCGAGCAGTTCCGCGCGCTCGGCCTGGAGCTGCGCAGCGTCGAGGTGTAGCGGCGGCGAGGAGCAGGGGCGTCCGCGGGAGGCGGCGCGCGGGGGATGCCCGCTCCCGGCGTAGGGAAACCCGCGGCTCGCGGGGCCGGGCGGGAGCGTGTTCGGGGACGGGATCCGGGAGGGGACTGACGTGGAGTGGTGGTGGGTGGCGGCCGCCGTGCTGCTGGGCGGGGCCGGGGTGGTGGCCGCGGGCTTCCGGCAGGCCGCCGACTCGCCGCGGCGGCTGTCGGGGCGCTCGCAGCGCGCGGCGCGCGGCCTTTCCGTGGTGCTGATCGGCGTCGCGGTGTTCTTCGGGCTGCTGGTGGCGGTGGGCAAGTTCCTCCTCACGACGGGGAACGGCGGGCTCTGAGCGCCGCCAGCATCCGCTGCTGGTGCCGGTGGCCGACCGTCTCGTAGCCGACGACGGTGACGCACGGGGCGAATATCACGACGAGCAGGCACACCGCGACCGGTGTCCCGGTGAGGGAGAGCAGCACGGCCGCGCCCAGCACGGCGAGCGTGAGCGAGATCAGCAGCGCGTGGAAGCGGTCCCTGGCGGACAGCAGCAGGGTGTGCAGCGCGTAGACGACGAGCAGGAACAGGCCGACGGGCAGCGCGACGGAGAGCACCACGGCCGTCTCGCCGATCGCGGCGTGGTGCTCCAGGTACAGCCCGGCCACGTGCAGCCCGGCGCCGGCGCCCGCGATGCCGGCGAAGACGGGGATGTGCCCGTACCCGAAGAGGTACCCGCGGGCGCGCCGGTGCACCAGGATGTCGCCGAAGGGCGTGGTGAAGTACACCCACCACATGCCGAAGGTGAGCCCGGCGCCGGCGACGACGACGGCCACGGCGTTCGCGGTCCACTCGGTGCCGTCCGGACCGCCGAGGAGGCCGCCGGAGGAGGCGACGGTGCCGACGACGCCCTCGCCGAGGGTGATGATGGCGAAGAGGCTGTAGCGCTCGGCGACGTGGTGCGGGTGCCACGGCGTCCCGCCCGCACCGCCCTGGGTGAACACCGGCAGCAGCAGCTCCAGCGGGGTGACGGCCCGGCCGTGCTCCCCGGGGTCGCGGCCCGTCATCGGTACCCGGCCGTGTGCCATCCGCCCGCCGCCCGCGGCGGCTGCGGAGTCGGTCATGGCGCGACGATGCCCCATGGGAAGGCGCTCGCCGCGGGGACTCGCGCGGGGTGCCGTGGGGGCGTACGCCCGCTGCCGTACGGACCGCGCGGCGCACCCGGAGCCCGCGGCGAACCCGTCCCGCGGGCAACGCGACACTCCGCGGGCACCATTGACACCGCCCCGAGCCCCGCTAGCCTCGATTCACGACCGCACGTGACAACGATGTCAGGCGCGTCGGGGGGCGCGTCCAACCGCGAAGGGGCAGCATCGATGGGCACCGCCGCACACCACCGCACCCCTCTCTCCCGCCGCCGGCTGCTGGCAGCCGCCGCCGCGACGTCCGCCGCAGGCGCCGGCGCCCTGGCGCAGGCCGCGCCCGCGCGGGCCCTGCCGGGACCCGCCGCGCACCCCGCGGCCGCCGTGCGCGTACCCGCGGGGCCGCAGGCCGCGCGCGAGATCCGCGCCGAGTTCCTGCACGCCTGGAACGGCTACCGCGCCGCCGCCTGGGGCCACGACGAGGTACGGCCCGTCTCCGGCACCTGGAACGAGTTCTTCGCCGCGGGCCACCCCGTGGGCCTGTCCGTGATCGAGGCGCTGGACACCCTGTACGTGATGGAGCTGGACGACGACCTGACGGAGGCCGCCGACTGGCTGGAGCAGAACCTCGACTTCGACATCGACGCCGACTTCCACGTCTTCGAGGCCATCATCCGCGTCGTCGGCGGGCTGCTCGCCGGCCATCTCGTCACCGGCCGGCGGTCGCTGCTCGACCTCTGCGTCGACTTCACCGACCGGCTGCTGCCGGCGTTCACCAAGTCGCCCACCGGCATGCCGTACACCCGCGCCAACCTGCGCACCGGCGAGGTGCACGGCACCACCCCGCCGCTCGCCGAGATCGGCACGAACATCCTGGAGTTCGGGATGCTCTCGAAGCTCACGGGCGACGGCAAGTACTACGAGGCGGCCAAGCGCGCCTACCGCGCCGTGCTGGACCGGCGCTCCTCGCTCGACCTCCTCGGCACCCGGCTCGACGTCGAGACCGGCCGCTGGACCGACCCGACCGACCAGGGCCCCAACCCGCCCGTCGACTCCTTCTACGAGTACCTCTGGGGCGCCTGGGAGCTGTTCGGGGACCGGGACTGCCTGCGCTGGTGGCGGCTGCTCAACGGCGCCATGACCGAGCACCTGGTGGAGGAGTGGGACGGCCATGTCTGGTACCGCCAGGTCGACTTCGCCACCGGCGAGACCAGCGGGCGCCGCCAGTCCGAGCTGGCGTCGTTCTGGGGCGGCCTGGTCGCCAAGGGCGGCGACCGGAGCCTGGGCGAGCGCTACCACCGCTCGTGGGAGTCGGTCCTGCAGCGCTGGCCCGTGCTGCCCGAGGAGATCGACTACGGCACCATGACCCCGACCTCGCGCGGCAACCAGTTCCGGCCCGAGTACGTCAACGGCGCCTTCGACCTGTACTGGCTGACGAAGGACGACTTCTACCGCCGCACCGCGTGGCAGTACTTCGAGGGTATGAAGGCCACGCCCGGGTCCCCGGCGGCTACACGATCCTGGAGGACGTGACGACCTCCCCGATGCGCCAGGGCGACCTGTTCCCCGCCTACGCCTTCGCGGAGAACTTCAAGTACCTGTACCTGATGTTCGCGCGCACCCGCCGCTTCGACGGCAGCGACTACGTGCTGTCGACCGAGGGCAAGATCCTGCGCGGCCTGCCCCGCCGCCTCTGAGAGCCGCCGGGGCCCGCCCTCCCGCGGACGGGCCCCGGCGCACCCGGCGGGGCGTCAGGCGGCGTAGCCCTTCGGCGGGACGAGCGTGGCGAGCTGGTCGAAGGAGAGCCAGTAGATCTGGTTGCCGCCGAAGGACGCCGGGTCGGCGATGAGGACGGTGCGCTGGGCGTCGTCGTAGCCGATCACCGTGAAGTAGTGGTAGATCGTCTGGTCCGGCGGGTAGCCGGGCGGCTGGTTGCCGGGCGGGGCGACGATGTTCGCGACGACGGGGTAGCCGTTGTCGACGTCGAGCACGACGTCCCGCCACAGCAGGTCGCGCTGGGCCTGCGTGGGCGGGTCGTTCGGCATCTCCTTGGTCTCGTACCAGCCGGTGCCGAGGTTGGCGTTGAGCACGCCCGTGACCTGGCCGATGTGGTCGGTCCCGGCCTCGGTGGTGCCGAGCTGGGCCGCCAGCGCGCCCTGGCTGGGCGGGGCCATGCGCGCCGACAGCGCGATACGGGTGGCGGCCGGGCCGCACCAGTAGCCGGTCTCCTGGACCTGGTAGTCGACGTCCAGCGTACGGGCGGCCGCGGTCCTTTCGCCGTCGACGTGCAGCCGGGTGCCGGGGCGGTTCTGCCCGCTGACGACGGCGGTGCCCGAGGCGGTGCCGTGCTCCAGCACGGACGCCACGGTGGGGCCGGGGCCCGGTGCGGCGGTGGCCGGGGCGGCGAGCACGGCGCAGGCGGCGGTGGCCGCGAGCGCGGTGGCGATGGCGGTCGGGACGAGGCGGGAGCGCGGAGCGTGCGGAGTGCGGTGCTGACGCATCGGGTCTCCTGGAGTGGGGGGTCGTGGGGGTGTCGGGGGGGTCGGGGCGTACGGGCGCGGACGTGGCCGTACCGGATCCGGCCGCTACGCCTTGCGCAGCCGGGCGATGATGCCGTCGAGGTCCTGGCGGAAGATCTCCGGGCGGAAGACGTGCCCGCCGGGCTCCTCGCGCCACTCGTGCGGGATGCCGGCGCCGGCCAGGGCGCCGCGGAACTCCCGCTGGCCGGCCAGGACCTGGGTCTCGTTGGCGGTGTCGAACCAGTTCACCGGGTCGGGGCTGGTGCCCGCGACCAGGAACACCCGCTTGTTGCGGTAGCTGCCGAGACGCTCCATCGGGTTGTCGGCGCTCACCCGCGCCTCGTTCCACAGCGGCGCGCCGTAGACCGTGCCGCCCGCCAGTTCCACGGCGGCCGACGACACGTTCGCCCAGTGCACCACGAGCCCGGCGTCCCGGCGCAGGCTCGCGGGACCCGAGTGGGAGCTGACCGAGGCGAAGTGCCCGTAGTACTTGGCCGCGTACTTCAGGGCGCCGAAGCCGCCCATCGAGAACCCGCCGACCGCGCGCCCGTCGTACTCCGCGTACGTGCGGAAGTTGGCGTCGATCCACGGCAGCAACTGGGCGATGTGGAACGTCTCCCAGTTCCGCGGCCCGGCGTTGGACGAGACGGGGTTGGAGTACCAGCCGGCGTGGCCGCCGTCCGGCATCACGACGATGACGCGCCTGCCGGCGGTCAGCGCCCGGATGCCGAGCCGGTCGAACTGGATGAAGTCCGCGTCGGTGCCGCCGCCGTGCAGCAGGTAGAGCACCGGGTAGCGGAGCCCGCTGTCGTGGTAGCCGTCGGGGAGCAGGACGTTGACGCCCGGGTCCCAGCCGATCGCGTCGGTCGCGAAGCGGTAGTACCACATGCGCGGGTCGGACTCGTTGCGGTCGGTGATCCGCAGGCCGAAGCCGTCGTTCGCGGCGCCGGCGGGCGCCGCCGCGCCGAGGACGCCGGCGCCGCCGGCGGCCACCGCCGCCGTGAGGCCGCCCGCGGCCCTGAGCACGCGCCGGCGGGTGGGACGGGTTTCGCTCACCATGACCTCCTGGGCCGTGTCGGTTCGTGGCGCCGGGCAGGGGCCCGCCGGTCCCGGCCCGTGCGCTCCCGTGTCAGGCCAGGGATCGTAGGCGGCGGCCCGGGGCGCGGCGGGCGGGGCATTTCCGGCTCGGTCGAAAAGCCCACGGCGCGCCGGGCGTTCGGGGCCCTAGCGTGACGGCATGGCCGGCACGCTCCGCATCCACTTCGGCGACCGGGACTTCCGGCACGTGCAGTTGACCGGGAGCGCCGACCCCATGTGGGAGGCGATCCTCGGGCTGCACGTGCTCAGCACGCCCCCGGCCCGGCTGCCCGCCCGGCTGCGGCCGTGGCGGCGGCGCGCGGCGGCGCGGCTGCACGGCGGCGAACTGCGCGCCGCCTGCCGGCTGCTGCGCGACCTGGCGCCCGCCGACGCCGCGTACTTCCCCGACTTCCTCACCCCGGTCGAGTCCGAGGAGGGCCTGTCCGCGGCGCTGGAGACGCTGCTCGCCACGCCCGGCCGGCGGCTCGCCCGCGAGCTGCGCGAAGCCGCCAGGCACCGGCCGCTGCCCGCGTGGACCCGGCGGCTCGCGGCGGGGGACCGGGTGCAGCTCGGCCGGGTCGCGGACGCCGTACGGCAGTTCCACGCGCGGCTCATCGTGCCGGAGTGGAGCGAGGTGGAGGCCACCATCGCCGCGGACCGCGAGTGGCGGATGGCCGCGCTCGACGGCGGGATGCCCGCGGTGCTGGGCACGCTGCGGCCGTTCCGGTGGCGCGGCGGGGTGCTGACGGCGCCGTACCCGGTCGACTACGATCTGCGGCTGCGCGGCCGGGGCGTCCGGCTCATCCCCTCCTTCTTCTGCCACACCGCGCCGATCGCGATCGCCGACCCCAGCCTGCCGCCGGTGGTGGTCTATCCGGTACGCCGCCAGCCGGCGGGACCGGTACCCGGGCGGCCGCCGCCCGCGCTCGCCGCGCTGCTCGGCACGGCCCGCGCCCGGGTGCTCGACGCGCTGGCCGCCACCGCCACCACCGGGTCGGTCGCCGCCCGCCTCGGCATACCGGCGTCGACCGTCAGCGGCCATCTGACGGTGCTGCGCGGCGCCGGGCTGGTGCGCAGCGAGCGCGCGGGCGCGCACGTCGTGCACCGGCTGACGGGCCGCGGCCGGCACCTCCTCGGCCGCTGACTCCTCCAGCCGGGTTACCCGGGTCCGTCGAGGAAGTGGAAGCCGGGGTGCGGGTGCATGAGGAAGCCGTGGTGCGAGATGTTCCAGGCGTACGCGCCCGCCAGCGAGAACACCACCAGGTCCCCGGCGCGCAGCCCCGCCGCCGGGACGCCCCGCGCCAGCACGTCCTTCGGCGTGCACAACTGCCCGGCGACCGTGACCTCCGCCCCGCGCGCCGCCGGCCGCGGCCAGGGATGCGGCCACGGGCGGGGCGAGGAGTGGACGGTGCAGGGCTGGTCGTGGCCCTTCGCCGCGGGGGTGCGCAGATGGTGGGTGCCGCCGCGGACCACGGCGAACTCCTCGCCGTGGCTGCGCTTGACGTCCAGCACCTCGGTCACATACCAGCCGCAGTACGCGGTGAGCGCCCGCCCCGGCTCGACGCGCAGCGTCAGCCCAGGGTGCGCCGCGACCAGCGCCGCGAGGCCGTCGCCGTACGCGCGCCAGTCGAACCGGCCCCCGGGATCGGCGTAGTCGACGGCCATGCCGCCGCCCACGTTGACCTCCAGCCCCTGCGCGCCGAGCCCGGCCCGCCCGGCGAGCCTCAGCGCCCCGGCCACCACCGAGCGCGCCACGCCGAGCAGCCGCGGCGCGTCCAGCCCGCTGGCCAGGTGCGCGTGCACGCCGCGCAGTCGCAGCCCCGGGTACGCGCCCCCGGCGAGCAGCCGCGCGGCCTCCTCGGCGTCGGCGGGATCCAGGCCGAAGGGGGAGGGCCGGCCTCCCATGGCCAGCGCGCTGCCCGCCAGCGAGCCGTCGGCGACGGGCAGGTTGACGCGCAGCAGGACGTCCGTGCCCGCGTCCGGCGGGGCGTCCGCGGTCAGCGTGCCCAGCACGCGCAGCTCGTGCAGGCTCTCGACGTGCACGCGGTGCACCCCCGCCGCACGGGCGGCGGCCAGCTCGCCGGGCGTCTTGCCGGGCGCGCCGAAGGCGAGGCGGCGGCCGGGCACGGCGGCGACGTGGGCGAGTTCGCCGCCGGAGGAGACCTCGTAGCCGTCGACGTACGGCGCGAGGGCGGCCAGGACCGCCGGTTCCGGGTTGGCCTTGGCGGCGTAGTACAGCTCGACGGACGCCGGGAGGGCGGCGCGTACGGCGGCCGCGTGGGCGCGCAGGGCCGCCAGGTCGTAGAGGTACGCGGGCAGCTCCCCGGGCGCCAGGGCGCCGAGGCGGGCCAGCACGGCGGGCGTCGGGGCGGTCAACGGTGGCTCCGGCGGGGGGAGTCGGGGGAGGGGGCGGAGAGCGGGTTCGGCAGGTGGACGTAGCCCGCCTCGCGGTCCGCGCGGCGGCCCCAGCGGGTCAGCAGGTTGGCCTTGGCGGGCAGCGGCGCCCCGCCGAGCAGGGCGCGCAGCCGGGGCGGGTCGCCGAGGTCGCGGGCGCAGTCCAGCAGCACGGCGCGGACCCGTGCCCACAGCGCGGCCTCGGCCCGCGGGTGCAGGTCGGCGAGCGCGGCGAGCATGTCGGCGACGTGGTTGACCAGCAGGCAGTACACCACCCGGTGCCAGCCGCGGCTCGCGTCGTACGTGATCGGCCCCGCCACCTCCGCGGGCAGGGCGGCGAGCGCGCCGGAGTGCCGGCCGGGCAGCAGCTTGGTGCCCTCCAGATCGCGGAAGACCACCTGCGCCGGCATCCCCTCGCCGTCGACGCACAGCAGCACGTTCTGCAGGTGCGGCTCCAGCACCACGCCGTGGTCGAAGTAGGCGGCGAGGACGGGCGGGACGAGCAGTTCCAGGTACACGGACCACCAGTCGAGGGCGGTCTGCGGGGCGGCGGTGGGCGGCAGCCGGGAGAGGTGCGCGGGGCCCGTCGGGTACTCGTCGGCGACGGCGGCGGCGAGCAGCGGGGTGACGCCGGGGCGCAGCACGCCCGACAGCCCGTCGCGCACGATCACCCCGAAGCCTTCGAGCAGCGCCGGGTCCGGCGCGCCGCCGGGTCCCGGCAGCGCCAGGCCGCGATAGGCCGGCTCGCGGAGCAGGGCGGCGGCGGGGTGGCGGGCGGCGAGGGCGTCGAGCACGGGGTGCAGGAGCCGGGTCAGGGCGACCGCGCCGGACAACTCGTAACGGGAGTTCTTGCGTACGCAGTTGGTGATGCGCACGTTGAGGCTGAACTTCAGGAAGCCGTCGCCGGTGTGCAGGGTGCGCACGGACGCGGTCGGCGTGCACGGCGGGGCGCCGGTGCCGAGGTCCAGCACGTCGCCGCGGTCGAGGGCGGCGCGCAGCGCCGGGTGGCCGGCGAGGAGTTCGTGCTGCCAGGGGTGGACGGGCAGCAGCCGGTAGCCGTCGGGGACCGGGCGGAGCCGGTCGAGCGGGGCGGCGGCGCCCGGCCGCGCGGTCTCCTCGGCGGTCAGGTGGGCCCGTACCGCGAGGTGGCGCAGCGGGAAGGCGGCGCCCGCCTCGGGGGCGTACGCGGACCAGGCGGCGGTGCCGCCGTCGCGGGCCTTGGGCGTGGGGTGGAAGCGGTGACCGAGCGGAAGCGACTGCTCGGAGTCCAGATACGCGGCGAGCGGCCCGGCGCCGGCCGCGGGCGCCCGCCGTTCGCGTACGGCCGCCAGCGCGTCGGCCGTGCCGCGGTGGCTGGCGGCGACCTGCTCCAGGAACTCGTCGTTGCGCACGCCCGTACGCGCCGACAGCTCGTCCTGCACCAGCTCCGCCAGCCGCCGCCAGCCGGCCTCCGCCCAGTCGCCGTCGCGCCACTCGGCGGCCGGACCGCGGAAGCGGTGCGCGCCCAGCAGCGAGGTGCGGCGCACCGCCACCCGCAGCAGCACGCCCCGGCGGGGCAGCCGCAGCAGCAGCCGGCCGCCGCCGACGGTGGCCTGCCGCCCGGGTCCGCAGACCTCGCGCAGCAGGCAGTTGAGCAGGGTGTGCGCCACGGCCTCGTCGGCGGTCGGCAGGCCGGCGGGGGAGGCCGACGCGGGCGATGTGGCGGGTGAGGCGGTACGGGGCATCAACGGTTCCAGCCGGTGGACGGGTACGGGACGGTGCCGGGCCGCGGCCCGGGGGCGGCGGCGCGGAGGTAGTTCGGTCCTGTGGTGTAGTGCTTGTTGATGTCGGCCGCGCCCGAGCGCTCCTTGGACATGAGCGTCCCGGAGGTGACCATCGCCTTCACCGGCAGGTGCCCGGCGGTCAGCACGTGCGCGCGCAGCACGGCGCCCGGCTCGCCGGGTCCGGTGCCGAGCCGGGCCACGGCCCCGGCGAGGCGGTCGCGTACGAGGGCGAGCAGCGCCGCGAGCGGGGCGCGGCCGTGCCGGGCGAGGCCGAACGCGTAGGCACCGGCGCACAGATGGACGGTGATCGTGGCGAAGACGTCGGCCACGGGAGCGTCGCCGTCGCAGAGCGTGCGGGGGTCGGCGAAGTCGCCGGGGCCCGGCGCGTCGGGCCCGAGGGCGGCGCGCAGCCGGGCGTGGTGGATGCGCGGGCCGTCGTCGTCCTTGAACAGCAGCCGTACGCGCGGGCGTCCGCCGGCGGTGCGGCCGGGCTGGTCGAGGACGAGCGAGACGTTCTGCTGGTGCGACTCCAGCGCGACGCCGTAGCCGAAGAGCGTGGTCTGGAAGTCGAAGAGCGGGGTGAGGAGGCCGTCGAGGAGGGCGAGGGGGTCGCCGCCGTACCAGCGGTCCGCGAGGTGGTCGGCGACGAGCCCGCCGCCGGGGGCGGGGGCCAGCAGGGCGGCCAGCGGGACGACGAGGGCGCCGTCGAGCCCGGCGGGCTGGCGGCGGCAGAGCGCAGCGAGGAGATCGTGTCCCGCGTGCGCGTAGGCGGTCTCGTCGGCGTGCAGCACGGTCTCGCGGAAGCGCGGCTCGCGCCGGACGACTGCCTCCAGCAGCCGCTGGACGGTCGCCCCGTCGGCGAGGGTGGCGGGCTTGACGGTGCGCCGGTTGCGCAGGCCCAGGGTGGCGGTGGCCAGCGGCAGCTTGAGGTGCAGCCGGGGGTCGGCGGCCGAGGCGACGGTGCGCATGGAGAGGGTCGGCACCACGTCGAGGTACGGAACGGGGGCGAGCGCCGCCCGTGCGGCCAGACCGGTGGCGCGCAGCGCGCCGTCCAGCGGGCCGCCCAGGGTCAGCGGGTGGACGGGCAGGGCGAGATGGGTGCGGTCGAGCGCGGCCGGCAGGCCGAGGGTGGAGGGGGCGGGCCAGGCGGCGGGCGGGTCCGGCGCGGCGGCGGGGTCGAGGGCGCCGCGCAGGGTGAGCGCGTCGTACGGCAGGGCGAGCCAGCGCAGGGCGAAGCGGGGGTGGAACTCGGGTGCGTAGGCGCGCAGTTCCGCCTCGGTGAGGCCGGCGCGCGCTCGTGAGGCGGGGTAGACGGGGTGGTCGAGGCGGGCGGCGAGCGTGTCGTACGCGAGGGTGCCGGCGTGCCCGGTCCAGCGCGCCGGTTCTGCCCCGTACCGCGCGGTGAGCGCCGCCGCCGTCCCGTCCCGGGTGGCGGCGTGCAGCCGCGCTGCGGCCAGCGCCTGCCGGCACTCCGCGGCGAAGCCGGCGAAGCCGCCGCGGTCTTCGGGCTCCGCGCGGCCCGCCAGGGCGGCGAGGACGGCGTCGAGCCCGGTGATCTCGGCGGTCGCGGCGCCGCACTCGCGGAGCAGCAGCGGCAGGCGGGCGCCGTACGCGCCCTGGAAGCCGTCCGGCGCCACGGGCAGCAGCAGCGCGCCGGGTCCCGCGGAGTCCGCGAGCCGCAGCCAGCGCCCGTCCGCCCGGTCGTGCGCCGTCGTACGGGTGCGCAGCCCGGCGGCGTCCTCGCGCAGCAGCGCGCTCAGCACCCGCAGCGTCAGCTCCGCCTCCTCGGCGTCCACGCCTGCCCCCGAGTCCGGCGCGGCCCCGGTCACGGCGTGATCTCCCACCGCTGCGCGGCCAGGAAGTCCGCCACCGCCCGGTCCACCCGTCGCTGGTCGGTGCCGATGCCGCGGGCCACACCGAGGAAGTCGCGGTTGGTGCGGTGCAGTGCGTGCCGCTCGCCCACCGCGCGCAGCGGCCGGTACGTCAGCTCCACCCCGTCCACCACCAGGTCCGCGGGGCCCGGCGCGGCCGTCAGCGTCCCGGCGGTACGGGCGCACGGGTAGGACAGCCGGGCCCGCCCGTCGGTCCGCGCCCCGAGGTCCGCAGGCAGCGGCTCGCCCAGGTGCGTGCGGAGGATGTGTGCGAAGAGCGGGATGCCGAGCAGCCGGGCGAGCAGGAGATCGCACTGGTCGCCGATGGCGCGGTAGTTGACCTCCACGAGCCGGGCCCGGCCCCCGCTCACCACGAACTCGGTGTGGCAGGCGCCGAACCCGACGCCCAGCGCGTCGAGCTGCCCGAGCACCTGGGCCGTGACGGGACCGGGGTGCGTGGGCACGTAGGACATGTGCTCCTCGACGAAGTGCGGCGGCGGCGACAGCTCGGTGTGGAAGCCGCCGAGGAGGTGGCGCACTCGGCCGTCGCCCAGCGTCTCCAGCGTGTACAGCTCGCCGGCCAGGAACTCCTCCACCACCAGCGCCTCGCCCGGCCGCCGCGCCCGGATCTCCGCGCACCGCCGCACCAGCTCCGCCGCGTCGGCCGCCAGCACCACGTCCTCGCTGGCGACGCCCTCGCGCGGCTTGACCACGCACGGGTACGGCGCGTCCAGCGCCGCGGGGTCCGCGCCGGCCGGCAGCTCCGCCGCCCATACCGGCTCCGCACCCGCGGCGGCGAGCCGGCGGCGCATCTCGGCCTTGTCCCTGGTGGCGTGGGCTGCCCGCCAGTTCTTGGCGGGCAGCCCGAAGTAACCGGCCGCGAGCGCGGCCTGCGTCTGCAGGTGGTCGCTGTTGGTGAAGACCGCGTCCGGCCGGTGGTGGGCGGAGATGCGGCCGATCACGGCGCGGAAGTCGCGGACGTCGCAGCCGAGGGTCTCCGGCTCCGGGGCGCGCAGCCGGTGGGCGGCGGGCTGGTCGGTGAGCACGGTGACGGTGAGGCCGAGGCGGCGGGCGGCGGGGAGGAAGCCGTCCGTGACCGAGTCGGTGGGGTTGCGCGCCAGCAGATATAACCGCACGGAATCCTGACCCGACACCTTCCTGGAAGCACCCGCCACCGGCGGCAGAGGTAAGGCTTACCTTACTCTGTCGATCACCCGCCGGTGCACGGGGCGGGAAAACCCGCCGGGGGTCCGCGCCGCCCCGGCGCCGCGCGGCCGGCCTCGTCCCCGGGTGCGGACAGCAGCTGCTGTGGTGGTGCCTGCGGACCGTACGTCCGGCACGGGCCCGTGACCCGCGTCCGCTCTCGCCACCCGCCACAAGAACGCTGGCCGCACGGGGGTGCCGTCGAAACCCGTGAAACGAGTCCACGTACCGAAATGAGTTTGAGCCCGCGGCGGGGTCGGAACGACACTGCGGGAGGAGGCGTGCCGCGACACGGTTCTCCTGCTATGCCCGCACGGCCGTCGCCCCGGCGCTGACGAGTCACCTTTCGAAAGAGAGCCCCCGATGGCCACCGTCTCGCGCCGCCGGCGCCTGTCGCTGTCCCTGATGTTCCTCATACCGGGGCTGTCGCTCGCGTCCTGGGTGACGCGCACCCCGGACGTCCGCGACGAGCTGGGGGCGTCCACCGCGGAGATGGGCCTGATCCTCTTCGGTCTGTCCGTGGGCTCCACCATCGGCATCGCCGGCTCGGGGGCGTTGGTGGCCCGGATGGGCACCCGGCCGGTGATCGGCGGCGGCACGGTGCTGATCGCGCTCGGGGTCGCGGGAGTGGGGACGGGGGCGCTCACCTCGTCGGCGGCCCTCGTGACCGCCGGGCTCTTCGTGTTCGGCCTCGGCGGCGGCTCCGGCGAGGTCGCGCTCAACGTGGAGGGGGCGGAGGTCGAGCGGCTGCTCGGCAGGTCCGTGATGACGGCGCTGCACGGGTTCTTCAGCCTCGGCACCGTGCTCGGCGCGAGCCTCGGCATGCTGGCCACGGCCGCCGGCTTCCCCGTGCAGTGGCATCTGATCATCATGTCCGGCGTCGCGCTCGCCGTCTTCCTCGCCTCCTTCGGCGACATACCCGGCGGCGTCGGCAAGCCGACCGCCACCGCGGAGGCGGACGCGGCCGAGGCGAGCGAGGGCGCGGCCGGCGGCCGGCCGCTGTGGCAGGACACCCGGCTGCTGCTGATCGGCGCGGTCGTGCTGGCCATGGCGCTCGCCGAGGGCGCGGCCACCGACTGGCTGCCGCTGCTGATGGTCGACGGTCACGACCTCGACGCCGCACTGGGTTCGCTGGTGTACGTGGGCTTCGCCACCGCCATGACCGTCGGCCGCTTCTGCGGCGGCTTCTTCATCGACCGCTTCGGGCGCTATCTCGTGATCCGGACCAGCGCGATCTCGGCGGCCCTCGGGCTCGTCGTGGTGATCTTCGTCGACCATCCGGTGGCCGCCGGCGCTGCCGTGCTCTTCTGGGGGCTCGGCGCCTCACTCGGCTTCCCCGTCGCCATCTCGGCCGCCGGCGACTCCGGCCCGAACCCGACGGCCCGGGTGAGCATGGTGGCGATGATCGCGTACGCGGCCTTCCTGGTCGGCCCGCCGGGACTCGGCTTCCTGGGCGACCACTACGGGCTGCGCTCCGCGATGATCGCCGTCCTCGCGCTGGTCGCCACGGCGATCTTCCTCGCCCCCGCGGTCGGCGAGCGCCGCCCCGCGGTGGCGGACGTCAAGAACGAGCCCCGGGCCGCACCGCAGGGCGAGAAGGAACCGGCGGACGACGCCGCGTGCGCGGACCGCGACCGCTGAGACTCCGGCGCCCGGGAGGGACGTTCAGCGCGGGCCGAGCAGCCGGAGAAGCCGGCCGGCGGGCAGAGCGTACCGGGTGCGGCCCGCCGGGCCCGTCGTCGTGGTGGCGGCCAGCAGCGAGTTGAGCACCGCCTCCTCGACGGCGTCCATGACCGCCTCGAAGAGCGGGTCGAGAGCGGCGTCCGCCGGCGGCGGGCCGCCGGGCCGCACGCCGAAGGCGATCGCGTAGTCGCCGCTCCCGTGCCCGTACGCCGCGCCCGTCCTGGCCAGCGCGAAGACCGCCCGCCGCGCCACCCGGGTCAACTGCCGCGCGTCCAGCGGCGCGTCGGTGGCCGCGACGACCATGCACGAGCCGGCCCCGGGCGCGGCCCCGGGGCCGGGGACGCCGAGGTCCGCGGGGGTGACGGTACGGCCGAGGACGCGCAGCGTACCGCCGAAGTTCGCCTGGACGAGGACACCGACGCACGCGCTGTGCCCGCCGGTCTCCACCAGCCGCGACGCCGTGCCCACGCCGGCCTTGAAGCCCAGCGCCGCCACTCCCGTGCCCGCGCCCGTGCACCCCTCGGCGACCGGGCCGCCGGCCGCCGCGTCGAGCGCGGCGCGGACGTGCTCCTCCCGTACCGGCCGGGCGCGGATGTCCGACAGCACGCCGTCGTTGCACTCGCCGACGACCGGGTTGAGGCTGGTCACGTCCGCGCACGCGGGCCGCTCCAGCATCCAGCCGACGAGCGCGTCCGCCGCCCGGAACGCCGACAGCGTCGAGGTGAGCAGCACCGGCGTCTCCAGCGCGCCCAGCTCGGCGAGCTGCGTGCTGCCGATCAGCTTGCCGTACCCGTTGCCGGTGAACACCCCGGCGGGCAGCGGCGCGCCCGGGCGCACGTCGCCGGGAACGATCGCCGTGACGCCGCTGTGCAGCAGCGGGGGGTCACGCAGCGTCACGTGCCCCACGCGCACGCCCGGCACATCGGTGATCGCTCCGTACGGTCCGGCCGGGAACCGGCCCGCCACCAGCCCCAGGTCCCGGGCGCGGCGCCCGGCGGGCGCGGCGAGTTCATCCATGAAGCCGCAGGCTACGCCCCCTTCGCCGGCGGCGGTGCCGGCCGCCGGATGTGCAGGAGGCCGTCGCCGCCTCCGGTGATCACGTGGCGCCCGTCCGGCGTCATCGCCGGCGACTGGATCCCGCCGCGCTGCCGCGCACGGGCACCCGGCCTCGACAACAGCCGTTCCCGCCACCCTGCCACGCCGTGCTCCCCTCCGCGGGCACCGCCGGATTACCGAAGGCCGCGACGGACCACCGCCGTCCGGTCGCCGGTGCCCCAGGCTCACACGCGGGTCCGGGGACCCCCCCCGTGACCGCAGGCGGACAGGCAGACCCGGCGGCGGGGGCGCGGCGCCACCGGGCCCGTACCGTCAGTGGGCGAAGAGCAGTTCGGCAGCGATCACCACGTCCACCACCCCGCACCACTCGGCGAACGTCCGGGACACGATCCCGTCGAGCCCGCGCATCCGCAGGTGGACGAAGTCCCACACGCCGTGGAAGAACCAGCCCGCCGCCACCAGATACCGCCCCAGGTCCGGGTCCACCGCGAGCCCCGCCACCGCGAGCCCGCAGAAGAGCACCGCGCCCGCGCTCTGCAGCCAGAAGACCGCCCCGCCGTGCGGCGTGCCGCGGACGGCGCCCCACAGCAGCAGGCCCGCCGCGACCGCCACCAGCACGGTCGACGGCGCCACGAGACCCGTCGTCCGCAGCGCGACCATCACCGCGACGCCCGCGCCGAGGACCGGCCAGGTCCAGCGCGGCCGGCCCGCCTGGGCGACGATCAGGTAGAGCAGCGGCAGCAGGGGCAGCGCCTCGCCGAAGGCATCGACCGCGCCGTCCGGGTCGCCGTCGCCGCCGGAGAGCAGGCCGGGCACGGTCAGCGCGAGCGCCAGCGCCGTCGGCCAGCGGCGCAGCAGCGCCCGTGCGGGGCCGTTCCCGGGGGCGCTCTCGCCCGCGGGGGTCTTCGGGTACGTCGTCACGGACATGGGAACTCCTCGGTACGCACGGGGGGATCGGGCGGGGTCAGGCGCCGTACTCGGCGCGGCGGCGGAACATGACCAGCAGCATCAGCGGCAGCATCGCCAGGTGCTCCAGCACCGTCAGCGAGTCCGGGGAGACCGCGCCCAGCCACAGCAGCGGGAACAGCACCGCCGCGGGCAGGAACATCGCGCCGCACATCTCGGCCGTGCTCCGCGCGCCGTGGCCGCGGTGGCGCATCCACAGCGCCATGCCCGCCGACATGCTGAACGCCATCTCCAGGCTCGCCAGTTCGGGGTGGCGCTCCGCGGACAGCCCCAGGCCGGCGAGCGCCAGCCCGCCGCGCACCAGCGCGCCGAACACGAGCATCCCGGCGGCCATCGCCACCACCATCTCCACGTAGTGGCGCGCGAAGTGCCACCAGCCGTGGCCCTGCTGCGCCGCGGGCCGGGCCGCGGTCTCGACGGGTGTCTGCACTGCGGTCTCCTTCGGGTACGGGGCCGGGGTATCCCGGCGCCGTTCCAGACTGGCGCCGCCGCGGGAGCGCCAGTAGTGCCGAAGCCGCACGTCCGGGCGTGCCGCCGTCACGTGCGCGCATGACATCTGTCATGCGGCTACGGGCCGTACGGCACGGGCCGCGGGCGCGCGGCTGCTGCCACAATGTCGGCGTGCGCGACGGGGTGAGCGAAGGCGGGACCGGGCTGACCGGCTTCCGCAGGTACACGTGGTGGGCGGTGCCCGGCACCGCGGTGCTGTGCCTGCTGCCGCTGTACGGCGGCTGGCTGCTGGACGGCGACGTACCGGCGTGGGCCCGCGTCCCGGCCGTGGCGGCGCTCGCCGTCGCGGCGGTGGCCGGCGCGGTGCTCCTCAGCGCGCGGCTGGCACCTCCGGACCCGGACGGCGCGGGTCCCGTACGCCCGCCGCGCGGCTGGCTCTTCGCCGACCTCGCCGCCACCGCCGTGCTCGCCGTCCTGCCGCTGCTGCGGCAGAACTACGGGCTCTGGGGCCTCGCCCCCGCGATCGCGGTGGCGATCGGCGCCACGTATCTGACCGGCCGCCGCCGGCTGGCCTTCGTCGGCGGCGCCGTCGGGTTGGCGACGCTGCCGGGGGGCAGTGTCGCCGTCGCCACCGGGGACGGCGAGTTCCTGTACGCCGCACTCTTCCCAGCGGGGCTGGTCGCGTTCAGCGTGTGGATGCTGCTCGGGCCGCTGTGGGCTTGGGACGTCGCGGGGCGGCTGGACCGGGCGCGGCGGCTGGAGGCGGAGGTCGCGGTGAAGGACGAGCGGCTGCGGTTCGCCGCCGACCTGCACGACGTCCAGGGCCACCACCTGCAGGTCATCGCGCTCAAGAGCGAGCTGGCGGCCCGGCTCGCCGAGCGCGACCCGGCGCGCGCCGCCGCCGAGATGCGCGACGTACGGCAGTTGGCCGCCGACGCGCTGCGCGACACCCGGGCCGTGGTGCACGGCTACCGCAGTACGACGCTCGACGACGAGATCGCCAACGCCACCCGGGTGCTCGCCGCCGCCGACATCGACGCCCGGATGACGCTCGACCCCGCGGCGGTCGCCGCCGGCCGCGCCGCGCCCGCGCGCCACCTGCTGGGCCTGGTCGTACGGGAGGCCACCACCAACGTGCTCCGGCACAGCAGCGCCCGGCGCGCCGAGGTCGACTACCGGCTGGCAGGCGGTCTCGCGCGGCTCCGGTTCAGCAACGACGGCGCCGGCGCGCCGGAACCGGCCGCCGCCGCCCGGCCGGCCGGCGGCTCCGGCCTGCCCGGGCTCGCCGAGCGGCTGCGCGCCGCCGGCGGCGAGCTGACCTGGGCCCGCGACGGCGACCGCTTCGAGGTCGTCGCCTCGCTGCCGGGCGTGGCGAACGGCGCCACCCGGTGATCCGGCTGCTCCTCGCCGACGACGAGGACCTCCTCAGAAGCGCGCTGGCCGCCCTGCTCGCGCTGGAGGACGACCTCGACGTGGTCGCCGAGGCGGCCACCGCCACCGACGCGGTGCTGCGCGCCCGCGAGCACCGTCCCGACATCGCCGTGCTCGACCTGGAGATGCCGCCCACCGACGGGCTCACCGCCGCCGAGGAGATCCGAGCGGAGCTGCCCACCCAGGTCGTCATCGTCACCCGGCACGCCCGGCCCGCCGTGCTGCGCCGCGCGCTGGCGGCGGGGGTCCGCGGCTTCGTGCCCAAGACGACCCCCGCGTCGCGGCTCGCGGAGATCGTCCGGGACGTCGCCGCCGGCCGCCGCTACGTCGACCCGGACATCGCCGCCGCCGCGCTCACCGAGGACGACTGCCCGCTCAGCGACCGGGAGCTGGAGGTGCTGCGCGCGGCCCGCACCGGCGCGTCGGTCGCGGAGATCGCCGCCGAGGTGCACCTCGCGCCCGGGACCGTACGCAACTACCTCTCCGCCGCGATGGCCAAGCTCGGCGCGAACTCACGGCACGCCGCCGCGCACCGGGCCTGGCAGCAGGGCTGGATCTGAGCGGTGCGCCGACGACCCCTGTCCGGGGGGATCCAGCCCCGGGCGGGTCAAGGAACGGTAAAATTTAGGGGGATTGGTCCAGTCCTTTCCGGTGGATCGGAGCGTGGCGGAGTCCTCCGGCCGTCCGGATTGGTACGGTCCCGCGCCCCCGGCGCCCGCATTGACATGTCCGCGACCCAGGGTTGTCTTAGAGGTCTATACCGCACGATTCGCGTCCGACCGCCCGAGCACGCGAACCCCCCGCCGCGCGGGTGGACGCCGTCTTCCCCACAAGGAGAGCCGTGTCCGTGCAGAGAGCCGCACCCTTACGCCTCAGATCGTTCCCCGTGTCCCGGCGCCTGCTCGCCGTCCTCGCCGTGCTGGCGCTGGCGCTCACCGGGCTCACCACGCTCGCCCCGCCGGCCAGTGCCCAGGCCGGGCTGACCGCGACCTTCAGCAGCTCCGGCAGCGGCTCGTCGTGGACGGGCACGTTCGTGGTGGCCAATGCCGGCACCGCCGCCGTGGAGAACTGGTCGCTGGAGTTCGACCTCCCCGCCGGAGTGTCGATCATCAACCACACCCACGGCACCGCGAAGGTCGACGGCCGCCACGTCACCGTCACGCCCGCGTACTACAACGCCCGCGTCCCGGCCGGCCGCAACACCGAGCCGTACAGCTACACCTTCACCGGCAGCGGCCCGATGACCGCGCCCACCGGCTGCCTGATCAACGGCGACAAGTGCGACGGCAGCCCGGCCGTCCCCCCGCAGGCACCGGGCGGCGTCGCGGTCGCCGACACCACCGCCCGTACCGTGACGCTGAAGTGGAACGCGGCGACGCAGGGCGACTTCCCGGTGACCTCGTACGAGGTCCTGCGCGGCGGCGCCGTCGTGGCGGCCAGCGCCACCACCCGGGCCACCGTCCGCGACCTGGCCCCCGCCACCTCCTACCAGTTCACCGTCCGGGCCAAGGACTCCCGCGGCAACGAGGGCCCGCCCAGCGCCTCCGTGACCGCGACGACCGTGGACCCGGCGACCGACACCGTGCCGCCCACGGCGCCGCCCAACCTGCGGTCCACGTCCGTGACGTCCAGCACCGTGGGCCTCAGGTGGGACGCGGCGACCGACGACAAGCGCGTCGCCGCCTACGACGTCTACCGCGGCTCCGCGCTGGTCGCCAGCGTGCCCGCGGACACCCTGACCACCACGCTGACCGGGCTGACGCCCGCGACGCAGTACGCCTTCACGGTCAGGGCCCGGGACGCCGCCGACAACCACTCGCCCGCCGGCAACACCCTCACCGTCACCACCGACGAGGCCGTCGGCCAGGGCGGCTACGCCAAGGTCGGCTACTTCGTGCAGTGGGGCATCTACGGCCGCCAGTACTTCGTGAAGGACCTCGACACCTCCGGCGCCGCCGCCAAGATGGACGTCATCAACTACGCCTTCGCCAACATCGACCCGAAGAACCTCACCTGCCTCAACGGCGTCACCAAGGGCACCACCCCGGACCCGCAGGACCCCGACCAGGGCGACGGCGCCGGCGACGCCGAGGCCGACTACGGCCGGGCCTTCCCCGCCGGCCAGTCGGTCGACGGCGTCGCCGACGACGGCTGGGGCAAGCTGCGCGGCAACTTCAACCAGCTCAGGAAGCTCAAGGCCAAGCACCCGCACCTGAAGATCCTCATCTCGCTGGGCGGCTGGACCTACTCCAAGTACTTCTCCGACGTCGCCAAGACGCCCGCCTCCCGGGAGAAGTTCGTCAAGTCCTGCATCGACATGTACATCAAGGGCGACCTGCCCGCGTACAACGGCGCCGGCGGCCCCGGCGTGGCCGCCGGCATCTTCGACGGCATCGACCTGGACTGGGAGTGGCCCGGCTCTCCCGACGGCCACCCGGGCAACCACTGGTCGCCCGACGACAAGGCCAACAACACCGCGCTGATCGCCGAGTTCCGGCGGCAGCTCGACGCGCTGGGCGGCGACCACAAGCTGCTGACCGCCTTCACCCCCGCCGACCCCGAGAAGATCGACGCCGGCTGGGATCTGAAGGAGGTCTTTAAGCACATGGACTTCGCCAACGTCCAGGGCTACGACTTCCACGGCTCCGGCAGCGACAACTCCTGGGAGCCCAACCGCACCGGCCACCAGGCCAACCTGTACCCGGACGCCCAGTCGCCGTACCCGAACGACTTCAGCATCGACGGCGCCGTGCAGCACTACCTGAACGCGGGCGTCCAGCCGCGGAAGCTGACCATCGGCTTCCCGTTCTACGGGCGCGGCTGGCAGCAGGTGGCCGACGGCGGCGCCAACGGCGAGTGGCAGAGCGCCAACGGGGCCGCGCCCGGCCAGTTCCAGGAGGAGGCCGGCAACCGCGGCTACGACAACCTGGTCGCCATGGTGCCCAACATGACCGTGCACCACGACACCCAGTCCGTGGCCACGTACGGGTACACCGGGCCGAACGGCCAGTGGTGGTCCTTCGACGACACCTGGGCGATCGACCGGAAGACCGCATACATCAGACAGAAGGGGCTACTCGGCGGGATGGTCTGGGAGATGTCCGGAGACCTGCCGAACGGCACTCTCTTCAACGCGCTGGACCGCGGACTCCCGTAGAGCGGGGAGGGCCCGTACGGTACGCCACCGCCGTACGGGCCGGGCCCGGCCGCAGCACCGCGGCCGGGCCCGCCGTCCCGCCCGCGGCGCGCCGTCCGGGCGCCGCGGGCGCGGGCGCGTCCCGGGCGGCGGGCGAACGCGGTCGGGTGCGGGCGCGTACCGGACGGTCAGCGCGCGAGCAGCGCGCAGTGCCGGCAGGCGCGGGCGGAGGCCGCGAGCCGGGTGTGCGCGACGAGGGTGATCGCGCCGGCCAGCGCGCCCGCCGGCCAGTCCCGCGCCAGCACGGCGCCGGCGGTGAGCGTGAGCGCGCTGACCGCGAGCGCCACGGCCGCGGTGGTGCCGGTCCAGGCGACCACGAGCGGCAGCCGCCGCGGGGTGGCCGCCCGGCGGGCGACGGCGCCGGTGGCGGCCAGCGACCCGGCGGCGAGCAGCGCGGCCAGCGCCGCGAGGCCGCCGAGGTTGGCCGCGAGCACGTGCACGGCCGCGGGCAGCCGCCCGCCGGCGTCCGCCGCCGTGGCCCCGACCAGATACCAGCAGGCCATCAGGAACGGGACGACGAGCGCGACGATCCGGGCGGTCTGCCGGGCCTGCGCGACGGTCAGTTCGCGCTGGAAGGCGGGGCCGACCTCCGCCACGGTGCCGAAGTCGCGCACCGCACGGGCCGCCGCGGCGGCTTGGGAGGGCGCGCCCGCCTCGGCGTGCGCGTCGGCGGCGTCGGTGAGCCCGTCGCGTACCTCCGCCAGCATCCGGGACTTGACGCGGGCGGGCCCGTGCAGCGCGGCGTCCAGGGCGGCGAGGTGGTCCTCGACGGCGCCGCGTCCGGGGGCGGCCCCACCGGACCCCGCGCCGCCGTGTTCCGCGGCCGTCACGTCGCCGGCCTCGGCGCGCGGCCGGGGTCCAGGACCGAGCCGATCGCGCTGGTGAACTCCCGCCAGGCGGTGCGCTCGTCGGCCAGTGCGCGGCGGCCCGCGTCCGTCAGCTCGTAGCAGCGGCGCCGCCGCTCGCCCACCGACTCCCAGGTGCTGCGCAGCAGTCCCGTACGCTCCAGCCGGTTCAGCGCCGGATAGACCGTGCCCGTACGCAGCTCCAGCGCGCCCGCGCTGCGCTGCTGCACGGCGGTGATGATCGCGTAGCCGTGCAGCGGGCCGCCTTCGAGCGCGGCGAGCAGTAGTCCGTCCAAGTGTCCGCGTACCGGATCGCCTCTCATGGGCACCCACTCTACCTCCTGCTGTTGGTGTGCTATGTATTGGTAGCCAATATATAAACCACCGGGAGGGTGCGGTGACGAAGGTCCTGCTGTCCGTACACGTGCTCGCGGCGATCCTGGCCGTCGGGCCGATCGCCGTGGCGGCGTCGGTGTTTCCCCGGATCGCCCGCGAGTCGGCCGCCGCCGACCCCGCGCACCGCGACCGGACACCCGCGTTCCTGCACCGCGTCTGCCGCGCCTACGCCGTCGTGGGCCTGGCCGTCCCCGCCTTCGGCGTGGCCACAGGGGCACAGCTCGGGGTGCTGACCGATGCCTGGCTGCTCGCCTCGATCGTGCTGACGGCCGGAGCCGCGGCCCTGCTCGCGCTCGCGATCCTGCCGGGACAGCAGCGCATGCTCACCCGGGTGAGCGGCGACGCCCCCGCCGTGGAGGGCGACGGGCTGCGGCCCGCCGCGGGCCGGCTGGCCATGCTCACCGGGGTCTTCAACCTGCTGTGGGCGGTCGTCGTCGTGCTGATGATCGTCCGCCCCGGCTCCACCACGGGGGCCTGAGCCGTGCGCGCGCTGCGGATCGCCGCCGCCGTCGAACTGGTCACGCTCGCGGCCCTGCTGGTCAACCTGGCCACCGTGCACACCGGCGCCGTCACCGCCCTCGGCGGCCCGGTGCACGGCACCGCCTACCTCGCGGTCATCGCCCTCACCTGGGCGACGACCCCGGCGCGCACCGCGCCGGGCACCCGGCCGCGGGCGGTCGTCCCGGGCATCGGCGGCCTGCTGGTGCTGCGCCGGCTGCGCGGCGGGCGGCCACCGGCCCCGCCCGTCAGCTGACGGGTCCGCCGGGCCGGGCGAGGTAGCGGCGACGGCGGTCGGCGAAGCCGTGCGCCGTGAGGTCGGTGCTGTCGGCGTACTGGTCCACGGACCCCACCGGCGGCAGCGCCACCAGCTCCGGATCGCGGACCGTCGCCAGCAGCGCGGCGCAGAAGCGCTCGGCGCCCAGGACGAGGAACGGCCGCTCGTGGAACGGGCGTACCTCCGGCGCCAGCGGCTCTGTCAGCCCCAGCTCGTTGTGGAGCCGCGCCACCCGCTCGTACGCGGGCGACAACTGCCGCTCGCGCTCCCGCCAGCCGCGCGCCGCCAGCGCCCCGGACAGCAGCGGTGCCAGCTCCGCCGCCTCCGGGAGTGCGGCGAAGGCGGAGCCGAGCCACTTGCCGTACGGCGGGTAGACCCGGTGCATCAGCAGGCACAGCCGCATCAGCTCGCGTGCCTGCCGGGCGGCGGTCACCGCGGACCCGAGGTCGTCCCCGACCTCGCCGCAGCGCCCGACGAACGGCTCCTCCTGGTGCAGCCGCTGCCACTGGCACGCCAGCACGTAGCGCCACACCGGGTCCGGGTACCAGCGGAGGTGCTCCCGGTACGCGGTGAGCACCCCGGCGCCGTCGTGGAACACCGCGCCGCCCGTCAGCTCCCGCAGCACCTGCCACGGCGCCGCCAGCCAACCGCCCACCGACAGCCCGCCGTCCGGCACCTCGCCGAGCTGCTCCGCGAAGTGTGCCCCGGTGTCGAGCACGTCGACCCAGTGCCGCGGTGCCGTGCCGCCGGGGAACGCGAAGCGCACCGGGTAGCCGCCGAACCGCTCGGGCAGTTCCCGGTCGAGCAGCGCGGTCAGCTCCGCGGCATGCGCCCGATGGGCGGCCGGGGCGAGGAACACCTGCAGCCGCGGGCCCCAGGCGTGGTCCGTCGAGCGCGGGGTGTCGAAGCCCTGCACCTCCGAGCCCCAGCCCAGCAGCGCGGCCGCGTACGGCGTCCCGGGGAGCACCCGGTCCAGGAGAGGGGCGACGGCCTCGGTATGGAAGTCCCCGGCCAGCGCGAGACCGGGGCGGAATGCGGCGTTCATCGCCGTCACCCTGGCAGACCGAGGCGGCCCGCTGCCACCGTGTTTCTTCGGCAGCTCGGGCGGCCCCAGGGTCTGTCTTCCATCTCGCGTCATTCGCCCGCAGGGCGGGCGGGGCGGAGTCTGGTGCGTGCGATCGCAAGGCGGAGGGTCGACCGCATAGTGGGCCTCTTCGGTCGATCCCGACAACGCAGCGAGCGTGCGTGCCAGGCGTCGCAACGCGACGGGAGATTGAAGACAGACCTAGAGCTAGAGTGCCCGGATGATCCCTTCGGAGCCCCCGGGCGCGGGCCCCGCCCTGGCCGAGACCGTACGTGGGCTGCAAGAGCGGGCGGCGCGGGCGCTGCCCGCGGAAGTGGTCGAGCACGCGGACGGCTGGTGGCTGCGGCACGACTCGGGCAGCTCGTGGTGGGTGGCCTCGGTGCTGCCGCACGGTCCCGACGGGCCCGGCGGTCCCGGCACGTCCGCAGCGACGGCGGGGCTGGCGCGCCGGGTGGCGCGTGCGGAGGAGTTCTACGCCCGGCACGGGGGCACGGCGCGGTTCCAGATCACCCCGGACGCCTGCCCCGCCGGGCTCGACGCCCTGCTCGCCGGCCGCGGCTACGACCGCTCGCACCCGGTGTCGCTCCAGGCCGCCGCGGTCGCCGAGATTCCGGGGCAGCGGGCCGGGGGCCCGCTTCGGGTACGTATCGAAGACCGCCCGGTCGACGCGTGGTTCGGCGTCTGGCTCGCCGTCCGCGGCGAGGGCGCGGGGGCCGCGGCGTGGGGGCTGCTCGACCGGGTCGCGGGACCGTCCGCGTACGCCCGCGTCCTGGACGGCGACGAGACGGTGGCCGTGGGCCGCGCGGTCGCCGACTCCGGCTGGGCCGGCGTCTTCGCCATGGCCACCCTGCCCGCCGCGCGGGGGAGGGGCGCCGGCGGGCGGGTGCTCGGCGCGTTGGCGGAGTGGGCGGGGGCGCACGGCGCGACGGGCCTGTACCTCCAGGTGGAGCGCGACAACCCGGCGGCCCTGCGGCTCTACGCACGCGCCGGGTTCCGCGAGGTGTGCACGTACCACTACCGCACCGCCGGAGCAAAGCCCTGATCCGGCCGTGTGGCGACGCGCCCGGCGGGCCCCGCATCGCCTGACAGCGGGCGGGGCCGCACTGGACAATGGGGCCGGTGGTGTCAGGCAGGTCGACGAAGGAGCCGGCGATGAGCAGCAGCCCGAGCGACGTGGCGGGTCAGGGGAACACGGAGTACGGCAGGAAGCGCTTCAAGCGCTCCCGCAGCCACTTCGCCGACCGGATCACCGCGGCCGGCGAGGACGGCTGGCCCGTCGAGGCCGGGCGCTACCGGCTCGTCGTCAACCGCGCCTGCCCCTGGGCCAACCGCACGCTCATCTCCCGGCGGCTGCTCGGCCTGGAGTCCGCGATCTCCATCGGCGTCACCGACCCGATCCAGGACGACCGGAGCTGGCGCTTCACCCTCGACCCCGGCGACCGCGACCCGGTGCTCGGCATCCGCTTTCTCAGCGAGGCGTACGACGCGCGCGAGACCGGCTACCCGGGCGGCGTGAGCGTCCCCGCGATCGTCGACGTGCCCAGCGGCAAGCTCGTCACCAACGACTTCCAGCAGATCACCCTGGACTTCGCCACCGAGTGGACCGCCCTGCACCGCGAGGGCGCGCCCGACCTCTACCCCGAGGCGCTGCGCGACGAGATCGACGAGGTGATGGACGGCGTCTACCGGAACGTCAACAACGGCGTCTACCGGGCCGGCTTCGCCACCACCCAGGACGAGTACGAGGTCGCGTACCACGACGTGTTCCGGCAACTGGACGAGCTGTCCGCGCGGCTCTCCGGCCGCCGCTACCTGGTCGGCGACACCATCACGGAAGCCGACATCCGGCTGTTCACCACCCTGGTCCGCTTCGACCCCGTCTACCAGGGCCACTTCAAGTGCAACCGCAACAAACTCGCGGAGGACAAGGTGCTGTGGGCGTACGCCCGCGACCTGTACCAGACGCCGGGCTTCGGCGACACGGTCGACTTCGACCACATCAAGCGCCACTACTACGAGGTCCACACGGGCATCAACCCCACCGGCGTCGTCCCCGCCGGTCCCGACCTCTCCGGCTGGCTGAGCCCGCACCACCGCGAGCAGTTGGGCGGGTACCCCTTCGGCGACGGCACCCCGCCGGCCCCGCCGCCCGAGGCGGAGCGCGTCCCCGCCGCCGGCCGCCCCTGACCCCGGCGGCCGCCCGGCCCCGCCCGCGCATGTGCGCCATCCGCCCGCCGGGTAAATGACGTTGGCGGCGCGGGCCCGCCTCCGCCATCCTGTGTCGGGTGAGATTCCGGCTGGCGGACGGCGTGGTGACCACGGGACAGGCGGCCTGGGCCGCCCGCTCCGGCCTGCCCGTACGGCTGGCCGAGCGGACCGGCGCCCCCGCGGGCGCACCCGTTGCGCTCGGCCCGCCGGAGGCGGGGGAGGAGCCCGCCGCGGCCGCCGTCGCCGCGCTGGAGCGGCTGGTCGCGGCCGGCGGCGCGGTCGCGGCCGGCGCGGGCGTCGACCTCGGCGGCGGCTTCCGCTCCGCGCGGCTCGCGGGCGCCCGCGGCGACAAGCGCGACGCCGTCCTGGCCGCGCTGCGCGCGCTGGGCCCCGCGGACGCCGGGAGGCTCGGCGACCGGGCCGCGACCACGGTGGCGCTCTTCGGCCCCGCCGCGACCAAGCGCGTCGGCGCCGCCGCCGCGCGGGCCGCGGCTGAGGAGCGCTGGGGCGCCGTCCGGCTCGCGGCCGCCGCCAGCGACGTGCTGGGCCCCGAACAGGTCGAGGAGATCCTCGCCCTCGACGCACCCGCGGGCGTCGACCCCGTCGAGGGCGGCGCCCCCTCCGTACTCGCGGAGCATCTGGGCCGCGTGCTCGGGCCGCTGCCCGGCCCTCGCCGCCCGGCGGTGCTGACCGACCTGTGGGACCGGGTGCTCGACGGCCGCGCCCGGCAGGCCCGCCGCGAGCGGCTGCTCGCCACCCAGGGCCGCCAGGGCCGGGTGGCGGAACTGCGGACCCGGAGAGCGAAGTTCGAGGAGGAGCTGGTGTTCCGGTGGGCGCCGCACGACGGGCCGGCCGGCGGGACACCGCTGCTCGCCGCGGCCTGGTGGACGCCCGGCGACGCCTACTGGCACGCCCTGCTGCACCGGATCGTGCAGGATGCCCAGGCCGCCACCGTGCTGCTGCGTACCGCCGTCGCCGTCACCGACCACGGCTCGGCCGTCGGACTCGCACATATGGAGGCGCAGTTGGCCGCCGCCGTCGCGGCCACCGGCGACGCCGCCGCGGCCCGTGCCGCCCGCCGCGTCCCGGGGCTGACCGGCCTGCCCGCCCGGCCCGCGAGCCACGCCCGCGAGCTGCACCGGCAGGTGCTCAAGCACGGCCCGGCGAAGGTGCCGTACGAGACACAGGTGCGGCCGCGCCTGGCGCGCGCCCGCGACTACGCGCTGGTCGCCGTCGAGGAGGTCGACCGGCTGCTCCGCGGTGAGCTGCCGGTGCCCGAGGAGGTGCTGCACGACTGGGCGGCGGGGGACCTGAGCGGCTGGCGGCGCGCGACCGGCTACAGCCCCGTCCGCCCGCCCGGGGAGTGGGCCGAGAGCCCGCCGTGGGTGCTCGGCCGCTTCGGCACCCGCGACACGCTCGCCGCCCGGCTGGCCTCCCGGCGGGCGCGGGGCGAGCCGGCGGCGCCCCGCGACGCCGAGGTACTCGGCGACCTGCTGTGGTACGCGGAACTCGCCGACGCCCTCGCGCAGTTGCACGGCCACGAGGCCGCCACCGTCACCCCGTACGGCGGGCCGCTCGGCCTGGACCACGATCCGCCGCCGGCGGCGGAACCGCTGGTGCCCCGGCTGGACTCGGTGGCCCTCGCGGTCTCCGGTGCCGCGCAGCTCGTCGCCCTCGGCGGCACGCCGGGCAAGGGCGTGAAGACCTGGGCGGGACTAATCGGCAGCCTGCGCGCCGACGTCGACGTGGCGGAGGCGCTGAGCGGCGAGTTCCCCGTGCCGCCGCCGCTGGCCGCGGTCGACGCCACCCTCGTGCCCGGCACCCACGCCCGCTTCCGGCTCGCCCGCAGCGCCCGCACCCTCGCCGAGTGGGCGGACTACATGGGCAACTGCATCGCCACCCCGTACTACGTCGACGCCGCGCTGAAGGGCCGCAGCGCGCTGGCCGCGCTCCACGACGACAAGGGCCGCATCCTCGTCAATGCCGAGCTGCGCCCGGCCCGGCCCGCGGAACGCGGCTGGCTCGTCGGCGAACTCGCCGGCCGCTTCAACGACGCCGCCGATCAGGCGCTGGAGGAGCGCTTCCGGCGCTGGGTCGTCACCCTCCCCGGCACCGAGCCGCCGGAGCAGGCACCCGCGCCCCGCGACGAGACGCCGGCCGCGCCCGCGCGCCGCGGGCGGGCGGCGCCGCGGCTGGTGGCGCACGCCGGTCCTGAGCTGGCCCGGTTCGCGGAGGCGGCGTGGGCGGAGCAGGTCACGGACCGGACGGCTGCGGTCTACGCCGGGCTGGCCGCCACCGTGCCCGCCACCGCCGCCGGTGCCGCACGCGGCACCCGTACCGGCACCGCGGCGGCCGCCCCCGCCGCAGCCGCGGCCGCCCTGACCCGGCTGCGCCGCCTCGGCCCGGCGTCACTCGCCCACGCCTGCCGCCGCGCCCTGGACGACGGGACGGTGCGCCCGGCGGACCTGTGGGCCGCCACCGGCGTGCGCCCGCTGGCCGCGGCCGTGGCGGCGCTGGACCCGGCGCTGCGCGACCGCTTCGAGCAGCTCGAACTCCTCGACGGTGCCGGGCCGTTGCCCAAGGCCCTGCGCGCCCTGGTCCGGCGCCCCGCGGTGGCGCCCGCGTACGCCATCGGGCTCATGGGCCTGCGGGTCCGGGAGGCGCTCGGGCAGTTGCTGTACGAGGACGACGCCGCCCTCGCCCGCGCGGTCTCCCGGCGCCCGCCGGCCCCGCTCCTGTGCGCGGCGGCCGTCGCCGTCACCTGCCGCGCGCCCGCGCTACCCCTGGCCGCCGTCGCGGAGCCGCGCGCCGTCACCGTGCCGGGCTTCCCGGCGACCACCCTCGACGACCCGGAGGGCCCCTGGCAGCACGCCTTCCCCGCGGCCCGCGAACTGGGCGCGGACACCGCCGCCTTCTGGGACGCCGTCGCGGCCGGCGGCCTGCGGGCCCCCGCCTCCTGGCTCGCCGCCGCCGGCTGGCCCGCCCTCTGGGCCCGCGCCCACCGCTGACCCCCGGCCCGCAGGACCGCGGCCGCCCGCTCACGGCGCCTGCCCCGCCCCGCGAGCCGCCTCCTCCCGGGACTCCGGCGCGCCCGCCGCGACCACACGGGACTTCCCGCGCGGCAGGGCGAGCGCCGCCAGGACCGCCGGCAGCAGGGCGAGCGCCAGCACGAACGTCGCGTCCCGCATCCCGGCGGCCGTCGCCTCCCGCAGCGCCTGCCCGGCCTGTCCGCCGACGCCCCGGTTCGCGACCGCGACGAGCACGGCGATCCCTGTGGCCGTGCCGATCTGCAGCGCCGTGGACGCCACCCCGGATGCCAGGCCCTGCTCCTCCTCCGCCACCCCGGTGCCCGCCGCGATCCACATGCACTCGTAGGTGACGCCCATGCCCAGACCGACGACCACGATCCCCGCGAGCACGGTGAGGAACGACCCGTCCGCCCGGAAGCCGGGTGCCAGCAGCGCCGCGCCCGCGGCGTTGAGCAGGATGCCGCCCGTGAGCGAGGCGCGGTTGCCGAAGTGGTGGACCAGCTTCTCGCTGAGGAAGTTGCCCGCCGTGATGGCCAGGGTGGGGCCGAGGAAGGCGAGCCCGGTCTCCAGCGCGCTGAAGCCCAGCACGCTCTGGAAGTGGATCGTCAGGAAGTACGGTACGGCCTGCGTGGTGAAGCCGAAGAGCAGGATCACGACGGTCGCCGCGCTCAGCGCCCGGTTGCGGAACACCCGCAGCGGCATGAGCGGGTTGCGCCCGCGCGCCTGGATGCACAGGAACGCGCCGAGCAGCAGCGGCGCGAGCGCCGCCGCGGCGAGCACCTCGGCCGCCGTCCAGCCCGCCTCGGAGCCGTGCGCGACCGCGAAGATCAGCAGGGTCGCTCCCGCGGTGCCGGTGAGCGCCCCCGGCACGTCGATGCCGCCCCGGCCGGCGGGGCCGTCGGCCGGGAGCAGCGCGAACGCCGCCGCCGCGCCCAGCACCGTGATCGGGACGTTGACGAAGAAGACGGCCTCCCAGCCGAACGCCTGGGTCAGCACCCCGCCGGCGAGCGACCCGGCCGTGAGACCGCCCGCGCCGGCCATCGCCCAGACGGTCAGCGCCCGGGTACGCTCCCTGCCCTCCGCGAACGCCGTGTTGACCAGCGCCAGCACCGCGGGGAACAGCACCGCGCCGCCCAGCCCCTGCAGCCCGCGGGCCGCGAGGAGGACCTCCGGCGCGGTGGCCAGGCCGCCGAGCACGGACGCCGCGCCGTACACCCCCATGCCCGCGACGAACATCCGTCGCCGCCCCAGGAGGTCGGAGAGCCGCCCGCCGAGGAGCAGGAAGCCGCCGTAGAGGACCGCGTAGACGCTGACGACCCACTGCTGGGTGTGCGCGGTGAGGCCGACGTCGGCGGCGATGTGCGGCAGCGCCACGAAGACGATGGTCAGGTCCAGGCTGATGACGAGGTGCCCGAGCGCGAGCAGCGCCAGGCTCAGGCCCGGCCGCCGGAGGCGGGCGGGGGAGGGTGGGTACGGCATCGGTGTGCTCCGTGGTGGTGCGGTGCTGCGCAGCCGGCGGCGTGCCGCGCGGCGGGCTGCGCGGTCGCCGGCGCGGTGCCCGTGACGCTAGGCCGGGGGGTCTACGTATCCGCATCCGCAAGTCTTCGGAATGTGCCCGCGGGCGTCGCGCGTTGTGCTGCTGAGGACCGGGGAGGACAGGGCGTGCTGCTGGGGAGATCCGCCGCGCAGGCGGCGCTGAAGGAGCTGCTCGCGGACGCCGGGGGCGGCCGCAGCGGCGCGCTCGTGCTCCGCGGCGAGGCCGGGATCGGCAAGTCCGCGCTGCTCGACTGGACCGCCGGGGAGGCCGCCGGCCTCGGGTTGCCGGTGCTGCGCGTGACCGGCGCCGAGCGGGAGGCGGAGCTGGGCTTCGCGGGGCTGGTGCAGTTGCTGTGGCCGGTGCGGGACCGCATCGACGCGCTGCCGGAGCCGCAGCGGGCGGCGCTGCGCGCGGTGCTGGACGCCGGCCAGGACCGCGGCCCCGACCGGTTCCTCACCGGGCTCGCCGTGCTCACACTGCTGGCCGGTCTCGCCGAGCGCGGCCCACTGCTCTGCCTCGTCGACGACGCCCAGTGGGTCGACCGGTCGTCCGCGGAGGCGCTGCTGTTCGCCGCGCGGCGGCTGGCCGCCGAGGGCGTCGCGATGGTGTTCGCGGTACGGGACGAAGGGCTCGACGGCCACGGCCTGGCGGAGCTGCCGCTGCCGCGGCTCGGCGCCCGGGACGCCGCGGACCTGCTCGCGGACCGCGGGTTCGCGTCGGAACTGCGCGACCGGATCGTCGCCGAGTCGGCGGGGAACCCGCTGGCGCTGCTGGAGTTCGCCGCCGCGGCCGGGTCCTGGCCGGGTGCCGCCCCCGGGGAGCGGGAGCCGCTGCCGGTCGCCGACCGGGTGCTCGCCGGGTTCCGGGCACAGCTCGACGGCCTGCCCGAGCGGGCCCGGCTGATGGCCGTGCTCGCCGCCGCCGAGGCCCGCGGCGACCTGCCACTGCTGCTGCGCGCCGCGAACGCGCTCGGCACCGGACTCGACGAACTCGAAGGCTCCGGGCTGCTGCACACCACCGGCACCGCGGTCGCCTTCCGGCACCCGCTGATCGCCACCGCCGCCTACCGGGGCGCGCCGCTGGCGGCCCGGAGCGCCGCCCACCGCGCGCTGGCGGAGGCCGCCGACGACCCTGACTGCCGCGCCCACCACCTCGCGGCCGCCACCACGGCCCCGGACGCGGGCGCCGCCGCCGAGATCGCGGCGGCGGCCGAGCGCGCCCGGCGCCGTACCGCCTACGCCGCCGCGGCCGGCCGGTTCCGGCGCGCAGCGCAGCTCGCCCCGGACCGCGGCGACCAGGCGGCGTGGCTCGTCGCGGCGGTCAGTGCCGCGGCGTCGGCAGGCCGGCTGGAGTGGGCCGCGGAGCTGGCGGAGGAGGCGGAGCCGCGGGCCGGGGACGGCGCGCTGCGCGCGGAGCTGGCGCGGGTGCGCTCGGTGGTGGAGTTCGAGCTGGGCGCGCCGGGGCGGGCCGCGGGCCTGCTGGTACGGGGCGCGTCCCACGCGGCTCCGGACGACGCGGCGGCGATGCTGCGCACGGCCGCCGGCTTCGGGTGGTTCGCCGGCAGTCCGGAGCCGGTCGGCGTCGCCGCGCGCCGGCTGCGCGAGCTGGGCCGCCCCGACGAGGCGGCGGAGGCCATGGCGCACCTCCTCCACGAGGACTACGCGCGCGGCCTGCCGCTGCTCGCGGGGTACGTCGCGCGGGTGCGCCGCGCCTCGCGGGAGTCCGTGTACGGCACCCCGGCGGACACCCCGGCCGGCACCGGGGGAGACGTCCGGCGGGTCGGCGGCGACGAGCGCATGCAGGCCCTCTACGGCAGCATCATCCTCGGCGACGACGAGGCCGCCCTCGACCTGGCCGCCGACGAGGTCGAACGCTGCCGCGCCGAAGGGCTGATCGGCCGGCTGCCCAAGGTGCTCCAGGCGCAGGCCATGGCCGAGCGGACCGCCGGGCGGCACCGCGCCGCCGCGGCGTCGGTCGCCGAGGCCGCCGCGATCGCCCGGGACACCGGGCTCCACCGCAGGACCGAAGAACTGGACGTCGTACGCGCCTGGCTGGCCGCGGCCGAGGGCGACGGGGCCCGCTGCGCCGAACTGGCCGGCCGGGCGTCCGACACCGGCCGGGTGGCCGCCGACTGCGCGCTGAGCATGCTCGACCTGAGCCGCGGCCGCCACGCCGCCGCCCTCGACCGGCTGGAGACCGCCTGGCGCGGCCCCGGCCGGCACGCGACGGTGCTCATGGCCGCCACCGGCGACCTGGTCGAGGCCGCCGTACGGCTGGGCCGCCCGGAGCGGGCGCACGCACCGCTCGACCGGTTCCGGCGCTGGGCGGACGGCGGCGGCCGGCCGTGGGCGCTGGCGGTCGCGGCCCGCTGCACGGCCCTGCTGGGCGGCGGCGAGGAAGCGTACCTGCGGGCGCTGCGGCTGCACGAGCGGGGCGGCCGGCCCTTCGAACGCGCCCGTACGGAACTGCTCTACGGCGAGTGGCTGCGCCGCGAGCGGCGCCGCAGCGAGGCCCGGGAGCCGCTGCGCGCCGCGCTGGAGTGCTTCGAGCGGCTGGACGCCGCCCCGTGGGCCGAGCGCGCCCGCGCCGAACTGCGCGCCACCGGCACCGCCGTGAGCGCCGCCCCGCCCGCCGCCCGCGCCCGGCCCGCCGACCGGCTCACCCCGCAGGAGCTGCAGGTGGCCCGGCTGGCGGCGCAGGGGCTGAGCAGCCGGCAGATCGGCGCGCGGCTCTTCCTGAGCCCGCGCACCGTCGAGCACCATCTGTACAAGGCGTACCCCAAGCTGGGCGTGGCGTCCCGGGCCGAGCTGGCGCGGGTGGAGCTGGCCGGGCCGGGGGACGGCTGAGGCGGCGGCCCCCGGGGCCCAGGAGGAGCGGCGCTCAGGAAGAGACGTATCCGACGTGGGCGAGCGCCTGCTTGAGCAGGTGGCCCTGGCCGCCGGGCATCTCCTGCTGGACGACGGGAGAGGCCGCCTCCTGGGGCGTGAACCAGACGAAGTCCAGCGCGTCCTGGCGCGGCCGGCAGTCGCCCGCCACCGGCACGATGTACGCCAGCGACACCGCGTGCTGGCGCGGGTCGTGGTACGGCGTGAGGCCCTGCGTCGGGAAGTATTCGGCGATCGTGAACGGCTGCGGCGACGACGGCACCCGCGGCAGCGCCACCGGGCCGAGGTCTTTCTCCAGATGCCGCAGCAGCGCGTCCCTGACCCGCTCGTGGTGCAGCACCCGGCCGGAGACCAGGGCCCGGCTCACCGCGCCGTCCGGGCCTATCCGCAGCAGCAGGCCGACGTGGGTGACCTCGCCCCTGTCGTCGACGCGGACGGGCACCGCGTCGACGTAGAGGACCGGCATCCGTGCGCGCGCCGACTCCAGCTCCTCGGGAGCCAGCCAGCCGGGTGTGGTTTCGGTCAAGTCAGCCATTGGCCGATCTTACGCCGAACCCTCAGCGGGCGTGGACGCCGACCTCGTAGAGCGAATAGCCGTGCCCGGTGCCCCGCTGAACGCCGACGACTCGGACATAGCGGGCGTCGGTGGGGTCGAACACCGCGGTGTCGAGTCCGCCGTCGCCGCTCTCCGTGGCCCAGACCGTGCGCCAGGCGTTCCCGTCCGCGGAGACCTCGACGCGGTACGCCCTGGCGTAGGCCCGCTCCCAGTCGAGCGTGACCCGGCCGATCCGGCGGCCCTCGCCGAGGTCGAGCCGCAGCCACTGGTCGTCGTTCCAGTGGCTGGCCCAGCGGGTGCCGCGGTCGCCGTCGACGGCGCGTCCCGGCGCGTAGCTCGTCAGCAGGCTGAACTCGGTGGAGCTGGCCGTCGCGGCGGCGCCCGCGGCGAGGTTGGCCGGCCGCTCGTGGCCCTGGGTGGCGCCCCAGGTCGTCAGGTACGACTCGGCGCCCGCCATCAGGTCCTCGACCACGTCGCCGCCGCCGTGCAGCCGCATCTGCTCGATCCAGTCGGGTACGAGGCCCGCGTGCGCGCCGCCGTCGGTGTTGAAGTCCCAGGTGCGTTCGCCGGTGACCTGCCGGTCGAGGACCGAGCCGCCGTCGGCGCTCCTGAAGGGGTAGGCGACCTTGTCCGGGGCGTCGGCGCCGCGGGGCGCGGGCCAGCCGCCGACGCCGTTCATGTCGGTGCCGTAGCCGTATCCGGCGCCGTACTTGTCGCGCAGCTCCGCGCCGCGCCGGCCCTGCTCGACGAAGTCCTCGGCCGCGTTCATGTACTGGGCGGAGAAGCCGCCGAGGCGGTAGAGCCGCTCGGTCCAGTCCAGGTCCATCCAGCTGTGGCTGGACAGCACGCCCGGATACGACTCCGACTCCAGGATGTCCAGCGCCCGGCCGGCCGCCTTGACGCTCATGTGGTCCAGCTCCAGCATCATGTTGCGTTCCATCATCCCGCGCACCGCGTACTCGCCGAGCTCGCTCAGCCCGCGGGTGTTGCACCGGGCCTCCTGGTCGTAGGACGGGACGGACACCCCGGCGGGCAGCAGCTTCGCCGCCTCCGCGGGCGGGTCCGCCAGGCCGATGGGGTTGTCCTGCTGCCGGCCGGTGCACTTCTCCGTGGTCCAGAACGTGCCGGTGGAGAGGAACTGCCCGATGTTGACCGCCGCGCCGATCGTGCCGGAGTCGAAGCGCACGCCGCACAGCGCGTTGTCGAACTTGTGGCAGAGGAACATGCTGCGCACGCCCATGCCGTACAGCTCGTCCAGGCCGCGGTCGATGTCGCCCTTGTCGCACTGCGCGACACCCAGCACCTGCTTGCAGCCGAACGGCTCGGAGGTCTCCACGCCCAGCACGACCGCGAGTTTTCCCTGTTCGACCACGGCGCGGGCCTGCTCGGCGTCGGTGACGATACGGAACCAGCCGCGGCCCGCACCGCCGTACATGGCGTCGACGTAGTCCTGCATCTCGTAGGTCTTCTCGGCCTGCAGCCTGATCGAGTCCATCTCGTCACAGCCGCGGTCCTTGGCCGGATAGACCGAGCAGAGCAGGCCGTTGGTGACCAGGTCCTGCACCATGACCCGCTGCCCGCCGCGCCAGGCGCGCTCCAGCCAGGCGTAGTAGTTCTGCTGGTGGCTGAGCGAGTCGTGGGCCGGCCAGTGCTCGAACGTCGGCCAGCCGACCGGGTCGTGGTGGCCGTCGGCGCCGCCGGTGACGTTCTCGAAGAGGGCGAGCGCGCCGTCGGGGTAGTGCTCGGGGCAGTCCTTCAGCGCCTCGGTGACGCCCCGCTGGTCGAACGGCCTGCCGCAGATGATCCGGCCGCCGAAGCCCTCGTTGGACATCACGTGGTTGTGCGCGTCGACGAAGCCGCGCACGTCGCCGCGGGCGTCGGTGCCGCGGAACGGCTCGCCGGTGACGTTCACCCCGGAGTCCGGGGCGGGCCGCGCGACGGGGTCCCACCAGTCGTTCGCCGCGGCGGCGGTGCCCGGCCCGGTGCCGAGCGCCGTCAGGGCGGCGAAGAGGACCGTGACGAGGGTGATCAGGCCGGCCTTGCGCAGGTACGGCTGTCGGGTCATGGGGGTCCCGCCTCCGGTGGCGCGAAAAGGTGAGGATCTTTTCTACGGCTGAGTAACCAGAGGATCGCGGCGGATCGACACCCCGTCAAGACGCGGGGGAGCGCTTTCCCGCACCGGCCGGAAACGCGTGGAGCCGCGCCGCCGCGGCCCGGGGAGGTGGGCCCCGGGCGCCGCGGCGGCGCGGGTCTGGGTGCGGCCCGGCCGGAGCGCGGACGGGCCGCGGCTCTCAGGTGGCCTGCCAGAGGGCGGGCACGTTCGGCGGCTCCCAGCCGGGGGAGGCCGTGTGCGCCTGGAGGCAGCGGTAGGTCACGCCGCCGTACGTGACGGTGTCACCGGACCGGTACGAGCTGCCGGCCGCCCAGGTGCCGCCGGGCGGGTCCGGCGGGTCCGGGTTCTGCCGGACGTTGAGCACGAAGTCGAACGTGCCCTCCCGGCCCCCGCCCACGTCCCGCACCGTCATGAGCAGCGACGGGTGGAAGATCGTGTCGGTGTTGTTCCGCGGCTCGTTCGGGAAGTAGAGCTGTGTCGTCAGGATCGGCTGGTTGGGCGCCTGCACCTTGACGTGGATGTGGCGGGTACGGCCCGGATACAGGCCCGGCGCGATCGTCTGCAGGCTGAAGCGGCCCTGCGCGTCGCTGTACTGGTGGCCGCGGAAGCGGTATCCGGTGTTGTCGTACGCACCGTTCACGTCCGCCTGCCAGAAGTCCAGCAGCGCGTGGGGGACCGGCTGGCAGGTGAGCCCGAAGACGTACCCGCTCACGCTCAGCCGGGTGCCCGGCGTGCCCGGGTCCACCAGCGAGGTGCGCTGCGGGGAGTTGGGCTTGAAGTACGGGCCCTCGGTCTGCTGCATGGTCGGCGGGTCGCCGGGGTCGCACGCCTCCGGCGTCGGGGTCAGCTCGCCGCCGGCCTCCGCCTGGTCGCGGGCGAGGACGGGGGCGGCGGCACCGCCGACCAGCAGCGGCAGCGGCGCGGCGACGAGCGCGGCCTTGAGCAGGTCCTTGCGGCGGATCCCGGACTTCTCCTGCGGCTGTGCGCCCTCGTCCGGTGCGGACTTGTCCTGGTCTGTCACGGCATCACGGCTCCTCGGTCGGGGGAGTGGGGTCGTGAACCCCGCGTCCGGACCGGCGCGGTGGCGCCGCATCCGGCGGGGCGCCAGTGACGCTATTCGGCCCCGCCGGGGCAGTCGATGGACAGAATCCGGCGATCGTGGTGATCCGCACGGGTGCCGCGGCGGTAGTCGCCGGGGCTGCTGCCGGTCTCCCGGCGGAAGAACCGGCTGAAGTACGCGGGGTCGGAGAACCCGGCCAGCCGGGCCACCTGGCGTACGGTCAGATCGGTCGCGGCGAGCAGCCGTTTGGCCTCGCGGGCCTGCGCCTGCCTGATCAGGTGGCCCGGGGTGAGCCCGGTGACCCGCTTGACCGCCTCGTTGAGGTACCCCACGGAGACGCCCACGCTCGCCGCGCAGCCGCGTACGGACAATTCGGCCACCGCGGCGCCCGGTTCGGTCAGCAGCCGGTCGAACCGCCGGGCGATCTCCGCCGCCCGGCCCGCCGCGGGCCAGGCGTCGCCGCCGCCCTCCGGTGCGGTACGGGCCGTCCGGGACAGCCGGTCCGCCCGGATCAGCAGCACGTGCAGATACGACTGGAGCACGCTGATGAAGCCGGGCGCCCGGCCGGCGTACTCCCGGGCCATCTCGGCGAAGAGCGCCGCGAGGATCCCGGCCGAGCGCGGGGCCGGGCTCAGCCACGAGACCCGGGCCAGCTCGCGCAGCCGGTCCCGGTCCCCGGGGGTGGGCAGCAGGAAGTCCTCCGTGAAGATCATCACCCAGCCGTCGAGGCCGGCCGCCCCCTCCCAGTGGTGCACCTGCCCCGGGGTGACGATGCCCAGGTGGGGCGGGGTGATCGGCCATCTGCGCTGGTCGACCACGTGGTGCCCGCGGCCGGCGCGGACGTAGACGATCTCGTGGAACGTGTGCCGGTGCGGGAAGCCGGCGCGGGACAGCGGGCCGATCGAGTCGAACGACCCGAGGGCGAAGGGGAGGACCTCCGGGGCGGGGACCTCCAGCCGGTGCATGGGGACGGGGTCTGCGGACACCTCGTGCTCACCCTCCTCGACATTGGTCCGGACCAAAAGGTTGCCGGGGCCGCCGCAGGACCGCAAGCTGACCGCATGGACCTGGAGTTGCGGCACCTGAAGACCATTCGGGCCATCGCCGAGGAGGGCAGCCTCACCCGGGCCGCCACCGCGCTCGGTCTCGCCCAGCCCGCGCTGAGCGCACAGCTGAAGCGCATCGAGCGCGCACTCGGCGGCCCGCTCTTCGACCGGGGCAGGCACGGCGTGCGTCCCACGGCGCTCGGCGAGCTCGTCCTCGACCGCGCCCGGGTGCTGCTGCCCGGCGTGCTCGAACTGCAGCAGGACGCGGTGCGGTTCGCGCGCGCGTGGGGCGGCATGCCGCGGTTCCGGCTCGGCGGCACCCACGGCCCGCTGCTCGGCGGCCTCATCGACCGGGTCGCCACCGCGCACCCGGCGACCCCCGTGACGACGTACACCCGCTGGTCGGTGCGGGAGCTGGCCGGCATGGTCGCAGAAGGGCGCCTGGACTTCGCGCTGATCGGCGTCTGCGGCGACAGCCGCCCGCCGCTCACCGACCGGCTGGTGTGGCAGAACGTCGGCACCGATCCCGTCTTCGTCATGCTCACCGCGGAGCACCCGCTCGCCGGGCGCCGCCAGATCGAACTGCGGGACCTGGCCGGGGAGAACTGGACCGACGTGCCCGGCGACGGCTGCTTCGGCGACTGCTTCGCCGCGGCGTGCATCCGCGCCGGGTTCACCCCCGCCTCCGTGTACGAGACCGACAGCGCCTCCTGCGTTCATCTGGCCCAGGTGGGGCGGGCGGTGGGGCTGTGCCGGGCGACGTTCCCGCCGACCCCGGGGCTGGCCACCCGGCCGCTGGTGGGGCACCCGCTGAGCTGGCGGCACCTCATCGGCTGGCACCCCCGGTCGCCCGCCGGCGGCACCGCCGCGGCGGTCACCGGCTACGCCCGCGCCGCGCACGCCGAGGCCGCGCGGCGCAGCCGCAGCTACCGCGAATGGCTGCAGGCGCACCCGGACTTCGGCACGGCGCCCGCTCGGGTCGCCGTCTGACGAGGGCCGGTCCCGCTCCTCCCGCGCCCCGCGGGCGCGGGTTCCATAACGCGGTGGCGAGGGCGGACTGGTATCTGCCGACCTGACGTGCCCATGGCTACGGTTTCGCGGTAATCACGAAACCAAGGAGACTTCCATGCTCCACAAACGGGTCATGGGCGCGGCCGGCGCCACCGTCGCCGTCGGCGCGCTCGTCCTCGCCGGGCTCCAGGGAGCGGCCTTCGGGTCCGACTCGCCTGGCACGCCCGGCTCGGCCTCGGGGCAGTACTCCCCGGGCCTGCTCAAGGCGATGCAGCGGGATCTCGGCCTCACCGCCGATCAGGCCGAGAGACGGCTGGCCAACGAGAGCGAGGCCGGCGCCGTCGCCGGCACGCTGCGGCTGTCGCTGGGCCGCAGTTACGGGGGAGCGTGGGTGTCGGGCAAGACCTCCGCCGAGGTCGTGGTGGCGACGACCGACGTCACCGAAGCGCGGAAGATCGCGGACGAGGGCGCCCGGGCGAAGGTCGTCGACCACAGCCTCGCCGAGCTGGACGCGGCCAAGGCCGGCCTCGACCGGATCGCCGAGCGCTCCTCGCCCGCCCACGTGCCCGTCTGGTACGTGGACACCACCGCCAACCGCGTCGTCCTGCACACCTCCAGGCCCGGCGCGGCCGAGCGCTTCGCCGCCGCGGCCGGCGTCGACGCGAGCCTGCTGAAGGTCCGGCGGTCCGACGAGAAGCCCCGTACCTACGCGGACATCGTCGGCGGCGACGCCTACTACATCGGCAGCGGCAGCCGCTGTTCCGTCGGCTTCTCCGTCAACCGCGGCGGCCAGAGCGGCTTCGTCACCGCCGGCCACTGCGGCACCGCGGGCGCCACCACCACCGGCGTCAACCGGCAGGCCCAGGGCAGCTTCCAGGGCTCGACCTTCCCGGGCCGCGACTACGCCTGGGTCGGCGCCAACAGCCAGTGGACCCCGACCCCGACGGTGAACGGCTACGGCACCGGCACCAAGCAGGTCCAGGGCTCCACCGAGGCCGTCGAACGCGCCTCCGTGTGCCGCTCCGGCTCCACCACCGGCTGGCACTGCGGCACGATCCAGCAGCGCAACTCCAGCGTCACCTACCCGCAGGGCACCGTCAGCCCGGTGACGCGGACCAACGTGTGTGCCGAACCCGGCGACTCCGGCGGCTCGTTCATCTCCGGCACCCAGGCCCAGGGCATGACCTCCGGCGGCTCCGGCAACTGCAGCAGCGGCGGCACCACGTACTTCCAGCCCGTCAACGCCGCGCTCCAGGTCTACGGGCTCACCCTGACCACCGGGGACGGCGGGCCGACCGACCCGCCCACCGACCCGCCCGGCGGCACCTGGGCGGCGGGCACCGTCTACCAGGCCGGTGACACCGTCACGTACGGCACCACCACCTACCGGTGCCTCCAGGGCCATCAGGCCATGCCGGGATGGGAGCCGCCGAACGTGCCGGCGCTGTGGCAGGCCGTCTGACAGAGGGCAGGACGGCACCACCGCGGCACGGCGCGGACCGGCAGAGAAGGGGATGAAGACGCCGCGGCGGCAGGCGGCCGGAGGGACCCTGGGGGTGTGCCCTCCGGCCGTGCCGCGTTCCGGCGGCCCGGCCCCCGCCGGAATGAGCTCCCATGCCCGGCACGGCGGTTGAGCCGAGCCGGGCTTTCGGGGGTCCGGGCGTGTACGCCGCCGGGCGGGCCCCTACGATGGGGCGCCGATCGGCGGAGGACGCCGTTGGACCACGGCCGGGGGGATGCAGGGTGGCTGACGAGTACGGGCAGCACGGGCAAGCGGGTGGCTTCGGGCCACCGCCGCCGAACGGCCCCGGTGTGCCGCCCGGCGCGCCGGCACCGCCGCCGGGACCGCCCCCCGCGGGCCTCCCGCCGGCGGGACCGCCGCCGGGACCGCAGCAGCCGGCCGGCGGACCGTACGGACCGCCGCAGCACGCCCAGCCCGTGGCCGCGCCCGGCATGCCGGCGCAGCCCGGCCAGGCCGCCCCGCCCCCGTACGCGTACCCCGCGCCGCCCCCGCCCGGCTCCGGCGGCGGCAAGAAGGCCGTCGGCATCGTGCTGTCGGTGCTCCTCGTCCTCGCGGTGCTCGGCGGCGGCGCCGCGGTCGTCTTCCTCTCCGACGACGACGGCGGCGGCGGAACCAGCGCGCAGGACGAACTGCCCGCCAACGCGCTGGAACAACTGTGGTCCGCACCGCTGGAAGGCAGCCACGTCGCCGCCGGCGACTCCAGCAGCCTGCCCGGCATGTGGCCGGCGGGCGACCACGTCGTCTACGGGGACGAGGACGGCGGCATGCGGGCGTACGACGTACGCTCCGGCAAGGAGAAGTGGCGGGTGAAGCCGCCGAAGCGCGCGGGCGAGCTGTGCGCCATGTCCCGCGGCATCAGCCCCGGCGGCATCGGCGCCGTCGCCTTCGACGCCGGCGGCGACGACTGCGCGTACCTCGCGGCCGTCGAGGTCGACACCGGCACCCTGCTGTGGTCGGAGAACCTCGCCGACGAGTACGGCACCACCAACCCCGTGCTCACCGTCAACGACTCCACGATCAGCACCAACATCGGCACCTACGTCAACAACTGGAACGCCAAGGGCGGCGGCCCCGGGCTGGACTTCACCTCCCGCGGCCGGGAGTGCGACTCCTCCCTCGTCCTCGGCGACGAGCACGCCGTCGGCAGCAGCGAGTGCACCGACGTCTCCCCGCGCCACCAGCTCACCGTCCTCGACACCCGCGGCGGGGAGGATCCGTGGCGGTTCCCCGGCGTGGACCTCGACGTCCTGCGCGTCCTGGGCGAGAACCCGCTGACCGTGCTCCTCCAGGACGACGACGAGAACAGGTTCGTGCAGTCCTTCACCGACGACGGCGGGCAGGGGAAGCTGGTGCCGCTCACCGGCGGCCTCGCCGAGCTGCAGTTCGAGGAGCACACCACCTTCGTCACCGAGGACGGGGTGCTCGTCGCCGAGTACGGGGACAACGTCCACTTCGCCGCCGTGGACCTGAAGTCCGGCGAACTGCTGTGGAAGACGCCGAAGAAGGCATGGCTCCAGATGATCGGCTACGACGCCACCGACGGCCGGCTCATCGCCAGCGCGAAGCCAGGGGAGGGTTTCCACCTGGAGCTCACGGAGTACGACGTGCGCAGCGGCAAGCCGGAGGTCATCGGCGCGCTGGCGGTCAAGGGCCAGTCGATGGGCTCGCCGGCCACGGCCACGTACGCCTGGGACGGCAGCACGGTCTACGTGGTCGCGGAGAACGCCAAGGGCCAGGCGGTGCTGCGCGCCTTCCGCGGCACCGCCTGACCCTCCTTCTCACCCGGCGGTGACCTCGGCGGCGGAGGCGTAGCTTCCGCCGCTGGCCGTGTGCGCCTCCAGGCGTACGTACCGGGCGCCGGCCGCCGCGAAGGAGGCCGTCTTCAGCCGCGCGTCCCGGTCCCAGGTGCCGGCCGCGACCTCGGTGAACTCCCGGCCGTCGGCGGAGACGTACACCTTGTACTGCAGGATCGTGCCGTTGAGGTTGCCGTCGACCCGCGGCTGGTAGGTCACCCGGTCCACCTGCCGGACCGCGCCCAGGTTCAGCGTCAGCGACTGCGGCAGCGGCGTGACGGGGACGTACTCCGAGTGCCAGAAGGTGTTCGGGTCGCCGTCCACCGCGCGCTCGGGCTCCGAGCCGGAGTGCCAGCTCGTGGCGTACACCCGCGGCTCCGTGCACTCCGGGGTGACGGTGACCGGCACCGTGAACGCCTCGTCCCCGACCCGGACGCGCACCGGGTACTCGCCCGGCGGGGTGTCCGCGGCGGCGGTGAGGGAGAGCCGCGCGGCCCGCGCCTGCCCCGCGGGCACCTGGAGCGTCGCGGCGGCGGGGGAGACGGCCAGCGGCGCGTCGGCCGCCGCCGTGACCTCGCGGGTGACGGGCTCCGCCGTGTAGTTGGCGACCAGGGCCACCGCGTCGCCGACCCGCTCGCCCAGCTCGCAGCGCGACATCTCGGCCCGGCCGGGGACCACGGCGGTCGCGGTCGGCGGCGGGGCGGCGAGCCGCGCGAAGGAGAAGGGCTGGTCGGCGTAGTACGTGCCGCGGCACTCCGGCGGCGCGCTCGCGCCCTCGCCGCGGTCGAACGCCTCCTTGCACGCCCGCGCGTCGGGCAGCTCCCGCCGGTAGGCGGCGTCGACGTAGCCGTCGCGCACGTCGCCGCGGGCAAAGAGGTAGGTGCGGTACGCCGACCAGGGCTCGGCACCGCGTTCGTACGCCGTGTCGCGGTACGCCCGCTGCGCGGTCAGGGCGTCCCAGAACGGGGCCGGCGCGCAGCCGATGGCCAGGTACGCCACCGGCTCCGCGCAGCGGCCGGCGCGGAAGTCGCCGCCGAGCACGTCGACCTGGGGCGTGCCGGCCCGCGCCGGGTGGCGCTCGGCGAGGAAGCCGGCGAGTGCCTCGGCGGCCGGCGCCGGGCTGCCGGCGACGTGCGCGCTGACCAGCGGCGCCCGCAGGACCGGGCGGGCGCGGGTCTCCACGACGGCGTACGCCTGGTCCTCGCTCTGCACCCGGTGGAAGCCGGGGGTGCCGACGGTCCGTACCGTGTCGGCGTTGACGACGATCGCCGACTCCCGCACGGCGCCGTCCGGGAGGTACGGGCTGTCGCCGGGGGCGACGGCGACCTGGTAGCGCTCTCCGGTGGCGTCACCGAGCCGCGCGGCGACGTGCCGGGCGCCGGGGCCCAGCACCTCGGTGAGCAGCAGCGCGTCCGGCGGGGCGGGGGCGGCGGCGGTGAGGCGGTCGACGAAGGTGTCGAGGTCGGCGGTCTCGGCCGCGTCGGCGGGACGTACCGCCTCCTGGAGGTTGGCCTGGACGACCAGCAGCCCCCCGGCCTCCGCCGGCTCCCGTGCCGCGGCGCCCGCCGGGGCGGCGGGTGCGGTGAGCGGCGACAGGGCGGCGAACGCGGCCAGCGCGGCGACGGCGGCGCCGGCCCGTCTGCGTATCGGGTGCATGCTCACGCCTCCTGCAGCTCGGGCCGGCCGGCTTCCACGACGAACGAACGGCGGGTGCTCACCGCACCGTCCGGCACGGAGACCTTGTCCACCACGAGGTAGTCGGCGCGCCACT
Organism: Streptomyces sp. CNZ287; assembly: GCF_007827615.1. Lineage (NCBI taxonomy): Bacteria > Bacillati > Actinomycetota > Actinomycetes > Kitasatosporales > Streptomycetaceae > Streptomyces > Streptomyces sp. CNZ287. Next base: position 101,946 of record NZ_VISV01000018.1, on the reverse strand, counting down.
CGCCTGGGGAGACGGTGCAGCGGACGTAGCCGCGCTGGCCGTTGTAGAAGGACAGGTGCGGGTTGGCCGCCAGCCACTCCCCGGCCTGCGGGCCGCTGTCGGCCCCGTTCCCGCCGGAGGTGATCGAGGTGGTGACGAACTCCGGTGCCACGGCGGGGGAGGAGGGGTCGGTGAAGTCCCGCTTGACGGTGCCGGCCATGTTGACGTGCATGTCGCCGGTGAGGACGACCGGGTTGGCCACGCGCCGCTCGGCGATGCCGTCGAGGAGGCGGTTGCGGGTCGCGGTATAGCCGTCCCAGGCATCGCCGTTGAGCTGCTGGAGCCCGGGGTCGGTGAGCCGGTCGAGCTGCATCATCAGCACCTGCTGGGTGAGGACGTTCCAGACGGCGCCGGAATCCGCGAGGCCGTCGAGCAGCCAGCGCTCCTGCGCGGCGCCGAGCATGGAGCGGGCCGGGTCGTCGCGGCGGGTGATGTCGATGGGGTCGCGGAACTGCCGGGCGTCCAGGACGTGGAAGCGGGCCAGCCCGCCGTAGTCGAGGGTGCGGTGCAGCCGCATGTCCGGGCCCTGCGGCAGCGAGGAGGCGCGCAGCGGGAGGTGCTCGTAGTACGCGCGGAAGGCGGCGGCGCGGCGGCGGAGCAGATCCTCGGGGGAGGCGCCGCTGAAGGACGTCTCGTCGGACCAGTTGTCCTCCACGTCGTGGTCGTCGACGGTGACGATCCACGGGGCGGCGGCGTGCGCGGCCTGGAGGTCGGGGTCGGTGCGGTAGAGCGCGTACCGCAGCCGGTACTGGTCGAGCGTCAGGGTCTCGGCGTTGTGCGCGGCGGACAGGTCGGTACCGCGGGGGCCGCTGGTGCGGCCCACCGGGTACTCGTAGATGTAGTCGCCGAGGTGCGCGACCAGGTCGACGTCCTGCGAGGCCAGGTGGCGGTAGGCGGTGTAGAAGCCGTCCGACCAGCTCTGGCAGGTGGCGAGGGCCAGCGTCATCGGGGTGAGCGAGCCGGCCGCGGGCGCGGTCTTCGTCCGGCCCACCGGGCTCAGCTCGCCGCCCGTACGGAACCGGTACCAGTACTCGCGGCCGGGCCGCAGCCCCGTCACCTCGACGTGGACGGAGTGGGCGAAGTCCCGCCTGGCGGCGGCCGTACCGCGGCGTACCACCCGGCGCATCCCGGGGTCCTCCGCGACCTCCCAGCGCACCGCCACGTCCTGCGGCGGCATCCCGCCGAGGCCGTCCTCGGCCAGCGGCACCGGCGCCAGCCGGGTCCACAGCACGACGCCGTGCGGCAGCGGTTCGCCGGAGGCGACGCCGAGGGTGAAGGGGTTGTCGTGGTACCGGGGCGCGGCCGCGGCAGGCGCCGGGGTGAACTGGGCGGCCGCGGCCATCCCGGCGAGCGCGCCGGTGAGCCGGAGCACCTGGCGTCTGCTGGGGCGGGTGGGCCGCACGGGTCTGCCCGGGCGCCCGTGACGGGGGTGCAGGGGAGAGGTGGAAGACATCCGTGCAGTGTTGGCACGCCCCGGAGCAAGGTCAAGACCCGCCCGGCGAACGGGCGTTGAACCCGCGGTGGCCGCCGTCCCGGCAGCGCGGAGCCCCGGAGGGCGTCCCGGCTCGGGCCGGCCGGGACGCCCTCCGGGGCGGGGAGGGATGGTTCCTTACCGGTGTTCGTGGTCCTCGGCCGCGCTGGCCTTCGGGGGGTTCGCCCCCGGGTACCACTCGTTCGCCGCCTTGCCGTTGAGGTCCCAGACGGCCTGGCCGGCGCGGAAGGTGGTCTCGGCGACCAGCTTCTCCTTGCCGTCGATCCGCCAGCCGAAGCTGTCGACGTAGCCGAACGTGCCCTTCTCCAGGGCGAAGACCGCGATGTCCGCGGGCGCCCCGACCGACAGGTTGCCGAGGTCGGGCCGCTGGATGGTCTGGGCCGGGGTCCAGGTGGACGCCTCGACGACGTCCCCCAGCGGCATGCCGAGCGTCAGGAACTTCGACATGACGTTGGACATGTCCTTCATGCCGCTGTTCATGCTGGAGATGTGCAGGTCGGTGGAGATGACGTCGGGCGTGAAGCCCTCCTTCATCCCGGGTACCGCCACGTCCCAGGAGAAGCTGCCGCCGCCGTGGCCGACCTCGAAGACGACGCCGCGGTCGCGGCCCTGCTGCATGGCCGGGTTGAGCTTGCCGTCCTTGCCCAGCTCGCCGCGGAGCCCGGAGAACATGTGCGAGTAGACGTCGCCGGGCCGCAGCTTCTCGTTGAGCAGTTGCGACAGCGGGCGCTCCGGCGTGTTCGCGCCGAAGTCGACCATGACCGGGACGCCGGCTTCCTCGCCCGCCGCGACGGAGTTCTCCACCGGGTCCCACTCGGGGCCGTTGTAGTGCGCCGTCTTGATGCCGACGATGGTCTCCGGGTTCGCCTTGGCCACCTCGGCCGCGGGCCCGGGCTTCATGTCCGCCAGGTCCTGCTCGTACGGGTGGCCCGCCATGCCCTTGCCCACGATGTTCAGGAAGGACAGCACCCGGGTCTTCGACTTGTCGATGACCTCCGTCTTGAACTGGTCGAAGTTGCTCGCGCCCGCCGAGCCGGTGTCCACGGCCGTGGTGACGCCGGCCCGGAGCGTGAAGCCGTCGGGAGCCACGCCGTTCCAGCCGTTGGCGTAGTCCTGCTTCGGGCCCGGGAACATGTGCGCGTGCATGTCGATCAGGCCGGGGGTGACGTAGTTGCCGCGGGCGTCGACCGTCTTCTCCGCGCCCGAGGCGTCGATGCTCCGCGCCACCTTGGCGATCTTGCCGTCCTTGACGGCGACGTCACGCACGCCGTCGATGTCGTTCTTCGGGTCGATGACGTGGCCCCGCCTGATGACGAGGTCGTACGCGGCGCCCTTGTCGTCGTTCCCCTCGGCCTGGGCGTCCGCGGGCGCCGTGGCGCCGACCGTGGAGGCACCCAGTACGAGGGTGAGCGCCGCGGGAAGTACCGTCCAGGAAACTCGCGATCTCACGTGCATGCCGGCTCGATTCCCCATCTCTCTGTCAGGTGGTGGTGGCGCGTGCGCTACGGATCGTCAGATGACGGCGATGCAGTCGATCTCGACCAGGGAGTCGCCGGGGATGCCCGCGGCGGCGGCGATGGTGGTGCGGACGCCCGGCTCCTTGCCCCAGCGGCCGAGGAAGACCTCGTTCATCCCGGCGTAGTCGTCCAGGGTGTTGAGGTAGACGTTGACCTTGAGGACCTTCTCCATGGAGGAGCCGACCGACTCCAGGTAGCGCTCGATCTCGTTGAGCACGTGGTCGGTGTGGGAGCGGATGTCGCCCTCGAAGTGCGCGCCGATACCGGAGATGAAGACCATGTTGCCGTAGGTCACGATCGGGCTGAACAGCGGGTTCTCCGGCGGCTCGCCGCCACCGGGGTAGTGGACCTCCTTGCGCGGCGGCCGGCCGTGGCCCTTGCCGCTGCTCTGGTCCTTGTCGTCGGCCATCGCCTGGCCGCCCGCGACCACCGGCACGGCGGCCACCGCGGCCACCGGGGCCGCCTTGCGGATGAAGTCCCTGCGGTTGGAGGGCATGCGTTTACTCCTTGTGAATGTTCGGTGCATGACAAGCGGGGTACGGGGCGGCGCGCCGGCCGCGGCTGGCCGGCCGGCGCGCGCCGGCCGTCAGGACCGGGTCGCGGTCCAGGAGCCCTTCAGGTACTCGCCCATGTCGAGTTCGCCGCTGATCGTGTCGCCGGCGACGGTGCCGGTGAAGGTGTAGCTCAGCGAGTCGCCGTGCTCCTCGCCGTAGTTGCTGCGCACCGTGACCTTGTCGGCGCTGACGCTGCCGGAGGCCGGGCGGGTGACGAACTCGCCGGCGTGCCGGCCGCCGACCTTCGCGCCGTCCTGGGTCAGTTCGAGCTTGTGCGCGCTCGACGTGCCCGCGGCGTACGTGATCTCCACGGACCAGGTGCCGGCCACGTCCACGGTCGGCGGCCTGGGCGACTCCGGCGCGGGCGGCGGGTCGCGGAGCAGCCGGACGAGTTCGTCGGAGATGGTCCGCCAGTCCTGGGGCTCCATCATGTACGGGGTGATGGAGACGCCGGTCTGGTCCGGGTCGGAACCGCTCGCGGCGTTGAGCGCGATGCGCGGCTCGCCGTTCCACATCGCGTTCATGATGGTGGTGCCGGTGACCTCCTTGCGCTTGGCGCTCCACAGGATGCGCAGCGAAGGCGTCCGGTTCGACAGCCCCACGGGCTGGGTGATCTCGGTGGTCACGCCGCTCTCCGACGACACCCGGCGGGAGATCTGCTTGAGCCAGCTCGTCCACTCGGCGTACTCGGCGTCGTGGTCGCGCTGGACCCACATCTCGACGGCCGCGAGCATGCCCATGGCCTCTTCCTTGCCGACCTTGAAGCCGCGCGCGTAGCCGTGGTGCGGGGCGCTGTGCACCCACGCGGCCCGTACGAGGTCCTCGCGGCCCAGGATCAGACCGGCCGACTGCGGGCCCCGCATGCACTTGCCGCCGCTGTAGCCGACGAGGTCGGCGCCGCGCTCGATGTGCACGTTGGGGATGGTGAGGATCTCCGCGGCCGCGTCGACCAGCAGCGGGACCCCGGCGGGCCTGGTCACCGACGCGATCGTCTCGGTGTCCAGCTCGCTGTCGTCCACCCGCGGCCCGGCCATGATGTAGACCAGCGCGGTCTGCGGGCCGATGGCGGCCTTCAGCTCCTCTTCCGTCTCGACCTGGACGACCTTGAGGCCCACCGCGCTGATCGCGGCCTCGTACACGTTCCGCGAGTGCCGCGGGATGATCGCCTCGGTCTTCTGGAACCCGGTCAGGTCCGGGATGTTGACGTGCAGGTCCGGGTTGCCGCCGGCGGTACACGCCGCCGCCGCGTGCGTGAGTCCCGCCGAACAGCCGGCGCTGACCAGCCCGAACTCCGTCTTGGTGAGCTCGCCGAGGCGGCGGCCGACGGCGTCGGCCAGCTCGTCGAGCTGTACGTACTGCCGCGCCGCCGCATCGATCGCGTCGCGCACCTCGGGCAGCATCAGCGAGCCGCTGAGCGCGGTGTACGTTCCCCGCGCGTTGATCAGCGGACGGACCCCGATGCGGCCGTAGATGTCCTTGGGTCGGCCCTGGCCCGGGTTCGCCGCGGACGGCGCCCCGGACGCGGCCGCGAACGCCTCACCCGCAAGCAGCGGACCAAGCGCGAGTGCTCCCCCGGCCGCCGCGCCTCTTCCGAGCATGGTGCGACGAGAAAGTGCCTCAGCAGGCATTCCGGCCCCCTGTCACCTCGTAAGTTGTGGTGCCGTAGACGTTAGAAAGATCGTGAGGCGGCGTTAAGGCCCTCTTTCCGATGCCGCTATTCGGAACCCGGATCCTGCCCAGTCAGCCCGCGGCTCGCGCTTCTCCGCCACCACCGCCCGCGGGGCGCACCGCACGCCGCCTGCCGTGTCCGGCCCGGCGAGACGCAGATCACAGGTGTCCGGCCATTGACGGCCGGGTTACGCGAGAGCAACATACGTAAACGTTTCCAGCGACTGTAAACCTTTACAGATGCGCCCGGTTGAGGCCGGCCGCGTATACGACGCGAAGGGGCGAGTGCGATGTCCTCGGGGGGGCCACCCACGATCGTGTCGATCGCCGAACGCGCCGGGGTGTCCATCGCCTCCGTCTCCCGCGTCCTCAACGGACTGGGCGCCCGCCCGGAGACCGAGGACCGGGTCCGCCGCGCCGCCGCCGAGCTGGGCTACGTGCCCAACGCCGTGGCCCGCTCCCTGAAGGACGGCCACACCCGCCAGTTGACCTTCGCCGTCCCGGACATCGGCAACCCCGTCTACGTCGCCATGGTCCGCGAGATCCAGGCCGTCGCGAAGGCCGCCGGCTACCGCCTGCTGCTGCACTCCACCGACGCCGACGTCGCCGAGGAACTGGGCGTCGTACGCAGCCTCGCCGACCGCACCAGCGACGGCCTCGTCCTCGTGCCCATCCGCATCACCCCCGAGCACGTCGAGGCGCTGACCGCCGCCCCCGGCCCCGTCGTCGTCATCGGCTCGCTGCCCGACGGTGTGCCCGTCGACGCCGTCCAGGCCGACTCCGTCACCGGCGCCGAACTGGCCGTACGCCACCTGGTCGAGACCGGCCGCCGCCGGATCGCCTTCGTCAACGGCCCCGTCGACACCGTCCCCGGCGGCAACCGAGGCCGCGGCTACCGCGCCGCGCTCGCCGCCTGCGGCATCCCCTACGACCCCGGCCTGGTCGCCGCCACCGAGTTCGGCGTCGGCGCCGGCGCCCGTGCCACCGCCCGGCTGCTCGACGCCCGCCCCGGCCTGGACGCCGTGTTCTGCGCCAACGACCAGCTCGCCATCGGCGCCGCGCGGGCGCTGCACGCCCGCGGCCGGCGCATACCCGAGGACACCGCCGTCGCCGGCATGGACGACAGCGAGCTGGCCGTCGCCGCCTGGCCGCCGCTGACCAGCGTCGACCTCGGTGCCGGCGAACGCGGCCGGCGCGCCGCCCGGATGCTTCTCGAACGGCTCGGTCCGCAGGACGGCGAGCCCGTCCCCGCACGCCGCACGACCGCCGCGCCGCGGCTCGTCGTGCGCGGCTCCACCTCCCCGGGCGCCTCGCCCGCGGGCTCCGACGAGCAGGAAGGCGCGAAGTCCGCATGAGCGTTGCCGCACCACCTCCACCGAAGGCCGCGGGCCGCGGCACCCCGCCACCGCGCACGCCACGCGCCCGCAAGGCCGCCCTCGGCCTCGACGGCGGCACCTGGTTCCTGCTGCTGCCCGCGCTCCTACCCATCCTGGTGCTGAGCGTCGGCCCCCTCCTCTACGGCGCCTCGCTCGCGTTCACCGACGCGCAGGCCGGCCGCACCGAGCCCACCGAGTTCATCGGCCTCACCAACCTCGCCGACCTGCGGCACGACACCCTCTTCTGGGACTCGTTCCGCATCGGGCTCATATGGGCGGTCTGCGTCACCACCCTGCAGCTCGTGCTCGCCCTCGGCCTGGCCCTGCTGCTCAACCAGAACCTTCGCTTCCGCTGGTTCGCCCGCACCCTCGCGCTCGTCCCCTGGGCGATGCCCGAGGTCGTCGTCGGCATCATGTGGCGGCTGGTCTACCACCAGGACGCCGGCATCCTCAACGAGACGCTGAGCCGGCTCCACCTCATCGACGAGAACGTCGACTGGCTCACCAGCCTCTCCCTGGCCCTGCCCGCCGTCATCGCCGTCGGCGTCTGGGCCGGCATGCCGCAGACCACCGTCGTCCTCCTCGCCGGGCTGCAGAACGTCCCGTACGAGCTGAAGGAGGCCGCGGCCCTCGACGGCGCCGGTGTCCGGCGCCGCTTCACGGCGGTCACCTGGCCCGCGATCAAGCCGGTGGTCATCGCCATCACCGCGCTCAACTTCATCTGGAACTTCAACTCCTTCAGCCTGGTCTTCGTGCTCACCCAGGGCGGGCCGGGCGGCGAGACCCGGCTGCCGATGCTCTTCGCGTACGAAGAGGCCTTCGCCTACGGCCAGTACGGCTACGCCGCCGCGATGGGGCTGGCGATGATCGCGGTCATCGCGGTGTTCCTCACCCTGTTCCTCCGCAAGCGACTGAAGGAGGAGGCAAGCTGATGAGCAGCCTCACGGGTCTGCGCACCAAGCGCGCCGCCGGCCGCGCCGGGCAGTACCTCGCCCTGCTGGCCTACCTGGTCTTCCTCGCCTTCCCGCTGGTGTGGCTCGTCTCCACGGCCTTCAAGTCGCCGCAGGAGCTGGGGAAGATCGATCCCACCTGGATCCCCCGGGAACCCACCCTGGAGAACTTCCGCGCCGCCTTCGACGCCCAGCCGCTGCTGCGGTCCGCCGCCAACAGCCTCCTCGTCGCCGGCAGCGCCGCCCTCATCGCGGTGGCCCTCGCGGTGCCCGCCGCGTACGCGATGGTCCGGCACCGCTCGAAGGTCACCACGGCCGCCACCGGCTGGATCCTGGTCAGCCAGATGTTCCCGTTCGTGCTCATCATCATCCCGCTGTTCATGCTCCTCAAGGAAGCGCGGATGATCGATTCGCTGCCGGGGCTGATCCTCGTCTACGTCGTGTGGAACCTGCCCTTCTCGCTCTGGATGCTCCAGGGCTACGTCAAGGCGGTGCCCGTCTCCCTGGAGGAGGCCGCCGCCGTGGACGGCGCGGGCCGGCTGCGCACCCTCGTCAGCGTCGTGCTCCCGCTGCTCACCCCCGGCCTGGTGGCGACGCTGATGTTCTCCTTCGTCACCGCATGGAACGAGTTCTTCTTCGCCCTCGTGCTGCTCAAGTCCCCGGAGAATCAGACGATGTCGGTCATCCTCACCCAGTTCCTGGGGGCCGAGGGCGTCGTGGACCTCGGTCCGCTCGCCGCGGCCGCGACCCTCGCCACCATCCCCAGCCTGCTCTTCTTCGCGCTCCTCCAGCGCCGGCTGGTCAGCGGGATGCTCGCCGGGGCGGTGAAGGGATGAGGCCCGCCGTGCGCATCCGGCACGCCGCCACCGCGGCCGGCGCCGCCGCCCTGAGCCTGGCGCTGCTCGCGGGCTGCAGCGGCGACGGCGGCTCCGACGACGGCACGGTCACCCTCGACTACCTCAGCCTCGCCTGGCAGGAGGAGTCCGTCGCGGCCAACAAGCGGCTCGTCGAGGAGTGGAACGAGGAGCACCCCGATGTTCAGGTCCGCTACGTGCAGGGCATCTGGGACACCGTGCACGACCAGTTGCTGACCTCCTTCGAGGGCGGCGAGGCGCCGGACATCATCCACAATGCCGCCGACGACCTCACCGACTTCGCCTACGGCGGCTATCTCGCCGACCTCACCGACCTGCTGCCCGCGTCGGTGCGCGCCGACATCCCGGAGCAGTCGTGGCGGACCACCACGATGAACGGCGGCATCTACGGCGTCCCCTTCCTCCAGGAGCCGCGGATGATGTTCGCCAACACCGCGCTGCTGGAGGAGTCGGGAGTGCGGGTGCCGACCGCGGCCGACCCGTGGAGCTGGCAGGAGTTCGAGGACGCCGCCGAGGAGCTGACCGCCGACACCGACGGCGACGGCAAGACCGATCAGTACGGCGTCGCGTGGGGCATGAAGGAACCCGTCAGCCAGTCGGTGAACCTCTCCCTGTCCACCGGCGGCGGGCTGTTCTCCCGGGAGCAGACCGACGACGGCCCGAAGAACCGCGTCGCCTACGGGCCCGAGGACTCCGCCGTCGCCGAGACCATCGACCGCCAGGTGAACGAGGACCGCACCGCCCCCCGCAGCAGCCTGGGCATGTCCGGCTCCGACACCCTGCCCGGCTTCTTCGCCGGGCGGTACGCGATGGTGCCGCTGAACTTCTCGTACCGCCAGCTCGTCACCCAGCAGGCGCCCGACGACTTCGCGTGGTCGGTGCTGCCGATGCCCGCGGGCGACGGACCCGCGGGCGGGCTCGCGCAGGGCGTCAGCCCGCAGACGTTGTCGGTGGCCGAGGACAGCGGCCACCGGCAGGCGGCGGCCGACTTCATCGCCTTCATGACCCGGCCGGAGCACATGGCGGAGCTGGCCGCCGGGGACTGGATGCTGCCCACCGGAGCCGAGGCGCTCAAGGATCCCGCCCTGAACACCGAGAAGTACGGGTGGCGTACAGGCGTGGAGGTGGCCCGCTCGCTGCGGCCCGCCCCGGTGCTCGGCGTCCGCGGGTACCGCGAGTGGTCGGACAAGATCGCCACCCCGGCCTTCCAGCGGTACTTCAACGGCGACACCGACCTGGACGAGCTGCGCGAGTCGCTGGTCGAGGACGGCAACCTGGTCCTCGACCGGTACCAGAGATGACGAGGGCGGCCGGCCGGAACGTACGAGCAGGCATCAGGAGCACCCGAGCAGGCGCACGAGGAAAGAGCACGAACAGCACCATGAACACCGCACGATGAGCGCAGCAGCCGGCCCCGAACCGCCCGTCCGGCCCGAGCCCTCCGTTCCCGTCCGCCTGCGTCCCGTCGCCCGCGGCGCCGGGCAGGCCGCCCCGACCGCCCGCGACCGGGCCCGCGGCGCCATGCTCGGCCTCGCGGTGGGCGACGCCCTCGGTGCGCCCGTCGAGAACATGAAGCCCTCGCAGATCCGCGAGCGCTGGGGCCGCATCGAGGACTTCGTGGCCGCCGCCCCGGCGGGCACGGACGACACCGAGTACGCCATCTTCTCCGGGCTGCTCCTCGCCGAGCACGGCGCGCGCCTCAGCCTCGCGCACGTGGAGTCCGCCTGGCACGAGCGCATCGCCGACCTCGACGAAGGCCCCTTCCGCGGCGCCGGGTTCAGCGAGCGCGGCACCCTGGAGAACCTGCGCCGCGGGCTGGCCGCCCCGATCACCGCGCAGCACCGGCACGCCTGGAGCGACGGACTCGCCATGCGCGCCGCGCCGTTCGGCGTCTTCGCCGCGGGCCGCCCGGCGGAGGCGGCGCGGCTCGTCGCCATCGACGGCACCGTCAGCCACGAGGGCGAGGGCATCTACGGCGGCCAGGCCGTCGCCGCCGGGGTGGCCGCCGCCATGGCCGGCGACTCCCCGGACGTCGTCGTGCAGGCCGCCCTCTCCGTCATCCCCGAGGACTCCTGGACCTCGCGCTCCCTCCAGCGCGCGGTCTCCGCGGGCCGCCGCGCGCGCCACGCCCCCGGCGCCACGCCGCTGAGCGTCGAACGCGCCGTCCGCTCCTCCGTCGTCATCGGCGGCTACCCCTGGTCGGATCTGGCGCCGGAGGCCGTCGGACTCGCGCTCGGCGCCTTCACCGCCGCCCGCGGCGACTTCGCCGGCTCCGTCCTCACCGCCGTCAACATGGGCCGCGACGCCGACACCACCGCCGCCGTCGCCGGCGCGCTGGCGGGCGCGCTGCGCGGCGAGTCCGCCATTCCCGGCGCCTGGGCCGCGGCCATCAAGCCGGTACGCGGCACGTGCCTGCCGTCCATGGCAGGACACCACGTGCTCGACATCGCGGACCGGCTCGCCCCCGCAGACGAGGAGGTCGCCTCATGAGCGCACCGCTGCCCGGGTCCCGCCGCGCCCCGGAGTCCGGGGCGGCGCGCGACGCATCAGGCGCGCCGGACGGCGCCGCCGAGGGCGCGGCGCGTACGGCCGCGGCCGCGGGTGCACCCGCGAGCCCCGCCGAGGACGCGGAGCGTCCCGTCGTCGCCGCACGGCGCGTGGAGCGGCCCGCCGCGGAACCGGGCGCGCCCACCGCGGGACGCCCCGTCGCCGCCGGCTTCGCCGAGGCGGGCGGCGACCTGCGGCGCGTGGAGGGGCTGCTGCTGGGCATCGCCGCCGGCGACGCCGCGGGCTGGCCCGCCGGCCGGCACCGCGCGGCCCGGATGCCCGAGTGGACCCGCCGGCTCACCCGCGAGCTGGACACCTTCGCCGAGCAGAACGCGACGACCACCCTGCCGGTGCCCATCGCGCTCAACCAGCCGCCCGAGCCGCTGCGCCTGGGCCCGTCGGACGACGCGGAGTGGGCTGCGTTCACCGCGTACGCCGTGCTCTCCGCCGGCAGCGGGCTGCACACCGACCTCACCCCGGACCGGCGCGTCCGCTCCGCGCTCACCCTCGCCTGGAGCGCGCTGGCCGACGAGGTCGCGGTCGCCGCCGAACGTGCGGACGAGATCGAGTCGGCGGAGATCCCGCTGCGCGCCCGTATCTCCGTACGGGCCGGACTCGGCAACCTCGCCGCCGGCCTGCGCCCGCCCGCCACCGGCCACGACAACCCGCACTACTTCGACGACGCCGCCTGCGTACGGGCCGCCGTGCTCGCCGCCGTCCATCCCGGCGACCCGGAACGGGCCGCCGACCTCGCCGAGTTCGACGCCCGCTACACCCAGGACGGCGACGGCGTGCACGGTGCCCGCGCCACCGCCGCCGCGATCGCCGCGGCGCTCGGCGGCCGGCCCGTGGACGCCTGCGTGGACGCCGCCCTCGCCCAGCTCCCGCAGGGCACCGAGATCCTGCGCAACGCCGAACGCGCGGTGCAACTCGGCCGCAACGCCGTCGCCACCCGCCCCGGGCTGCCCGGCAACGCCTTCGCCCTCGTGCCCGTCCTGGAGCACGAGATCGTCGACCACGTCTACAGCTACGGCATCGCCGCCGCCGAGACCGTGCCCGTCGCGCTGGCCGTCGCCACCGCCGCGGCCGGCGCCATCTCCGAGGCCGTCCCCGCCGCCGCGTGCCTCTCGCGCGTCGCCGACTCCGCGCCGGCCCTGGCCGGCGCGCTCACCGGGGCGCTCGGCGGCGCCGCCGGCCTCCCCACCACCTGGCGGGACGCCTGCCGGATCCTCTCCGGCTGCGCCCTGCCCCAGCTCGCCGGCGCCGACCTCGTCGACGTCGCCCGGCAACTGGCCGACAAGCAGTTCAGCACTCCCGCGGAAGGACCCCTCGCCTCATGACCCCCACGACCGCTTCCGCCACGCCCGGCGACCCCGCAGCCACCGCGTCCACCGCGGCCCCCGGCCTCGCCGACCGCACCGCGGGCTGCCTCGTCGGCGCCGCCGTCGGCGACGCCCTCGGCGGGCCCGTCGAGGGCTGGACCCCCGAGGCCATCGCCGAGCGCTACGGCGGCCGGGTGCGCGGCATCGTCGAGCCGTTCCACCGCGACGCGTGGCGCACCGCCCGGCCCATCGCCCCGTACCACAAGGGCGACGGGCACGTCACCGACGACACCCTCATGACCCACGCCCTCATCCGGGTCTACGACAAGGTCCGCGACCACCTCGACGCCTACGCCGTCGCCGACCACCTCGTGCCCGACCTCATGGGCACGCCGCGCTGGATCCCCGAGCTGGAGGCCGAGGCGCTGCCACTGCAGCGGATCTTCCTCGCCGAGAAGTGGATCGTCGCACGGCTGCACTACGGCCACGTCGACCCGCGCGAGGCGGGCGTCGGCAACATCGTCAACTGCGGTGCCGCGATGTACATGGCGCCCGTCGGTGCCGTCAACGCCGGCAACCCCGCGGCGGCCTACGCCGAGGCGCTGGACGTCGCCGGCGCGCACCAGTCGTCGTACGGGCGGGAGGCCGCCGGGGTCTTCGCCGCCTGCGTCGCGGCGGCCTTCGCGCCGGGCGCCACGCCCGAGTCCGTGGTCGAGGCGGCGCTCGCGCTGGCCAAGGACGGCACCCGCGCCGCCATCGAGGCGGTCTGCGAAGCGGCCGCCGGCCGCACGGACGTCGAAGAGGCGCTGGCGCCGCTCCGCGCGGCGGTCGAGCCGTACGACACCGTCGGCCCCGAGTACCGCAACCCCTCGCTCGGCGCCCGGCGGCCCTCGCGGCTGCACGCGATAGAGGAGCTGCCGGTGGCGCTGGGCATGCTGCTCGTGGGCCGCGGCGACTACCGGCACACGGTCCTCGGCGCCGTCAACTACGGCCGCGACTGCGACTCGATCGCCACCATGGGCGGCGCCATCGCCGGTGCGCTCGGCGGCGCCGCGGCGGTGCCGGGGGAGTGGGCGGAGGAGGTCGCGCGCGCCAGCCGGCTGGATCTGCTCGCCCCCGCCGCCACGCTCACGGAGGTCGCCCGCGAGGTGTTCGTACGGGACGTGGCGCGCCGCCGCGCCCACGAGGCCGTGTTCGGCGCGCTGGCGGAGGCGTCGTGACGGCCCCGGCGGACGTGCACGGGGCGCCGCTCCGGCTGACCTGGGTGCAGCCGGAAGACCTCGTCGGCCACGAGCTGCGGCAGGCGGCCGAGGACGGCCGCGCCGCCGGGCCGCTGCTCCGCCGCTGGCTCGGCGCCGGCGGCCACCAGGCGCCGGCGCGCGCGGGCGCCTCGCCGGGCCCGCCGAAGCCGCGGCTGCGGGCCCTCGCGCTGGAGCTGCTGGACGAACTGGCCGCGCTGGAGACACCGCTGGCGGCGGTCGAGCCGACCGACCTGGACGAGATCAGGGCCGCCTGTCCGCGCTGGCCCGCGCGCGTACCCGCGCCCGGGCCGGACACGGACGGCGCGTACGGGGACCGGCTGTGCACCCGGCTGCACGCCGCGTGGCTCGGCCGCGCCGCCGGGTGCGTCCTGGGCAAGCCCGTGGAGAAGGTGACCCTGGAGGGCATCCGGGCCATCGCCCGCTCCACCGGCAACTGGCCGGTGCACACCTGGTTCACGGCCGAAGGGCTCGACCCCGCCGTCGCGGCGGCGCACCCCTGGAACCGCCGCAGCGCCGCGACCTCCCTGGCCGAGACCCTCGACGGCGCACCCGAGGACGACGACCTCAACTACCCGCTGCTCGCCCTGCTCCTCCTCGACCGCCACGGCCACGCCTTCACCACCGCGGACGTCGGGCAGCTCTGGCTCGACGAACTGCCCGCGGGCCGTACGTTCACCGCCGAGCGGGTCGCGTACCGCAACCTGCTCGACGGGGTGGAGCCCCCGCACACCGGCGCGTACCGCAACCCGTTCCGGGAGTGGATCGGCGCCCAGATCCGCGCCGACGTGCACGGCTGGACCCACCCCGGCGACCCGGCGGGCGCCGCCGCCGCCGCGCACCGCGACGCCGTGCTCACCCACACCGCGAACGGCGTCTACGGCGCCATGTTCGCCGCCGCCGCCCTCGCCGCCGCGGCGGGCGGCGGCACCGACGTGGACGAGGTGCTGCGCACCGGCCTCGCCGTCGTGCCGCCGCGCTCCCGGCTGGCCCGCGCCGTACGGCACGGCATCGAGCTGGCCCGCAGCGAGCCCACCGGCACCCCGGAGGGCTTCGAGGCCGTCGTCGACGACCTGCACGCCGCGCACGAGGGACGGCACTGGGTGCACGTCGTCCCCAACGCCGCGCTGCTCGCCGCCGCGCTCACCCACTCCGGCGGCGACTTCACCGGCGCCGTCTGCCGCGTCGTCTCCGGCGGCTGGGACACCGACTCCAACGGCGCCACCGCCGGGTCCGTCGCCGGGCTGCTCGCCGGTTCGCCGGCGGCGCTGCCGGAGCGGTGGACGGCGCCGCTGCGCAACCGGCTGGCGACCACCGTCGGCGGCATGGACGGCATCGGCTTCGACGAACTCGCCGCCCGCACCGCCGCCCACGCCCTCCCCCCACCCGCTCCGGACGACGCCGCCGCGGCCGCCGGCACCGGGCCCGTACCACCGCACGAACCCCGGAGGCCCTCACCATGACGACCACCAACCCAGCGACGCTCGCCGTCTTCGGCAGCGTCAACATGGACCTCGTGGCCTACGCCGCCACCGCCCCGCTGCGCGGCGAGACCGTCTCCGGACGGGAGTTCCGCACCGTGCCCGGCGGCAAGGGCGCCAACCAGGCCGTCGCCGCCGCCCGCGCGGGCGGGGCGGTGACGATGATCGGGGCGGTCGGCGCCGACGCCTTCGGCGGCGAACTGCGCGCCGCCCTCGACGGCGCGGGCGTGGACACCGCGGGGCTGCGCACCGCCCCGGGCGCCAGCGGCACCGCGCATATCGTCGTCGACGACGACGGCGGCAACTCCATCGTCGTCGTCCCCGGGGCCAACGGCACCGTGACCGGACTCGCCTCCGGCGACGACGAGCGCATCGCCGCCGCCGGCACGCTCCTGCTCCAGCTGGAACTGCCGGTGGACGGCGTCGTGGCCGCCGCCGAGGCGGCCCGCGGGCACGGCGTCCGCACCGTGCTCACCCCCGCGCCCGCCCGGCCGCTGCCCGGCCGGCTGCTCGCCGCCACCGACCTGCTCGTCCCCAACGAGCACGAGGCCGCCGCGCTCACCGGCAGATCCGACCCGCACCGGGCCGCCGCGGCGCTGCTGGAGCAGGTGCCGGAGGTCGTCGTCACCCTCGGCGGTGCGGGCAGCCTGTACGCGGCGCGCGGTCGGGAGCCCGTCGTGGTGCCGGCGCTCGCGGTCCGGGCCGTCGACACCACGGCCGCGGGCGACACCTTCGTCGGCGCGCTGTGCGTGGCGTACGCCGAGGGCCGGCCGATGCCGGCGGCGCTGGCGTGGGCGGCGGCCGCCGCCGCGCTCGCCGTCCAGCGGCCGGGCGCTTCGTCGTCCATGCCGGAGCGCGCGGAGATCGACCGGCTGGCGGCCGAGGGCCCGTGACCCGCGTACCGCCGCACCACCCCGCGGGGCCAGGGGCGTACGGCCCGCGCACGGCACCGCAACGCATCACCGAGGAAGGCGCGACACCATGACCGACACACCCGCCTCCGCCGCTTCCGACGCCGCCGCCACCGACGCCCCGGCGCCGCAGGCCCCGCTCGCGGGGCTGCGCGTCCTGGACCTCGCGACGCTCTTCGCCGGGCCGCTGGCCGCGACCATGCTGGGCGACTTCGGCGCCGAGGTCGTCAAGGTCGAGCACCCCGCCAGACCCGACCCCTCCCGCGGCCACGGCCCCGCCAAGGACGGCGTCGGCCTGTGGTGGAAGCTGCTCGGCCGCAACAAGAAGAACCTCACCCTCGACCTGTCCACACCCGGCGGACGCGACGTGCTGCTGCGGCTGGCCGCCGGATCCGACGTGATCGTCGAGAACTTCCGCCCCGGCACGCTGGAGAAGTGGGGCCTCGGCTGGGCGGAGCTGTCGGCGGCCAACCCCCGGCTGGTGCTCGCCCGGGTCACCGGCTTCGGCCAGTTCGGCCCGTACGCCCGCCGCCCCGGGTTCGGCACCCTCGCCGAGGCGATGAGCGGATTCGCCGCGGTCACCGGCGAGCCGGACGGGCCGCCGACGCTGCCGCCGTTCGGCCTCGCGGACTCCGTCGCCGCGCTCTCCACCGCGTACGCCGTGATGACCGCGCTCGCCGGGCGGGAGCGCACCGGGCGCGGGCAGGTGGTCGACATGGCCATCATCGAGCCGATGCTGACGGTGCTCGGCCCGCAGCCCCTCTGGTACGACCAGCTCGGCTACGTCCAGCCGCGTACCGGCAACCGTTCCACCAACAACGCGCCGCGCAACACCTACCGCACCGCCGACGGCCGCTGGCTCGCCGTCTCCACCTCCGCGCAGTCGATCGCGGAGCGGGTGATGCGGCTCGTCGGGCGGCCCGAGCTGATCGACGAGCCGTGGTTCGGCACCGGGGCGGGGCGGGCGGCGCACGCCGGGGAACTGGACGAGGCGGTCGGCGGGTGGATCGCGCGGCACGACGCGGCGACGGTCGTCGCCGCCTTCGAGAAGGCGCAGGCGGCGGTGGCGCCCGTGTACGACATACGCGACGTGATGGCCGACGAGCAGTACCGGGCGCTGGGTTCGATCACCGAGGTCGAGGACGAGGAACTGGGCACGGTGAAGATGCAGAACGTGCTCTTCCGGCTCTCCGAGACCCCGGGCGCGATCCGCTGGGCCGGCCGGCCGCACGGCGCGGACACCGACGCCGTGCTGGCCGGTCTGGGGCTGACCGGCGCGGAGATAGCCGGGCTGCGCGACGAGGGGGCGGTGTGAGCGCGCCGCGCCCGTCCGCGGTCGCGGCGGATCCGGCGGGCGCCGGCGGGCCGGGGGACGCCGGGGACACGTATCTCACCTGGCTGTACGTGCCGGGGGACCGGCCCGCGGTGGTGGCCAAGGCGCTGCGCAGCGGGGCGGACGTGGTGCTGGTCGACCTGGAGGACGCGGTGGCGCCCGAGCGCAAGGCGTACGCGCTGGCGGCCACCGCGGAGCTGCTGGGCGAACCGCGCCCGGGGCCGGTGCCGGTGCACGTCCGCGTCAACGCGCTGACCGGCCCGCTGGCGGACGTCGAACTGCGCACGCTGGCCCCGCTCCCGGGTCTGGGCGGACTCCGGCTGCCGAAGACCCGCGGCCGGGAGGAGGTCCTGCGCGTGGCAACGGCCGCACTGGCGGCCCGGGCCGGCGCTCCCGCGCCCGTACCGGCGCCCGGTGACGGCACACCCGCCGCCGGGCCGGACGACGCAACCGGCGGTGCGGGCCCGTATCCCGCCCCCGCGCCCGGCCCACGGCACGGTCACGACGCGGCGGACGGCCTTTCCGCGCCGCCCCTCGGCCACCCCGCCACCGGCGGCGTCCCGCCCCTCTACCCGCTCCTCGAATCCGCCCTCGGCATCGAGCGCGCCTACGAGATCGCCGCCGCGCACCCCGCCGTGCGCGGCATCGCCCTCGGCGAGGCCGATCTGCGGGCGGAGCTGGGCGTCGCCGACGACGCGGGGCTGGCCTGGCCGCGCAGCCGCGCCGTCGTCGCCGCCCGCGCCGCGGGGCTCGCCCCGCCGGCCCAGTCGGTCTACCCGGACGTCGCCGACCTCGAAGGACTCGCCCGCTCTTGCGCCGCGGGACGGGCCCTGGGCTTCCTGGGCCGTACGGCGATACACCCCCGTCAACTGCCCGTGATCGAGCGCGCGTTCCTGCCCGCCCCGCGGGAGGTCGAACGGGCCGAGGAGATCGTCGCGGCCGCGGCCGCCGACGCCGGCGCCCTCGCGCTGCCGGACGGCCGCTTCGTCGACGCCGCCGTGGTCGCCGAGGCCCGCCGCACCCTCCGGCTGGCCCGCCGCCGCCCCGCCTGACACGCCACCGCCCCGGCCGGGGTTCCGGCCGGGGCGGTGGCGGCGGTACGGGCACGGCGCCCCCGGGCGCAGGCGGGCGCGAGCGCTCAGCCCAGCGCCGACAGCGCCTCGTTGAACGTCCGCGACGGGCGCATGACCGCCGCGGCCTTCTCCGGGTCCGGCTGGTAGTAGCCGCCGATGTCGGCCGGCTTGCCCTGCACCGCCAGCAGCTCCTCGACGATCTTCTCCTCCCGCTCCGCCAGCGTCGCCGCCAGCGGCGCGAACGCCTCCGCGAGCTTCGCGTCGGCGGTCTGGCCCGCCAGCTCCTGCGCCCAGTACAGCGCCAGGTAGAAGTGGCTGCCGCGGTTGTCGATGCCGCCGACGCGGCGGGTGGGCGACTTGTTCTCGTTGAGGAACGTCGCCGTCGCCCGGTCCAGGGTGTCGGCGAGGACCTGGGCGCGGGCGTTGTCCGTCGTCTGCGCCAGGTGCTCGAAGGAGACGGCCAGCGCCAGGAACTCGCCGAGGCTGTCCCAGCGCAGGTAGTCCTCCTTGACGAGCTGCTGGACGTGCTTGGGCGCCGAGCCGCCGGCGCCGGTCTCGAAGAGGCCGCCGCCGTTCATCAGCGGGACGACGGAGAGCATCTTGGCGCTGGTGCCCAGCTCCAGGATGGGGAAGAGGTCGGTGAGGTAGTCGCGCAGCACGTTGCCGGTGACCGAGATGGTGTTCTCGCCGCGGCGGATCCGCTCCAGCGACAGCGCCATCGCGTCGGCCGGGGCGAGGATGCGGATGTCCAGGCCCTCGGTGTCGTGCTCCGGCAGGTACTCCCGCACCTTGGCGATCAGCCGGGCGTCGTGCGCCCGGTCCTCGTCCAGCCAGAAGACGGCCGGGTCGCCGGTGGCGCGCGCGCGGGTGACGGCGAGCTTCACCCAGTCGCGGATCGGCGCGTCCTTGGTCTGGCACATGCGGAAGATGTCGCCCTCGGCGACCGGCTGCTCCAGCAGGACGGCGCCGGCCGCGTCCACGACGCGTACGGTGCCGGGCGCGGCGGCCTCGAAGGTCTTGTCGTGGCTGCCGTACTCCTCCGCCTTCTGCGCCATCAGGCCGACGTTGGGCACCGAGCCCATCGTCGACGGGTCGAAGGCGCCGTGGGCGCGGCAGTCGTCGATGACGACCTGGTAGATGCCCGCGTAGCTGCTGTCCGGGATGACGGCGAGGGTGTCGGCCTCGGCGCCGTCGGGGCCCCACATGTGGCCGGAGGTGCGGATCATCGCGGGCATCGAGGCGTCCACGATGACGTCGCTGGGGACGTGCAGGTTGGTGATGCCCCGGTCGGAGTCGACCATCGCCAGCGCCGGGCCGTCGGCCAGCTCGTCGTCGAACGACGCCTTGATCTCGGCGCCTTCGGGCAGCGCGTCGAGGCCGGCGAGGATGCCGCCGAGCCCGTCGTTCGGGGTCAGGCCCGCGGCGGCCAGCGTCGCGCCGTAGCGGGCGAACGTCCGGGGGAAGAAGGCCCGTACCGCGTGGCCGAAGACGATCGGGTCGGAGACCTTCATCATCGTGGCCTTCAGGTGCAGCGAGAACAGCACGTCGTCGGTCTTCGCGCGGGCGACCTGCTCGCCGAGGAACGCGCGCAGCGCCTCGACGTGCATCACGGAGGCGTCGACCACCTCGCCGGCGAGCACCGGCACCGCCTCGCGCAGCACCTCGGTGGTGCCGTCGGCGCGGGCCAGCTCGATGCGCAGGCTGCCGTCGCGCTCGACGACCGCGGACTTCTCGGTGGAGCGGAAGTCGTCGGCGATCATGTGCGCGACGTTCGTCTTCGACTCCGGGGTCCACGCGCCCATGCGGTGCGGGTGGTTGCGGGCGTAGTTCTTCACCGAGGCGGGGGCGCGGCGGTCGGAGTTGCCCTCGCGCAGCACGGGGTTGACGGCGCTGCCCTTGACCTTGTCGTAGCGGGCGCGGATGTCGCGCTCCTCGTCGGTCTTGGGCTCGTCCGGGTAGTCCGGCAGGTCGTAGCCGTGCGCGCGCAGCTCGGCGATGGCGGCCTTGAGCTGCGGGATGGACGCCGAGATGTTCGGCAGTTTGATGATGTTCGCCTGCGGCGTCTGCGCCAGCGCGCCCAGCTCGGCGAGCGCGTCGGCCACCTGCCGCTCGGCCGGCAGCCGCTCGGGGAAGTGGGCGAGGATCCGCCCGGACAGGGAGATGTCGCGGGTCTCCACCTCGACCCCGGCGGTCGCGGCGTACGCCTGGACCACCGGCAGGAACGAGTACGTGGCCAGGGCCGGGGCCTCGTCGGTGTGGGTGTAGATGATCGTCGATGCTGATTCGGTCACCGGGTGCTCCAGTCCGCGTCGCTGCTCTGCCGGATTGCTTGATGTCAAGATATCCCCTGCGTGCCGGGCACCGGACAGCGGCCTGCGCCGCGGGGCGGGTGGAGATGCGTCACACCAGGCCGGGGGCGTGGAAGGCGCCTGCGGGCGACCGGATAGGCTCCCGGAACCGACACTCCCGGGGGGATCCGTCTCATGCGTGGACTGCGAATCGTGCTCGTGGTGTGTCTCGTGCTGGGAGTGCTCTTCGTCGCCGCCGACCGGCTGACCGTCTACATCGCGGAAGGGAAGGTCGCGGAGAAGATCCAGGCCAGGCAGGGCCTGGAGGGCAGCACCGACGTCTCCATCAACGGCTTCCCGTTCCTCACCCAGATCTACGGCAAGCACCTCGACGACGTCGACGTCACCATGACCGGCATCCGCGCGGACCCGGCCGCCGCCGGCACCGGCGAACGGCTGATGATCTCCGAGTTCAGCGTGGACCTGAGCGGCGTCGAGCTGGACGGCGACTACGGCGGCGCGACCGCGGAGACCGCCGAGGGCTCCGCCGTCATCGCGTACGAGGCGCTGTCGGTCGTGGCCGGGCAGAAGGGCGTCAGCTTCGCCTACGGCGGCGAGGGCAAGGTGAAGGTCACCGCGAGCGCGGAGGCGCTGAACGCGCCGGAGCCGGCCGAGGTGCTCTCCACCGTCACCACCGAGGGCGGTGACACCATCCGGCTGGAGGCGGTCGAGGTCCCGGCCTCCGGCGCGCCGGGTGCCGAGGACGCGATCCGCGGTGCCGTGGACCTCGACCGGCGGGTCGGCGGGCTGCCGGACGGCGTGCGGCTCGACATGGTCACCGCGACCGGCGACGGCATCGTGGTCGACGTGAAGGGCGAGGGGATCCGGGTCGCGGGCTGACCGCGGGCGCCGCCCGGAGCTCAGGCGAGGTTCACCAGGAAGTCGTGGCACGCCTGTTCGCAGCGGCGGCACGCCGCCGCCCGCTCGGCCGCCCCCGGCGCCTCCGCGGCCAGCCGCTCGTAGTCCTCGGCACACGCCGCGCACGTCGCTGCGCACAGCTCGACCTGGGCCCGCAGCCCAGGGGCATCGTGCCGGCCGTGCTGCGAGAGTATCCGGGCGGTCTGCTCGCACACGTCCGCGCACCGCAGGTCCAGCCGCTGCACCGTGCCCGGCTCTGCCGCGCCGGCGGGCTGCAGGCACGCCGTCGCGCACTCCGCGCACGCCTGCGCACAGACGAAGCCGTCCTCGATGTAGCGGACGAGGGCTTCACGATCGAGCTCGTCGGCCGAAACGGCCACCTGGATCGCCTCCTTCACCGTGACCTGCCGCCCCTCTGCTCTCAGCCCACGGGGCCCGGCTGCGGATCCGGCTCCGGCACCGGGTCGGGACCGGGCGGCCGGGGGATCGGGTCCGGCTCGGGCGGCGGCTGCGGCCCGGGACCCGGCCCCGGCCCGGGGCGCGGATCCGGGCCGGGGCCGGGCGGTGCGGGGGGCGTCGGCGGCGGCATCGGCGGCGGTACGGGGTCGGGCTCCCGGTCCGCCGCCGGGGTCCGGCGGGTCCCGGTGGTCGCTGCCGGCACCCGGGTCGGCTGCGTCGACATGTCGTCCTCCCGTGACGGGGTGTGCTCGTGTGTCCGTAGCGGTCAAGGGGGCGGGTGCCCCGCCGCGCCCCGCTTCACGCCCCGGCGCGGGAAGATCCGCCCGATTGCCGTCGTCCGGGACCGGGCGCGGTGCCGGCGGGCGGAGTGCCCCGGCCTCAGCGGCGGTGCCGCCGGTGCCCGGCGGGCCGGGTGCCGGTGTTGCCGTGGCCCCGGAGCCGGTGCGCGGTCAGCCGGCGTCCGTCCCGGGGCAGCTCCGCGGGTTCGCGCTCCTCCGTGACCCGGCCGACCGGGCCGGACGCCGGCGGCCGCGGCTGCTCCTCGGGCCGCGGCGGGGCGGCTTCACCGGACCGTATCCGGATGCCGAGCCACACCGCGCCGATCAGCACGGCGACCACGACGAGGCCGAGGAGGAAGGGGAGCAGGCCGGCGGCGAGCGCGGTGTCGGCGGTGGTGCCGGAAGCGCGTGTGTGCGGGTCGGTACGCATGGGTCCGGGTACCCGCGGACCGCACTTCCGCACCTGCGGCTTCGGGCCGCACCGCCACGTTCGTGTGAGCGCACCGGCCCCCGCCGCCGGCCCGGGCGGTCCGTCCGGGGGCGATACCGCCGCCACGTGGGACACTCAAGTACGTGCGTTTCCTGAATGACTCTCCCGCCCCGTACGACCTGACCTACGACGACGTGTTCATGGTCCCCCGCCGCTCCGGCGTGGGCTCCCGCCAGGCCGTGGACTTGTCGTCCGCCGACGGCACCGGCACCACCATCCCGCTCGTCGTCGCCAACATGACGGCCATCGCCGGCCGCCGGATGGCGGAGACCGTGGCCCGCCGCGGCGGGCTGGTCGTCATCCCGCAGGACATCCCCATCGACGTGGTCACCGAGGTCGTCTCCTGGGTCAAGGAGCGCGACCTGGTGCTGGACACGCCCATCGTGCTCGGCCCCCACTCCACCGTCGCCGACGCGCTGGCGCTGCTGCCCAAGCGGGCGCACGGCGCCGCCGTCGTCGTCGAGGACGGCCGCCCCGTCGGCGTCGTCACCGAGGCCGACCTGAACGGCGTGGACCGCTTCACCCAGCTCTCCGAGGTCATGTCCCGCGACCTGCTCACCCTCGACGCGGACATCGACCCGCGCGAGGCGTTCAACCGGCTGGACGCCGCCCACCGCAGGCTCGCCCCCGCCGTCGGCCCCGACGGGCGGCTCGTCGGCCTCCTCACCCGCAAGGGCGCCCTGCGGGCCACCCTCTACACCCCCGCCACCGACGCCCGCGGCCGGCTGCGCATCGCCGCCGCCGTGGGCATCAACGGCGACGTCGCGGGCCGCGCCGAGCAGCTCCTCGACGCGGGCATCGACACCCTCGTGGTGGACACCGCGCACGGCCACCAGGAGCAGATGATCCTCGCGCTGCGCGCCGTCCGCGCCCTCGGTCCCGAGGTGCCGGTGGCGGCGGGCAACATCGTCGCCGCCGAGGGCGTACGCGACCTCGTCGAGGCGGGCGCCGACATCGTCAAGGTCGGCGTCGGGCCCGGTGCGATGTGCACCACCCGCATGATGACGGGCGTGGGCCGCCCGCAGTTCTCCGCCGTGCTGGAGTGCGCCGCCGAGGCGCGCCGGCTCGGCAAGCACGTGTGGGCCGACGGCGGCGTGCGGCATCCCCGCGACGTCGCGATGGCGCTGGCCGCCGGCGCCTCGAACGTCATGATCGGCTCCTGGTTCGCCGGCACCTACGAGTCCCCGGGCGACCTCCAGCAGACCGCGGACGGGCGGCTGTACAAGGAGAGCTTCGGCATGGCCTCGGCGCGCGCCGTCCGCGGCCGCACGGTCGAGGAGTCCGCGTACGACCGCGCCCGCAAGGGGCTCTTCGAGGAGGGCATCTCCACCTCGCGGATGTTCCTGGACCCGGCACGGCCCGGTGTCGAGGACGTCATCGACGCCGTCGTCGCGGGCGTGCGCAGCGCGTGCACCTATGCCGGGGCGGCGACGCTGGAGGAGTTCCACGAGCGGGCCGTGGTCGGCGTGCAGAGCGCCGCGGGGTACGCCGAGGGCCAGCCGCTGCACGCGAGCTGGCAGTAGGGCGCGGCACGGGCAAGGGCACCGCTCCGGCCGCCGGGGGAGCCGCCCGGCCGGCCGTGGTGTACTGCGGACATGCGACTCGACGAGCTGGACGAGCGGATCGTGCGCGCCCTCGCCGAGGACGCCCGCCGCACCTACGCCGACATCGGCGCCGAGGTCGGCCTGTCGGCGCCCGCGGTCAAGCGGCGCGTGGACCGGCTGCGCGCCGCCGGCGCCATCACCGGCTTCACCGTACGGGTCGACCCCACCGCGCTCGGCTGGGCCACCGAGGGCTACGTCGAGCTGTACTGCCGCTCCAACACCGGCCCCGGCGACATCCGCCGCGCACTGTCGCGCTACGCCGAGGTGGCCGCCGCCTCCACCGTCACCGGCGACGCCGACGCCATCGTGCAGATCTTCGCCACCGACATGCGCCACTTCGAGGAAGTGCTGGAACGGATCGCGGGCGAGCCGTTCGTCGAGCGCACCAGATCGGTCCTCGTCCTCTCCCCGCTCGTCCGCCGCTACGCCCCCGACCCACCGCTCTGAGCCGCACGGCCCGGCACGCAACGGATCACCGCGAAGGGCCGCGGAGACGCAACGAATCGCCTGGTCGGACGCAATCGACCGGCCTTGTTCCGGGCCGCGCGCAGGACGTACCGTCGGGGGAAACGCACCCACCACCCGCCTGCGAGGTTGCCCATGGCGCCGCTGCGCACCGCCCTGCTCCAGGGGCCGGCCGGGGTGCCCCCGAGCAGACGGGAGGCCCTCGCCGCGCTGGAGGCCGCCGCCCGGACCGCCGCCGCCGGGGGCGCGCGGCTGCTCGTCGCATCCGAGCTGTCCCTCAGCGGCTACGCCACCGATCCCGCGGGCCGCGCCGAGCCGGCCGACGGCCCCGGCGCCCGCGCCGTCGCGGGCATCGCCGCCGACCACGGTCTGTCCATCGCCTACGGCTACCCGGAGCGTGACGGCTCCGACGTGTACAACGCCGTCCAGCTCGTCTCCCCGTACGGCTATCCGCTGGCCAACTACCGCAAGACGCACCTCTTCGGCGACTTTGAGCGCAAGTTCTTCACCGCGGGCGACACCCCCGTGGTCCAGGCCGACGTCGACGGCATCCGCGTCGGCATCCTGATCTGCTACGACGTGGAGTTCCCCGAGCCGGTGCGGGCGCACGCCCTGGCCGGCACGGAGCTGCTGCTCGTGCCCACCGCGCTGATGCGCCCGTACGAGTTCGTGCCCCGCGCCCTCATCCCGGTGCGCGCCTACGAGAGCCAGCTCTACGTCGCGTACGTCAACCGGGTCGGCGCCGAGGGCGAGCACCACTTCGCCGGGCTGAGCTGCCTGGCCGCACCCGACGGCACGGTGCGCGCCCGCGCCGGGCACGACGGCGAGGACCTGCTGCTCGCCGACGCCGACCCGGCCCGGATCACCGCCGCCCGCCGCGACAACACCTATCTCGCGGACCTCAGGCCCGAGTTGTACGCCTGACGCCCCGCGCCGAAGTCCCGCACCCGTAGCCCGTAGCCACCGGACCCGTACCCGCGCACGCCCCGGCGGCGGCCGCGCGCCGCCCCTGCCCGCACGCCCGAGGAGCACCGCCCGATGACGTCCACCGTGCCCACCGCCGTCCACCCCGCGGGGGAGGAGACCGGCCGGCGGCCGATCACGATGTTCGGCCCCGACTTCCCCTTCGCCTACGACGACTACCTCGCCCACCCCGCCGGGCTGGGCCAGATACCGGCGACGGAGCACGGCACCGAGGTCGCCGTGATCGGCGGCGGGCTCTCCGGCCTCGTCACCGCGTACGAGCTGATGAAGATGGGCCTGAAGCCGGTGGTCTACGAGGCGGACCGGATCGGCGGCCGGCTGCGCACCGAGACGTTCCCCGGTTGCGACCCCGCGCTCACCGCCGAGATGGGCGCGATGCGCTTCCCGCCGTCGTCCACGGCGCTGCGGCACTACATCGACCTCGCGGGCCTCGCGACCCGCCCGTTCCCCAACCCGCTGGCCCCCGGCACCCCTTCGACCGTCGTCGACCTCAAGGGCGAGTCGCACTACGCCCGCACCATCGACGACCTGCCGCAGGTCTACCGCGACGTCGCCGCCGCCTGGGCCGACTGCCTGGAGGAGGGCGCGGACTTCAGCGCCATGAACCGCGCCATCCGCGAGCGCGACGTACCGCGGATCCGCGAGCTGTGGGCGGCGCTGGTCGAACGGCTCGACAGCCAGACGTTCTACGGTTTCCTCTGCGACTCGGCGGCCTTCCGCTCCTTCCGGTACCGGGAGATCTTCGGCCAGGTCGGCTTCGGCACCGGCGGCTGGGACACCGACTTCCCCAACTCCATCCTGGAGATCCTGCGCGTCGTCTACACCGAGGCCGACGACGACCACCACGGCATCGTCGGCGGCAGCCGGCAGTTGCCGCTGCGGCTCTGGGACCGCGCGCCCGGCAAGCTCGTGCACTGGCCGCAGGGGACCTCGCTGGCCGCCCTGCACGCCGGCGGCACCCCCCGCCCGGCGGTCACCCGGCTCGCCCGCGCCGCCGGCGAGCGGATCACCGTCACCGACTCCGCGGGCGACGTACGCACCTACCGGGCCGCGGTCTTCACCGCCCAGTCGTGGATGCTGCTGTCGAAGATCGACTGTGCCGACGAGCTGCTGCCCATCGACCACTGGACCGCCGTCGAACGCACCCACTACATGGCCTCGTCCAAGCTCTTCGTGCCCGTGGACCGGCCGTTCTGGCTGGACCCGGCCGTCGACGGCGACGGGCGGCCGACCGGGCGCGACGTGATGTCCATGACGCTCACCGACCGCATGACCCGCGGCACCTACCTCCTCGACGAGGGCCCGGACCGCCCGGCGGCGATCTGCCTCTCGTACACCTGGTGCGACGACAGCCTGAAGTGGCTGCCGCTGACGGCCGAGGAGCGGATGGAGGTCATGCTGAAGTCGCTCGGCGAGATCTACCCGGGCGTCGACATCAGGAAGCACGTCATCGGGCCGCCCCTGACGGTCTCCTGGGAGGACGAGCCGTACTTCATGGGCGCGTTCAAGGCGAACCTGCCCGGCCACTACCGCTACCAGCGGCGGCTGTTCACCCACTTCATGCAGGAGGCGCTGCCCGCGGGCAAGCGCGGGCTGTTCCTGGCCGGCGACGACATCTCCTGGACGGCGGGCTGGGCCGAGGGCGCGGTGCAGACCGCGCTGAACGCGGTGTGGGGCGTGATGCGGCACTTCGGCGGCGCCACCGACCCGGCCAACCCCGGGCCCGGCGACGTCTTCGACGCCATCGCCCCGGTGGAGCTGCCGGAGGACTGACGACGGCGGCGGCCGGGCACCCGGCTCAGCCGGCCGGCCGGCCGCCCAGCGGGACCAGCAGGCAGCGCGAGACCAGCCCCACCGACTGATCCAGCCGCTCGGTGAACTCCTCGCCCACCTCCGGCAGTCCGCGCAGCCGCCACAGCACCCGGGCCGCCGCCCACGCCGCGTCCCGCGCGCGCTCCAGACTCCAGGCGCCCGCGAGGTGGGTGAGCGGATCCGCCACGTCCAGCAGATCGGGCCCCGGCATGAGCTGCTCGCGGATCCGCTCCTCCAGCCGTACGAGCAGCTCGCCCACTCGCTCGTAGTCGCCCTCGACCTCCTCGGGTTCGCGTTCCAGCGCCCGGCAGGTGGCGACGACGGCGAGCGGGAGGTCGTAGCCGATATGGGCGTTGATGCCGGCGAGCGCGAACTGCAGGGTGTGCACCCCGCGATGGCGGCGGGCCTCGAAGAGCGGCCGCCAGCAGGCCGGCGGGCGGCGGCCGGCCGCGGCGTCGTCCACCGCGGCCAGGAACCGGCCGGCGAAGTCCGCGGCGAGCCCCGCGGCCGCGGTCCGGTCGGCGAAGCGGCCGGCCGCCAGATGCAGCCGCACCTCGTCCGTCACCACGAGATAGACCGAGGTGAAGACCGCGACCCCGTCGCGCCGGGGCAACTCGCACGTCAGCGCGCGCATCCGTTCCGCGGCGGCGTCGAGGGTGCCCGGGGCCGCCTTGTCCTGCACAGACGTCATGGCGGCCACCCTGGCAGCCGGGGGACCGCGCGGCCATCACCCGGCCGGGCGGGGCCCGGAGCACCCCTCGTTCGAGTGGTGCCCGCCGTCCCGCCGGGACCGGCCCGGGCCGCGCGGAGGTGATCCAGCCCACAGGATCCGGTGGGTTGACCGCCGCCGGGGCGTGGCAGACTGGAGGCGTACCAGTGACGTACGCGCACTCCGGGGTCGGTGAAAATCCGAACCGGCGGTTAAAGTCCGCGACCCGGCCGCTGCCAGCGGCCGGTTGACCAGGTGAAATTCCTGGACCGACGGTGAAAGTCCGGATGGGAGGCAGTGCGCGGCGGGATGCCACAGGTGCGCCGCCGGCGGCGGCCCGTCCCTTTCCGGGCGGTCCACCCGTCTCCCGGCCGGCGCTCCGGTGATCGCGTTCCGTGACTGTCGTGAAGACAGGCCCCGGAGTCCGTGCCCGACGAGGCAGGAGGACCCGGTGGCCACCCCAGCCGAAGCGCAGGCGATGCGCCGCGCCATCGCGCTCGCCTCCCGGGCGCTCGGCGACACCAGCCCCAACCCCGTCGTCGGCTGCGTGATCCTCGACGCCGCCGGGCACCCGGCGGGCGAGGGCCACCACGCCCGCGCAGGCGGCCCGCACGCCGAGGTCGCCGCGCTGGCCGACGCGGGGGAGCGGGCCCGCGGCGGCACCGCCGTCGTCACCCTCGAACCCTGCAGCCACACCGGCCGCACGGGTCCCTGCGTCCGCGCCCTCGCCGACGCCGGCGTCGTCCGCGTCGTCTACGCCGTCGCCGACCCCACCCCCGCGGCCGGCGGCGGGGCCGCCGCGCTCGCCGCCGCGGGCATCGAGGTCGAGGGCGGCCTGCTCGCCGACGAGGCCGCCGCCGGGAACGAGCCGTGGCTGACCTCCGTGCTCCGCGGCCGCCCCTACGTGCTCTGGAAGTACGCCGCCACCCTCGACGGCCGCAGCGCCGCCGCCGACGGCACCAGCCGCTGGATCACCTCGCCGGCCGCCCGCGCCGACGTGCACCGGCTGCGCGCCGAGGCCGACGCCGTCGTCGTCGGCTCCGGCACCCTGCGCGCCGACGACCCGCAGCTCGCCGTCCGCGGACCCCGCGCCGAGGCCGGCGTCACCCAGCCGCTGCGCGTCGTCGCCGACACCGGGGGCACCGCGCTCACCCCCGGTGCCCGGATCCTCGACGGCGCCGCCCCCACCCTCGTCGCCGTGGCCGCCGACGCCGCGGACTCCGCCGTCGGCCGCCTCGACGCCGTCCTCGACGCCGCCGCGGTCCGCGCCGGCCGCCGCGCCGACGTCGTGCGGCTGCCCCGCGCCGCAGGCGGCCGCGGCCTCGACGTCGCCGCGCTGCTCGCCGCGCTGTACGGGCGGGACGTGCGCTCCGTACTGCTGGAGGGCGGCCCGGCCCTGGCCGGGGCGTTTCTCGCCGCCGGCGTCGTGGACCGGGTCGTCTGCTACCTCGCCCCCGTCCTGCTGGGCGCCGGGCCCGCCGCGCTCGCCGACGCCGGAATCGGGACGATCGGCGAGGCGTTGCGCCTCGATGTGACCGCCGTCGATCACCTCGGCCCCGACCTGCGGCTGACCGCCGTGCCGGGTCCCGCGCCCGAGCCGCCCGCCACCAAGGAGAGCTGACGTTGTTCACCGGAATCGTTGAAGAGCTCGGCGAGGTCGTCGCCGTCGAGGAGCTGCCCGACGCCGCCCGCTTCCGGCTCCGCGGCCCCGTCGTCACCGAGGGCGCCCGGCACGGCGACTCCATCGCCGTCAACGGCGTGTGCCTGACCGTCGTCGACCACGAGGGCGCGGAGTTCACCGCCGACGTGATGGCCGAGACGCTGGACCGCTCCAGCCTCGGCGGCCTCGGCCCCGGTGACCGGGTCAACCTGGAGCGCCCCACCGCCGTCGGCGGGCGCCTCGGCGGGCACCTGGTGCAGGGCCACGTGGACGGCACCGGCGAGATCACGGCGCGCAAGACCTCCGACAACTGGGAGGTCGTCACCGTCTCACTGCCGGCCGGCCTCTCCCGCTACGTCGTGGAGAAGGGCTCCATCACCGTCGACGGCGTCAGCCTCACCGTCGTGGAGGCGGGCCCCGACTTCTTCACGATCAGCCTCATCCCCACGACGCTCGCGCTCACCACCCTCGGCTTCAAGCAGCCGGGGGACAGGGTCAACCTGGAGGTCGACATCGTCGCCAAGTACGTCGAGCGGCTTGTCGCCCCGCACGCGGCCCGCGCGGACGGAGCCCGGGAGTGAGCGCCCTGGACTCCCTCAACGGCGTGGCCTTCTCGGTGTTCGGCGAGGACATCAAGTGGGCCGACATGACCGGCAACGTGCTGGGGCTGGGAGCCCTCGCCCTCGGCTGGCGCCGCTCGGTGGCGGTCTGGCCGGCCCAGTTGCTCTCCGGCGCGGTGCTCGTCGTCGCGTACGCCTCCGCCGGCCTCACCGGCGGCGTCGGCAAGCAACTGCTCGTCGTCGGCGTCTCGGTGTGGGGCTGGGCGCAGTGGACGCGCGGCCGGCGCGAGAGCGGGGCGATACGGGTGCGCTTCGCCACCTGGACCGAGCGCGCCTGGCTCGTCGCCGCCACCGCGGCCGGCACCACCGCCGTGGCCCTGCTCTTCCTCGCCGTCCCGTCGCTGTCCTGGAACCCCTGGCCGGACGCCTACCTGTTCACCGGCTCCGTCGCCGCCATGGTCGCCATGGCCCGCGGCTGGGTCGAGTTCTGGTTCGCCTGGCTCGCCGTCGACGCGGTCGGCGTCCCCCTCGCGTACTCCAGCGACCTGAAGTTCTCCGCCCTCGTGTACGTCGTCTACGGCGTCGTCGTCCTCCTCGGCCTCCGCGCCTGGTGGACCGCGAGCCGCCGCACCGCCCCGCCCGCCGCCGGGCGGCCGGAGGCACTGGAAGGAGCCGCCGCATGACCGCTCTTACGACCTGGCCGCCCGCCGGGGAGGCGGAGGACCTCCGCCTCGACCCGGTCGAGCGCGCGATAGAGGAGATCGCCGCCGGCCGGCCCGTGGTCGTCGTGGACGACGAGGACCGCGAGAACGAGGGCGACCTCGTCGTCGCCGCCGAACTGATCACGCCCGCCACCGTGGCGTTCATGATGCGCGAGTGCAGCGGCATGATCTGCATGCCGATGACCGGCGCGGAGCTGGACCGGCTCGGCATCCCGCAGATGGTCCGGCGCAACACCGAGTCCCTGCGCACCGCCTTCACCGTCACCGTGGACGCCTCCGCCGCCCACGGCGTCACCACCGGCATCTCCGCCTCGGACCGGGCGGCCACGATCCGGCTGCTCGCCGACCCCGCCGCCGTCGCCGCGGACTTCGTCCGCCCCGGGCACATCTTCCCGCTGCGCGCCCGGGAGGGCGGCGTGCTCGTCCGCGACGGGCACACCGAGGCGGGCGTGGACCTGGCCCGCCTCGCCGGGCTGCGGCCGGCCGCCGCGATCGTGGAGATCGCCGGTGAGGACGGCGAGATGCTGCGGCTGCCGCAGCTCGTGCCGTTCGCCCGCAGGCACGGCTTCGCGATCATCTCCATCGCCGACCTCATCGAGTACCGCAGGACCACCGAGCGCGCCCCGGCCGACCCGGAGCCCCCGGCGGCACCGGCCGCCGCCGGGCGCGCGGCCGTGCCTACGGACGCTCCCGCGGACGCCCCCGCCGTACGCCGCGAGGCCGAGACCCGGCTGCCCACCGCGTACGGCGACTTCACCGCGTACGGGTACCGCTCGGCGGCCGACGGCGTCGAGCACATCGCCCTGGTCATGGGCGACGTCGGCGGGGTCGACGACCTCGGCCAGGGGGTGCTCGTACGCCTCCACTCCGAGTGCCTGACCGGCGACGTCTTCGGCTCCCAGCGCTGCGACTGCGGCCCGCAGCTCCACGCCTCGCTGCGCCGCGTGGCCGCCGAGGGCCGCGGCGTCGTGATCTACCTGCGCGGACACGAGGGCCGCGGCATCGGCCTGCTGTCCAAGCTGCGCGCGTACGAGCTCCAGGAGCGCGGCCGCGACACCCTCGACGCCAACCTGGAGCTGGGCCTGCCCGCCGACGCCCGCGACTACGCCGCCGGCGCCCGGATGCTCGCCGACCTCGGCGTCACCTCCGTGCGTCTCATGACCAACAACCCGGAGAAGGTCGACGCCCTGCTCCGCCACGGCCTGGCCGTCACCGGTCGCGAGCCCACCCCCGTCGAGGCCGGCGAGCACAATCTGCGCTACCTGCGCACCAAGCGCGACCGCATGGGCCACCACCTGCCGTGGCTGGACGGCGCGCCCGTCGCGGTGTGCAGCAACCAGTGACGCCGTAGCGACACCGTTTCCGAACACCCCGACACCCCGCACATCCGTAGAGCACAGCGAACGAGGAGAGCCGTGAGCGGCAAGGGCGCACCCGAACTGACCGTGAAGAACTGCGAGGACCTGCGGGTCGCCGTCGTCGCGGCGCTCTGGCACGAGCAGGTGATGGACGGGCTCGTCGACGGCGCCCTGCGCGCCCTCGGCGAGCTGGGCATCGCCGAGCCCACCCTGCTGCGCGTGCCCGGCAGCTTCGAGTTGCCCGTGGTCGCCAAGGCGATGGCCGGCCGCGGCTACGACGCCGTCGTCGCCCTCGGCGTCGTCATCCGCGGCGGCACCCCCCACTTCGACTACGTGTGCCAGGGCGTCACCCAGGGTCTGACCAGCGTCGGCGTGGAGACCGGCGTGCCCGTCGGCTTCGGCGTGCTCACCTGCGACACCGAGGAACAGGCGCTCGCCCGCGCCGGGCTCGCGGACTCGGTGGAGGACAAGGGCCACGAGGCGGCAACCGCCGCCGTGGCCACCGCCACGGCGCTGCGGAACGTCGCGGAACCCTGGCGCTGAGTGCCCCCGCGGACCCCGTAGACTTGGGCCCACCATGGCCAGCAAGACATTCGAGGAGCTCTTCGCCGAGCTCTGCCAGAAGGCCGCCACCGGCGACCCCGCCACCTCCCGCACCGCCCAGCTCGTCGAGCAGGGCGTGCACGCCATCGGCAAGAAGGTCGTCGAGGAGGCGGCGGAGGTCTGGATGGCCGCCGAGCACGAGGGCGAGGAGCGCACCGCGGAGGAGATCTCCCAACTCCTCTACCACCTGCAGGTGATGATGGTCGCCCGGGGCATCTCCCTGGACGACGTCTACGCCCACCTCTGACGCCCGTACGCACCCGTCAGCCGACCCGGCAGAACAGGAAGAGCCACGACCATGCTGCGCATCGCCGTCCCCAACAAGGGTTCCCTCGCCGAGCCTGCGTCGGCGATGCTCCATGAGGCCGGCTACCGTCAGCGCACGGACCGCCACGAACTGGTGCTCACCGACGCGGACAACGACGTCGAGTTCTTCTTCCTGCGCCCCCGCGACATCGCCGTCTACGTCGGCTCCGGCCGCCTGGACATCGGCATCACCGGCCGCGACCTGCTCCTCGACTCCGGCGCCGGCGCCGAGGAGATCATGCAGCTCGGCTTCGGCGCCTCCACCTTCCGCTACGCCACCCGCCCCGGCACCGCCGCGGGCGTCGCCGACTTCGGCGGCAAGACGGTCGCCACGTCCTTCTCCGGGCTGGTCGCCAAGCACCTCGCGGACAACGGCGTGGACGCCGACGTCGTCCACCTCGACGGCGCGGTGGAGACCGCGATCAAGCTCGGCGTCGCCGAGATCATCGCCGACGTCGTCGAGACCGGCACCACGCTGCGGCAGGCCGGTCTGGAGATCATCGGCGAGCCGATCCTCACCTCCGAGGCGATCGTCATCCGCGGCACCGGCTCGCCCCGGGAGGAGCCGAAGGTCCGGCAGTTCCTCCGCCGGATGCAGGGCGTCCTCGTCGCCCGCCGGTACGTGATGATGGACTACGACATCCGCGCCGAGCACCTGGAGAAGGCGGTGGCCCTCACCCCCGGGCTGGAGTCGCCCACCGTCTCGCCGCTGCACCACGAGGGATGGGTCGCCGTCCGTTCGATGGTGCCCACCGCGGACGCCCAGCGGATCATGGATGAGCTGTACGACCTGGGGGCGCGGGCCATCCTCACCACCACGATCCACGCCTGCCGCCTGTGAGCGCCGCCGAGCTGCCGGTCACGTTCCGGCCCCACCGCACCCGGGTGGTACTCGTCGGCGCCGGGCTGGTCATCTTCGCCACGCTCACCGCGATCGGGCTGACGCTGAGCCTGAACGTGGGGGAGCGGATCAGCTTCATCGTCGTCGGGCTGCTCTTCCTCGGCGGCCTGCTGCTGCTCGGCCGGCCCAAGGTGGTCGCGGACGACGACGGCGTCACCGTCACCAACCTCACCCACCGCCGGCATCTGGCCTGGGCCGAGATCCTCCGCGTCAACCTGGGTCCCGGCGACCCCTGGGTCTCCCTGGACCTCGCCGACGGCACGAGCCTGCCCGTGATGGGCATCCAGCCGGGCATCGCCAGGCAGCAGGCCGAGCGGGACGCGCGGGCGCTCGCCGGGATGGCCGCGGAGCGCGGCACGGCCGCGTCCGGCGCCTGACTCTGCCCCGTACCCCCGAGTCGTGTCTACTCTGGTGCCCAGGGCCCCCGAGGGGCCCTCCCGGAGCCGCGCGCACCGGGTCACCCGGCGACCCGAGGAGTGAGCCCCCCAGGGCGATGGACGGATCCTCCTGTAGTACCGGCGCCGCCTCCCGCACGGAGGCGGCGCGGTGATGACCTCACTGGCCCTGCTGGGCTTCGCGTTCCTGCTGATCCTGGCCAACGGCTTCTTCGTGGCGGCCGAGTTCGGGCTGGTCGCGGTGGAGCGCCCGCAGGCGGAGCGGGCCGCCGCGGCGGGCGACCGGCGCGCCGCCCGCGTGGTGGCCGCGCTGCGGCAGTTGTCGTTCCAGCTCTCCGGCACCCAGCTCGGCATCACCCTCACCTCGCTGGTCGTCGGCATGCTCGCCGAGCCCGCCCTCGGCCGGCTGCTGCGCGGCCCGCTCACGGCCGCGGGGCTGCCCGGCGGCGCGGTGCCCGGCACCGCGCTGGCCGCCGGGGTGCTGCTCGCCTCGGCGGCGCAGATGGTCCTCGGCGAGCTGGTGCCGAAGAACTGGGCGGTGTCCCGGCCGCTGGCCGTCGCCCGGTTCGTCGCCGGGCCGCAGACCGCGTTCTCGCGCTTCTTCCGCCCGCTCATCGCGCTGCTCAACACCGCCGCCAACCGGCTGGTGCGGCTCCTGGGCGTCGAGCCGGCCGAGGAGCTGGCGTCGGCCCGTACGCCCACCGAGCTGGGGTCCCTGGCGCGCAGTTCCGCGCAGGCCGGGATGATCGAGCCGGACGCCGCCGACCTGTTCGTACGCACCCTCTCGCTCGGCGAGCTGACCGCGCAGCAC
Organism: Streptomyces sp. CNZ287; assembly: GCF_007827615.1. Lineage (NCBI taxonomy): Bacteria > Bacillati > Actinomycetota > Actinomycetes > Kitasatosporales > Streptomycetaceae > Streptomyces > Streptomyces sp. CNZ287. The sequence goes on along the minus strand of NZ_VISV01000018.1, from coordinate 66,226 downwards.
GTGATGACCCCGCGGGTACGGGTGGTCGCGCTGCAGTCCTCCGCCACCGCGGCGGACGTTCTCAACCTCACCCGCGCCACCGGACTGTCCCGCTTCCCCGTCTACGCCGGCCGGCTGGACGAGGTCACCGGCATGGTCCACCTCAAGGACGCCCTGGCCGTGCCCGCCGCCCGCCGGGCTCGCACCCCCGTCGCGCGGATCGCGGTGCCGCCGCTGCTGGTGCCGGGGACGCTGCCGGCGCAGCCTCTGCTGGAGAAGCTGCGCGGCGGGCAGCCGATAGCCGTGGTCGTCGACGAGTACGGCGGCACGGCGGGCGTCGTGACGCTGGAGGACATCGTCGAGGAGCTGGTCGGGGAGGTCCGTGACGAGCACGACCGGGAGGTCGACGGCGTCCCCGACCTGCGGGCCGCGCCTGCCGTCGACGGCCGCCCGGCATGGGACGCCGACGGCGGCTGCCGGCTCGACGCGCTGCGCCGGATCGGGCTGACGGCGCCGGAGGGCCCGTACGAGACGGTGGCGGGGCTCGTCGCCGCGCTGCTGGGCCGGATTCCGGCGGCCGGGGACACGGCGGCACTGCCGGGCTGGCGGCTCGCCGTACGGCACGTCGACCACCACCGGGCGGCGCTGGTACGGCTGGTGCGTACCGCCGGCGGCGCGCCCCCGGTGCCCGCCGCGGCGGGCCGGGGCGGGGCGGAGGGGAGGGCCGCGTGAGCGCGCTCCACCTGGCCTTCGCCGCGCTGCTGGTGCTGGCCAACGGGTTCTTCGTCGGCGCCGAGTTCGCCCTCGTCTCCGTACGCCGCAGCCAGATCGAGCCGCACGCCGCCGCCGGCTCCGCCCGCGCCCGCCGGGTGCTCCACGGTCTGGAGCACCTGCCGCAGATGATGGCCGCCGCGCAGTTCGGCATCACGGTCTGCTCGCTGACCCTCGGCGCGCTCGCCGAACCCGCCATCGCCTCGCTGCTGGAGCCCGCCTTCCACGCCGCCCACGTGCCGCACGGGCTCATCCACCCGCTCGGCTACGCCGTCTCGCTGGCCGTCGTCGTCTGCCTCCACCTCGTGATCGGCGAGATGGTGCCCAAGAACCTCGCGCTGGCCGCGCCCGCCGCGGCGGCGCTGTGGCTCGCGCCCGGGCTGGTCGCGTTCGCCCGGATCTGCCGCCCCGTCACGGCGCTCCTCGGGGCCCTGGCCCGGCACATGCTGCGGCTGGTGCGGGTGGAGCCGCGCTCGGCGCTCACCAGCGTCTACACCACCGAGCAACTGACCGACCTGGTCGCCGACTCCCGCGACGCCGGGCTGCTCGGCGACGGCGAGCAGCGGCGGCTCAACGACGCGCTCGGCCTCGGCTCGCGGCCGGTGACGGACGTGCTGCTCGACCCCGGCTCGATGGTCGCGGTCACCGCCTCCGCCACCCCGCGGCAGGTCGAGGAGCTGACGGTGCGCACCGGCTACTCGCGCTTCCCGGTGCGCGACGCCGGCGGCAGCGGCGCGGCAGGACCCACCTATCTCGGCTATCTGCACGTGAAGGACGTCCTCGAGCTGGACGAGCGCGAACGGGCCGTGCCCGCACACCTGTTCCGGCCGATGACCGTGCTGCGCCCGGAGCTGCCGCTGGACGACGCGCTGGCCGCGATGCGGCGCGGCGCCTCCCATCTGGCGGCGGTGGCCGACCCCGCGGCGCCCGGGCGGGTGCTGGGGCTGGTGACGCTGGAGGACGTGCTGGAGCTGCTGGTCGGCGAGGTACGTGACCCCGCCCACCGGCTGACGGTGCGGCAGCGCACGGCGGACGGGACGGCCGCGGAGTCCGTGCCCACCTCGGTCGGCTGACCGGACGCGGTTCGGGCGCGGCCGGTCAGCCGGCGTCCGGCTCGGCCTTCGGCTCGCGGCCGGACAGTATCTCGCCGTACGCCTGCATCAGGTCCGGCAGCCGCAGTGTCGCGAGGTCCTCGCGGCCCGGCGGCCCCGGGTAGGCCGACAGCCGCAGGTCGCGGTAGGCGCAGCTCTTCTCGTACAGCGTGCGCAGGAAGCGGCCGTTGCCCAGCTCGTCGATCCACCCCTGGTCGACGACGTGCCCGCAGATGCTGCGCAGCTCCTCGACCGACTCCTCGTCCCACTTGTCGCCGTTCTGCGCGGCCAGCACCTCGCCGATCGCGGTCAGCTCCAGCGGGCGGTAGCTGGGGAAGTCGACGCGCGTCGTGAAGCGGGACGTGAGGCCCGGGTTGCTGGAGAGCAGGCGGTCCATGCCCTTGGGGTAGCCGGCGAGGATGACGACGAGCCGGTCGCGGTTGTCCTCGGCGCGCTTGAGCAGCACCTGGAGGGCCTCGTCGCCGTACGCGTCGCCGCGGGAGTAGCCGACGCCGGCGAGGCTGTACGCCTCGTCGATGAAGAGCACGCCGCCGAGCGCGGAGTCGATGAGGTCGTTGGCCTTCACCGCGGTCTGGCCCAGGAACTCGCCCACGAGATCGGCCCGTCCGGCCTCCACGAGCCGGTCGCTGGCGAGCAGCCCGAGGGCGTAGAAGACCCGGCCCAGGATGCGCGCCACGGTGGTCTTGCCCGTACCGGAAGGGCCGGAGAAGACGAAGTGCCGCTTCGGCGGCTGCACCGGCAGCCCTTCGCCGGCCCGCAGCCGCGCCATGTTGAGCTGCGCCGACAGCGCCCGCACCTGCCGCTTGACGGGGTCGAGGCCCACCATCCGGTCGAGGTCGGCCAGCGCCTCGGCGAGTATCCCGGGATCGGCGGCGGCCGGCTGGTGTGCGGAGCCCGCGTGCAGCGAGGCGCGCTCGCGCAGGACGCCCGGGCCGCCGGCCGGGGGCGGCGGGCGGAGCACCTCGTCGGCGGGCACCAACTCCCGGCCGTCGGGCGCCGGGGGAGCGGGGTCGCCCGGCGCGGTCTCCTGCTCGGCGCCGCCGAGGGACACCGATGCCAGGCCCGGCACCGGGTCCAGGCCGTCGAAGTCGTCGAGGTCGTCGATGGCGGCGATCCGGGCCGCGGTGTCCATGAAGGAGGGGTCGATCCGGTGCACCGCGCGGTACAGCGGCAGCGCGGCGGCGCTGCGGCCGGAGCCCTCCTGCGCGCGTGCCAGCCAGTAGCGCAGCTCCTTGCGCTGCGGCTGCTCGCTGCGGCAGCGCATCAGCGCGGCGGAGAGCATCGGCACGGCCTGCCCGTACATCTCCAGCCGGACCCGCGCCATGCCGGCGAAGAGCCCCGCCTCGATGCCCAGCAGCGGGTCGTCGGTGAGCGGCACGGTCAGCCGGACGAGCTGCTCCCAGTCCTTGACCAGGTACGCGCGGCAGGCGTGCAGGAAGCGCACCTGCGGGTCGGCCTCGGCGGGGGGACAGGCGGCGAGCGCCTGCTCCAGCTCGGCGACGTGCCGGCCGTCCAGCCAGTGGGAGGCGTGCGCGAGCAGCAGGTCGCGGCCGGAGTCGAGCACGGGCTGCACCCACCAGCCCAGCCAGTACCAGGAGTTGAGGGGGCGGCGGTGCCGGGCCCGCTGCTCGCCGAAGCGGTCGCGGTGCCGGTACATCTCCAGCAGCGCCGTGGCGGTGTCCGCCCGCAGCGCGTGCAGGCCCAGCCAGGCGTCGGCCATCTGCGGGTCCAGCCGCACGGCGGACCTGAACTCCTCCTCGGCCCGGGTGTACGCGCCCATGGTGTAGGCGTCGACGCCCCGCAGCCAGGCGAGCTCCGCGGGGGCCTCGGGCCCGCGCGCGCCGTTGTCCATCACGTAGCCACCAACCGTTCCCCCGTGGATCTCCTCGGGTCGCTGGTCGGCCGTCTCCCGCCAACTCCCTTGCAGAACAGGGGAGTTGCAGCAAAGACGGCCTGCTCGCATGGTACCCGCGGCGGCGATGCGGGCCGACGGCACGTATCGGACGCGCGCGCGGGGGACCCGGCCGCCCGCCGCGGTGACCGTGGGTGAGGGGCGGCCGGTACGTAAGTCATCCCATTGTTCCCTCTTGAGGACAGAACGAAGCCCCCGATCACGGGGGAACAATCGGGGGCTTCGCGCGTGAGGCGGTGCCGGTGGGGCCCGCTCACTGAGAACGTAAGTCCTGTACTGCCCCCGGGTCAAGCGGAGTTGGGGCCTGGAGGGGCCGATTCCGGCCGGGCCTCAGACCGGCTACGCAGGGTGTGCGCCAACCGGGGTCAGCGGGCGCTCGCAGGGCCCGGGACCAGCCGGTACGCGTCCCCCCGGCGCACCACCAGAAGACCGGCGTACGGGCGGGACGGGTCGGCCGAGAAGTGCGCACCCTCCGCCCGCTCCCAGTCGTCCCAGAACTCCGCGAGCCCCGGCCCGTCGCGCTCCCGCCCGCGGGCCCACGCCTCCGCGGCCGGTACCTCCATCCACAGCAGCCGGGCGAGGTGCGGGCGCAGCTCCCGGCGGCCCGCGCCGACGCCCTCGACGAGCACCACGGGCGCCGGCGGCAGGGTGCGGCGCGCGGTGAAGGCGCGGGCGTCCCAGTCGTACGCGTCGTAGACCGCGGGGCGCCCTGCGGCCAGCGGGTCGAGCACCTGGCGGCGCAGCCGTCCGGTCCAGCCGAAGAACTCGCGGTGTGTCGCGAGGTCGTCCAGCCGGAGTACGGGCGCCCCGCCCAGCGCCGCGGCGAGCCGGCCGGCGAACGTCGTCTTGCCGGACCCGGCGTGCCCGTCGACGGCCACCAGCCGCACGGGTCCGCAGGACGGTTCGAGGCCCCGCAGCTCGCGGGCCAGGGCGGCCGGCGCGGGGCCGGACGCCGGGGGGTCGGGTGCGCTCATCGCCGCAAGGCTACGGCGACCGCCCGGCGGGCCCCTTCTCCGCCCCAGGTCACACCAGTGGTATGAACCAATGTTCACCCATCTCGTAGCACGGATTGACTTCCTAACGGCAGAGCGAGGGTGAATAGTTGTGGCCTGCCCCCCCAGCATGCGCCGCTATCGTCTGGAGAGTCCGCCATGCCCCGAAGTGCGTCACGGCGCGCCGTGCTGGCTGCCGCCCTGGCAGCCGCAGCGGCCGGAGCCGCCCCGGCCGCGTCCGCCGCCGCGCTCAGCGCCCCCGTCGCCCCGGGCGGCACGGCCGGCCGGCCGCCGCTCGGCAGCTCCCTCGTCGACTACCACGGCTGGGCCTCCGCGCCGGCCTGGCGCCGCGGCAGTGCCCGCGGCACGAAGGTCGTCCCCGGCAGCCGCCCCGGCATCGTGATCGGCCGCCCCGCGGGCCGTACGGAGTACGCCGACCCGCACACCGGGACCACCGCCTCCTGGGAGTACGCCACCTGGACGTCCCCGGTCCACCGGCTCGCCCCGGCCGCGACCGAGGTCGTCGCCTCCTGGAACGCCGCCACCCCGGCCGGCACCTGGCTGATGGTCGAGCTGCGCGGCACGTACAACGACGGCGGCCGCACGCCCTGGTACGTGATGGGCCGCTGGGCCGCGGGCGACGGGGACATCCGCCGCACCACGGTCGACGACCAGTCGGACGGCAAGAGCAGCATCTGGACCGACACCTTCTCGGTCGACGACGCGGCGAGCGGACTGCGGCTCGTCGACTACCAGTTGCGGGTGACGCTCTACCGCAAGCCCGGCAGCGACGCGACGCCGCAGGTGTGGCGGGTCGGCGCGATGGGCTCGGACGTGCCGGACCGCTTCGAGGTGCCCGCGAGCACGCCGCGGCTGTCGCGCGAGCTGATCGTCCCGCGTTACTCGCAGAACATCCACGCCGGCCGCTACCCGGAGTACGACAACGGCGGCGAGGCGTGGTGCAGCCCCACCTCCGCGCAGATGATCATCGAGTACTGGGGCCGCAAGCCCACCGCCGGGGACCTGGAGTGGGTCAACCCCGACTACGACGACCCGCAGGTCTGCCACGCCGCCCGCTTCACCTACGACTACCAGTACGAGGGCTGCGGCAACTGGCCCTTCAACACCGCCTACGCGAGCACGTACCGCGACATGCACGGCGTCGTCACCCGGCTCGGCTCGCTCGCCGACGCCGAACTCCTCGTGGCCGCCGGCATCCCGCTGATAACGTCCCAGTCCTTCATCGAGGCGGAGCTGGACGGTGCGGGCTACGGCACGTCGGGCCACCTGATGACCGTCGTCGGCTTCACCAAGGACGGCGACGTCGTCGCCAACGACCCCGCCTCGCCGGACAACCCGGCGGTGCGGCACGTCTACAAGCGCCGCCAGTGGGAGAACATCTGGCTCCGCACGAAGCGCTACGACGCCGCCGGCAAGGTCCGCTCCGGCACCGGCGGCATCTGCTACGTGCTGTGGGGCAGCGAGATCACCGGTGCCCAGCAGGCCGCACTGGCCGCGGTCGGCATCCGCTGAACCGTCTGGGCGGGGCCCTCCGCAGCTCTGCGCAGGGCCCCGCCGAGGACGGCCGGTGCGTGCAGGGTGAATCCAGGGAGATCCGCGTCGGGCTGCTTGCCTCGGCATCCGCTCCGGGGCAGAGCTTGGTGACGCCCCAGGTGTCGAGTTCGTAGCACGCCCCGATCACCGGGAGCAGGCCCTGGGCCACCTTGCCGGCCACCGGCTGCTCGGGCAGGATTCCGTCCCGGATGCGGTTGCCGTCCCACAGCTTCGTCTCCGCCTGCGCGGGAGTCAGCGGCGCCCACGGCCAGTTGCGTGTGGCGGGTGCGGAGCACGTGGTGTCGCGGTCGCGGCTCCCGTGCCCAGGCCGATCTGGGCGCATGTGGCGTGGGCGTCATCGATCCACTGTCTGGAAGAATCTGGACCCGAACTGCACGCGGCGGCAGGCGTCTGGCGTCGGAACCGGAGCCGCCGGCGCGGATCGCCGGACGCCCCGGCCGGCGCCTGGCGTTCCGCCGCCGCGCGGACCTCGTGGTGGGAGTCGTGCGCGGTGACGCGCATCGCCTCCTCGTACGCGGCGAGCGCGCCCCGCATCGCCGAGCCGGCGAGCCCGCGGCGGCGTACGACCCCCTTGAGCCAGGTGAGGAAGCCCATCACCGCGAGCAGGCAGCCGCCCGCGGCCAGATACGGCACGACGTCACCCATGTACGGGGCAACTCCCGGTGCGCCCGCGGGGTTCCGCACGGTCAGCCCTCGACGAACTTCAGCCCGATGACGCCCGCGAGGATCAGCCCCAGGCACGCCAGCCGGGCCGGCGACGCGCTCTCGCCCAGCGCGAGGATGCCCACGGCGGCCACCCCCAGCGAGCCGAGCCCGACCCACACGGCGTACGCCGTGCCGACGGGCAGGCTGCGCAGCGCCATCGTCAGCACGACGACGCTCGCCATGGCCATCACCAGACCGATCGTCGAGGGCCAGAGGCGGGTAAGGCCGTCGGACTGATTCAGGGCGCTGGCCCAGACGAGTTCGAGGCCGGCGGCGATCAGCAGGAATATCCAGGGCACGGTGTCTCCCGGGTCGGTCGTTCGGGTGGTACGGGGAGGGGCGCGCGGAACGGCGGGCGGCCGCTCTACGCGGCGAAGCCGCCGTCGACGGCGATCGCCGCGCCGGTGATCTGCGCGCCGCCGGGGCCCGCGAGGTGCGCCACGGCGGCGGCGACGTCCTCGGGGGTGCCGTAACGGCCCAGCGCACTGAGGGCGCGGGCGGCGTCGGCGTCGGGGGAGTCGGCGGGGTTCATCTCGGTGTCGGTGTCACCGGGGTGGACGACGGTGACGGCGATGCCCTGCGGGCCCAGGTCGCGGGCGAGCCCGCGGGTGAGCCCCGTCAGCGCGGACTTGCTGGCGGCGTAGAGGGTCCAGCCCGGTATCGGCACCCGCTCGGCGAAGCTGCTGCCGATGCTGATGATCCGGCCGCCGGGGCCGAGGTGGCGGGCGGCCGCCTGGGAGGCGAGGAAGACCGCGCGGACGTGGATGGCGAGCACCGCGTCCACGTCCTCCCGGCGCACCTCGGCCAGCGGCCCGTACGGCGCGATGCCCGCGTTGTTCACCAGCACGTCCAGCCGGCCGAGTTCGGCGGCGGCGCGGTCGACCGCGGCGACGACGGCGTCGGGGTCCGCGGCGTCGGCCGCGATGGCCAGTCCCCGCCGGCCGGCCTTCTCCACGGCGCGTACGACCTCCGCGGCCCGTTCGGGAGAGCGGTGGTACGTGAGCGCCACGTCGGCGCCCTCCTCGGCCAGCCGCCGCGCGATCGCGGCGCCGATGCCGCGGCTGCCGCCGGTGACCAGGGCCGTCCGGCCCGCAAGCTGCGTCATGTTCGTTCCCTTCGATATCCGGAGAGTTCTCCGGTTGGTGCCTTCGAAGAGTAACCGGAGAACTCTCCGGATGCCAGCGAGAACCGGAGAAGTCTCCTGTTCGCTATCCTCCGGGGAGGAGGGAGCGCAGGTGACACAGGACGACGTGACCAGTCGGCGGCGGCCGGCCGGCGCCGAGCTGCCCCTGGCCGGCGGGCCGCCGGCGGAACGCGCGGACGCCGCGCAGAACCGCCGCAGGATCCTCGCCGCCGCGGCCGCGATGGTCGCCGAGCGCGGCCCCGACGCGCTGTCCATGGACGAGGTGGCCAAGGCCGCGGGGGTCGGCGTCGGCACCGTCTACCGCCGCTTCGGCGACCGGGCGGGGCTGGCGTACGCGGTCATCGACGACCGCGAGGTGCAGTTCCAGGCCGCGTTCCTCCAGGGCCCGCCGCCGCTCGGCCCCGGCGCATCCGCGCCGGAGCGCATCCGCGCCTTCCTGCACGCCCTCGTCGACCGCACCGAGGACCAGCTCGGGCTGCTGCTCGTGGCCGAGATGGACTCCGCCGACGCCCGGTTCACCGAGGGCTCGTACGAGCTGTACCGGCAGCACCTCGCGCTGCTCGTCGGCCGGATCCGGCCGGAGGCCGACGTGCGCTGGCTCGCCGACGCCCTGCTCGCCCCGCTGGCCGCCAACCTCTACGGCTACCAGCGCCGCACCGGCGGCATGAGCGTCGCCCGCGTCAAGGCCGGCTACGACGACCTGCTCGCGGGCCTCGCGGCCGACGGCGGTGCCGCCGCCCCCTGACCTCGGAACCCGAGCCGGTCAGTGGCCGGTTCGGTACGTACCCCGTCTGTCTCGGCGTACCGCCGATCGGGCATACTCCCCTTCACCGCAGCCTTACATGCCGGCCCGCCGCAATCCGGCGGGGCAGCATCGGGCTGCACGAACACAACGGGCGGCGCCGCCATATCCCGGCCGGGGCCGCCGTCGACAGCGCCGTACGCGCGCCCGGCGAAGAGGAGTGCACCGCATGGCCGTACGTGGTCCGCTGCCCGTGGAACGCGAGCTGCCCACCGAGGAGTCACGCGACCTGCTGGCCCTCGTCCGCGAGCTGGTCCGGCGGGAGATCGCTCCCGTGGCCGCAGAAGAAGAGGAAGCGGGCCGCTTCCCCCGGGAGTTGTTCACCACCCTGTCGGAGTCGGGACTGCTCGCGCTGCCCTACGCGGCGGAGTACGGCGGCGGGGAGCAGCCGTACACGGTCTACCTGCAGGTGCTGGAGGAGTTCGCCGCCGCCCGGCTGACCGTCGGTCTCGGCACCTCCGTGCACACCCTCGCCACCCACGCGGTCGCCGGCTACGGCACCGAGGAGCAGCGCAAGGAGTTCCTTCCGGCCATCCTCGGCGGCGGCCTGCTCGGCGCGTACTGCCTCTCCGAGCCCGCTTCCGGCTCCGACGCCGCCGCCCTGACCACCCGGGCCGTACGCGACGGCGACACGTGGACCCTGGACGGCACCAAGGCGTGGATCACCCACGCCGGGGTCGCCGACTTCTACACCGTCCTCGCCCGCAGCGGCGGCCCCGGCGCCGGCGGCATCACGGCCTTCCTCGTGCCCGGCGACGCCCCCGGGCTGACCGCCGCGCCGCCGGAGAAGAAGATGGGCATGAAGGGCTCGCCCACCGGCCTGCTGCACTTCGACGGGGTACGGATCCCCGACGCGCGCCGCATCGGCGAGGAGGGGCAGGGCTTCGCCATCGCGCTCGACGCTCTCGACTCGGGCCGGCTCGGGATCGCGGCGTGCGCGATCGGGGTGGCGCAGGGGGCGCTCGACACGGCGCACGGATACGCGCAGGAGCGGCAGCAGTTCGGCCGGCCCGTCGCAGACTTCCAGGGGCTGCGCTTCCTCCTCGCCGACATGGCGACGCAGATCGCGGCCGGGCGCGCGATGTACCTCGCCGCCGCGCGGCGGCGCGACGCCGGCCTGCCCTTCGCCCGGGACGCCGCGATGGCCAAGCTGTTCTGCACGGACGCGGCGATGCGGGTGACGACCGACGCCGTGCAGGTGCTCGGCGGCTACGGCTACACGGCGGACTTCCCCGCGGAGCGCTACATGCGCGAGGCGAAGGTGCTGCAGATCGTGGAGGGCACCAACCAGATCCAGCGCGTGGTCGTCGCGCGGCACCTGCTGGGTGCCGAGACGGACCGGGGATAACCGGGGTGCGGCAAGCCGGTCCGTAGCGCGTCGGAAGCGGCGGGGCGGGGCCGTGACGCGGCCGGGTGCCGCGGGGCGGTGCCCGGGCGTTACCTGCGCCGGCGCATCCCCGGCAGCCGCCGCAGCACCGGCGCGTTCCCCGTGCCGCCGACGTGCGAGAAGGGCTGGCGACGCCAGTCGAGGCCCTCGGGCAGGGTGAGCAGCACGGCCGTGTCCTCGGCGCGGGCGTCGAGCCGCGCGTCCTCGGGCACGGCGGCCGAGAGCGGGCTGCCGGAGCCGGTGCACACGGTCAGGCCGAACGGGTTCGCCGGGGTGACGCGGGCGTGCTCGGGAAGCACGTCCTCGCCCTCCAGCAGGGCGATGGGCTGGACGCAGTCCGGGCAGAGCACCCGGAAGATCAGCGAGGTCTCGGCGTAACTGCCGCCCTCCTCGTCGTCGACGGCGTCGGGATCGACGAGCTCGACATGCTCGGAACGGCGCATGCTGCTCCCCCTCAGGTTGGGCCACCTGGACGGTCACGTGGTGGTCTCGACCACAGCAAGGATTTCCCTCGCTGTCATCCGAATAATCGTCCGCAGGGTCCCCCTCGCTCCCCGATGGACTGTGGCCTTCGTCACACGCCACCGTGTGCGCCCCGTGCGCCCCCGAAGGCGCCCTCCCCGGCCGCCCGGCGGCCCCGGATGTACCTGACCGCCGCAAACGAAGTAGGTTGATGCGTTGTGGAGGAGTTGGACAGGCACATCGTGGAGCTGCTCGTCAGGGACGGGCGGATGAGCTATACGGACCTGGGCAAGGCCACCGGCCTGTCCACCTCCGCCGTGCACCAGCGCGTGCGGCGGCTGGAGCAGCGCGGTGTGATCCGCGGCTACGGCGCCATCGTCGACCCGGAGGCCATCGGCCTGCCGATGACCGCGTTCATCTCGGTCAAGCCCTTCGACCCCAGCGCCCCCGACGACATCGCGGACCGGCTCGCCGAAGTCCCCGAGATCGAGGCGTGCCACAGCGTGGCGGGGGAGGAGAACTACATCCTCAAGGTGCGCGTCGCCGCCCCGGCGGAGCTGGAGGACCTGCTCGCCCGCATCCGCTCGCTCGCCGGCGTCTCCACCCGCACGACCGTCGTGCTCTCCACGCCGTACGAAGCCAGGCCGCCGCGCATCTGACGGCGCGGCGCCCCCGATCCGAATCCGAGGCACCGCAGCCGTGACCGCCGACCGCCCCGCCGCCCGACCCGCGGAAGCCGCGAACTCCGTGCCCTCCCGGGCCGGTTCCGCCCGCCGCACCGTGCTGCTGCGCGGCGGCACCGTCCACAGCCCGGCCGACCCGTTCGCCACCGCCATGGTCGTCGAGGGCGACCGCGTCGCCTGGGTCGGCTCCGAGGGTGCGGCGGACGGCTTCGCCGGCGCCGCCGACGAGATCGTCCACCTCGAAGGCGCCCTCGTCACCCCGGCGTTCACCGATGCGCACGTGCATCTGACCGCCACCGGGCTGGCGCTGACGGGGCTCGACCTCTCCGGCGCCACCGGGCTGGCCGACGCGCTGGCCCGGATCCGCGCGTACGCCGCCGAACGTCCCGCGGACCGGGTGCTCATCGGCCAGGGATACGACGAGACCGGCTGGCCCGAGGGCCGCCCACCGGCCCGCGCGGAACTCGACGAGGCCGCCGGCGGCCGCCCGCTCTACCTCACCCGCGTCGACGTCCACTCCGCCGCCGTCAGCACCGCCCTGCTCGACCTGGTGCCCGGCGTCGCCGGCCGCGACGGCTACGCCGCCGACGCGCCGCTGACCCGCGACGCCCACCACGCCGTACGCCGCGCCGCGTACGCCGCCATGTCGCCCGCCCAGCGCGCCGCCGCGCAGGGCGCCGCCCTCGACCGGGCCGCGGCCGTCGGCATCGGCTCCGTGCACGAGTGCGCGGGCCCCGACATCAGCGGCGAGGACGACTTCGCGGCGCTGCTCGCGCTCGCCGCCGAGCGGCCGGGGCCGCGGGTGACCGGCTACTGGGGCGAGGCCGTCACCGGCCCCGCGGACGCCCGGCGCGTCCGCGAACTCGGCGCCTTCGGCGCGGCCGGCGACTTCTGCGCCGACGGCTCCCTCGGCTCCCGTACCGCCCACCTGACGCAGCCGTACGCCGACCGCCCCGGGCACCGCGGCAACGGCTACCTGGACGCCGCCGCCGTCGCCGCCCACGTCGCCGCCTGCACCGAGGCGGGGCTCCAGGCGGGGTTCCACGCCATCGGGGACGCCGCCGTGGCCGCCGTGGTCGCCGGTGTACGGGCCGCGGCCGAGCGGGTCGGCCTGGACCGCGTACGGGCGCTGCGGCACCGCGTGGAGCACGCGGAGATGCTCACCGCCGAGACCGTCGCCGGGTTCGCGGAGCTGGCGCTCACGGCGTCCGTGCAGCCGGCGTTCGACGCCGCCTGGGGCGGCGAGGAGGGCATGTACGCCCGCCGGCTGGGAGCGGAGCGGGCGCGGGCCCTCAACCCGTACGAGGCCCTGCTGCGCGCCGGTGTGCCGCTCGCCCTCGGCTCCGACGCCCCGGTGACCCCGCTCGACCCCTGGCGCACCGTCCAGGCCGCCGCGTTCCACCGCACGCCCGAGCACCGCATCTCCGCCCGCGCCGCCTTCACCGCCCACACCCGCGGCGGCTGGCGGGCCGTCGGCCGTGACGACGCCGGGGTGCTCGTGCCCGGCGCGCCCGCGGACTACGCCGTCTGGGCGGCCGGCGACCTCGTCGTACAGGTGCCCGACGAGCGGGTCGCGAACTGGTCGACCGACCCGCGCTCCGGCACCCCGGGCCTGCCCGACCTCACGCCCGGCGCGGAACTGCCCGTGTGCCTGCGCACCGTCGTGGCCGGAAACACCGTCCACCCGGGGCCGATCGGGTGAGTTAACGATCTTCGATAGGCCGAACGAAGGCCGTCCCGGGCGTAGGACCGCGGCCTGATTTCGGGACTGACCAGCCGCTTCGGCAAAACGCCACAGGTGACACGGCTGTTGACACGCAACGGGCAACGGCGGGTAGTTTCGGCCGAGTCCACCACAGGACGTCCGGCTGGATCACCTCCGCGCAGTCGTGGAACGCTCTGGGCCACGGATGGTGTGCCGCACCGGCGCCCCATCGCAGGCAGCCAGGTCCAGGACTCCGGCACGGGGGCGAGGGAGGATGGCATCCGTCGGGCTGGTGTGACCCCGGGTGGGGCCCGGACGCTCAGTAGACAACGGCCCTCGGTCGATCCGCAGCCAGCGGGTCCCAGGTCGGACCGAAGGGCGCCGGGCCCGATCCGCAGCGGCGACGGCCGGGCGGGCACGGCCCCGCGAACCACCGGCCGCCGCTCCCGATTCCCCTTCCTCCGCGGCTCCGCGGCCGTCCCGGTCATCTCCCCGGACCGTCCCGCGGTACCGTTGCGCACCGCCTCGGTGCCGGACTCCGCCGGACTCTGGCTATGGTGGGCGTCCGTCCCGCGCGGCCGTGTGCGCGCGTGGACGGCTCGAGCGGGAATTGCGGAAGGGACGGCAGTGACAGACGGGGTTCAGGGGCGCTACGGCCCGCCGGGCGGGATCCTGGTGATCATCCCCACGTACAACGAGGCCCTGAACCTCGAGTCGATCGTCTCCAGGGTGCGGGCCGCGGTGCCGGACGCCGACGTCCTGGTCGTCGACGACAACAGCCCGGACGGCACCGGGAAGCTCGCCGACGAGCTGAGCGCCGACGACGCGCACGTGCACGTGCTGCACCGGGCGGGCAAGGAGGGCCTGGGCGCGGCGTACCTGGCCGGCTTCGGCTGGGGCCTGGAGCGGGACTACGGCGTGCTGGTCGAGATGGACGCCGACGGCTCGCACCGGCCGGAGGAACTGCCCCGGCTGCTCACCGCGCTCAAGGGCGCCGACATGGTGCTCGGTTCCCGGTGGGTGCCCGGCGGCCGGGTCGTCAACTGGCCCAAGTCCCGGGAGTTCATCTCCCGCGGCGGCAGCGCCTACTCGCGGCTCTGGCTCGGGCTGCGCATCCGGGACGTCACCGGGGGCTACCGCGCGTTCCGGCGGGAGACCCTGGAGGGCATCGGGCTGGCGAACATCGCCTCGCAGGGGTACTGCTTCCAGGTGGATCTGGCCCGGCGGGTGGCCGACGGCGGCTACCACGTCGTGGAGGTCCCGATCACCTTCGTCGAGCGCGAGCGCGGCGACTCCAAGATGAGCAAGGACATCTTCGCCGAGGCGGCCTGGCGGGTGCCCGCCTGGGGCGTACGGTCCCGGCTGGGGCGGATTCTCGGCCGCAGGCACACTTGAGTCATGAGCGATCGCATTCCGCAGCCGTACGAGGACCCGGCAGGTTCCGACGACCGGGGGGCGGGCCCCGGCGGCCCGGGCCGCCGCGGCGGGCCCGGTGACGGCCACGGCCGCCCGCCGCGCAGGCGCCGCTCGCTCGCCCGCACCCTGGCCCCGCTGGGCGTCGCCGCCTGGGCGCTGCTGGAGCTGTGGCTGCTGATCATGCTCGGCTCCCGGATCGGCGTCCTGGGCGTCTTCGCGGTGCTGGTGGGCGGGCTGATCCTGGGCTCGGTCGTCATCAAGCGGGCGGGCCGGCGGGCATGGCGCTCGCTCGCCGAGCAGCTTCAGCGGCAGCAGCGCGGGGAGGCGCCGGAGCCGGACCGCGCACGCGGCTCCGGCAACGGGCTGACGATGCTCGCCGGGCTGCTGCTGATGGTCCCGGGCCTGGTCACGGACGCGGCGGGGCTGCTCCTGCTGCTGCCGCCGGTACGCGCGCTGGTGCGCAGGAGCCTGACCCGCGCGATCGAGCGCTCGGCCTCCGGGAGCGACCTGGGCCAGGCGTACACGCAGGCGCGCATCCACCGCCCGGACGGCAAGGTCGTCCAGGGCGAGGTGATACGGGACGAGGACGAGGACCGGCCGCCGGAGCGCTGAGCCCCGCCGGCCGGTCCGCGCCCGTCCGTCCAGTCACCCCGGGCCCGGCCGCCCGCACGGCGTACGGGCCCGGAGGCCACCATGCGCCGGCCACCGTTTCCGGGCATCGGCAAGGGCCCGTCCCACTGCCGGCGGGACGGGCCCTTGCCGATGCCGTTGTTCCGGAAGCGGCGCCGCGCCTCAGGCCGACTTGCGGCTGTCGCGCGGATGCACGGCGATGTTCATCGCGCCTGAGCGCAGTACCGCGAGCCGCTCGGCCAGGACCTCTTCCAGCTCGTCGCGGGTGCGCCGCTCCATGAGCATGTCCCAGTGCGTCCGGGCGGGCTTGACCTTCTTCTCCTCCGGTCCCTCGCCGTCGACGAGCAGCGCCTGGGCGCCACACGTCTTGCACTCCCACTCCGGCGGGATCTCCGCCTCGACCGAGAACGGCATCTCGAACCGATGGCCGTTCTGGCATGCGTACTCCACCGCCTGGCGCGGGGCCAGGTCGATGCCGCGGTCCGTCTCGTAGCTGGTCACCACGAGTCGCGTGCCGCGAAGAGCTCGCTCACTCATGAATCGTTGCCTCCCGGGCTTGTCGCCCACAGGACAGGTGTCGCTGTCGTCGTCATCCGGTCAACGTCCGGTCGGCGATGAAGATTCCCGTTCCGGGACATGCGTCGCCCGTCGTGCCGCCCCATTGCTTCTACCCACAGGCGTCCGCTTTGTCACGTGTGACGGAGATGTCACCGACTGATTTCATCTCACTGCATGCTGTAACGGTCCGCCTGCCGAGCCGGAGGCGTACACTACCGCTCCGCGCCAGGAGGCACATAATTCACCTCGCGGGTGTCGCGTCGCGCTCCGCCCCGCAGGACCTCCCCGGGCCCGGCCGACGCCGGTTCCGGGATCGCGAAGACGCGCAGGAAGTACTGGGCCAGCGGTCCGATCGCGAGGGCGTAGACGACGGTGCCGGCGCCCACCGCGCCGCCGAGCACCCAGCCCGAGGCCAGCACGGTGATCTCGATCAGGGTGCGGACCAGCCGGACGGACAGGCCGGTGCGCCGGTGCAGCCCGGTCATGAGGCCGTCGCGCGGGCCGGGGCCGTAGCGGGCGGAGATGTACAGCCCGGTGGCCACGCCGTTGAGGACGACGCCGCCGAGCATCTGCGGGATCTGCAGGGCCAGGCCGTGCACGTCGGGCAGCAGCGCGAGGGAGGCGTCCATGGCGACGCCGATCACCACTACGTTCGACACCGTGCCGAGCCCCGGGCGCTGCCTGATCGGTATCCACAGCAGCAGCACCGCAGCGCCCACCACGATCGTCGCGACGCCCATCGTCCACCCGGTCTGCTTGCCGAGCCCCTGGTGGAAGGTGTCCCACGGATCGAGCCCGATCCCGGCGCGCACCATCAGCGCGCAACTCAGCCCGTACAGGGTCAGGCCGACGTACAGATGCGCGAGCCTGCGGGCCGTACGAGATCCCCTCCAGCGCGACAAGACTGGCTCCCCTCTGGTCCTGTTGGATGGCTGCATGCCACTATGTGGACTGGGCTTGTGCAGGTGATATGGCCAATCAGGGAAAGGTGGCCTGGTTCTCATGGCGGAATGGACGTCGGCCGTCGGTGCGGTTCAGCTCGCGCGGCTGCTGCGGTCGCAGGAGAGCGCGGGCGCCGTGGCCCTCGACCGGCCGGGCCGCCGCGTGCCCGCGTACCGCGCCCTGGCCGACGGCGTGCGCCTGCTGGTGCTCGAAGGGCGCATCCCGGTGGCCACCCGGCTGCCCGCCGAACGCGAGCTGGCCGCCGCCCTCGGCGTCAGCCGCACCACCATCGCCGCGGCGTACGAGCACCTGCGCGCGGCCGGCTTCCTCGAATCCCGCCGCGGCGCCGGAAGCTGGACCTCCGTGCCGGCCGGGCATCCGCTGCCCACCCGCGGCCTGGAGCCGCTGCCGCCGGACGCCACCGGCTCGATGATCGACCTCGGCTGCGCCGCGCTGCCCGCCCCCGAGCCCTGGCTCACCCGCGCGATGCACGGCGCCCTGGAGCAACTCCCGCTCTACGCCCACACCCACGGCGACTACCCCGCCGGGCTGCCGGGCCTGCGCGCGGCCATCGCCGAGCGGTACACCGCCCGCGGGGTGCCGACCATGCCCGAGCAGATCATGATCACGACCGGTGCGATGGGCGCGATGATCGCCCTGTGCCGGCTCTTCGCCGGCCGCGGCGAGCGCATCGCGGTGGACTCGCCGAGCTACGCCAACATCCTGCAGCTCATGCGCGAGGACGGCGCCCGGCTCGTACCCGTGGCCATGGGCGAGGGACTGACCGGCTGGGACGTCGAGACCTGGCGGCAGACCCTCCGCGACGCCGCCCCGCGGCTGGCGTACGTCATCCCCGACTACCACAACCCCACCGGCGCCCTGGCCGACGACGACCAGCGCCGCGCGCTCGTCGACGCCGCCCGCCGCGCCGGCACCGTCGTCGTCGCCGACGAGACGATGAGCGAGCTGCGCCTGGACGACACCGGCGAACGCCCCCGGCCCGTCGCCGCGTACGACCCGGCGGGCTCCACCGTCGTCACCGTCGGCTCGGCCAGCAAGGCGTTCTGGGCGGGCCTGCGCATCGGCTGGGTGCGCGCCGCGCCCGAGGTGATCCGCAGCCTGGTCTCCGCCCGCGCGTACGCCGACCTCGGCTCGCCCGTGGTGGAGCAACTGGCCACCACCTGGCTGCTGGAGGGCGGCGGCTGGGCCGCGGCCACCGGCCTGCGCCGTTCCCAGGCCCGCGCCAACCGCGACGCGATCGTCGCCGCACTGCGGCGCCATCTGCCCGACTGGGAGTACACGGTGCCGCACGGCGGGCTGACCCTGTGGGTGCGCACGGGCGGTCTGTCCGGCTCGCGCATCGCCGAGGCGGGCGAGCGGGTGGGCGTACGGATCCCGTCGGGCCCGCGGTTCGGGGTCGGCGGTGCCTTCGAGGGGTACGTGCGGCTGCCGTTCACCGTCACCGGGGCCGTCGCGGAGGAGGCGGTCGGCCGGCTCGCGGCGGCGGCCCGCGCCGTGTCGGAGGGCGGCGGGCCCGTGGCGGCGGAGCCGGCGGGGGCGTTCATCGCCTGACCGGCCATGCCGGCCGGGGCCGTTCGTCCGCCGGCGTCAGCCGCCGGTCTGCTCCGCCGCCGTACCGGCCGCGGAGCCGCCGGCCGGCGGCTCCGGCAGCAGCTCCAGTACCGCGCGGCGCAGCGCCTCCGGCGTCTCGCGGTGGTGCGGGTCGGGCGTCGCGGGTACCTGCAGCCGGTGCACCTCACCCTGGCCGAGGCGTACGTAGCCCCGCCCCGGCGGGACCTCGTACACCGGCGTGGTGTGCGGCGGGGCGCCGAGGACGGAGGCGATCTGCGCCGCCGAGGCGGGGCCCAGCACGACGCGGGCGCGGGTGTGGTCCCGTACCGCGGGTCCCAGCGAGGCGGCGCAGTCGAACTGGTCCGCCACCACCACGGTGACGTTCGCCGCCCGCCCGTGCCGCAGCGGCACCTCCAGCAGTGCCTGCGGATCCTCCCGCCCGGCCGCGGCGGCCAGATGGCTCAGCGCCGCGGGCCGGTCCACGACGATCCACAGCGGCCGCGGCCCCGCCGCCCGGCCGCCGTCCGCCGCGTCGCCCCCGGCGGCGACCGGGCGCTGCAGCCGGCGTTCCGTCTCCTGCGCCGCCCAGCGCAGCAGCGCCAGCGCGCCGGCCACCGTGGACTCCACCCCGAGCACCCCGGGCCGCTCCGCCAGGAAGGCGAACTCGCCCGCGCAGCCGCCGTCGACCACCAGCACCTCGCCGTGCGGCAGTGCCTGGAGCGCCAGCGACCGCAGCAGCGTCGTCGTGCCGGTGCCGGGCTGGCCGAGGGCGAGCAGATGGGGCTCGGTGGAGCGCGGTCCGGTACGCCACAGCACCGGCGGCTCGTCCCGGTCGCCGGCCTCCGTGCGCACCGGCAGCGTCCGCCGCACGCCCTCGGCGTCGGTGAAGCCGAGCACCGACTCGCCGTGCGCCGTGACGTAGGGCTGCGCGCCGATGTCGGCGGGCAGCGGGTCGAGGACGGCGAGGTCGAGGCGGTTGTCGTCCTCGTGCCAGTCGAAGAGGTACTCGCGCCCGCGTCCGCACTTGGCGTACAGCAGTTGCTCGATGCGCGCCCGGGACTCGGGCTCGCCGTCGCGGAAGTACGGCGGGTAGCGCAGCCGCAGCGCGGTCAGCCGGTCGTCGCCGTCGAACTCGGCGTCGCCGAAGACCTGCTCGATGTCGCCCTCGTGGGCGTAGAGCGGGTGCGGGTCGTCGGGGGAGGAGAAGTACGGCACCAGCGCCTCGTACAGCGCCGCCAGCCGCTCCTGCCGCCGGGCCGCCGCGTCCGCGTCCGCCGCCGGGTCCTTCCCGCCCCGGTCGCGGCCGGCCCACACCGCCGCGGCCAGCAGCGCCACTGCGGCGGCGAGCGGCCCGTACGGCATCAGGTACACCAGCAGCAGGCAGGCGCAGGCGAGGAAGGCCGTCGGCCCGCGCCGCTCCTTCGGGGTCGCGCTCCAGCGCCGCCGGGCAGCGGCCGCGAGCCGGCCCGTGCCGCGGGTCACGACCACCACGGGACGCAGTACGTCCGCGGCGCCGTCCGCCGCCGTCCTGGCCGCCTCGCGGCCGCGGGCCGCCGGGGGCGGCTCGCGGCCGGGCAGCCGGGCCAACGGTCGTCGCATGCGTCGGGTCTCCGAGTCCTGGACGGGGGCGGGACGCCGGCGGGGGCGCCCTAGAGCTTGATGCCGCCCAGGAGGCTGGCGAGGCTCTGGCCGCCGGCCTTGATGCTGGGCGCGATCGCGGTGCCCGCCAAGTAGAACCCGAAGAGGGCGCAGACGATGGCATGTGACGGCTTCAGCCCGTCCTTGCGGAAGAACAGGAAGACGATCACTCCCAGCAGGACAACGCCTGAGATCGACAGAATCACGGAAATCTCCAGGGGCGACGGAGCCGTCAGAGGTCGTTTGCCAGCCTGACAGTGAGATTTACCGAGGAAAAGCGGCAATTGGGTGATTTGCCTCGCGCTCACCCGAGTGGCCGGGGAGCGGTCGCCGCCCCGCGCCGGCCGTGCTCCGGCGGCGGGCCGCGCCCTCCCGCGCGGGCCGCGTCACTCGTCCAGCCGCGGCTGGTGCGCGGGTGCCGGGCAGACGCGGCGGCCCTGCTGGTCGAAGACGTACAGGTGTTCCAGGTCGATCAGCAGCGGCACGTGCGTGCCTGCCCGGACCTGGACGTCGGGCCCGGTGCGTACGACGAGGTCGCCCCCGGCGATCGCGGCGCGCTCGGCGCTCTGCGGCGGCGCGGCGGGCACCCGGGGCTCCTCCAGCACGCCCACCGCCCCCTCGCCCCGGTCGTCCTGGCCGAGGGCGTGGAGATGGGCCACCGCCCTGTCGCGCAGCCGCCCGAGGACGGTGCCCTCCTTGTTCTTGCGGTGGCCGCCGGGCGCGGTGTCCGTACGCGGGCCTTCGAGTGCCGGTACGAGGGCCGCGCGCGAGCCGGTGTTCAGATGCAGCAGCGCCTCGTGGCCCAGGTACTCCACGTGCTCCACGATGCCGCTCATCGCGCACTCGCCGGCACGCGCCAGCGATGGCCGGGCGATGCGCACCGCCTCGGAGCGCAGACCGACGATCACCGGCCGGCCCTGCTGGATGCGGAGCATCTGGTGGTCGGGGGAGAGGGGTTCGGGCAGCACCAGGCTCTGCCGGCCGAGGTCGATCGTCATGCGGCCGGGCAGCGCGGCGTGCACGACGGCTTCGAGGAGGTTGATCCGCGGGGTGCCGATGAACGCGGCGACGAAGATGTTCTTCGGCAGCGCGTACGCCTCCCGCGGCGAACCCACCTGCTGGAGCACGCCGTCGCGCATCACGGCGATCCGGTCGCCCAGCGACATCGCCTCGGCCTGGTCGTGTGTCACGTAGACCGTGGTGACCGCCAACTCGCGGTTGAGCCGGGCGACTTCCGCGCGCAGGTGGTTGCGCAGCTTGGCGTCGATGTTGGACAGCGGCTCGTCCATGAGGAACGCGGTGGGCTCCCGCGAGATCGCCCGGCCGATCGCGACGCGCTGCCGCTCGCCGCCGGAGAGCTGCGCGGGGTAGCGGTCGAGCAGGTCCTCGATGCCGAGCAGCCGGGCGGTGGCGTCCACCCGCGGGCCGACGTCGCCGCGGGCCTCCAGCTTCAGCGGGAAGCCGATGTTGTCGCGGTTGGTCATCCGCGGATAGAGGGCGAAGTTCTGGAACACCATCGCCATCCCGCGCTGCCCGGGCGCCAGTTCGGCGGCGTCCTCGCCGTCGAGCAGCAGCCGCCCCTCGGTGACGGACTCCAGTCCTGCGATCATGCGCAGCACCGTGGACTTGCCGCATCCGGAGGGGCCGAGCAGGACGACGAACTCGCCGGGCTCGATATCGAGCGAGAACCGGTCGACGGCCCTGATGCCGCGCTCGTAGACCTTGGTGACGCCGTCCAGTGATATCGCACGTGACATGGTGTTTTGTTCCGTATTTCGGCGACAAGGATGCGGTAGGGGTGCACAGTTGGATTACGGGCCCCGAAAGATAGCGAAGTTCACCCGGGCTGGGAACGCCTTGCGCAGCCCGATACGCCGGCCGGCGGGCGAATCCGCCGGAACGGGCCCGTGGCCGCCCGTACGGGGGCGGTCAGAGCAGTTCCCGCTCGTCCGCCAGGACGAGCCGGGTGCCGCGGCCGTCCTCCTCGCGGGCCTGCTCCAGCCGCAGCCGGGCGGTCTCGCGGCCGCCGAGGGTGAGGGTCATCAACTGGTTGCCGAACCACGGGCCGCCCGTCTTGCGCCACTCGATCGGCGGGGCGGCGAGCCGGCCGTGCCGGGCGAGGACCCGGCCGAGGAGCCGCCCCGCACGGCTCCAGCCGAAGCGGAAGCCGGCCCTGATGGGAGCGGGGACGCTGTTGTGCATCGGCGAGCAGGTGAGCTGCGCGACCACCGGACGCGCGCCTGCGGGACCGGCCGCCTCCGGCCACCGCGGCTCGGCCACGTAGGCGTGGTGGACGTCGCCGGAGAGCACGAGCACCGAGGCCGGCGCCCGGTCGCCACGGCCGACTTCGGCGATGAGGTCTGCCAGTTCGGTGAAGGACCGCGGGAACGCCGCCCAGTGCTCCAGGTCCGCGCGCCGCCGCAGTTTCTCGCCCAGCCGCGCCCAGCGCGCGCCCCGCTCACCGGCGCACAGCGCCGCGTTCCACCCCTCGGCGTCGTGCACCGCGGGCGGCAGCAGCCACGGCAGTGACGTGCCGATCAGGAGGTGGTCGTACGCGCCCGGGTCGGCCAGCGCCTGCCGCCGCACCCAGTCCATCTCGTCCGGGTCGACCAGCGTGCGGCTCTTCTCCTCCAGCACCCGCGCGGCGCGCGAGTCGACCATCAGCAGCCGGGTGCGCCCGAGGTCGCGGCGGTAGCTCCAGCGGACGGCGGCCGGGTCGGCGTCGGCGCGCTCGGCGAACTCCCGCAGCGGCTCCGTGGCGTCGC
Source organism: Streptomyces sp. CNZ287 (assembly GCF_007827615.1). Classification (NCBI taxonomy): domain Bacteria; kingdom Bacillati; phylum Actinomycetota; class Actinomycetes; order Kitasatosporales; family Streptomycetaceae; genus Streptomyces; species Streptomyces sp. CNZ287. Next base: position 43,476 of record NZ_VISV01000018.1, on the reverse strand, counting down.
CGGCCTCGCGCACGGCCGCGTAGAGCGGGTCGGCCGCCAGCTCGTCGGGGGAGAGGTTGCCGAGGTGCTGGTAGACCCAGTACGACATCAGCCCGCCGAGGATCCGCTCGCGCCACCAGGGCTCGGCGCGGATCTCCTCCAGCCAGGAGGCGGAGGTGTTCCAGTCGTCGATCACGTCGTGGTCGTCGAAGATCATGCAGGAGGGCACGGAGGCCAGCAGCCGGCGCACCTCGGGGTCGAGCCAGGACTCGTCGTAGAGGTGGGTGTACTCCTCGTAGTCCGCGATCTGGTCGCCCGGCGGCACGCCGGGGTCGCGGCGTCCTGCGAGGTACTCGCGGGTGGCGGCGGAGGTCTCGTCCGCGTACACCTGGTCGCCGAGGAGGAGCAGGATGTCGGGGCGCTCGGCGTCCGGGTCCGTGTCCAACCGGCGCGACAGGGTGTCGAGGGCGTCGGGTCCGACGGGATCGTGGCCGCCGCCGGGCTTGGCTGCCCAGCGGCAGGAGCCGAACGCGACGCGCAGCGCGGTGCCGGGGCGCGGGGTCCGGATGGTGCTCGCCGGGGCGCCGGGCAGCGGCCAGACCTCGTGGCCGTCGAGGAGCACGCGGTACGGGGTGGGGACGCCCGGCGTCAGCCCGGTCACGGTGATCAGCGCGTAGTGGTGGCCGCCGACCTGCCAGGTGCGGGAGCTGCCGCCGGCGCCGTCCGCGCAGCGGACCTGCGCCTCGCACGGGCCGCCGGTCTCCACCCAGACGGTGGCGCGGGTGTCGTCGGCGTACCGCAGCAGCGGCCCGAGCCGCAGTTCCGCCATCGTCGCCTCCTCGTCCCGGTGGCCGGGCGCCACTGCGGGGGAACGCGCGGACCCGCCGGGAGGTTCCGTGGGGCGCGGCGGCTTCGTACCGGAGGCGGTCAGGCGACGGCCGGGGCGGGGTCGGCGCGCCCGGGCACGAGCGACTCCAGCAGGGCCAGGCAGCGGGCGAAGGACTGCCACTCGCGGTCCCGGTCGCAGTCCCCGCCGGCGCCCACGTCCGCCGGGCCGCCGGTCCCGGCGGGCGCGGTGAACCGGGACCACACGGCCTTGCCGAACGGCCCCGGGGCACTCCATCCCCACGCGTCGCTGAGCGTCGCCACTATCTGCAGCCCCCGCCCGGACTCGGCGACCTCGTCGGCCTCGCGGGGCGCCGGCACGCCCTCGCCCGGGTCGAAGACCGCGCAGACGACCTCGCCGCCGCGGCGGACGAGGGTGAGGGTCACCGGCTGCGGCTCGGCGACGGGGAGCGGCGGGCAGCCGGGCACGCCGTGGCGTACGGCGTTGGTCACCAGCTCGGAGACGACGCACTCGACGCTGTCGGTCAGCTCGCCGAGATCCCAGTCACGCAGCGTCGCGCGGACCGTGCGCCGGGCTTCGGCTATCGACCGCGGGTGGGCATCGAGGGCGCAGGCAGCGAACGCCGATGCCTCGGCCCGCTCGCCGAAAGCTGCCGCCATGCCGATTCCCCGATCGATGCTGTCGCCTTGGAACGTGCTGGTTGTTCAATGGTGAGTGATATGGACCTCCGGATGCAAGTACAGATGCACTTTCATCCGCAAGGACAGGTGCACGTCCCCCGGCAAGTCGGGCATACGGGCCGCACCGGTCCCGGCGGGGTGGATCGGGGGACGCGTCCGGCGCCCGGTCAGTCACGCAGCGCGTTCGCCGCCGTCGTCGTGTAGGTCTCCACGGCGTCGACCCCCGCCTCGTGGGAGTCGTGCCCGTCGGAGAGGACGGCGACGAGCAGGGTGTGGCCGCGGTGTTCGACGCGGCCGATGCTGTTGATGTCCCACAGCCCGGTCGCCGAGCGTGGCAGCCAGCCGTTCTTCAGCGCCGCCTCCCCGGCGTCGTCCGCCGCCGCGGACACGCCCCAGCGCTGGTCGTCGACCACCGAGGCCATCAGCTTCTCGACGTAGTGGCGGGAGTCGCCGTTCAGCGGCGAGCGGCCGTCGCCGTACACCGCTTCGAGGAGCGCGAGCTGGTCGGACGCGGTGGTCTGCGTCAGCCCCCAGGTGCCGCCGTCGCCGGGCTCGGTCTCGGTGAGGCCGAGGCGGCGGTTGGCGTCCGCGAGGCCGGAGCCGCCGCCGATGTCCGACCAGAGCGCGTCGGTGGCGTCGTTGTCGCTGCTGCGTATCATCTCCGCCGCCAGCTTCTTCTGCGCGCCGGTCAGCGTGCCGCCGTCGTCCTGGGCCTGGAGCAGCAGGGCGGCGAGGATGTCGACCTTGACGATGCTCGCGGTGTCGAAAGAGCCCTTGCCCGAGGCGTGCGCGGCCCGGGCGCCCGAGTCGAGGTCCGCCACCGCGAGGTCGTACGCCCCGGCCGGCTTCGGCAGCGCCTTGAGCGCCTTCGTCACGGCCTGGTCCGCGGAGGGAGCAGAGGCCGGAGCCTTCCCGGTCGCCGGCGCGTACTGGACGTAGCGCGTGCGGGACGCACCCGCGGCCTCCGCGGCGTCCCCCACGAGGGGAGCGGAGGACGACGCGGTGGCGGCGATCAGGGCGAACGTGCCCGCGGCGACCGCCGCGGCGCGCAGCGTGGGGAGATTTCTCGACACGCTGCCGGAGGTTAGGCCACCCGAGTGCGGAAACGACTGGGAATCAGATGAACATCCGATGAGAAAACGGGCGCCCATGGCATTTATCCGGACCCGGCGTGATGACCCGTACGCCGCCGGTCAGCGGATGACCGACACGATGCGGCAGGCGGCCTCCGCGAGGCCCCGGTCACCGGCGACCCCGGCGCGGGCGAGCGCTGCCTCGGGCTCCACGCCCCGTACGCACAGCCGCCAGGCGGTCTCCGCGTCGAGCCGCACCAGCGCGTCCGGCTCGCCGTCCCCGGGCGGTGCGGCCAGCGACCAGCGGGTGCCGCCCGCCGGGCCGGGCCCGGTGGCGGTCGCCGTCCAGGCGCCGCCGGCCGGTCCCGGCACCGCCATCGCGACCCGGGTCCCGGGCGGCGCGGCGGTGTCGCGCAGGGTGTGCGGCAGCGCCCGCATGAAGGTGTCGAGCACCGCGGCCAGCGGGCCGGCCTCCGGGTCGGTGGGCAGACCCGCGGCGTGCCGGATCTGCTGCCGGTGCGTCCAGAACTCGGTGAAGTCCCGCGCCACGTCCAGCCAGCGCGGCGCCGGCTCGGCGCCCGCCCACGACACGCCCAGCGACGGGCCGCGCAGCGGGTCGCCTGCGAAGTGGGCGGCGACACCGGCGCCGGCCGCGTCGAGCGCGCCGATCAGCGAAGCGGGGCTGACCCGGGCGTGGGCGTCGACCCACTCCTGGTTGATGCGGTGGATGAACGTCTCCAGCGGCTCGCCGGGCGCGGGTGCCGGGCCGCCGGTGTGCCCGTCGCGCTCGCGGGCGAGGCGGCCGTAGAAGTCGCCGAGGAGGTGCGCGGCCACGTCGTGCACCGTCCAGCCGGGGACCGCCTCGCGCAGCCAGTCGTCCGGCCGCAGCGCGTGCAGCGTCGACATGAGCGCGCGCTGCTCGGGGGCGAACAGCGGCCGGGTGTCGAGGGGCGGGCCGAGCCGGGGAAGGTCCGGCTCCGCGGGGTTCACCTGCGGTTCCATGGCCGGATCGTGCCATCAGCGGGCGGTGCGCGGCCAACCGGTTACGGCCCCCGCGGCCCGGCCGGTCAGAAGAGGCGGGTGAGCGCCGTGGCGTCCACCGCGTGCAGCGGCTCCTCGCCCGCCAGCAGCCGCAGCACCTCGGTGACCGCCGACTCGCCCAGCCGCTCGCGGCATTCGGCCGTGCCCGCCGCCTGGTGCGGGGTCAGCAGCACGTTCGGCAACTGCCGGAACGGGTGCCCCGCGGGCAGCGGCTCGGCGTCGAAGACGTCGAGGGCCGCGTCGATACGGCCGTCGCGCACCTCCGCGAGCAGCGCGTCCTCGTCCACCAGCCACGAGCGCGCGGTGTTCACCAGACCGGCACCGTCCGGCAGCAGCGCAAGCTGCGGCGCGCCCAGCATCCGCCGGGTCGCCTCGGTGGCCGGGGCGTGCACCGCCACGATGCGGCTGGTGCGCAGCAGCTCGTCCAGCGGCAGGAGGCGTACGCCCAGCTCCGCCGCGTCCGCCTCGGACAGGAACGGGTCGGTCACCGACACCCGCGCGCCGAAGGCGCGGACCAGCTCGATGTACGCGCGGCCGGTACGGGAGGCGCCGATGACGCCCACCGCGCTCGCGCCCAGCTCGTGCCGCAGCGGCGCCTGGCCGGCGCTCTCCCAGTGGTCGCCGCGGCGCATCGCGTGGTCGAAGCGGTGGATCCGGTGCAGGAGCGCGAGGCTGAAGGCGAGCGCGACCTCGGCCACCGGCCGCGCCATCGCGTCGCCCGCCTGCGTGACCCGTACGCCGCGCAGGAAGGCGTCCTCCGTGACGTACGGGGCGACGGCGGAGCCGGTGTGCGCGAGGAGTTCGAGGCGGTCGGCCACTGTGAGCAGCCCGGCGTCGAGCCGCGGCGCGCCCCACGCGGTGACCAGCGCCCGGGCCCCGGGCAGGGCGGCGGCGAGCGCCGCCCGGTCGCGGTGCTCGTCGAGCACCGTCAGCTCAGCGGCGTCCGCCAGCCGCCGCCACACCGCGTCGGTGAAGAACTGCGCGCGCAGCTCCGGCGGTACGCACACCACTACCCGGTCCCGGCCGGCGCCGCGGTCAGCGGAGCCAGTCATCCAGGTGCTCCTTCACGAAGTCGTCGTCGGTCAGCCACGGGTACGCGGCCGCCACGCGGGTCAGCTCGTCGGCCTGCCCCGGCGAAAGCACCTCGCCGGGGTCGAGGCACCAGGTGCCCGCGAGCAGCCCCTGCCGCCGCAGCACCTCGTGTACCCCGGCGATGCAGCCGCGGAACCCGCCGCGTACGTCGAAGACCGCGCTGTTGGCGTCGGTGACCTGCGGCCGGCGCGTCAGGCAGCGCAGCAGCGCCTCGTGGTCCCCCGCGCGGGCCCGGCGCACGTCGGCCAGCAGCCCGGCCGCCGGCCGGGTCCACACCGCCCACTGGCCGAGGAGCCCGCCGGCGAACCAGCGCCGGCCCCCGGCCGTGTCGTACGGGGTGAGGAGGTCGCCGGCGATGTCGTCGTCGTTGCCGGTGTAGAGGGCGACCTCCGGGCCGCGGTCGGCGCCGGCGACCGCGCGCACCACGTCCGCGGTGCGGTAGCGGTCGAACGGCGCGATCTTGATGGCCGCCGTCGAGGGCTGGTCGGCGAGCGCCGCCCAGAACGCCGGGGACAAGTACCGTCCGCCGACGGCCTCTTGCAGATAGAAGCCGATGACCGGCAGCACCTCGCCCACGGCGCGGGCCCGGTCCAGCAGCCCCTCCTCGTTGGCGCCCGGCACCGCGGGACTGAGCAGCACGGCGTCGTAGCCGAGGGAGGCGGCCAGCTCCGCCTCGGCGACGGCCTGCGCGGTGTAGCCGCAGGCGCCGGCTATCCTCACCGCCGGCCGGCCCGAGGCGGCGGCGCTCTCCGCCGCGGTCTCCGCGGCGAGTTCGAGCACCGGGCGCAGGAGACCGACCTGCGGCTCGCGGATCGCGAACTGGGTGGTGTGCACGGCGACGGCGATGCCGCCGGCGCCGGCGGCGAGGTAGTAGCGGGTCAGGGCGCGCTGGCGGCGCTCGTCCAGGTGCCGGTCCGCGGTCAGGGCGAGGGGGTGGGCGGGGATGACGGCGCCGTCGGCGAGGACGTCCAGCGGGGTGGGGCGCTCGGTGGGCATGGGGCGGCTCAGAACCTTCCGTCGCGTACCTGGAACTTGGTGGGCTTGCCGGACAGCGGGAGCCCGCGGCGCAGCCAGTCGGCCTGCCAGCCGACGAGGGTGCCCAGCGGCACGTCCGGGTAGCCGAAGAGAGCGTGGCAGGCCGCGGCGTCGGAGAGGAGGGCCGTGGGGGCCTCGGTTCCCTCGAAGACCGGCTCGGTGCCGAACTCGGCGCCGAACCGGTGCGCCAGCCGGCGCACGGCGGCGGTCTCGGGCCCTGTGACGTTGAGGGTGAACGGCTCCCCGTCGCGGGCGTGCAGCAGTGCGCGCAGGGCGACTTCGTTGGCGTACCCCTGCCAGACGACGTTGACGTGCCCGGTGGTGACGTCCACGGGCGCGCCGGCGTGCACCCGCTGGGCGATGTCGGCGAGGACGCCGTAGCGCAGGTCCACCGCGTAGTTGAGGCGCAGCAGCGCGACCTTCGTGCCGCGGGCGAGCGCCGCGTGGGCGAAGAGCCGTTCGCGGCCCAGGCACGACATGGCGTACTCGCCCACGGGACCCACCGGATCCGGCTCGGCCGAGCCGCCGGTGCCCACGGACACCAGCGGATAGACGTTGCCGGTGGAGAACGCGGCGACGCGGGCGCCCGTCCAGCGGCGCGCGACGCGCTCCGGCAGCCCCGCGTTCACCGCCCAGGCGTGCGAAGGCGCCCCGGCGGAGCCGAACTTGGCGCCGACCATGAAGACGAGGTTCCCGGCGTCCGGCAGTGCGGCCAGACCGGCGTCCGGGTCCATCAGGTCCGCGGCCACGGTGCGTACCCCCGCGGCCCGCAGCCGCTCGGCCGCGGCCGGGTCCGACCAGCGGGACACCGCGTGCACCGCCACGTCCGTACGCCCCGCGGCGTCCAGCGCCCGCCGCGCCAGCCGGCAGAGGCTCGGGCCCATCTTGCCGCCGGCGCCGAGCACCAGCAGGTCGCCCTCCAGCTTGGCCATGTCCCCGGTCAGCCCCGGCGAGGGGGTGGCCAGGCGTTCCTCGAGCGCCTTCTCGTCAGCGAACACGATCCGTTCTCACCCCTTGATCCCGGACGCCGTGACGCCCTCGGTGAAGTAGCGCTGGCCCACCAGATAGGCGGCGAAGATGGGCACGAACGCGATGACGGAGCCGGACAGCACGACGTTCAGCGGCACGTTCTGCTGCTGCAGGGACGCGATGCCGACGGTGAGCGTGCGCATGTCCGTGGACTGCCCGATGACCAGCGGCCACAGGAAGTCGTTCCAGTGCCACAGGAAGACGAAGACGCCGAGGGTGGCCAGGACGGGTTTGAGCAGCGGCAGCACGATGCGGCCGAAGATCTGCAGCTCGCCGCAGCCGTCCAGGCGCGCCGCCTCGAAGAGCTCGTCCGGCAGCCCCTGGATGAACTGCCGCATGAGGAAGACCGCCTGGGCGTTGGCGAGGGTCGGCACGATCAGGCCCCAGTACGTGTCCACGCCGCCGAGCTTCGCGATCATCGCGAACGTCGGGATCATCGTGACGTGGTACGGGACCATCACCATCGACAGGAACGACCAGAACATCGCCTCCCGCCCGGGGAAGCGCTTCTTGGCGAAGGCGTAGCCCGCGAGCGACGACAGCAGCAGCACGCCCACCACCGACACCAGCGAGTACAGCAGCGTGTTGAGGAGCCAGCGCGGCACGTCCTGGGAGTTCATGACGCTCTCGTACGCCTCGCCGCCCAGCGGCCAGGGCACCAGGCTGCCGGGGAACTCCACCGCCGCGGCGGGCTTCAGCGACAGCACCACCATGGCGTAGAAGGGGAAGACGGTGACGACGGCGGCCAGGGTCAGCAGCAGGCCGCGGCCTATCCGGCCGCCGGTGCTGCCGCGCATCGCGTGCGGCACCGAGTCGCGGTTCGCGGCGCGGCGCAGCCGGCGCTCGGCGCGCCGGGCGGCGAGTCCCGGCGCGCGGCCCTTGCCGGGCCCGGGCGCCGGAGCCGGTCCCGCCGGCATCTCCTCGTGCGGGGTCTTCGCGGGGGCCGAGGTCATGGTCAGTCGTCCTTCCCGATCGTCAGCCGCTGGATGAGCGCGACCACCAGCGTCAGCCCGAAGAGCGCCACGCCGATCGCCGCCGCGTAGCCCAGGTCGAAGTACGTGAAGCCGGCGTCGTAGAGCTGGAAGACCAGCGTGTAGCTGGAGTTGGCGGGGCCGCCGCCGGTCATCGTGTAGACCGCGTCGAAGACCTGGAACGAGGCCGTCGTCTCGATCACCGCGAGGAAGAACAGCGCCGGGCGCAACTGCGGCAGCACGATGTGCCGGAACCGCTGCCACGGGCCGGCACCGTCGGTGAGCGCGGCCTCCTCCAGCTCCCGCGGGATGTCCTGCATCCGGGCCAGCAGGATGAGCATGCCGTAGCCGAACCGCGACCAGATCCCCACCAGCGCCAGCGCGGGCACCACCAGCGTGTCGTGGGAGAGCCACGACTCCTCCGGCAGCCCGGTCCAGCCCATCGCCGTCGACCACGGGCCGCCGGTGGAGAAGATCCACACGAAGACGGTGGCGGCCAGCACCAGCGAGGTGACGACGGGCAGGAAGAAGACCGAGCGGAAGACCTTCGAGCCGCGGAACGCCCGCCGGGTCAGCAGCGCGAGCCCCACCGAGACCGCGATGGTGCCGGGCACGGCCAGCACCGTGTAGATCACGGTGACCTTCAGCGCGTCCCAGAACAGCGGGTCGTCCTTCAGCCGGGTGAAGTTGTCGGCGCCGATGAAGCTGCCGCCCCCGGTGAGGGTGTAGTCGGTGAAGCTCATCAGCACCCCGGCGACCGCGGGGCCGAACCGGAAGGCGAGGAAGAGCAGGAAGCACGGCAGGACGAAGAGCAGGCCGATCCGGGCCTCGCGGCGCGCGTGCGGCCCGCTGCGGCGCCTTCGCCTGTTCCGGGTGGGTTCCGCGACGACTGCCACGGTGGGTCTCCTTGCGGTACGGGGGTGGTGCGGGGATGCGCGGCCCGGCCGGGCGCGCGGTCCCCGGGGGGGCCCGCGGCCGGCCCGGAGCGGTCGGTGCTCCGGGCCGCGCGGGGCTACGGGAGGGGAAGGGGGGCCGCGGCCCCGCGGGATCAGCGGGCGATCTGGGCGTCGGCCGCCTCGGCCGCCGACTTCAGCGCGTCCTCGGGGCTCTTCCTGCCCAGCAGCGCGGCCTGCAGCTCGGGCGCGAGCACGCCCATCACCTCGCGCGCCTTCTCCTCCAGCGGACCCGCGTTCATCGCGGGCAGCGTGTCGGCTACGGCCTGCTGCAACTCGTCGTCCGGGTAGAGGTCGTCGGCCGAGGTGCGGGCCGGGAAGTAGCCGGCGCCCTTCTCCAGGTCCGCGGCGTTCTCCGGCCGCGCGACGAAGTTGATCCACTTGCCGGCGGCCTCGGTGTCGGCGCCCTTCAGCATCGACAGCGCGCCGACCGTGCCGTAGCCCACCGACTCCTCGCCGGTCAGCGGCGGCTGGACGACGATGTTCTCGCGGCCCCAGAACGGCTCGACGTCGGCCGGGACGTTGGTCCACGTACAGGCGACCTTGCCCTTGGCGACCGGGGTCTGCTCCAGGTTCGGCGTGGTGGTGAGGAGGTCCTTCGGCGTCCAGCCCTCCTCGGCGAACTCCGTCAGATACGTCAGCGCCTCGACGCCCGCCGCGTCGTCGAACGCCACGGACTCGCCGTCCTCGGCGAACACCTCGCCGCCGGCCTGCCAGAGCAGCGGGTAGAACGTCATGTTGAGCGTCTGCGCGGTGTCACCGGTGTAGCTGAGGGCGTAGTAGCCCTCGTCCTTCATCTTCGGCCCGAGCGCCTTCAGGTCGTCCCAGGTCTCCGGGTAGGAGTCCTCGCCGACCGCGTCGAAGACCCGCTTGTCGCATATAAGCGGGTTGGCGCTGGTGAGGATCGGGGTGCCGAGCACGTCCTCGCCCACGGTCACGGACTTCAGCGCGAAGTCGGTGTAGTCGGACTCGGCGTCGGCGGGCATGTAGTCGGCGGCCGGCACGATGTTCGGCGCGTACTTCGGCAACTGGTCCGGCACCAGGTAGACCACGTCGGGACCCTTGCCGGAGGCGATGGCGGTGCCGAGCGCGGTATCGCGGTCGGCCCACGGGTAGGTCTCCACCTTCACCGAGATGTCCTTGTTCTCCTTCTCGAACTTCTCGACCATGCCGTCCCAGTACGCCTTGTTCTTCGCCTCGTCGAAGATCACGGGGTACGTCCACATGGTGACGGAGCCCTTCCCGCCGCCCGCGCCGTCGCTGCCGCCGCAGCCGGCGAGCGCGACGCCGGCCAGCGCGGTGGCGAGCAGTGGTACGGCGACGGCTCTGGTCCGTGAACGCCGGTGGTGGATCAGGGTCATGGCACTTCCTCCGGGGATGGGGCGGGACAAAAGGGTTCGTGGGGGCGGTGCGGATGTCAGCGGGCCGGCACCGCCTGGACGGTGCCGGTGTGCCGGGCGCGCTCCGCGGCGAACGCGGCGAGGTGGCTGCCGAGCGACGCGGCCGTGCCGGAGCGCAGCACACCGGAATCGCCGGTGGCGACGGCCCGTACGAAGGCGTCCATCAGGCCCGCGTCGCCGCCGCCGTGGCCGTCGGCCGCGCTGGAGCCGGCGGCGCCGACGGCGCGCACGGTGGTCTCACCGGTGCGGAAGTCCTGCACGGTGACGCTCTCGCCGTCGCCGCGCAGCCAGCCGTGGGAGCCGAAAACGCGGGTCTGGCGGTGCGTCTGCTCCGTGAAGGCGACCATCTGGAAGGTGGCGGTGACCCCGCCGGACAGCAGCATCGCGAGGACCTGGTGGTCGACGACGTCGTTGTCCGCGCGGTAGGCGCACACCCCGTACGGGCCCGTGCGCAGCGCCCGGAGCAGCCCGGCCTCGTCGGTCCGGCCCGTCGCGCCGGTGACGTGGGTGACCGGCCAGACCGCGCCCTTCTCGCGCAGCACCGGCAGGTAGAGCTTCTGCGCGCTGTATGGGCAGTCCGCCTCGACGGCGCAGTCCGTGCAGCGCTCCCCGGCACCGGCCGGGGCGTTCTCGGGACGGAAGTGCTTGAGCCCGCCGAAGCCGGTGACCTGCTCGATGCGGGCGCCGGTGACGTACGCGATCCAGTCCAGGTCATGGCAGGACTTGGCCAGCAGCATCGGCGAGGACAGCTCCTCCTTCCGCCACGGGCCGCGCACGTAGCTGTGCGCGTAGTGCCACCAGCCGACCGGCTCCAGATGGTCCAGCGAGACCAGCTCGCCGAGCACGCCGGAGTCGACGACCTCCTTCACCAGGTCGGTGTACGGCATGTAGCGCATGACGTGGCAGACCGCGAAGAGCACGCCCGTCCGCTCGACGCCCTCGACGATGCGCCGGGTCTCCTCCTCGGTGGGCGCGAGCGGCTTCTCCGCCAGGACCGCGTAGCCGGCCTCGGCGAAGGCGAGCACCGGGTCGACGTGGTCGCGGTCCTGAGTGGCGACCACGACCGCGTCGGCCTCCACCCCCGCCGCGGCGAGCGCGCGCCAGTCGCCGAACTCGCGCGGCGCGGCCACCGCCGCCCGGGCGGCCGGGTCCGGGTCGGCGACCGCGACCAGCTCGGCCCGCTCCGGGTGCGCCCGTACCCAGTCGGCGTACGTGCGCCCGCGGTTCCCGGCGCCGGCGACGGCGACGCGGACGGGCCTGGCGGTGATCGGGGGATGCGTGGACACGGCGACTCCTGTGCTGGGTACGGGCGGTCGGGGGTGCGGGGAAGAGGTCAGAGCCGCAGGTTGCCCGCGGTGTGGACGACGCGGTCGCCCTCGTCCGGCAGCGCCGTCCGCGTCACGCCCTCCTCGACGCAGCCGGCGTGCAGCAGGTGCGCGCCGGCGTCCGCGAAGGCGGCGGGCGCCAGTTCCAGCCGGCCGCCGGTGAAGGTGCAGCCCTGCGCCCGGTAGCGGTTGACGCCGCCGTCGAGCGCGATGTGCGCGGTGCCGTCTGCCGCGGTGGCGTCGACGCCGGTCAACTGCCAGGTGACGGTGCGGTCCCCGCCGCCGCGCGAGAGGAGCGCGCCCGCCTTGTTGGTGCCCGAGAGCCGCGCGCCGTCCAGGCGCAGCCGCTGCCCGCCCGCGCCGGTCAGCCTGATCCCGGTGTCGGTGAACACCCCGCCCTCGACGGCGATGTCGGCGTGCGCGTACGAGACGGGCTCCGCGCCGGGGGCGCCGGTGACCCGGCAGTGGTCGAGGACCAGCGGTCCGGTGCCGCGGAACGCCGCGCCCCCGGCGCCGTCGAGCACGACGCGCTCCAGCGTCAGCGCGGCCTTCACCCCGGGGGCGGTGATCTCGGCGCCGGGCGCGAAGGAGAACGCGGAGTCGGTGATGACGTTCGGCCGGGCGGAACGGTCGGACGCCTGGGAGACGATCAGCGGGCCGCTGGCCGTACAGCCGCGCATCTGCACGCCGTCGGCGTTCACCCACAGCATCCCCGAGCCCTCCAGGGACTCCTTGCCGATGACGGTGACGTCCTCCAGCGTCAGGTCGGTGACCTTGACGCGGGCGACGAACCAGGAGCACACGTGCCGGCGGACGGTGATCCGCTTGGCCGCGCCGCCCCAGGCGGCACCGGAGTTGGCGAACGTCATCAGGCCGGAGTTGCCGGTGTAGACGAGGTCGTGCTCGAACTGGCCGTGGGTGACGAACGGGCCCTGGTCGTCGCCGTCGCCGTGGCAGTTGGTGACGTAGCAGTAGGCGGAGGCCGTGAAGTCGTTGAGGTGGCGGGCGTTGGAGGTGCGGCAGTCCGTGACGTGCCCGTAGAGGCAGTAGATCTGCTGGGTGAGGTAGCCCGCGCCGCCGTAGGTGACGGACCTGGGGTTGGCCAGGGTGCAGTTCTCGGTACGGAACCGGGTGCACCAGCGGCGCATGATGACGGGCCAGAAGGTGCCGGTCGCCTCGATGCCGGAGACGTCGCAGCCGACGGCGTACTCGTACGCCACCGGGTGCGAACCGGTGTACTGGTCGTCGCCTGCGCCCTCGAAGACGAGGTTGCGCACGTGCGCCCGCTCGACGGGCTCGACCCGGGTCCAGGTCAGCGTGCGCCCGGCGGCCAGCGGCCAGCCGGTCTGGTAGCCGACGCGGATGTGCGTGCCGTCGACGATCCCGGTGACCTGGACGAGCCGCTGGATCTCCTTCTCGTACTTCCCGGACCCGGCGGCGTCCGACTCGACGGCCCACCACTGGCCGACGCCGAACGCGCCGGAGTCGCCGACCTCGTACACGTCGGACAGCTCGGGCAGTCCGGCCCCGAGCCGGTGCTCGTGGACGGTGTCCGTGACCTTGCCGCGGAAGAAGAGCACCGCGCCGAAGGGGTTGTCGTGGCCGTTCTCCTCGATGCCCTCGGTGAGCATCCGGTTGCCGCCGAAGTCCAGCTCGATGTCCGAGCGGTCCGTGGTGTGGCGGCGGGTGAAGAGCAGGTCGGTGTGGGCCTCGATGCGGTGGATGCTCTTGTCGGCGAGCATCGTGTCCAGCGCGTCGTCGGCCGGGCGGCCGGGGCCGGAGTGGCCGTAGTCGCGGAAGTCCGCGACACCTCGCGGGCGGCGGTCGTTGCTGCCGTCGGCGCCGCGCGCGGGGGCGGCCTGGGCGGTGCCGGCGGAGGCCGCGGCGGCACCGGCGGCGGCCAGGCCGGCCAGACCGGTGACGCGCAGCATGCTGCGGCGGGCGGTGCTCGGGTGCTGCGGAACGCTCATGGCGGACTTCGCCTTCCGAGAAGGTCCGGATCGTGAGAAGCGTTCCTGCGGTGACTGCCGTGGCGGCGGATGGCCTTGCGGACCGCGGGCCGCCGGCGGGGCCGGTGGCAGGTCCCGGGCGTGAAGGGCAGGCGCCGGGGACGGGTCCAGTGCATGTCGCGCCGGTGACCGTGAGGTCGCGGCGGTTGGCTGGAAAGGTACGGCCGCCCCCGCCGATCGGTCAAGGGCCGGTTTCCGCGCGCCGGCCGCCGGATGGCCGGGCGGGTGCGCTAGCGGACGCCCGCCCGGGGCGCCGCGCCGGGTGCGTCGCCGTCCTCTCCCGGCCAGCCCAGCTCGCGGCTGATCCGGTGGGCCGCGTCCCGTACCTCGCCGCCCAACTCCTGGTAGCGCCAGGCCGGGAGGCCGAGCTTGAGGCCGGTGATGCTGACCGCGCCGGCGCAGGCGCCGCGGTCGTCCCGTACGGGCGCGCCGATGCAGATGATGCCCTCCGCGTCCTCCTCGTCGTCCAGCGCATAGCCGACGCGGGCGATGTCGCGCAGATGGGCCAGGAACGTGTCCGGGTCGGTGATCGTCCTGCCGGTGCGCCGCGGCAGGCCGTGCCGCTCGATCACGGCCGCCGCCTCCGCCTCGGGCATCGCCGACAGCAGGGCCTTGCCCAGGCCCGTGCAGTGGGGGAGTTCGCGTTCGCCCATGCGCAGGTCGAGCCGGACGCGGTGGTCGACCTCGACCTGGTCCACGACGACGGCGAGGCCGCCCTCGGGCACGGCGACGCGGGAGGCCATGCCGGTACGGGCGCTGAGGTCGCGCAGCACCGGGTGGGCCACCCGGCGGAGCGAGACCTGGGACCTGGCACGGTCGCCGAGCCGGGCCAGCCCCATGCCGAGCCGGTAGCGCCGGCTCATGCCCTCGCCGTCGTCCGAGACCAGGCCGAAGGCGCGCAGCGTCTGGAGGGTGCCGAACGCGGTGCTCTTGGAGACGCCGCACCGCTGGGCGACCTCCGTGACGCTCAGCCCGTCGCCGGGCGGCGGGCTCGCCAGGGCCTCCAGGATCTCGGCCGCCCGCCCCACGCTCCTGACCCAGTACTTCGGCTGGTCGGCATCCGTTCTGTTCGTCATGACCGAACAGCTTAGGGGGTGAGGTCGGGGTTCCGTCGAGTCCAAGGGGTTGACCGGCGCGTTTTTCGGCCGTAGAGTCTGGCTCTGTTCGGTAAGACAGAACGGTGTTCGGAAATTCTCAGCTCGCCGTTCGGGACTCACCGTTCGTACGACCTTCCTGCGACGACTGCCGGGCGGATGGCGCCAGGGTTCACGGGCCGGGCAGGGCCCGTGGAACCGAGACACTCGACGCAAGGAGCACGCACCATGAGCCCAGGCCCGGACGTCACCACCGCCGGAGCCGGAGCAGCCCTCGCCGCGCGCGCCCAGCGGGTCGTGCCCGGCGGGGTGAACAGCGGCCAGCGCAGCATCCCGGGCCTGCCCGGACTCGTCGTCGCCGGTACCGGCGGCGCCCGCTTCCGCACCGCGGACGGGGCCGAGTTCACCGACTACCACGCGGCCTTCGGCCCGCCGCTCCTCGGCCACAACGACCCCGACGTGGCCCGCGCCGCCGCCGAGGCCGGCGCCGCGCTCGGCCACATGGGCGTCGGGGTGACCGAGGGCGAGATCGAGCTCGCCGAGGAGCTCTGCGCGCTGGTGCCCTCGCTGGAGAAGGTGCTGCTCACCAGCACGGGCAGCGAGGCGACGTTCCACGCGCTGCGCGTCGCCAGGGC
Organism: Streptomyces sp. CNZ287; assembly: GCF_007827615.1. Lineage (NCBI taxonomy): Bacteria > Bacillati > Actinomycetota > Actinomycetes > Kitasatosporales > Streptomycetaceae > Streptomyces > Streptomyces sp. CNZ287. Next base: position 28,313 of record NZ_VISV01000018.1, on the reverse strand, counting down.
CGCCACCGGACGCCGGCTGGTGGTGAAGTTCCAGGGCTGCTACCACGGCTGGCACGACGCGGTCAGCCTCAACGTGATCTCCGCGCCCGACCGCGTCGGCGGCCACGACCCGATCTCGGCCGGCATCCTGCCCGAGGTCCTCGACGCCACCATGGTGCTGCCCTTCAACGACAGCGCCGCCGTGCGCCGCTGCTTCGCCGAGCACGGCGCCGCCATCGCCGCCGTCATCGTCGAGCCCGTACCGCACAACGTCGGCGCGCTCCTGCCGCACCGGGAGTTCCTCACCACGCTGCGCGAGGAGACCGCCAGGGCCGGCAGCGTGCTCGTCTTCGACGAGGTCATCACCGGCGTCCGCCACGATCTCGGCGGCTGGCAGCGGATCTCCGGCGTCACCCCCGACCTCACCACCCTCGGCAAGGCCATCGCCAACGGCGCCCCCGCCGGGGCCATCGGCGGCCGGGCAGACCTCATGGAGCTCTTCTCCACCCGCCCCGGCGCCCCCGCGTTCTTCGCCGGCACGTACAACGGGCACCCCTCCGTCGTCGCCGCCGCGCTCGCCACGCTGAAGAAGCTGCGCGAAGAGCCGGTCCACGACCACGTCTTCCGGCTGGGCGAGCGGGTACGCACCGGGCTGCGCACCGTCTACGCGCGCCTCGGCGTGCCCGTCGCCGTCACCGGCTACGGCTCCGTCTTCGTCACGTACTTCATGCCGGGCTACGACGGCGGCACCGCCGGCGCCGAGGCTCCCGCCCCGCGGACGTACAGCGACCTGCTCGCCAACGACGCGGCACTCTTCGTCGGCTACCGCCGCCGGCTGCTGGAGCACGGGATCTTCGAGCTGCCGCTGAACCTCAAGCGCAGCCACCTCTCCTACGCCCACACCGACGCCGACGTCGACCGGCTGCTGGAGGCCACCGAGGCCGCCGTCACCGCCGCGCTCGCCGACGGTGGCGCCCGCGACCTGGAGCATGCCTCCACCATGGGCGGCGCCGCCCCGGCGGCCGCCGCCGGGCGGCGGCAGGAGGCGGGCCGCTGATGCTCACCGTCGACACCACCCGCCCCACCGGACCCGCCGGCCGGATCAGCCGCGTCGAGACGCTGATGCTCGGCACCGCCTGGCGCGACTTCGGCTACGTCCGCGTGCACACCGACGAGGGCCTGTCCGGCGTCGGCGAGATCACCCACCCGTACCGCGGCCGCGAGGTCTGCGCGCTCGCCGAGGCGATGTCCCGCCGCCACCTGCTGGGCGCCGACCCGTTCGACGTCGAGGAGATCTGGCTCCGGCTGCACCAGGGCGACTTCCTGCGCGGCGGCGACGTCGGCGGCATCGTCCTGTCCGGCCTCGACCAGGCGCTCTACGACCTCATGGGCAAGGCCCTCGGCGTGCCCGCCTACCGCCTCACCGGGGGTGCCTGCCGCGACGGCGTCCCCGTCTACGCCAACGGATGGTACGACGGCGAGCGCGACCCCGGGGTCTTCGCCGCCAAGGCACGCGCGACCGTCGCCAAGGGCTACGGCGCGCTGAAGTTCGACCCCTTCGGCTCCGGGCTGCACGAGCTGAGCCCCGCGGAACTGCGCCGCTCCGTCGGCCTCGTCGCCGCCGTCCGGGAGGCGATAGGACCCGACGTCGAGCTCTTCATCGAGGGCCACGCCCGCTTCGCCATGCCCACCGCGGTGCGGCTGCTGCACGAGCTGGAGCCCTACGGCATCGGCTGGCTGGAGGAGCCGCTGCCCTGGACGCACATCGAGCGCTACGCCGAGCTGCGCCGGCGGGCGGCCTTCCCCCTCGCCGGCGGGGAGCACTTCCACGACCGCTACGAGTACAAGCAGCTCTTCGCCACCCACGCCGTCGACATCGTGCAGCCCGACCTGTCCATGGCCGGCGGCCTCACCGAGGTGCGCAAGATCGCGGCCATCGCCGACGCGCACGGCATGCTCGTCGCCCCGCACAACTCCAACTCGCCGCTGTGCACCACCGTCTCCGTACACGCGGCGCTCGGCATCCCCAACCTCAAGGTGCTGGAGACCTTCGACGGCCTGCTGGAGCCCTACGTCTTCGAGGCCCTGCGCGGCACGCTGCCCATCGCCGGCGGCCGTATCGGCCTGCCCACGGCACCCGGCCTCGGCGTCGAGCTGGCCGACGAGGTCTTCGCCGAGCACCCGCCCACCCACCGCTTCTGGAACATGTTCGAGGACGGCTGGGAGAAGCGGGACAGGAGCGCACCGGCATGATCACCGACGTCCACTCCCATCTCTTCCGGCCCGGCACGGACTTCGACGACGGGTTCCGCACCGAGGCCGCCCGCGCCCACGCGGGCGAGGTGGACCTCACGGTGCGCTGGGCGGAGTACGCGGCCGCCGCCCCCGACGACACCCGCACCATCGTCGTCGGGGGCAAGGCCCGGCGCAGCGGGCTGTGGGTCGACGACGCCGCGGTGGCCGCGTACACCGCGGCGCACCCCGGCCGGCTCGTCGGCTACCTCTCCCTCGACCCCACCCAGCCCGGCTGGCGGGACGAACTGCGCCACGGCCACCAGGAGCTGGGGCTGCGCGGGATCAAACTGATGCCTATGTACGCGGGCTTCGACCCCGCCGCCGAGGAGTACGACGACCTCTTCGGCTACGCGGAACGCCACGGCCTGCCGCTGCTGGTGCACACAGGCACGACGTTCGTCTCGGCCGCCCCGCTGGAGTACGCGATGCCCCGCCACCTGGACGCCGTCGCCATCCGCCACCCCGGGCTGCGCATGGTCCTCGCCCACCTCGGCCACCCCTTCGAGGGCGAGTGCCTGGCCGTCATCCGCAAGCACCCGCACGTCTACGCGGACGTCAGCGCCCTGCACTACCGGCCGTTCCAGCTCTGGCACAGCCTGCGCCTCGCACAGGACTACGGCGTCTGGCACAAGCTGCTCTTCGGCAGCGACTATCCCTTCACCACGGTCGACGCCTCGGTCGCAGGACTGCGCGAGATCGCCCGGATCCCGGGGATCCCCGGGCTGCCGCCGCTGGACCGGGACGAAGTGGAGAAGCTGATCCACCGGCCGGCCCTCGACCTGCTGGGGCTGTCGTGACCGGGACGGGGGAGCGGCGGCCCGGGGCGGGGGACCGGGCGGCCGGCCGCTTCGACCTCACCGGGCGCACCGCCGTCGTCACCGGCGCCGCCCGCGGTCTCGGCCGCGCCTTCGCCACCGGGCTCGCCGAGGCGGGCGCCGACCTGGTGCTCGTCGACCTGCCGGACGCCCCCGGGCTGGCGGAGACGGCCGCGGCGGTACGGGCCCACGGCCGGCGGGTGCGGACGTACGGGCAGGATCTCGCGCGCACGGGCGAGCTGGCCGGGCTCGCCGACCGGATCCGCGCGGCGGCCGGCCCGGTGCACATCCTGGTCAACAACGCGGGCACCGCGGCCCTGGAGCGCTTCAACGAGATCACCCCGGAGAGCTGGTCGCACGTCATGCGGGTGAACGCCGACGCGGTGTTCTTCCTCTCCCAGCGGCTCGCCGAGCACATGGCCGCCGACCGGGTGCCCGGCCGGATCGTCACCGTCACCTCGAAGAACGCGCTGGTCGCCGAGGCGGGACTGGCCCACTACAACGCCGCCAAGGCCGCCGCCCAACTGCTCACCGAGACGCTGGCGGTGGAGCTGGCGCCGCACGGCATCACCGCCAACACGCTGGCGCCCGGCATGGTCGACACACCCATCGACGGCGAGTTCCCGCTGGAGCGCGAGGGGTTCGAGGCCGCGTACCGCGAGCGGATCCCGCTCGGCCGCTACGCCCGGCCCGAGGAGTGCGTCGGCGCGCTGCTGCTGCTCGCCTCGGACGCCGGGGCGTACCTCACCGGCGCCAGGATCGTCGTCGACGGCGGGGTGCTCGCCGACCAGATGCCGCGGATGCGCTTCATGCCCCCGTACCGCAGCAGCCTGCCCCCGGACGACGGCGCCGGGGACGGATGACCGGGGACGTCAGCCCCCGGCCAGCGGGAGGAAGGCCAGCCGGGCGCGCTTCGGCGGCAAGTACACCTCCGGCAGGTCCACTTCGGGGAGCGTGACCTCCGGTCCCAGCGCGAAGCCCTCGCGGCGCAGCCGGTCGATCGCGGGCCCGTTGCCCGCGTCCGGCTCGGCCACCAGCCGCCGCGCGCCCGCTGCCGCGGCCCAGCCGGTGATCACCCGCATCAGCGCGGCCGTGAAACCGCGCTCCGCCGCGCCGGCCGCGGGGCTGATCAGCAGGTGGATGCCGAGGTCGCCGGGCTCGGCGGGGTAGCACTCCGAGACCCGGTCCGCCGCCGGTTCGTACGTCTGCACCAGCGCGACCGGCGCGCCGTCGCGCAGCAGCAGGTGGGCGTGGTGGGTCGGGAGGGTGTCCATGTGCGCGTAGACGTCGCGGACCTGGGTGCGGGACAGCCCGGCCATGCCCCAGAAGCGGGCCCGCTCCGCGGTGACCCAGCCGTGCAGCAGGGCCGCGTCCGCGTCCGGGACGACCGGCACGACGCGCACCGTGCCGAAGCCGTCCGCCCGCTGCTCGTGGCGCGGCGTCCGGTCGCGGGGCGCGGGATCAGCGGTCGCCATGGGACTCCTTGAGGGCCTGCCAGTCGGTGAGTACGGGGATCAGCTCGCCGCTCCGCCAGGGCGCGAACTGGTCGACGTGGTGCGGGGCGCCGGGGACGCCGCAGGCGCCGAACGGCACCACCCAGCGGCTCTCCTCGCGGCGGGCGACGTCCCAGACGTAGCGGGCGGCGGGGCCGCGGGCGCACAGGTCGGTGACGCCGGGGACGGCGGCGGTGGCCAGCACGCAGTCGTGGTCGCCGGCCAGCCCGGGCCACGGCTCGCCGGGGCCGCCGGGGTCCCCGGAGGCGCCCGTGCCGCCGGGCAGCGCCTGCCAGGGCGCAAGACGGTGCGCCTCGCCCCAGGTCGCGGGGGCGCCCGGCGCCGCCGCGGCGAGCTGCGCGGCGGCCTCCTCCGCGGCGGCCCGCACCAGGGCGGGCCGGTCGATCTCCGGCAGCAGGTCGGTGGTGAGCAGGCTGCCCAGCGCGTACCCGATCCGGGTGCACAGGTCCAGCCAGGGCTGCAGCAGTGCCGGGTACGGGGGCGGGTCGGCCAGCGGCGCCAGCGCGGGGTGCGCGGCCAGGGCCCGGACGACGGCGGAGCGCAGCCGCGCGTACGCCAGCGCGTCGGCGCTGTCCGCCGCCATCCGCAGATCCCAGCGCAACAGCCGGTCGCGCAACTCCGCGGCGGCGGGGCCGAGTCCTTCGAGCCCGGCGAGCAGGTCCAGCAGCGGCCGGGCCGCGGCGTTGAGGGTGTCGGTGTGGACGGCGGCCATGTCCCCGGCGCGCCAGGACCCGCCGCCGGCGAGCAGTTCGCGGATGCGCTCCGCGCGGTACGGCGGGGCGAACTCGGCGCCGAACGGGGCGGCCGGGCCGCGGTCGTTGGCCATCACCGCGATCCCGCCGGCCACCGGCACCGACGGCATCGGCCCGTGCCGCCCGCGCCACGCGTACGCCGCCTCCCACGCCGGTACGACGCCGCGCAGGTTGGCCTCGTCGCGTACCGGCACCGTCCCGGCGACCCGGTGCAGCAGCCCGCCCGCGGTGTCGGCGGCCAGCACCACGTTGACCGGCTCGACCCAGCGGTCCAGCGCCGCGTCCACGTCGCCGACCTCGCGGGCCCTGAGCAGCGCGGGCAGCGCAGTGAAGCCCAGCTCCCCGTAGACCCGCGGCGGGTACCGCAGGCTCAGCGCCTCCCATTCGCCGTCCGCCGCGCTCCCCGGCACCTCGGCGATCACCGGCCCGCGGCCGGTCTCGACCACCTCGACGCCGGTGGCCGCCGCGCCCGCGACCTCGACGGTCTCGGTGTGCGCCGCGGCGGGCTGCCAGCCGTCGGGGCCCAGCGCCTCGACCCGGCCCGCGCGGCGGCGCAGCCGCTCGCGGTAGAGGTCCTGGTAGTCGGCCATCGCGTTGGTGATGGCCCAGGCGACGCCGCCGGCGTGGCCGAAGTGCGGCAGCCCGGGGACGCCGGGGACGGCGAAGCCGACGACGTCGTACTCCGGGCAGGCCAGATGGATCTGCTGGTAGACGCCGGGGTTCTCGATGAACCGGTGCGGGTCCCCGGCGATCAGCGCGCCGCCGTCCGCGGTGCGCTCGCCGGAGACCAGCCAGCCGTTGCTGCCCGCAGTGCCGGGGCCGTCCGTGGCGAAGAGGTCCACCGCCCCGGCGCCCAGGTGCCCGGCGACCATCAGGCGCCACAGCTTGGCGGGGAAGCCGGCGAAGAGGATGTGGGTGGAGAGCCACACGGCCAGCGGCGTCCATGGCGACCAGCGGCCGGGCGCGAGCCCCGTGGCCGCGAACTCCGGGGCCCGTGCGGCGCCTTCGGCGAGCCCTGCGTTGACCCCGTCGACGTACGACGACACCCAGCCGGCCGTCTCGCGGTCCTCCTCGGCCAGGCGGCGGAAGCATCGGCGCGCGGTGTCGTCCAGCCGGACCCGGCGGGCGAAGACGTCCCAGTCGCGGGCCGCCTCGCCCAGGAAGGCCGCGGAGGTGCCGGCGGCGCGGTGGCGTTCGACCTCCAGTTGCCAGCCGCGGTCGAAGGCGGCGTTGTGCCCCTGGGCGTAGGCGAGTTCGCGGTGGCCGGCGGCGCGGATGTGGGGGATGCCCCAGGAGTCGCGGTACACCTCGATGCCCAACGCCGTCGCCACCCCTCGCTCGAAGAAACTTAGGGCAGCCTAACCAAAGAAGTCGGGTGGGGCGCGGTCGGGGGTCCGCGCCCCACCCGGTCGGGGGCCTGCCTCAGTCTCGGATGAGGGCCGTCGGGGGGCCGTACCTCATCCGGACGAGGGGCCGCCCGGGCTCTCGTCCGCGGATTCGAGCTCGCGGGACCCGCTGCCGGCCGGCAGCTCCGCGTGCTCGTGGTCGTGTGCGACCGCGCGGTATTCCTCGATGGTCGGCTTCGGGACGCGCGTGTGGGGGCCGAACATGGCGTGCGCCAGCTTGGCCCGCACCCGGTTGGTGATGCCGGCCGGCGGCCGGCGGACGCCGTTGGCGTCGGTCTCCGGGCCGAGTTCGTACGGCTGCGGCTGCTCGTGCGAGGTGAGCTTGTGCAGCTCCGCCTGCGACAGCGGCTCGTGCACCTCGATGTACTCGCCGTGCGGCAGCCGCTTGATCATGCCGGTCTCGCGGCCGTGCAGCACCTTGTCGCGGTCGCGCCGCTGCAGCGCCAGGCAGATGCGCTTGGTGAGGATGAAGGTGAGCACGGGGACCACGAACACCGCGATCCGCAGCGCCCAGGTGACGTTGTTCACCGAGACGTGGAAGTGCGTGGCGAAGATGTCGTTGCCGCCGCCGATGAGGAACAGGGCGTACAGCGACAGCCACGAGGTGCCGAGCGCCGTCCGCACGGGCACGTTGCGCGGCCGCTGGAGCAGGTGGTGCTCCCGCTTGTCTCCCGTGACCCACGCCTCGATGAACGGGTACGCGCCGATGACGACCAGCATGAGCGGGAAGAGGGCGATCGGGATGAACACCCCGAGCGAGAGCGTGTGGCCCCAGGCGTTGATCTCCCAGCCGGGCATGATGCGCACCATGCCTTCGGCGAAGCCCAGATACCAGTCCGGTTGGGCGCCCGTCGACACCTGGTCCGGCCGGTAGGGTCCCACGTTCCAGATCGGGTTGATGGACGCCACGGCCGCGATGATGGTGACGAGGCCGAAGACCAGGAAGAAGAACCCGCCCGCCTTGGCCACGTACACGGGCAGGAACGGCGCGCCGACGACGTTCTTCTCGGTCTTGCCGGGACCGCCCCACTGCGTGTGCTTGTGGTAGAAGACCAGGATCAGGTGCGCCACCAGCAGGGCGAGCATCAGCCCTGGCAGCACCAGGATATGGAGCGCGTAGAACCGCGGGATGATGTCGTGGCCCGGGAACTCGCCGCCGAAGAGGAAGAACGAGAGGTACGTTCCGATCACCGGCGTGGAGATCGTCGCGCCCTCCACGAACCGCAGGCCCGTGCCGGAGAGCAGGTCGTCGGGGAGCGAGTACCCGAGCAGGCCCTCGAAGAGGCCGATGAAGAGCATCGTCCAGCCGAACACCCAGTTGATCTCACGCGGCTTGCGGAACGAGCCCGTGAAGAAGTGCCGCATCATGTGGACGAGCATGCCGACGACGAAGATGAGCGCAGCCCAGTGGTGGATCTGACGCACCAGCAGACCGCCGCGCACGTCGAACGAGATGTCCAGCGTGGAGGCGTACGCCTCGGACATCCGCACGCCGTTCAGGGGAGCGTACGAGCCGTCGTACACGACCTCGGTCATCGAGGGGTTGAAGAACAGCGTCAGGTAGACGCCCGTCAGCAGGATGACGATGAAGCTGTAGAGGCAGATCTCACCGAGGAGGAACGACCAGTGGTCAGGGAAGACCTTTCTCGCGTACTTACGCCCGGCGCCATGAATCCCGAGCCGGCCATCGGCCCAGTCCGCGAGGCGCTCGCCGGACTTCGCCCGGGTGGGCGGACGGGTGCCCATCGCGCCCTGCGATGAGTCTTCCGTCTGGGTTACGGACATGCGGTTGCTCCTGCCTCCCTGGTGCACTCCCACCTAAAGGACAGGAACTGGCGGCCGAATGTGACATGAAACGAGAAGGTGTGAGCCACATCACAGCGATGCTCAACTGCCCGGGATCTCCTGCTCAGTCCAGACGACCTTGCCCCGGGGCGAGTACCGCACACCCCAGCGGTTCGCGAGCTGGGCGACGAGGAACAGCCCGCGCCCGCCCTCGTCGTAGCTCGTCGCGTGCCGCAGATGCGGCGAGACGCGGCTGGTGTCGGAGACCTCGCAGGTCAGCACCGACTGCAGGATGAGCTTGAGCCCGATGGGGCCGGGCGCGTGCCGGACCGCGTTGGCGAGGAGTTCGCTGACGATGAGTTCGGTGGGCAGGGTCAGCTCCCGCAGCCCCCAGTCCGTGAGCCGCCTGCGCACCAGGTCGCGGGCGTCGGAGAGGGCGGAGTGGTCCACCGGCAGCCGTACGGAGACCACGCGGTCCGGCGGCAGCGCCCGGAGCCGGGCCGCCAGCAGCACGGCGTCGTCGCTCGGCCGGGCGGGCAGCAGGTCGCGTACGGCCGCGTCGCACAGGCCCTGCACCGGGCGCCCCGGGAGGGCGAGCGTCCGGCGCAGCCGGGCCAGCGACTCCTCGGGCCGCTCGGGCAGCAGGCCGTTCGTGTAGAGCGCGAGCAGGCTGCCCTCGGGCAGGTCGAGTTCCGCGCAGCCGAACGTGCCGGAGCCGCTGCCCAGCGCCGGCCCGGTCGCCGTCTCGACGACCTCGCTGCTGCCGTCCGTCCGGACGACGACCGGCGGCGGATGCCCGGCGAGCGCCAGCGTCACCCGCATGGCGATGGGGTCGTGCACGGCGTAGACGCACGTCGCCGCGGGCGTCGGCGGGTTTCGCTGCGGGTCGGCGAACGGGTCGGGCGGCTCCTGCATCAGCCGGGACACCAGCCCGTCCAGATGGGTCAGCAGCTCGTCCGGCGGCAGGTCGAGGCCGGCCATGGTGTCGATCGCCGAGCGCAGCCGGCCCATGGTCGCCGCGGCGTGCAGCCCGGTGCCGGTGACGTCGCCCACCACCAGCGCCACGCGGGCGCCGGAGAGTCCGATGACGTCGAACCAGTCGCCGCCCGCGCCGCCCGTGCCGGGGAAGGTGCCCGGCACGTACGCCAGGCCCGCCTCGATCGCGCTGTTCTCCGGCAGGTACGCGGGCAGCAGGCTGCGCTGGAGGGCGGAGGCGGTGGTGTGGGTGCGGGTCTGGCGGCGGGCGTTGTCGACGCTCACCGCCGCCAGTTCGGTGACCTCGGTGGCCAGCCGCAGGTCGGCGTCGTCGAAGGGGGTGGGGCGATCGGAGCGGTAGAGGGTCACCAGGCCGAGGAGCGCGCCGCGCGCGGTCAGCGGCACGAGGATGAGCGAGTGCGCCTCGTCCGCGGCGTCGGGCAGGGTCACGGGCGCGCCCTGCCCGCCCGGAGGGCCGTCCGCGGGATCCGGCTCCGGTACGGAGTGCCCCCGGTCCCCGTCGCCGCCGACCGCCGGCCCGGGGTGCGCCGGGTGCTGGATGAGCCGCGGGCGCAGGTCCGTCAGCGCGCTGGACTGCGGGGAGGCGTACGGGTAGCGCACCTGCGCGCCGACGCCGTCCTCCTCCCGGTACGCCGACGGCACTACCGCCGCCCGCCGCAGGGCCAGTTGCTCCACGCCCTGCGCGGGCGCCGACTGCTCGCCCCGCCACACCGAGTCGGCGATGTCGACCACCACCGCGTCCGCCAGGGCGGGTACCACGACCGCGGCCAGCTCCTGCGCAACCCGGCCGACATCGAGCAGCGCGCCGATGCGCGCCTCCGCGGCGTACAGCAGTTCCAGCCGGGACCGGGCCCGGCGGCGCTCGGTGATGTCGCGGACATGGGCGAGCACGGCCACGAGGGCGCCGTCTCCGTCGTCTCCGCCTAGCGGGTAGGCGGAGACCGACAGCACCCGGTCGCCGTCGCCGGCCATCCGCACCCCGCGCACCGGGTCGCCGGACACGAGCACGTGCCGGAGCAGTTGCTGCAGCTCGGCCCCGTCGGCGACCGCCCCCACGTCCTGGGCGGCCGGGGCGCTGCGCTCGGTACGGTCCCCGTCCTTCGCCGCCGGCTCCTCGGGCACTCCGGGGAGCAGGCGCGCGGAGGCGTTGGCGCGCAGCAGCCGCAGCTCGGAGTCGAAGACCAGCAGCGCGGAGTGCGCCCGGTCGAAGAGGGCGCCGAGCAGCAGCGCGTCGAGCTGCCCGTCGCGGGGCGCACTCGGATGGGCACCGGCCATGCCCCCAATCTCGCCTCCGCGCGGGGATCGCGCATCCGCACACCCCCGCGGGCACCGCCCGCGGCGGCTCGGGGCTCACCCGTTCGGGTGCCGGTCGCCCTGCCCGTCCGTCCGGCCGTGCTCCTCTTCGCCCTCCTCGCCCTCGCTGCCGGTGGGCGTCGGGGTGGGCGAGCCGGAGGGGGAGGAGGACGGCGAGCCCGACGGGGTGCCGCTCGGCGCCGACACCCTCGCCCGCGACGAGGCGGTCGACGACGGGCCGGCGGGCTCCGTGGAGCTGCCGCCGGGGCTGGGCCCGGGTGTCGTCGGGTCCGCCGTCGGAGCGGGCGGCGGGGCCGTGGAGGGCCGGGAGCGCTGCGCGCGGTCCGGCGCGTCGGCCCGCGCGGCGGGCGGGCTCGCCGCCGTCGGGGTGCCGGCGTCGGGCGTGCCGGCGGAGTTCGTCGGCAGCGGTCCGAACGGGGCGTCGGGGCGCTCGTCGGCGCGGTCGGCGTCGGGCCTGCCGTCACCGCCGAGCACGTTCGCCGCGACCAGCCCGCCGGAGAGCGCTGCCACCCCGGCCGCCGCGAGGGCCGCGAGCCGCGCGCGGGGCGGGCGCCGGCGCCGTCCCCTGCCGTGCCGGGCACGGCCGGGGACGACGGGGTGCTCCACCGTGCCGTCGTCCGCTGGCACCTGCGCGTACGGGGAGGTGTCCGGGTACGCCGCGCGGCCCTCGGCGAACAGCTCCAGATCCCGCGGATCCGGCCCCGGCACCGCGGGGCCCGGCTCCTGGAGCGGGACGGGCCCGCCGTCCGCCGGGGCGCCCGGGGGCCGGCCGGCGGCGGCGCACCAGGGCGCGCCGCCCGCGTCGTGCCACCTGCCGCAGGCCGGACAGTCCATCATGGCCACCTGACCTCGCCGTCCTTCCGTGGCGTGGAGGGGTCTGCCGACGAATCCTCAGTCTGCCAGCGGGCAACTGCGGATGTAGCATACTGAATCGCCATATATGAGCGCTGCCTGAGACTCGTCTCACACGGCGCCCCCACCCGTCCCCGCGGTTACGGCACCACCACGATCTTCCGGCCCTTCCCCGATGCGAACTGCTCCAGGGCGGCCGGGTACTGCTCCAGCGGCAGCCGGTCGCTGATGAGCAGCTCGGGGTCGAGCACGTCCGCGGCGAAGAGCTCCGCCGCGCGCTCGTAGCTGTGCAGCACGGCCATCGAACCGGTGATGGTGATCTCCTGGTTGTAGATGCGGTACGGCTCGATGGTCGCCGTCGTCGCGTAGTCCGCCACCCCGAACTGCAGGAACGTGCCGGCCTTCCCGACCCGGCCCAGGCCGTCCTGGATCGCCGCCGCGTTGCCGGTGGCGTCGATGACGACGTCCCACCCCTCCGGCTGCCCGAACTCCTCCGGTGTGGCAGCCGCCCGGCTGCATCCCACCTTCTGCGCGGTGGCGAGCCGTTCGGGGTTGAGGTCGACCACGTCGACCGCCGCGGCGCCGGTGCGCTTGGCCAGCTCCAGCATCATCAGCCCCATCGTGCCCGTGCCGTAGATCAGCACATGGGCGGCGAGCTTGCTGTTGAGCACGTCGTAGCCGCGGACCGCGCACGACAGCGGCTCGATCAGCGCCGCGTCCTGGGTGCGCACGTGGTCGGGGAGCCGGACGCAGTTGGCGACCGGCGCGACCGCGTACTCCGCCGCCCCGCCGGCGACGGTGACGCCGATGGCCCCCCACCGCTCGCACAGGTTGCCGTGGCCCGTACGGCACTTGCGGCACTCGTGGCAGTACAGCGACGGGTCGACGGCGACCCGGTCGCCGACCGCGACCTCGGTGACGTCGCGGCCGATGCCGACGACCTCGCCCGCGAACTCGTGCCCCGGCACCACCGGCAGCGTGGGCGCGAACTCGCCCTGCAGGATGTGCAGATCGGTTCCGCACAGCCCGCACGCCGCCACGTCCACCACGACCTCGCGCGGGCCGGGGGAGGGGTCGGGGACGTCGGTCACGGTGACCGTGCCGGGGGCTTCGATGACGGCGGCCCTCATTTGACGGCTCCTAGGGACAGGCCCTGGACCAGCTTGTCCTGGGCGGCGAACCCGGCGGCGAGCACCGGGAGGGAGATGACGACGGAGGCGGCGCAGACCTGGGCGAGGAAGAGCCCCTGACTGGTGATGAATCGGGTGAGGAAGACGGGGGCGGTCTCCGCCGTCACCCCCGTGAGCACCCGCGCGAACAGCATCTCGTTCCAGCTGAAGATGAAGCAGATCAGCGAGGTGGCGGCGATGCCGGGCCCGGCGACCGGGGCGATCACCCGGGTGAGCACGGTGGTGAGCTTCGCCCCGTCGATCTGCGCGGCCTCCACGATCGAGACGGGGATGTCCGCGAGGAACGACTGCAGCATCCACACCGCGATCGGCAGGTTCATCGACGTGTACAGCAGGACGAGCAGCCAGATGTTGTCGAGCATCCCGGTGTTCTTGGCGAAGAGGTAGATCGGGAGCAGCCCGGCGACCACCGGCAGCATCTTGGTGGAGAGGAAGAAGAACAGCACGTCGGTCCAGCGCTGCACGCGCCGGATGGACAGCGCGTACGCGGCCGGCAGGGCCAGCGCGAGCACCAGCACGGTCGAGAACACGCTCGCCATCAGCGAGTTGAGCAGCGCCGGCCACGGGCTGGGGCCGCCGCCGGAGCCGAAGAACGTGCGGTAGCCGTCGAGGGTGAGCGACGCGGCGACCGCCGGCGGGTTGGCGGCGGCGTCGGTCTCCGCGTGCAGCGAGGTGAGCACCATCCACGCCACCGGCAGGAAGAAGGCGATGCCGACGAGCCAGGCCAGCAGCCCGAGCCCGGCGCTGCGGCGCCGCGCCTTGCGCAGGGCGGGCGGCAGTGCGGCGCGGCCGGTGCGGGCCGGCTTCTCCGCCGTCGCTACGGTCGTGGTCATGCGCGGGACACCTCCTCCCGGAACAGGGACGACACGACGCGCAGCGCGAAGGTCGCGATGACGATGGAGCCGATGACGACGAGCACGCCGGCGGCCGAGGCCAGCCCGTACTCGTGCGCCTGGTAGAAGGTCTGGTAGATCGTGTACGGCAGATTGGCGGTGCCCAGCCCGCCCGAGGTGATGGTGAACACCGCGTCGAAGTTCTGCACGATGTACACCGAGCCCAGCAGCACGCCCAGTTCGAGATAGCGGCGCAGATGAGGCAGCGTGAGGTAGCGGAAGATCTGGAAGCTGGTGGCACCGTCGAGCCTGGCGGCCTCGACCATCTCCGTCGGCCGGCTCTGCAGCCCGGCCAGCAGGATCAGCATCATGAACGGCGTCCACTGCCAGATCAGCGCGGCCTCGACAGCGATCAGCGGCATGTCCGACACCCAGTCCGGCTGCGGTGGCGTGTCGTCGCCGAACAGCTCCGCGACCCAGGTGAGGGCGCCGTTGAAGAGGCCGTACTCGGGGTTGTAGAGCGCGTGCTTCCACAGCAGCGCGGCCGCGACCGGCACCAGCAGGAACGGCGCGATGAGCAGCGTGCGCACCACCCCGCGGCCGGGGAACGTCCGGTCGAGCAGCAGCGCGATGAGCAGCCCGAGCACCACGCTGACCAGCACGACCGCGGCGGTCAGCACCGCCGTGGTCACCACCGACTCGCGCAGGCCCTCGTCGCTCGCCACCTGGCTGTAGTTGTCGAGCCCGGTGAAGCTGCGGTCGTCGGGGCGGAGCGAGTTCCAGTCGAAGAGGGAGATCACCAGCGTCGCCACGAACGGCAGTTGCGTGACGGCGATCAGGAACACCAGCGCCGGCAGCAGCGGCGCGCGGGTGGCCCAGGCCCGGGCCCCGCGGCCCGGCCGGCGGGGTGCCGGCCGGCCCGAGCGCGGCGCCGGGCGCTCGGTGCGTACGGCGGTCGGGGTACTCATCGGTCCCGGTACTCCCCGCCGACCTCCTCGGCCAGTTCCTGGGAGTTCTCCAGCGCGTCCTCCACGGACTGCTTGCCCGCGATGGCCGAGCTGATCTCCTGGGAGACCTTGGTGCCCAGATCGGAGAACTCGGGGATGCCGACGAACTGGATGCCGGGCGCGGGCCGCGGCTGGGTGCCCGGGTCGCGCGGGTCGGCGCCCTCGATCGCCTCGCGGGTGATGTCGGCGAAGGATCCCGCGGCCTTCAGGTAGTCCGGGTTGGAGTACGTCGACGCGCGCTTGCCCGCGGGCGCGTTGGCCCAGCCCAGCTCCTTGCCGACCAGCTCCTCGTACTCCTTGCTCGACGCCCAGGAGATGAACTTCCAGGCGCTCTCCGGCCGTTCCGACGCCTTCTGCACGCCCCACGCCCAGGTGTAGAGCCAGCCGGAGGACTCGGTCTTGTCGACGGGTGCCGGCGCGTAGCCGATCTTGCCGCGGACGGGGGAGTCCTCGGCCTCCAGCGAGCCGGTGGCCGCGGTGGCGTCGTACCACATGGCGGTCTTGCCCTGGGTGAGGTTGTTCAGGCACTCGGCGTACCCGGACTGGGCCGCGCCGGCCTCGCCGTGCTCGCGGACGAGGTCGACGTAGAACTTCGCCGCCTTGGTGAACTCGGGTGAGGTGAGCTGCGCCTCCCAGTTCTCGTCGAACCAGGTGCCGCCCATGGTGTTGACCACCGTCGTCAGCGGCGCGATGACCTCGCCCCAGCCGGGCAGGCCGCGCAGGCAGATGCCCTTCATGCCGGGCTCGGCGCCGTCCGCCTCGGCGGCGAGGTCGGCGACCTGCTGCCAGGTGGGCTTGTCGGGCATCTTCAGGCCGTTGTCGGCGAAGACGTCCTTGCGGTACATGAGGAACGACGACTCGCCGTAGAAGGGCTCGGCGTACAGCTTGCCGTCCTCGGCCGTCAGCGACTCGCGCATCGGCGCGAGGACGTCCTCCTGGTCGAACTTCGCGTCGTCCGCGGCGTACTCGTCCAGCGGCAGCAGCCAGTCGTTCTCGGCGAAGAAGGGCACCTCGAAGTTGCTGATGGTGGCCACGTCGTACTGGCCCGCCTGGTTGGCGAAGTCCTGGCTGATCTTGTCGCGGACCTCGTTCTCCGGCAGCACGGTGAAGTTCACCTCGATGCCGGTCTTCTTCGTGAAGTGCTTGGCCGTCAGCTTCTGCAGCTCGACCATCTGCGGGTTGTTGACCATGACGACGTTGACGGAATCGTCGCCCCCGGAGCTGCCGCCGCCCCCCGCGCCGCTGCACGCGGCGAGCAGGGCCGCGGCGGTGGCCACGGGCACGAGGGTGCGGATGGTGCGCTTGCTGCGGGTCGGAGTGAGCATCGCATGCTCCCAAAGAGGGTCGGGGGCGGGAATTGGGGCGTACGGAGCCGGGCCACCCGGCTCGGTACTCGTCCGGGAAGGCGGGGCGTACACGGGTATGGGATGTGGTGAGCGGACGTGCGGAACGGGTGCCGGTCCCGTCAGGTCCTGATGACCTGCGGGCCGAGCAGCGAATACCGGTGGGCCTCCGCGGCGGGCAGCCCGGTGTCGGTGATGATCACATCGAACTCCGAGACCTCGGCGAAGCGGCAGAAGCTCACCGCGCCGAACTTGGTGTGGATCCCGGCGAAGACCTTCCGCCGGGCCACCCGCATGGCCTGCGCCTTCACCTCGCTGACCGCCGGGTCCGGGGTGGTCAGCCCGTAGGCGCGGGAGATGCCGTTGGCGCCGACGTACGCCAGGTCGATGACGAAGCCGGCGAGCATCCTGGTCGTCCAGTGGTCCACGGTGGCCAGCGTGCTGCCGCGCACCCGGCCGCCGAGCAGTAACACCGTGACCCGGTCGTCCCCGGCCAGGGCGCTCGCGGTGGCGAGCGAGGCCGTGACGATGGTCAGCGGGCGGGGCCGCGGCAGCGCCTCGGCGATGAGCTGGGGGTTGAAGCCCTCGTCGATGAAGACCGTCTCGGCGTCGCCGAGAAGCTCCGCCGCCGCGGCGGCGATGCGCGACTTCTCCGGCACGTGCATCGTCGTGCGGTACGCGAGCGTGGTCTCGAACCCCGCGCTCTCCACCGGATACGCGCCGCCGTGCGTGCGCCGGACGAGCCCGTGGTCCTCCAGGAGCGTCAGGTCACGCCGCACGGTCTCCCGGGAGACACCCAGGTCTGCGGCCAGCTTGGCGACGTCCACCTTGCCGGTGCGCCGAGCGGTCTCCAGGATGACCCGTCTGCGTTCTTCTCCGTCCACGACGACCACCTGCCTTCGCGGTTTGGCTGTGGGGGGTGTTGTTTCGGAGTGGTGAAGCCCTGCCCGTTCGGGCTTCCGAAGGCATTTCTACCGGCGGCGGAACCCACCGGCCAGGCTTCCTGCAGCGCACGTCGTGACCGACTGTGCCCGCTTTCACCGCCGTATCGCCGCTGGGGAGCGGCGGTCGGCCGCTTCCGGCGCACGCCGGGCGTGCCCGCCCCGGCCGGGACACGTGCCCGTTCGGTGCCCGGTTGGGCAACGGGCGTGGGTTCGGGCCCCGTTCCCTTCGGGAGGTGAACACGGCGGGATCCGCCGGATCCATTGACGGCGCCCGCGCGAAGGAGTTCACTTTCGCACCGAAACAGGTCTGGACCAAGCTCGATACCCGGCTGACCAGTCGGGACGCCCGGCACCCGCGGCGTTCCACCGGTCGGCAACCCCCCACCAGAGGATCGAGGCGCACCTTCATGACATCACGGAGCAAACGGCGTCGCCGTACGCCCGCCGTCCTGCTGCTCGCGGCCGTCTGCGCCGGGCTGAGCTGGACACCCGGCTCTGCCGGCGCCGCACCGGACGGCGCCCGGGCTGTGACCTTCGAAGACGACTTCGACGGCCCCGCGGGTTCCGCCGTCGACGGCGGCAAGTGGCTGACCGAGACCGGCGACAACGTCAACAACCACGAGCGGCAGTACTACACCGCGGGCAACGCCAACGCCGCGCTGGACGGCCAGGGGAACCTGGTCATCACCGCGCGCAAGGAGAACCCCGGCGACTACCAGTGCTGGTACGGCCGGTGCGAGTACACCTCCGCCCGGCTCAACACCTCCGGCCGCTTCACCACCACGTACGGCCACGTCGAGGCGCGGATGAAGCTGCCGCGCGGGCAGGGCATGTGGCCCGCGTTCTGGATGCTCGGCGACGACATCGGCCAGGTCGGCTGGCCGGCCAGCGGCGAGATCGACGTGATGGAGAACGTCGGCTTCGAGCCGGGCACCGTCCACGGCACGATCCACGGTCCCGACTACTCCGGCTCCGGCGGCATCGGGGCCGGCTACTCGCTGCCGGGCGGCGAGGCGTTCGCCGACGGGTTCCACACCTTCGCCGTCGACTGGTCGCCGGACGAGATCACCTGGTCCGTCGACGGCACCGTCTACCAGACGCGCACGCCCGCCGACCTCGGCGGCAAGAGGTGGGTCTTCGACAAGCCGTTCTTCCTGATACTCAACCTCGCGGTCGGCGGCTACTGGCCGGGGGACCCGGACGGCAGCACGTCCTTCCCGCAGCAGCTCGTCGTGGACTACGTCCGCGTCACCACGCCCGACGCCGCGCGGTAGCCCCGCGGGCCTACGTACGGTAGCTCTGGATCCGGCGGCCGTGGCCGCGCTCGGTCAGCGCCGCGAGGCGCGGCGCGAGCTCGGCCGCGACCTCCGGCACGTCGACGGTGAGCAGCCGCCGGTCGCGCATGAGGACCCGGCCGTCGACGATCGTCGTGCGCACGTCGCCGGCGCGGGCGCTGTGTACCAGGGTGGCGGCGAGGTCGTGCACGGGCTGCGTGTGCGGCCCCGTCAGATCGACCAGGATCACGTCGGCCCGGCGGCCGGGCGCCAGCGAACCCACCCGGTCGCCGAGACCGACGACCCGCGCGCTCTGGGTCGTCGCGTGGTGCAGCACCTGGCGCGCGGTCGCCCAGGTGGCGTCCCGCTCGGCGGACTTCTGCACCAGCGCGGTGAGCGCCATGCTCTCCCAGACGTCGAGCGTGTTGTTGGACGCGGCCCCGTCGGTCGCCAGCCCCACCGGCACGCCGGCCGCCCGCAGCGCGCGCACGGGCGTGGTGTCCCAGCCGAACTTCAGATAACCGCGCGGCGCGGTCGCCACCCCGGCGGCCGGCGCCCGGCCCAGCAGCTCGATGTCGGCGTCCGTGAGCCCCGTGCCGTGCGCGATCAGCACGCCGGTGTCGAGGAGTCCGCAGCACCGGAGCACCTCGATCGGCGTACGGCCGTGCCGGGCGAGGCTGGCCTCTGTCTGCTCCCGGTTCTCCGCGGCGTGCAGATGGACCAGCAGCCCGTGCTCCCGCGCCAGCCGGGCGGTGGCCGCCAGGTCGTCGTCCGTCACGGTGTACGGCGCGTGCGGTGCCAGGCACGTGGTGATCCGCCCGTCCGCGCCGCCGGCGCGGCGCAGTGCGAAGTCCAGTGACCGCTCGCGGCCCTCGGCGCCCTGGGAGGAGAAGTACGCCAGGCCCAGCACCGCGCGCAGCCCGGTGGCCGTGACGGCGTCGGCGACCCGGTCCATGGCGAAGTAGTGGTCGGCGAACGTCGTCACGCCGCCGCGGATCATCTCGGCGCAGGCCAGCAGCGCGCCCAGCTCCACGTCCCGGTCGGTGAGGTTGCTCTCCACCGGCCAGATCCAGTCGTCGAACCACTCCTCGACCGGCACGTCCTCGGCGAACCCGCGCAGGAAGACCATCGGCGCGTGCGTATGGCAGTTGACCAGCCCCGGCATCGCGACCTGGCCGCGGGCGTCGATGCGCTCGGCCGCCGGCACCCGCGCGGCCCCGGCCGCCGTCGTCACCGCCGCGACGGCGCCGTTCCTGATCACGATCCCGGCGTCCTCGGCGAAGTCCACCTCGCCGCCGGGTCCGTGGACCAGCGCGGTGCAGCCCTCGATCACGAGGCCGGCGGGCTCCGCGCCCGGCCCGGGGTCGGCGGTGCGCTCCGGCTGCGCCATGCTCGGCTCCTCGATCGGGCCCGGGGATCTCTTCGGGAACGCTACCGGCCGCGACGGCGGCGCGCGGCGCGTTCCGTCCGTACGCGGACGGCCGCGGGCGGCGCCCGCTGCGGCGGGCCTTGACGCGCGCCGCCCCGAGTGGGTGTATGGGAGCGCTCCCAGATTCCGCGTCAACCGACTTGCGAGGAGCCGCACATGAGCGCACCGAGAACCACACCCCCCACCGCTCGCGGACGCCGCCGGCGCGGCGGGACCCGTACCGGACGCGCCCTGCTCGCCGCCCTGCTCGGCCTGGCCGCCGCCGTCGCCGGGTTCGGCCCCGGCGCGCAGGCCGAGCCCGCCGGCGCGGCCGCAGGGCTGCACACCGAGGGCGGACGGCTGCTGGAGGGCAACGGCAACGACTTCGTGCTGCGCGGCGTGAACCACCCGCACGCCTGGTACACCGGCGAGCTGGACTCGCTGCGCGAGATCAAGCAACTGGGCGCGAACAGCGTGCGCGTGGTCCTGGCCACCGGCGACCGCTGGCCGCGCAGTGACACCGCCGACGTCGACAACGTTGTCTCCCAGTGCAAGGCGAACCGCCTGATCTGCGTGCTGGAGGTGCACGACACCACCGGCTACGGCGAGGAGGACGCCGCCGTCTCCCTCGACCGCGCCGCCGACTACTGGATCAGCGTCCGCGACGCCCTCGTCGGCGAGGAGGACTACGTCATCGTCAACCTCGGCAACGAGCCGCACGGCAACCAGGGCTACGAGCGCTGGACCGCCGACACCCGGGGCGCCATCGCCAGGCTGCGCGCCGCAGGACTGCGGCACACCCTGATGGCCGACGCGCCCAACTGGGGCCAGGACTGGACGAACACCATGCGCACCAACGCGCGCGCCGTCGCCGACTCCGACCCGCAGGGCGACACGCTCTTCTCGATCCACATGTACGGCGTCTACGACACCGCCGCGGAGATCGAGGACTACCTGACGTCGTTCACCGAGGCCGGACTGCCCATCGCCGTCGGCGAGTTCGGGCACGACCACTCCGACGGTAACCCCGACGAGGACGCCATCATGCGCCTCACCCGGGAACTGGGCCTCGGCTATCTGGGCTGGTCGTACAGCGGCAACGGTGGCGGCGTCGAATACCTCGACATGGTGCGGAACTTCGACCCGGCCGCGCTGACCGACTGGGGGCGGCGCTTCTTCCAGGGCCAGGACGGCATCGCGGCCACCGCGAAGGAGGCCACCGTCTACGGCGGCTGAGCACCGGCCACCGCCACGCCCGCCCGGCTGGTACGGGGCCGGCCCCCGGCCGCCGGGCGGGCAGCGGCGCCGCGCCTCCCGGGGACCGGCCCGTACGGCGGCCACGCCGGGCCCGTACCGGCGCCGCCCGTGCCCGCTCCGGCCCGGGGCGCCGCTCAGCTTCCCGTGCCGCCCGGCCCGCCGAAGCTCGTGTACACCGCCGCCAGGTCCTCGCGGCCGTGCCCCGCCGCCGACGCCTGCCCGTACAGCCCGCGCAGCGCCGCCAGCAGCGTCGTGTCGACCCCCGCGCCGCGGGCCGCGCCGTCGATCAGGTCGACGTCCTTCAGCGCGGCGTCGAGCGCGAACTGCGGCTCGTACGAGCCCGCGAGCATCCCCTCGCCCTTCGCGTGCGCGTACCCGCAGTCCGCGGGCGCGCCCTCGATGGCCGTGAGGAACAGCTTCGGGTCCAGCCCGAGCGCACCGGCCAGGGCGAGCGACTGGGCCGCCGCCGCCGTGATCGAGGCGATCCAGGCGTTGCACGCCAGCTTCAGCGCCGTACCCGCGCCGACCTCGGGACCGGTCCACACGGTCTTCACCGAGATGGCCGCCGTCAGCGGCTCGATCCGGGCGAAGACGGCCGGGTCGCCCGCCGTCAGCAGCGTCAGCCGGCCGGTCTCCGCGGGCTGCCTGGTGCCCAGCAGCATGGCCTCCACCAGCGTGCGCCCCGCCCCCGCGGCCAGCTCGGCGGCCATGCGGGTCCCCTCGGGGCCGACGGTGGCCGTCTGCACCCACACGGTGTCCTCGGGCGACGCCTCCAGCGCGTCCCCCAGGACGGTGAGCACGGCGTCCGCGTCGTAGAGCGCGATCAGTACCGCGTCGGCGTCGCGCACCGCCTCCGCCGCGCTCGGCGCGACCCGCGCGCCGTCGGCGGCGAGCGGCCGCGCGCGCTCCGGCGTGCGGTTCCACACGGTCACCTCGACGCCGCCGCGGAGCAGCGAGCGCGCCATGCCGGCGCCCATCACGCCCGTTCCCAGTACTGCAGCTTTCACCTTGCGGACTCCTCGTGTCGTTGCTCGGCTGCGCGGCGCCGTCCCGGACGGACCGCGGGTCACCACTCCTCGTGTGCGTCCGGGTCGCCGCCCACGCGCCGCTGCGGCCGGCCGGCGACCGCGGCCATCTCGGCGGCCGACAGCTCGAAGCCGAAGACGTCGAGGTTCTCCCGCTGCCGTACCGGGTCCGCGGACTTCGGAATGGGCACGGCGTCGAGCTGCGTGTGCCAGCGCAGCACCGCCTGGGCGGGCGTCACGCCGTGCGCCTCGGCCACCCGGGCGATCGACGCGTCGCGCAGCACGTCGGTGCCGCGGCCCAGCGGGCTCCAGCTCTGGGTGACGATGCCCTTCCGGGCGTGGTACGAGCGCAGCTCCTCCTGCGGGAAGTGCGGGTGCAGCTCGATCTGGTTGACCGCCGGCAGCACGCCCGTCTCCCGCTCCAGCCGGTCGAGTTGGGCGACGGTGAAGTTGGAGACGCCGATGGAGCGTACGAGATCCTCCTCGCGCAGCTTGACCATCGCGCGCCAGGAGTCGGTGTACAGGTCCACGCGCGGCAGCGGCCAGTGGATCAGGTACAGGTCGACGTAGCCCACGCCCAGCCGCCTGCGGGACTCCTCGAAGGAGGCGAGCGTCTCCTCGTAGCCGTGGTGGCGGCCGGGGAGCTTGGTGGTGACCACGACGTCCTGGCGGGGCACGCCGCTGCGGGCGATGCCGCGCCCGGTGCCCTTCTCGTTGCCGTAGTTGAGCGCGGTGTCGACCAGCCGGTAGCCGGTCTCCAGGGCGGTGGCGACCGCCCGCTCGGCCTCTGCGTCGTCCATCGGGTACGTGCCGAGGCCGAGTGCGGGGAGCTTCGTACCGTCGTTGAGCCTGCGGACCGGGACGCTGGGCACACGTGCTCCTTCCCTTTATCGTACGGTGCGTTCAGTATAAGGCGGACGCCGGAGGCGGGCATGGGCGAAACGGGCGGGCCGCGCGCGCCGCGGGGCCGGCCGCGCAGCGAGCGGGCCAGGGCCGCGGTGCTCGCCGCCGCCACGGAACTGCTGGTGGCCGGCGGGGTGCAGGCGGTCACCATGGAGGCGATCGCCGCCAGGGCGCGGGTCAGCAAGTCGACGGTCTACAAGTGGTGGCCCACGCGCGGGCACGTGATGCTCGACAGCTTGGCGCACGTCACCGGGGACCCGCCCGCCGGGCCGGCCGCCGGCGCGAGCCTCGCCGACGCCCTCGCCGCCGAGGCCGGCGCGCTCGTCCGGGTCTTCCGCGACACCGCCGCCGGGCCCCTGGTGGCCGACCTCGCCGCCGCCGCGCAGGCCGACCCCGGTATCCGTACCGCACTCGACGAGCGGTGGGTGCGCCCGCGCCGCGCCGCCTGCGCCCGGCTGCTCCACGACGCCGTGGCCCGCGGCGAACTGCGGCCGGACACCGATGTCGCGGCCGCCCTCGACCAGCTTTTCGCGCCCGTCTACCACCGGCTGCTCTTCGGCCACGCCCCGCTCGCCGAGAACCTCGCCGCCACCCTCGTACGCCAGCTCCTCGACGGTCTCGGCGGCGGCCGCGGGCGATCGGACGAAGATCGGTGATCAACCGGGCGACAGTCCCGCACCCGACCTATTCGGTGCAAGAACTCCCTTACGTCCCCAGCGGTGTGGCCGGGTGTCCGCGGACTGGACGCGATCGCACGGCGGGCCGTAGCGTGCTCTTCCGCGCGGGCGGACAGCGAAGGCTTCTGGTCGGCCTCCCGATCAACCGGCACCTGGGGGGTGCTTACCGAATGGATCCGTTCTGTGTGCGCCCGGCCAGCGGGCCACGGACGGGCTGACCGGGCATGGCGGAAGCTGACGCACCGCTCGCGGAGGCGATACGCGCCGCACGGGTCGGCGACGAAACCGCGTTCGTGCGCCTGTACAGATCCCTGCACCCCTGCCTCGTCCGCTACGTCGGCACCCTCGTCGGCGACGCCGCGGGCGACGGCGACGCCGAGGAGGTCACCGCGGGCGCCTGGCAGGACATCGCACGCGATCTGCGCGCGTTCGACGGTGACGCCCCGGGCTTTCGCGCCTGGTGCGCCCGCATCGCCCGCACGCGCGCGCTCACGCACCTCCGCGACCGCCCCGGCCCCGGTCCGCGGGACTCCGGCGGCGGCCCGCGCCCCGAGGGGGTCCCGGGGCGGCCGGAGGGCGGGCGTAGCCTTGCCCTGATCGCCTGGCTGCCGCGCGCGGAAGCCGACGCCGTCGCGCTGCGGGTGATCGTGGGGCTGGACGCCGAGCGGGCCGCCTACGTGCTCGGCACGAGCCCCGCCGCGGCCCGCTCCGCCACCCTGCGCGGTCTGCGCCTGCTGGCGGACCAGCTCGGCGATGCCGCGGTCGGCGCCTGTCCGGCCGGCGCACCGGCAGAGGACGCGACCTGCACGGCCACGTGGATGCTCAGGGGTATGTGATGGGCGACGACGACCGGAACACCTGGCTCGACCAGCGCGCCGCCGAGCGGCTGATCGCCGGCGAGCAGTTGGACGCCGGGCCCGTGCTGCCGCCCGCCGACCGGGACACCGCCGAGCGGCTGGCCGCGCTGCTGGACACCGCGGCCCGCGCCGCCCGCCCGGCGCTCGACACCGAACTGCCGGGGGAGCAGGCGGCGCTGGCCGCTTTCCGCGCAGCCCGCGCCGCGGATGCGGTGGGACCGGCGGGACCGGCCCGCGGCGAGGAGGCCGCCAACGGCCGGGCGGCGAACGGCCGGGCCGCCAACGGTTCCCGCCCCGGCTGCGAGGCCCGCGTGCCGGGACGGCGGGTGCCCGTCGAGCCGGTGGTGCGGCTCGCGCCGGCGTCCGCGGGCGCCGCCCCCGTACACCGCACGCCCCGGCGGCTGCGGCGCCTGCGCACCGCCGCCGCGGTCACCGCGGCCGGCTGCGTGCTCGGCGGTGTCGCGCTCGGGGCCGGCGCGATCCTGCGAACGCCGCCCGACGCTCCCGGCCCCTCTACGGGACCCGCCGTCTCGCCGACGGCCACCCCGGAAACGGACCGCACCGGTGGCGACTACGCCGACGAGGGCGCCGCGTCCGCGGGCGGCAGCCGGCTGGAGGAGAGACCCGAGGGCAGACGCGACGAGCCGGACACCCGCACCGCGCCCGGCGGCGGCGCCGACGGCGCTGACGGCGCCGCCGGGCCGGACGGTACGCGGGACGAGGACGCCGGCCAGGGCGGCTCCGGCCAGGGCGAGGAGCAGGGCGCGCCGGGCAACGCGGTGCGGCGGCAGTGCGAGAAGTTCCTCGCCGAACGCGACGGCGAGGGTCCGGTCAACGACAACAGGTCCTGGAACCGGCTCGTCCGCGAGGCCGGCGGCGAGGAGGCCGTCGCCGGCTTCTGCGAGAAGCACTTCGGCGACGGCGCCCGGAGCGACCACGGCACCAGCGGCGGCGGCAGCGACGGCGACGACGGCCACGGCGACGACGGCCACGGCGAGGACGTCGAAGGCGACGAGGACGACTGAGCGCCCGGCGCCCGGTCCGTACGCCCTCACCCGGACTGCGTCAGCACCATCGTCACCAGCCACAGCGCGATGGCGCACCCGATCGTGACCACCGGCCAGCTCCGCGCCGTCTCGTCCAGCGGATGCCGCCGCCGGACCGAGGTCCACACCACCCAGAACGCCTCCGCCTCAGCGGGCTCCACGCGCTCACCGTCCAGCAGCCACAGCGCGGGCCCGTCACCGCCCGGCGCCGCTGAGTCCGAGGGCGCGCGGCCGTCGCGCACCTGCCCGACCTCCTTCACCAGCCGGCCGCCGCAGTAGCTCTCGCGTCGGATCAAGGGCCGTTCCTCCCGGTGGCGGATGCCGCGAAATGACGATGCACGGGCAAGGAAGTCGATCATAAGGTGGGGCGGTGACGGACGATGAACGCGAGCGCCTGCGGGCGACCTTCACCGAGGCGCCGGAGCTCTACGACCGCGCCCGGCCCCGCTACCCGGGGGAGATGTACGACGACCTCGACGCCGCCGCGCCCGGCGGCCTCGGTCCCGGCTGCCGGGTGCTGGAGATCGGCTGCGGCACCGGGCAGGCCACCGTGCCGGTCGCCGAGCGCGGCTGCCGGGTGACCGCGGTGGAGCTGGGCGCGGGCATGGCGCGGGTGGCGCGCCGCAACCTCGCCGCGTTCCCGGACGTGCGGGTCGAGAACGCGGTGTTCGAGGAGTGGCCGCTGCCGCCCGAACCGTTCGACGTGGTGCTCGCCGCCACCGCGTTCGCCTGGGTCGACCCCGCGGTCCGGGTGCCGAAGTCGGCGGACGCGCTGCGCCCCGGCGGAGTGCTGGCGACCATCCGCACCCACCATGTGGCCGGCGGCAGCGAGGAGTTCTTCGCCGCGGCTCAGGACTGCTACGAGCGCTTCGACCCGGCGACCCCGCCGGGCCTGCGGCTGCGGCCCGCGGACGCCGTCCCCGAGGACCGCGACGACCTCCGCGGCGAGGAGCGCTTCGCGGCGCCGGTCTTCCACCGGTACGAGTGGGAGCTGCCGTACTCCACCGCGGAGTACCTCGACGTGCTGCGCACGTACTCCGGCCACCGGGCCCTGCCCGCCCCGGCCAGGGACGCGCTGCTCGCCTGCCTCGCCGGCCTGATCGACGGGCGGCACGGCGGCCGGATCGTCAAGCGCTACCTCACCGAGCTGCGGATCGCCCGCCGCCTCGGCTGACGAGCCGTCAGCCGTCCCGGTAGCGCAGCAGCAGCATCGCCGCGTCGTCGTGCAGCGGCGCCCGGGCGTGCTCGATCACGTCCTGGCGCAGCGCGGTCAGCGCCCCCTCCGGGTCGGGGTCCTTGAGCAGCCCGGCCCGCTGCTCCAGCGGGTAGAAGGCCCCGGCACGGTCGCGGGCCTCGGTGACGCCGTCGGTGTAGAACAGCAGTTGGTCTCCGGGCGCGAACCCCGCCGTGTGCGGCTGCGGCTGGGCGACGCCGTGCTCCCCGAGACCGAGTGGTAAAGCCCGCTGCGGCGGAGCGAGATAGCGGACGTCGCCGTCATGGCGCACCGCCAGCGGCGCGGGGTGCCCGAAGTTGAGCAGCGTCACCTCCTGGCCGGAGCCCACCTCGGCGAGTATGGCGGTGACGAACTTCTCGCCGTCGAGCTGCCGGTCGAGCGCCCGCTCCAGCCGCTCCCCGACGGCCGTCAGGTCCGGTTCGTCATACGCCGCCTCACGGAAGGCGCTGAGCACCACCGCCGCGGTCTCCACGGCCTCGAGGCCCTTGCCCTGTACGTCCCCGACGATCAGCCGGACGCCCGCCGGCGAGGTCACCACCTCGTACAGGTCGCCCCCGATCCGCGCCTCCGCCACCGCCGAGGTGTACGAGACCGCCGCCCGCAGCCGCCCCGCGCTGCGGGGCACCGGGCGCAGCAGCACGCGCTGCGCCACCTCGGCGATCGACCGCACGCTGGCGAGTTCCTCCTCGCGGCGATGCCGCATCCGCACCGCGAGCAGCGCGGCCACCGTGACGCCGACGACGGACAGCAGGGCCACGTAGCCGCGCCGCGACTCGAACATCACGTCGGAGATGCCCAGCAGGACGCAGAGCACCAGCGCGATCCCGCCGACGAACACCGTGCGCTGCCAGCCGCCGACCAGGCCAGCGAAGGCCGGCCCGAGCGAGACCAGGGGGAGGAACCCGACGCCGGGTCCCGCGGTGACGTCCACGATCGCGACGCAGCCCATGACTGCGTACGGCAGCGCGTTGAGCGTGCGGTGATGCGGCAACTTCCGGTCGGTCATGCGCTACTCGCTACTCCAGCCGCTGGTCGGCTCTGCACCTCGGACGGCGCGGAGATACGGCCCCCGTCGCGGCCGGCCCCACTCCCGTGAGGCTAGGCAAGGACCGGCCCATCCGGGACCGATGCGGCCGAATCGTTGCCTGTCCGGCACCAGGTCAGGTGCCCCGGCCGTCGTACGGCCGGGGCAAAACCCCCGCAACCGGGCGGTCGGCGGCGGCGGTTCCCGCCGGGCGTGGCCGGATCCGAGCGGGCCACGGTCGGATCGGGTCGCGACGCGAACGAACGTCCGTTGTTCCGCAGAGGCGGCCTCGCGGTCATGGGTCCGGACGGGGTGGGGCGACCGGCTTCCGTGCGGTGCCCCGCCCCGCGGCCCGGTGCGTGCTCCCATGCTGAAGCAATCACTCCGGTACAACGCAGGGTTGTCCGTCCAGGCGGATTCGTTGTTTGAAATGGCACGCGACCTGGGGATTTGATGGCGCTGCTGACAACGTCCCGTTGTGGGAGGAGCCGTCGTGGCCAAGCCGCCTTTTACGCATCTGCATGTGCACACGCAGTATTCGCTGCTGGACGGGGCGGCGCGGTTGAAGGATATGTTCGCGGCG